>UQKQ01000001.1 GCA_900541645.1 uncultured Collinsella sp.
CCGCATCTGATGGTGTCGACGTCAATGGTATACGGGTGCACCATCGACGTCTTCAATACAGAAGATATCAGTGCGGAATGTTCCGGAGAGAAACCCCCGTCACGCCCCCGGATCCCCTGCGTTTACGGCCTTGAGGTCGGCGGGCGGAGAACGTGGTTGTTGGGGATACGTGTCCCGGTTGCTGTTTCGCGGCAAAGCCGCGAAAAGCGCATCACTTTGGGATGGGTGAGGAACGAAGTCGATGCCTTGCTTTATTCCGGGCATATTTCTGGGCTATTTCCCCCGCCACAAATTACCCTTGGCATACTTGCGCGAACGATTGCTCGTGCTACACTTGCAATTGCTGTTTCAGGGCGGGGTGAAATTCCCCACTGGCGGTAAATCGGGCGGTGCCAAAGGGGTGCCGTGGCGCAGACGAGGCGTCTGCGACCGAGCCGATGAGTCCGCGACCCGTGCGTGTGTTGGTTCGCATGCCGGCTGAACTGGTGAGATCCCAGTACCAACGGTTAGAGTCCGGATGAAAGAGGCAGGTGATCTTATGTCTGAACAGTCGCAGCATATCCATTTTGAGAACACGAATAGGTGGAGCACCAAACAGCTCGTTACCATGGCGCTGATGTGCGCCTTGGGCGCCCTGTTTATGTATGTGCAGCTGCCCATCCTTCCCTCGGCGCCGTTTTTGACGTATGACCCGTCGCTGGTGCCGGCGATGGTGTGCGGGTTTGCGTATGGTCCCGGTGCCGGTACCGCTGTTGCCGCCATGGCGATCGTTATCCATGCACTCACCACGGGTGACTGGGTCGGCGCGCTTATGAACCTGGTTGCCACGCTGGGCTATATTCTGCCCGCGGCTATCGTCTACCAGAAGATGCATACCTATAAGGGTGCCGTGATTGGCCTGGCACTGGGCGTTATTGCCGCTACGGTGCTTTCTATGGTTGCGAATCTGACCATTGGCGTTTGGTTCTGGTATGGCTCGGTCGATGTGATCGCCCCGCTCATGATTCCTGCCGTGCTGCCGTTCAACCTTATCAAGACCGTGCTTAACTCGGTGTTGACACTGGCGGTGTATAAAGTGGTCTCCAACCTCATCACGCCTAAAAAGGACCAGGTCAAAGGCCGCGCATGATTGAGTGTCGGGGCGTTTCCTTTAGCTATGACGGTGCTGCGAAAGCACTCGACGGCGTCGATCTGAACATCGAGGACGGTGAGTTTTTCTGCATCCTCGGTGGCAATGGGTCGGGCAAGTCGACGTTTGCCAAGCATCTGAATGCGCTGCTGCAGCCCGATGCGGGCACGGTGCGCATCGATGGCATGGATGCGTCCGACCCCGAGCTGGTCTACGACATTCGTTCGACCGCGGGCATGGTATTCCAGAATCCCGATGATCAGCTGGTGGCAACGCTTGTCGAAGATGACGTTGCGTTCGGTCCCGAAAACCTTGGCGTGCCATCGGCGCAAATTGCGCAGCGCGTACGCGAGGCGCTGAAGGGCGTGGGGCTGGTGGGCTTTGAGCGCCACGAGACCCATGCGCTTTCGGGTGGCCAAAAGCAACGCGTGGCGCTTGCCGGCGTGCTCGCCATGGAGCCGCGCGTGCTCATATTGGACGAGGCGTCCTCGATGCTCGATCCGCGTGGACGCAAGGGCCTCATGAAGGCTTGCCGCGCGTTGCACGATCGCGGCATGACCATCGTGATGATTACGCACTTTATGGAAGAGGCCGCCGAGGCCGATCGTGTCGCGGTGTTTCGGGCGGGGCGCGTTGCCATGCTCGGTACGCCCGAGGAAATCTTGACGCGGGCGGATGAGCTTGCGCAGCTCAACCTGGATATGCCGGCGTCGTGTCGTCTGGGCAGGTTGCTTCGTGCGAAGGGCGTGCCCGTTTGCGCGCAGGTGCGCGAGGCGGATATGGTCGCCGAGATTGCACAGGCTTATGCCGAGCGGAGTGGGGCGGACATAGCAGGGCAGCCTTCCGCATCCGATTCACATGTGCTTGACAATGGATCCTCTGCGGCCGACGGGATAGCCGCGTCGGAGCCCGTTATCGAGATCTTGCACCTCTCGCATAGTTACTCGCTGAGCGCCCGCGAGCGCCGTCGATGGCGCAAGCGCTCGACCACTGCGGACGCATCGAGCAAACAAGCTCTTTGGGGCAACGATCCAAACAGCCCCTGGGCGCTACGTGATGTTTCGTTGACGGTGCGCCGCGGCGAGTTTCTGGGATTGGCGGGTCATACCGGCTCGGGTAAATCGACGCTGGTTCAGCATCTCAACGGGTTGATTCGTCCGCAGGAGGGAAGCGTTTGCGCGCTGGGGCTCGACCTATCAAGCAAGAAAGACGCCGCCGCGGTTAAGGCCAAGGTCGGCGTGGTGTTTCAGTATCCCGAGCGCCAGCTATTTGCCGAGACCGTGGCGCAGGACGTGGCGTTTGGCCCGTGCAACCTTGGCCTGCCAGAAGACGAGGTTGCACGCCGTGTCGCATCATCGCTTGCGCGCGTGGGCCTCGACCTTGCCGCGATAGGCGACAAGAACCCCTTTGAGCTTTCGGGCGGCCAGCAGCGCCGCGTGGCGTTTGCCGGCGTGCTCGCCATGGAGCCCGAGGTGCTGGTGCTCGACGAGCCCATGGCGGGGCTCGATCCGGCTGCGCGCAGGGATTTCCTGGGGCTCATCGATCGGCTCCATCGCGAGGGCCTGACTGTTGTCATGGTTTCGCATAGCATGGATGACCTGGCAAATTGCTGTGACCGTATCGTTGTGATGAACGAGGGCGCCGTGTTTGCCGAGGGAACGCCCGCGCAGGTGTTTGCGCGCGCGAACGAGCTCAAATCGATCGGCCTGGGCGTTCCTGCCGCCCAGCGCATGGCGCTGGCGCTTGCGCAAGCCGGTGTGCCGCTCCGCTGCGACAAGCTTTATACGGTTGAGGCGCTAGCCGACGAGTTGGCCGGCTTGCTGCTGGGCTGCGCGGACGTGCCTTTGAGGGTTCCGTGTCAGGCTGGTTCCAAGGCGCCCACGCGAGAGGAGGGCTGCTAATGGAGGCGTTCTCATTTGGCAGCTACTATCCCGGGGATAGCGCGGTGCATCGCCTGGATCCGCGTACTAAGTTGCTCCTAGGTTTTGCATTTCTGGTCACCGTGCTCACCGTCGGAAGCTTTTGCGGGCTGGTTCCGGCCGCATTTTTTGTCGTGCTGGTCTATCTCGCAGCCCGGGTGCCGTTGCGCCGGGTCCTATCATCGATGGCACCATTGCTGGCGATTGTCGTGGTGGTCGCGGTGCTCAACCTGTTTTCCGACCAGAGTGGCCGCATCCTGTGGCAGCTTGGCTTTTTGCAGGTGAGCGAGGGCTCGCTGCGTTCTGCGGCGTTTGTGGCGTGCCGCCTGACGTTGATGATGGCCGGCATGAGCGCCATTACACTCACCACGCCGACGCTCGACCTCACCGCGGGCTTTGAACGTCTGCTCGCACCATTTGCGCGCGTGGGGCTTCCGGCGCACGAGCTCGGCATGATTATGGGTATCGCGCTGCGGTTTATGCCGCAATTTGCCACCGAGATGAAACAGACGGCCGATGCACAGGCAAGTCGCGGCGCGCGCGTGACGGGCGGTCCGCTCGGCGGTGTGCGCATGCTCGGCAGTGTGGCGATTCCGCTGTTCACCGGCGTGTTTCGTCATGCCGAGACGCTTTCGGCCGCCATGGATGCGCGCTGCTATCACGGCGAACAGGGACGCACGCGTCTGCATGCGCTTACGTTTGGCCGCGGGGATGCACTGGCCGCGGTGGCGATGGCGCTGCTGGTGACATGCGTTGTCGTTATCAATCTTCAACTCGTCTAAGCTCGATTCGAGCGCAAGAAAGGGGTCTCTATGACCGACATCGATCGCACGGCTCAGCTCGAGCGCGCTTGCTCGTATCTCAGACGCATTCCGGCGTGGTATCTTGCCACGACCGATGTGAGCGACGGGCATCAGCCCCGCGTGAGGCCGTTTTCGTTTGCCATGGTCGATGACGACAAACTGTGGTTTTGCACGTCGCGCGACAAGGACGTGTGGGCGGAGTTGAGCGCGAATCCCAAGTTTGAGGTATCGGGCTGGAAGCCGGGGGAGTGCTGGATCGTGTTAACCGGTGAGGCCGCGCTCGATGATGATGCAGTCGTGAGCGACAAGGTGCGTCAGGCGGGCTTTAGGCACATGGTGGGCATTGGCGAGCAACACGATAGTGCCAACGACGGCCGCCTTGCATTCTTCTCGGTCCGCAACATCGCCGCACGGTTCTGCGATATCGACGGCAGCGAAGAGCGCCTCGAGCTCTAATTTCCCAAATTGGCTACCCATTCCAAAAAGACTGGTCAGGCGTCAGGAGGACACATGGACGGATTGAATACGGTGTTGGAGTATCTGACGTCGGTGCCGGCGTGGTATCTGGCGACGAGCGTGGACGGGCAGCCGCATGTGCGTCCGTTCTCGTTTGCGCAGATTCAGGACGGCAAGCTGTGGTTTGTGACAGCGCGCACCAAAGATGTGTGGCAAGAGCTGCTGCAAAACCAGCGCTTTGAGGCCACGAGTTGGTGGCCGGGCCATGGCTGGCTCATCTTGCGCGGGCGTGCCGGCTTGGATGACCGGGCTTTAGACGAAATGCGCGAAGCCGGGTGGAAGCATCTAGAGCACCTGGGCGAGCACTATGAGGGGCCTAACGACCCCGCGCTTGTCTTCTTTAGCGTCGAGGATTCCGAGGCATTTATCTGCAATCACGACGAATGGGTGCCGGTCGAGCTCTAGCCAGCTGGCTCATCCTAACAACTTGGTTTTCGCATGGGCGGGCCCCGTATTGCCCGGCGCCGTTAGGAGCGCCGGTCAATACGGGGCCCGCTCCATTTGTCAATTCCTTCAAGCGAATGTGTCGGGAATGTTTCAATGCATGAATATGCAAGCCATTTACGTATTAATGCATCTTTTGGTGCTAAAGTTTCAACTCACTTCATAACGACCGCTGCGAAATGCGCATCGGTGCATAAATCGCAGACAAGGAGTCTGATATGTCTTTGAAGGTTGGAATCGTCGGCGCGGCTGGATATGCCGGAGCCGAGCTCATTCGCCTCGTCCTCGGTCATCCCGAGTTTGAACTTGCTGCCATTACGTCCAACGCCGATGCCGGCCAGCCGTTGTCTGCGGTGCACCCGAGCTTCACCGGCGTAAGCGATCTTGTCTTTACGACGCATGATGCCCCTGAGCTCAAGAACTGCGACGCGGTCTTTTTGGCCGTGCCGCACACGGCTGCCATGGCACAGGTGCCCGCGCTGCTTGCATCGGGCGTCTCCTGCTTTGATCTTTCGGCCGACTACCGTCTGAACGACGCGTCCGTTTTTGAGGCTTGGTATGCCGCCGAGCATACGAGCCCCGAGCTGCTCAAGACCCGTGCCTTCGGTCTGCCCGAGCTGTTCTGCCAGGACTTGGAGACCGCCGCATCCGACCATGCCGACGGCAAACCCGTGCTGGTCGCCTGCGCCGGTTGCTATCCCACCGCAACGAGCCTTGCCGCCGCGCCCGCCGTGCGCGCGGGCTGGGTGGCCGAGAACGGCCCCGTGATTGTCGATGCCATCAGCGGTGTGACGGGTGCCGGCAAGTCCTGCAACGCTCGTACGCATTTTTGCAGCGCCGACGAGAATTTGGAAGCATACGGCGTGGGCAAGCATCGCCACACGCCCGAAATCGAGCAGATCTTGGGCCTGACCGATCGCGTCGTCTTTACCCCGCACCTGGCACCGCTCAAGCGTGGTCTGCTCTCCACGGTGACGCTGCCGCTCGCGCCGCAGGCTCTCGACACGTTGGCTCTTGAGGATGTTGTCGACTATTACAAGCAGTTCTACGCTGGACGCACCTTTGTGCGCGTGCTCGACGCCGGCCAGCAGCCCAAGACGGCTTCGGTCGTCGGCACCAACGCCGCCCAGATTGGCCTCGCGCTCAACAAGCGCGCGGGCGTGCTGGTGGCGACGGGCGCCATCGACAATCTGTGCAAGGGCGCTGCGGGCCAAGCAGTCCAATGCGCCAATATCGTCTTTGGCTTTGACGAGCGACGAGGCTTGCCCACAGTGGCGTGCCCGGTGTAGCACATTCGATTGTTAACGATTTGGTAGTCGGGCATCGAGTGGGGCGCCACTCTTAAGCTGGTCTCATGATCACGACTGGCATGGCGCACCAACCGATGTCCGTTTTTTGTTTGATATAAGGAGTCGTAAGGACGATGAATACAGAGCAGTTCGATATCAAGATTCGTGCCGTCGAGGGTGGCATTACGGTAGCGGCCGGCTTTAAGGCCGCGGGTATTCATGCGGGTTTTCGCAAGAATCCCGAGCGCTTGGATTACGCGCTCGTCGTGCCCGATAAACCCTGTCCCGGTGCCGGCGTGTTTACGACCAATCGCTTTTGCGCAGCGCCTGTGCAGGTGAGCCGCGCCAACCTGGGCGGTGTGGGCAAGGGCTATGGCATCATCGCCGGCGTTTCAATCAACTCCGGCAACGCGAATGCCGCCACGGGCGAGACGGGCCTTGCCTGCGCGCGCGAGACGTGCAACATCGCCTCGCAGGTCATCGGCTGCGAGCCCCAGCAGATTCTGGTTGCCTCCACGGGTGTGATTGGCCAGATTCTGTCGATCGACACGTTTGAGACCGCCATTCCTGCTGCCTACGAGGCGCTCTCCGCCCACGGTGGCGCCGATGCCGCTCGCGCCATCATGACGACCGACACGCACTCCAAGGAGTACGCCGTATCCTACGTCAGTGAGGCTGCGGGTCATGCGGGCAATGTCTATACGGTAGGCGGAATGTGCAAGGGCTCGGGTATGATCATGCCCAACATGGCCACCATGATCGCAGTTATCACCACCGATGCCCCCGTCGAGCCTGCGGCACTTCATGCCCTGCTGCTCTCGACCGTCAAGCAGACCTTTAACAAGGTAACGGTCGATTCCGACACCTCGACCAACGACACCTGCATCATGCTTGCCTCCGGCGCCGCTGCCGCAGATGCCGAGCCTATCGTCGAGGGCTCCGATGCCTTTGACGAGTTGGCATTTGCCGTGCACGAGGTGTGCGAGAGCCTGGCGCGCAATATCGCCGCCGATGGTGAGGGCGCATCTAAGCTTGTTACGGTCAACGTTACCGGCGCCGTGAACGACGAGGAGGCCGATATCGCCGCCCGTGCCGTTGCCAACTCGCCGCTCGTTAAGACCTGCATCGCCGGCCACGACTGCAACTGGGGCCGCGTTGCTATGGCGCTTGGCAAGTGCGGCGTGAAGTTTAATCAGGAAGACGTTTCCATCGACATGATGGGCATGCCTGTCTGTCGCGATGGTCTGACTGTTCCCTTTGACGAGGACGAGGCTCTACGACGTTTCGAGGCGCCCGAGATCGTGATCTCGGCCGACCTGGGCGCAGGCGACGCGGCAACGACCGTGTGGACCTGCGACCTCACGCATGAGTACATCTCCATTAACGGCGACTACCGTTCCTAGATTCCAGGCACGCTGCGCATCTTGCCGCGATTGCGGACAGCGGAGCACGGCGCGATAACGATACGAAAGACGAGGCAGATTATGAAATTCGCACGCGATTGTCGTTCGAACGAATCCAACGAAGCAACCGCGCAGCTGCTGTTCGAAGCGCTGCCGTGGATTAAGAACCTGACCGGTAAGACGGTTGTTATCAAATATGGCGGAGCCGCCATGGTTGATGAGCAGCTGCGCCGCGACGTGATGAGCGACATCGTGCTGCTCAAGATCATCGGCATGCGCCCTGTTATCGTGCACGGTGGCGGCAAGGCCATCAACGAGGCGCTGAGCCACTACGACATCCCCGTCGAGTTTAAGAACGGCCAGCGAGTGACCACGCCGGCGACTATGGATATCGTGTGCGAGGTGCTGGGCGGCAAGGTTAACCAGGAGCTGGTTGCCGCCATCAACCACCACGGCAACCTGGCCGTGGGCGTGTCGGGCAGCGATGCTGGCACGCTCATCGCCGAGCCGCTCGACCCCGAGCTCGGTCGCGTGGGCAAAGTGACGCACGTTAACACCGACTATATCGAGCGCTTACTCGATAGCGAGTACATCCCCGTTATCGCTACCGTCGCGGCGGGGGAGGACGGCGGTTTCTTCAACATCAACGCCGATACCGCCGCCGGTGCCGTTGCGGCAGCGCTCCACGCGCACAAGGCGATCTTTTTGACCGACGTCGACGGCCTGTACAAGGACTTTAGCGATAAAGACTCACTCATCTCCAACCTAACACTCGACGAGGTTAACGAAATGCTCTACGGCGGCGAGGTCGATAAGGGCATGATTCCCAAGCTGCGCGCGGCCGTCGATGCGCTTGCCGGCGGCGTATTTCGCGCTCACATCATCAACGGCACCACGCCGCATTCGCTGCTGCTGGAGCTGCTGACCGATGCCGGCGTCGGTACCGTGATCCATTCCACCGAGACGGCTTACGAGTTCGATACGCATCCGCATCCGCTTTCGACGTTTGCTGCGCGTCTGACCGAGAATCTTGACGAGGTCGAGAAGCTTCAGACGGTCTAGCTGACCCTCAGCCGCCCCATTCCTACACCCATAGGCCTGCGCCGTCCGGCGCTCAACGAAAGGCATCCCATGTCACTTGCAGCTCAGCAATCGCTTGAATCCCATTACGTTATGCATACCTTTGGCCGCTCTCCGGTCGAGTTTGTCGAGGGTCACGGCATGAAGCTCACCGGCGACGATGGCCGTGAGTACCTCGACTTTCTTGCCGGCATCGGCGTGTGCAGCCTAGGTCATGGCGACCCGGCTGTGCTCTCGGCGCTCGAGGCACAGACCAAAAAGCTCATGCATGTCTCCAATTACTTCTACATTGAGCAGCGCGGACAGGTCGCGGCGCTGCTGTCCAAGCTTGCTAACGACGACGTAGATGGTGCGCGCGTGCTTGCCGATGCCATTGCCGCCGGCGATGAGACCACGGCAGCTGCTCTTGGTGCCCCGGCTGCGGATGAGCAGGTTTGGGAGACCTTCTTTGCCAACTCTGGCGCCGAGGCCAACGAGGGCTCGATGAAGCTCGCGCGCCTGTACGCCAAGCGTGCCGGTAATGGCGGCAACACCATCGTGTGCATGCGCGGCGGCTTCCACGGCCGTACGCTCGAGACCATTGCCGCCACCATGCAGGATTGGCTGCAGGACAGCTTCCGCCCGCTGCCGGGTGGCTTTGTGGCCTGCACGCCCAACGATGTGGATGAGCTGCGTGCGATCTTTAAGCAGCTGGGGAGCGAAATTTGTGCCGTGATGCTCGAGCCGATCCAGGGTGAGAGCGGTGTGCATCCCATGACCGAGGAGTTTATGGCTACGGCGCGCGACCTGGCACACGAAGTGGGCGCCGTGCTTATCGCCGACGAGGTCCAGTGCGGCATCTTCCGCTCCGGCAAGCCGTTTGCGTTCCAGACCTATGGCGTGGAGCCCGACATCATGAGCCTTGCCAAGGGCATTGCTGATGGCGTGCCCATGGGTGCCGTCGTGGCGAAGAAGGAGATTGCCGACGTGTTTAAGCCGGGCGACCACGGCTCGACCTTTGGCGGTAGCTGCTTGGCCATCGCGGCGTGTGCCGCGACGCTCTCCGCGCTTGTGCGTGGCGATTATGCCGAGCATGCTGCCAAGGTGGGTGCCTATATGGAGGCAAAGCTCGCCAAGCTGCCGCACGTGACCGAGGTACGTGGTCGCGGCTTGATGCTCGGCTGTGATTTGGATGATGCCGCGGGCGACGCGCATGGTGTTGTTGCCCGCGCGCTGGCCGCCGGTGCCGTGATCAACGCTACGGGTGCGCATACGCTGCGTTTCCTGCCGCCACTCGTCTGCGAGGAAGCCGACGTGGACAGTCTGATCGAGATCCTGTCGGGTGTTTTGGGCTAACGCGGCGCAATAACTCAATTTGGACCGAGTTCCGGACTGCGGACGTGCCCTATGCGGCATGATTCAGCGGTCTGGAGCCCGTTTTGCCTTAGATTTGCTAAGGCAGGGAGACCTGCTGGTCAAAAAACATCAAATATGAGTACTGTTACCGATTTGGTAGCAGCAATTTTGGACTAATAAGGCCAGATGGCAAGTCGAAATGGCGATGAATACACGATTTTGATCTGACTGTTAGTCCTTATAATGGACATATGTTGCGTAACCTAAGCAAACACTATCTGTTTATATGTTGCAAGCAAAGTAGCAGTACTCATTTTTGCCATTATTTGGCCACGGCCTTTGTGACAGATGTGCTGGCGGGTTCGAATCCCATGCGCTGGGCCCAAAAAAGAAAGGCTCCCATTGCTGGGAGCCTATCAAATCAGTGGTGGGCGATGAGGGATGTCCGCGTGCGGCTCCGCCGCCCGCTTTCGCTTCGGGCCTACGGCCCTCGCGTGCTGCGCTGGAAAACGCTTCGCGTTTCCTCAGCTCCGCACCCTTTCGGGTTCGAATCCCATGCGCTGGGCCCAAACAAAAACGGTCCCCTTGCGAGGACCGTTTCCAATTCAATGGTGGGCGATGAGGGATTCGAACCCCCAGCCTTGTGCGTGTAAAGCACCTGCGCTAACCGTTGCGCCAATCGCCCGTGCGGAGAGAGTATAGCAAAACAATCGCCCCATTCACCTCATATCCATTAAAGGTAACCGGCGCGTGTCACAGCGGAGCTGATTCAGTTGAGATTGCCTGAACATTCCGCCCCTCTTTACGCCCTCGGGTATACTCAAAAGCTACTGATTCGATTTGATGCCCAGCAACAGCAGAGGGGATAGTATATGTGCGGTTTTGTCGGTTTTGTCGGTGGGACGGATAACCAATCCGAGGTGCTCACCAAGATGATGGACCGCATCGTCCATCGCGGTCCCGACATGGGCGGTCAGTTTATCGACGGCCGCGTTGCCCTGGGCTTCCGCCGCCTGTCGATCCTCGACCTGACCGAGGCCGGCGCTCAGCCCATGGCCAATGAGGACGGCAGCGTCGTCATTGTCTTCAACGGCGAGATCTACAACTTCCAAGAACTCCGTTCCGAGCTCGAGGCCAAGGGCTACAAGTTCCACTGCGGCGCCGACACCGAGAGCCTCCTGCACGGCTACGAGGAGTGGGGCGAGGCCGTACTCGATCGTCTGCGCGGTATGTACGCCTTCGTCATCTGGGACAAAAAGAAGAACAAGCTTTTTGGCGCCCGCGACATCTTTGGCATCAAGCCGCTCTACTACTATCCCATGGCCGATGCGGGCGACGGCGCTCCGGGCGTGCTCTTTGGTTCCGAGATCAAGAGCTTCCTGGACTACCCGCACTTCCACAAGGCGGTCAACAAAAAGGCTCTGCGTCCGTACATGACGCTGCAGTATTCGGCGACTGAGGAGACCTTCTTCGAGGGTGTCTACAAGCTGCCGCCGGCGCACTACTTTACCGTCGATATCCCGACCGGCAAGATGAACATCGAGCGCTACTGGGATTGCGATTACTCTGCCGTCGAGAAGCCGTTCGAAGAGTATGTCGATGAGCTGGACGAGGTCGTGCACGAGAGTGTCGAGGCCCATCGCATCGCCGACGTCAAGGTCGCGTCGTTCCTCTCCGGTGGCGTCGACTCCAGCTACATCGCCGCTTGCCTCATGCCCGACAAGACCTTCTCGGTGGGCTTTGACTACAAGAACTTCAACGAGACCAACTACGCCAAGGAACTTTCCGATAAGCTCGGCGTCGAGAACGTTCGCAAGATGATTACCGCCGACGAGTTCTTCGGTGCGCTCGAGGACATCCAGTATCACATGGACGAGCCGCAGTCCAACCTGTCTTCCGTGCCGCTGTGGTTCTTGGCCGAGATGGCCTGCAAGGACGTCACCGTCGTGCTTTCGGGCGAAGGCGCCGACGAGCTCTTTGGCGGCTACGCCTACTACGAGGATACGGTCCCGGTGCGCAAGTACAAAAAGATGGTGCCGCTGCCCATCCGTCGCGCGCTCGGTAATCTGGCGCTGCATATGCCGTACTTCAAGGGACATAACTTCCTGGTCAAGGGTGCCGAGATCCCCGAGAAGTCGTTCCTGGGACAGGCTCTGGTATGGCCGGAGCGCGAGGTCGACGGCGTGCTCAAGCCCGAGTACAACACCGGCGATGGCGCCTTTGAGCTCGCTGCACCCATCTACGCACGCGTGAAGGGTCAGCCCGAACTGGTCAAGAAGCAGTACCTGGACATGAACATGTGGCTCCCGGGCGACATTCTGCTCAAGGCCGACAAGATGTGCATGGCGCACTCGCTGGAGCTGCGCGTGCCCTTCCTGGACCGCAAAGTCATGGAGTTCGCCGAGCACATTCCCGACCGCTACCGCATCAACGAGAACGGCAACAAACAGGTACTCCGCCACGCTGCCAACAAGTCGCTGCCCGATGAGTGGGCCACCCGTCCCAAGGTGGGCTTCCCGGTGCCGATTGTCTACTGGCTGCGCGAGCAAAAGTGGTACGACTATGTCAAGGAGTACTTCACCGCGCCGTGGGCAAGCGAGTTCTTCAATACCGACGAGCTCATGCACCTGCTCGATCTGCACTTTGCGGGCAAGGGCGATTTCCAGCGCAAGATCTATACGCCGCTCGTGTTCCTAGTGTGGTACAAGCGCTTCTTTATCGACGAGGACCAGCCCGCTGTTCAGGCTGCCTAGCCTCGGCTTACGAACGCCTGCGCGTAACGGCTCCTCCGGGAGCCGTTTTTGCGTGGGTGCGTTTCAGTTACTATAAAACCGTCCCTGCCAAATGGCTGAGAAAGGTGAAAGATGCACCATTCGGATTCCGCGACCGTGACCACGGTCGATACGCTTGCCAAGCTTCTCGATGTGTGCGGCGAGCTGCGCGCATCAGAGCAGGTTGACGAGCGCGCCGTGACCGGCTGCTCGTTTGATTCGCGCGCGGTCTCGGCAGGTGACGTATTCTTTTGCAAAGGTGCTGCCTTTAAGCCCGCGTTTTTGAGCATGGCGCTCGATGCGGGCGCCGTCGCATTTGTGTGCGAGGAGTCGCTGGTCGAGTCTCTGGAGCCGCTGGCGCAGGAGAGCGGTGCTGCGATGCTGGTTGTTGATAGTGTTCGCACGGCCATGGCCCTGTTGCCGCCGGAGGTCTACGACCGTCCCGACCACGACGTCAAGATCGTGGGCATCACCGGCACCAAGGGAAAGACCACGGCCGCTTTTATGCTCCAGTCCATCATCAAGGCGGCGGGCGAGTCCTGCGGCATGATCGGCTCGGTGAGTACCGACGATGGTATCGAGTGCTACGAGAGCACCAACACCACGCCCGAGGCCCCCGAGGTTTGGCGCCATATCGCCAACTGCCGCACGTCCGGTCGCCAGTCCATGGTCATGGAGGTCTCGAGCCAGGCGCTCAAGTACCAACGCGTCGAGAATCTGCCGTTTGACGTGGCGTGCTTCCTCAACATCGGCCGCGACCACATCTCGCCGATCGAACACCCCACGTTTGAGGATTATTTTGAGAGCAAGCTTAGGATCTTTGACCAGGCAAAGACCGCCGTGGTGAATCTGGGCACCGATGAGGTTGACCGTGTGCTAGAGGCAGCGTCGACGGCCGAGCGCTTGGTGACCGTTGGCGTCGAGCATCCCGAGGCAAGCCTGTGGGCGAGCGATGTCCGCATGCTCGGCTTTAACATCGAGTTCAACTTGCACGGCATGAGCGCCGACGAGCCCGAGGCGGGGGAGAAGGTCCTGCTGGGTATCGCGGGCGACTTTAACGTGGAAAACGCGCTGGTCGCTATCGCCGCTGCGCGCGAGATCGGCATCGGTATCGAGGCTATCAAGAAGGGCCTCTCCAAACTGCGTGTGCCGGGCCGCATGGAGGTCGTGGAGTCGAAGGACGGCCGCGTGATCTGCGTCGTTGACTATGCGCACAACCAGCTTTCGTTCCGTTCGCTTTTCTCGTCGGTCAAGCGCGCGTTTCCCGCTAGCCCCGTCATTGCGCTGTTTGGCGCCGCCGGCGGCAAGGCGCAGGAGCGCCGCGAGCAATTGCCACGCGAGGCCGCACCGTATTCCGACCTGATGATCTTTACGAACGAGGATCCAGCTCACGAGGACCCGATGAAGGTCTGTCGCGAGCTTGCCGAGCATGTTCCCGACGATACGCCGAACAAGATCATCCTCGACCGCGAAGCCGCTGTGCATGCGGCGTTCAAGGCGGCGCGCGAGGAGTACGTCAACCCCGATGCTCCCACCATTGTCTTGCTGCTGGCAAAGGGTGACGAGGAGCTCATGCACGTGGGCGACGAGTTCGTGCCCATCGAGAGCGACCTTTCGCTGGCCAATCGCCTGATCGATGTTACCCAGTTTGACTAATGAACCATGATGGCGGCGGCGCCCTGAGTGCGCTGTCGCCATAAGCGTGTTCCCTCAATCAAAACATGCCGTCCAAGTCCAAACCCTTCTACGTAAACGGAGTAACCATGTCCCACAACACCTTGCCGACCGTTGCCGAGCTTTCGGGCGAGATGCGCGAGCGCTTGGCCAAGGTCAAGTACGTCTTTACCGACCTGGATGCCACGATGCTCGCGCCCGGCTCGTGCGTGCTGCGCGACAACGACGACAACCCCTCGACCAAACTCGTCGAGGCCGTCGTGGCGCTCGCTCGCGCTGGCATTCAGGTGGTTCCCACCTCGGGCCGCAACCGTACCATGATCCACGAGGACGCGCGCGTGCTCGGCCTCAACTCCTACATTGGTGAGATGGGCGGCCTGGTCATGTACGACCTCAAAGCCAACGATTGGGAGTATCTGACTGGCGACATGCCTTACGACCCCGCCTGCGGCCTTACTCCGCACCAGGTGATCGAGCAGACCGGCGTGTGCGAGAAGATTCTTGCCCGCTGGCCGCACAAGATCGAGTATCACAACGACATGTCGACCGGCTACAAGTACCGCGAGGTCACCGTCGGCATGCGCGGCGATGTGCCCGACAATGAGGTCCAGGCCATCCTGGACGAGGCCGGCTGCGGCCTGGTGTGGGCCTGTAACGGTCACCTGACGCATCTGTCCAAGCCGACGACGCTCGAGCTCGATCGCGTCGAGGACGGTCGCGCGTTTAACATCAATCCCGCCGGCCTCAACAAGGGCGTTGCCATCGCGCGCTTCTGCGAGCACCTGGGGATCGAGCGCGAGGAGACGCTCGCGCTCGGCGATTCCGAGTCCGACTTCTACATGGCCGATCACGTGGGCACGTTCTGCCTGGTCGAGAATGGCCTGACGAGCGCCGGTGCGCCCGAGTTCCTGGCTGCTTGCGAGAACGCTTTCGTTACGCGCGGCAAAATTGTCGACGGTTGGGCGGCGACGGCAGAGCTGCTGGTCGCGGCGCGTTCGTAGCGCGGCGTCGCCGCACTTGGACATGTCTTTTCGAGAGAGACTGGTGAGGTAATGTCCGATATCGAGAATCCGACAGGCGACACGCGCCCGATTGGCGTGTTCGATTCTGGTTTGGGCGGTCTGACGGTTGCGCGCGCCATCGCGACGGTGCTGCCGCGCGAGTCCGTCTACTACTTCGGCGACACCAAACGCTGCCCCTACGGCACGCGCACCGAGGATGAGGTGCGCTCGTTTGCGTTGCAGGCGGGCCGTTGGCTGTCGAAGCACGACGTCAAGATTATGGTCATCGCCTGCAACACGGCGACAGCTGCGGCCTTGCGTCTGGCCCAGCAGGTGCTCGACGTTCCCGTGATCGGCGTGATCGCGCCGGGTGCCCGTGCGGCAATCAATAGCACCCGCACGCGTCGCGTGGGCGTGCTCGCCACCAACCTCACCATTCGCTCGGGCGCTTACACGCGCGCCATTCAGGACCTAGATGCCGGCGTCGACGTATACGGCTGCCCCGCCTCGAGCTTTGTCGAGGTTGTCGAACACGAGCTCGCCTCGGGTGCGCATCTGCAAGAGCAGTGGCTTGAGAACGAGGACATCTTCGATACGCCTGCCGTGCGTGCGCTGGTGGGTGCCACGGTTGAGCCACTGCGCGACCACGGTATCGATACCGTGGTGCTCGGCTGTACGCATTTTCCGCTGTTGGTGGGACCTATCCGCCATGCGCTGGGGCCTGGGGTACGCGTCGTGAGTTCCGCCGAGGAGACCACGCGCGAGCTGACCGATATCCTCACGCGCCGCGAGCAGCTGGCGGGCGTCGCCGCCGAGCCGCAGCATCGTTTTGCCACGACGGCCGATAACATTGCCGAGTTTGCGGTGGCGGGCAGCTTTATCTTTGGTCAGCCGCTCAAGAGCATTGAGCATATCGATATCGATGAGCTGAAATAGATGTAAGGCCGCCGTCAGAGCCTTCGCCACACCTTTTGCCGAAAGGATTTTTCTATGGAGTACATGCAGGTCAACCGCGCCAACGGTCGCGCCGCCAACGAGTTGCGCCCCGTTAAGCTCACCCGTGGCGTCATGAAGCACGCCCACGGCTCGTGTTTTGCCGAGTTCGGTGACACGCGCGTGTTGTGCGCCGCCACAATCGAGGAGGGCGTGCCGGGCTGGCGAAAGGGAGCTAAGGTCGGCTGGGTGACCGCGGAATACGCCATGCTGCCGGCGTCGACCGGCAAGCGCTGCAAGCGCGAGCACGCCAACCGCAAGGGTCGCTCCATGGAGATCGAGCGCCTCATTGGCCGCAGCCTGCGTACCGTCGTCAACATGAAGGCGCTCGGCGAGTACACCGTCACCGTCGACTGCGATGTGATTCAGGCCGATGGCGGCACGCGTACAGCGAGCATCACCGGCGCCTGGGTGGCGCTGCACGACGCCCTCGCCATGTGGGTCGAGGCGGGCAAGATCGAGCGCATCCCGCTTACCGGCCAGGTGGCTGCAATCTCCATGGGCGTTGTCGACGGCAATACGCTGCTTGACCTCGATTATTCCGAGGACAGCCATGCCGAAGTCGACATGAACCTCGTCGCCACCGACACCGGTGAGATGATCGAGCTCCAGGGCACTGGCGAGCAGGCGCCCTTTGACCGTAAGCGCCTCAACGCCCTGCTCGACCTGGGCGACAAAGGCATCGCCGAGCTCATCGAGCTTCAGCGCCAAGCCATCGCCTAACCTGCCAAAAAGGGACAGGTTTATTTTGGCAGGTTTTATCTGGGAAAACGTCGAAGTATAAGACTGCCGTTGATTGAGAGGGGAGAGGCGGAGGCCCTCGTCGCCCTCGGCGCGGCATTGCTATAGAGACAAGGAGACCACTCATGGCACTTGAGAAGATCGACATCGACACCCTCGACCCGGCGGCGACCATTGTCGTGGCAACGGGCAACGCCCATAAGCTCACCGAGATCGAGGCCATTTTAGGCAAGGTCATGCCCGAGGTTCGCTTTGTGGCGCTCGGCCAGCTGGGCGATTTTGAGGACCCCGAGGAAAACGGCACGACGTTTTTGGAGAACGCCATCATCAAGGCGCAGGCTGCCGTCGAAGAGACGGGGCTCATGGCCATCGCCGACGATTCTGGCTTGGTCGTCGACGCGCTTGACGGCGAGCCGGGCGTGTATAGCGCGCGCTATGCGGGCGTGCACGGAGACGATGCCGCCAACAACGCCAAGCTTCTCGTTAACCTGGAAGGCGTGGCGGACGAGGACCGCACCGCGCGCTTTATGAGCGTCGTTGCGCTTATCGACACGGATGGTCTGGTCACCTATGGCGAGGGCGCCTGCGAGGGCGTTATCGCACACGAGGGCCGCGGCGATCACGGCTTTGGCTATGACCCGCTGTTCCTGCCGGTCGACACGCCGGGCAAGACCATGGCCGAGCTGACGGCGGACGAGAAGAACGCCATCAGCCATCGTTTCCACGCGCTCGAGCATCTGTCCGCCAAACTGACGGGCGAGGAGTAGACCGTGCGTGCGGTGGTGCAGCGCGTACTCAACGCCGGCGTGACGGTCGACGGCGAGTGCGTGGGCAAAATTGGGCGCGGCTATCTGGTGCTGCTGGGCGTGGGCCACGGCGACACGCGCGCCGAGGCCGATAAGCTGTGGGGCAAGCTCCGCGGCTTGCGCATTAACGAGGACGAGAACGGCAAGACCAACCTGGCACTTGCCGATGTCGACGGCGAGGTTCTCGTAGTGTCGCAGTTCACGCTGTTCGCCGATTGCCGTCACGGCCGCCGCCCATCGTTTACGGATGCCGGCGCCCCCGATGTCGCCAACGAGCTCTACGAGTACTTCCTGACGCTCGTTCGTCAAGATGTCGAACACGTGGCGCATGGCATCTTTGGCGCCGATATGAAAGTCGACCTCGTCAACGACGGCCCATTCACCATCGTCCTCGATACCGACAATCTGTAAGTAGCCAAATTAGCTACTTGCGCGTGGTCGCAACAGGGTGCTATAGTATTAGAGTTTTGTCTATCTTAGGGGTATTATCCCCTTTTTGAATTGCACCTTCTGGAGGCCCTGTTCATGGAAGAGATGGAAGTCAATCACGTCGACGACATCCACGAGAAGCTGACCGATATGGTGGGCGATCGCGTCAAGGTGAAGGCCAACATGGGCCGCACCCGCGTCGTCGAGCGCATGGGCACCATCAAGAGCGTCCACCCCGCCGTCTTTATCGTCGAGGTTGACGAACGTCGCGGCCGCAAGTCGCGTCAGTCCTACCAGTATATCGATGTCCTCACCGGGCAGGTCGAGCTGTTCGACCCCGAGAGCGGTGAGCACATTTTTACCCCGCTCGGCAATCAGCTCGAGGAGCACTAACGGTGACCGATCGGTCCCTGACTCTTTCCGCGCCGGCAAAGATTAACCTCTACCTGGGGGTTCATACCGAGCGCGATGACCGCGGCTACCACAGGGTCGATTCCCTGATGGCAGCCGTCGGTCTTTCCGATTCCGTGACGGTCGCGCCGGCGCAGGCGCTGACCGTCCAGACGGTTCCGGCATCAGATTTTCCCATGCAAAAGAATACGGCGTATCGGGCTGCGGTTGCTATGGCCGAGCATTATGGTTGCGAGGCAAACATCTGCGTGACGATTGAGAAGCGCATTCCATTGTGCGCCGGCTTGGGCGGCCCCTCGACGGACGCGGCCGCGGTCATTGTCGCCTTGGCGGAGCTCTGGGGAATTGATCGCACCGACCCCGCGCTCGACGACATTGCGCGGGGTATTGGTGCTGACGTCCCGTTCTTTTTGCACGCGAGCCTTGCGTTCTACGTAGGTGGGGGAGACGTGCTGGCAACTGAGTATCCCGCGCTGCCCGCAACGCCCGTCGTGTTGGTCAAGCCGCGCGAGGCAAGCGTTTCAACAATTGAAGCCTATCGACGTTTTGACGAGGCTCCGGTGCCTGCAGACAAGCCCGGCGCGATAGCTTCTGCCTTGCATGCTGGTGATGCCGAGACGGCATATGCGCTCATCCATAACAACCTAGGTGTCATTTCCGCACAGATGGAGCCGCAGATTCAAACGGTTCTCGATTGGCTGCGTAAACAGGACGGCACCGTTGCTGTAGATGTGTGCGGATCGGGTGCCTGCTCATTTGCCATTTGCGACACCGCCGCCACGGCCGAAAGGCTTGCCGACGCTGCCCTGCAAAACGGCTGGTGGTCCTGCGCGACGGAGCTCATTCCCAACACGGTTCGCATCGAAGTGCCAAAGAAGTAAAAATTTCTCTAGCACACGACGGAAATCTTTGTTACTATAGTCGAGCTAACGGGTTGTGGCTCAGTTTGGTAGAGCACTGCGTTCGGGACGCAGGGGTCGCTGGTTCAAATCCAGTCAACCCGACCAGAGCATGAGGAGGGACCGCTTCTTGCGGTCCCTTTTTTTAGCTATTGTTGTGATACCGCGATACCCGCGGTATACTCATTCGAGCTTGTCTCGCTGTATTGTGGAGGTCTACATGTTTGGACTGAGGGCTCCTGAGCTCATCATTATTCTCGTCGTTGTCCTGATTATCTTCGGGCCCAAGAACCTGCCGAAGCTCGGCAAGTCCCTCGGCTCTACCGTCAAGAATATCCGCGAGGGTATGGAGGGCGACGATAAGGCCGAGACCAAGCAGGCCGAGGAGGTCGTGGTCGAGCAGTCCGAGGAGGACAAGGAGATCGCTGAGCTCGAGGCCAAGCTCGCTGCTGCCAAGAAGAAGCAGGCAGAGGACAGCGACGCGGACGCAGAGTAGTCCCATCCCTTTGGGGTGAGCACCTGACCGGCTTGCCCGCAGGCTAGCCGGTCTTTTTCGTTTTGTTGACAGTTGATTGTTTGATCAGAGTTGGGGAGATATCCGTATGGACGCAAGCCAGATCGTACTGACCGCTGAGGGCCGCCAGAAGCTCGTCGAGGAGCTCGCTTGGCGTGAGGGCGATTACGCCAAGGAGATCGTCGAGGACATCAAGGAAGCCCGCGCGTTCGGCGACCTTTCGGAGAACTCCGAGTACGATGCCGCCAAGGACAAGCAGGCCCAGAACGCCGCTCGTATTGCCGAGATCCAGGCCATCCTTGCCAACGCTCAGGTTGCTGCCACCACAGGTGATCTGACCGTCTCCATCGGTTCCACCGTTTCTCTGATTGATCCCAACGGTGAGGTCATGGAAGTCACGCTCGTCGGTACCACCGAGACCAACTCGCTCGAGCACAAGATTTCCAACGAGTCTCCGGTCGGCCACGCCATCATCGGTCACGGCGAGGGCGACTCCGTCGAGGTCGTTACGCCTTCCGGCAAGACTCGCGTCTACACCATCGCCAAGATTGCACGCTAGACCACGGTCCCGCGTAAAGGTATGTTTTCGCTCCCTGGGACCGAATCCTGGGGAGCGTTTTAGTTTGAGGAGCTAACTTATGGCAGAGAACCAGAACGCCGCAGATCAGGCATCGACGCTCAACGACGAGCGCGCCACCCGCCTGGCCAAGCGCGCCGCCCTGTTCGAGGCGGGCCAGAACCCCTATCCCGAGCACTCTGAGCTTGAGGACTACGTTGCCGATATCGAGGCTAAGTACGCCGAGCTTGCCGATGGCGAGGACACCGAGGACGTCGTGAAGATCGCCGGCCGCGTGGTCGCCAAGCGCGGTCAGGGCAAGATCATGTTCATCGTCGTGCGCGATGCGACTGCCGAGATTCAGCTGTTCTGCCGCATCAACGACATGGACGAGGCTGCCTGGAATACGCTCAAGTCCCTCGACCTGGGCGACATCTTGGGCGTGACCGGCGTGGTTGTGCGCACCCAGCGCGGCCAGCTTTCCGTTGCCCCTAAGAGCGCGACCCTGCTTTCCAAGGCCGTTCGTCCGCTGCCCGAGAAGTTCCACGGTCTTTCCGACAAGGAGACCCGCTATCGCCAGCGCTATGTCGACCTGATCGCCAACGACGACGTTCGCGAGACCTTCCGTAAGCGTTCGCAGATTCTCTCCACCTTCCGTCGCTTTATGGAGTCCGACGGCTACATGGAGGTCGAGACCCCCATCCTGCAGACCATCCAGGGTGGTGCCACGGCCAAGCCGTTCATTACCCACTTCAACGCGCTCGATCAGGAGTGCTACCTGCGTATTGCCACCGAGCTGCACCTCAAGCGCTGCATCGTCGGTGGTTTTGAGCGCGTGTTCGAGATCGGCCGCATCTTCCGTAACGAGGGCATGGACCTTACCCACAACCCCGAGTTCACCACGATGGAGGCCTACCGTGCCTTCTCCGACCTCGAGGGCATGAAGGCGCTCGCCCAGGGTGTCATTAAGGCGGCTAACAAGGCCATCGGCAACCCCGAGGTCATCGAGTACCAGGGCCAGACCATCGACCTTTCTGGTGAGTGGGCCAGCCGTCCCATGACCGACATCGTCTCCGACGTGCTCGGCAAGCAGGTCACCATCGACACGCCGGTCGAGGAGCTCGCTGCCGCAGCACGCGAGAAGGGCCTGGAGATCAAGCCCGAGTGGACTGCTGGCAAGATCATCGCCGAGATTTACGATGAGCTGGGCGAGGACACCATCGTCAACCCCACGTTCGTGTGCGATTACCCCATCGAGGTCAGCCCGCTTGCCAAGCGCTTTGAGGACGATCCGCGCCTGACGCACCGCTTTGAGCTGGTTATCGCCGGTCACGAGTACGCCAACGCGTTCTCCGAGCTCAACGACCCGGTCGACCAGGCCGAGCGCTTTGCCGCCCAGATGGCTGAGAAGGCTGGCGGCGACGACGAGGCCATGGAGTACGACGAGGACTACGTGCGCGCCCTCGAGTACGGTATGCCTCCCGCGGGCGGCATCGGCATCGGTATCGACCGCGTGGTCATGCTGCTCACCAACCAGGCTTCCATCCGCGACGTGCTACTGTTCCCGCACATGAAGCCCGAGAAGGGTTTCCAGTCCGGTGCCGCTGCCGCTAAGGCTGCCGAGGCCGGCAACACCGCGAGCCCGTTCGTCAAGCCGCTCAAGCCCACGGTTGATTACTCCAAGATCGCCGTCGAGCCGCTGTTTGAGGAGTTCGTCGACTTTGATACCTTCTCCAAGAGCGATTTCCGCGCTGTGAAGGTCAAGGCGTGCGAGGCCGTCAAGAAGTCCAAGAAGCTGCTGAACTTTACGCTCGACGACGGCACTGGCACCGACCGCACCATCCTCTCCGGCATTCACGGTTATTATGAGCCCGAGGACCTGGTCGGCAAGACTCTGCTCGCCATCACCAACCTGCCTCCGCGCAAGATGATGGGCATTCCCAGCTGCGGCATGCTCATCAGCGCTATCCACGAGGAGGATGGTGAGGAGCGTCTCAACCTGATCCAGCTCGACGCCTCCATCCCCGCCGGCGCAAAGATGTACTAGGGGGTTACGCGGTTCTACGAACCGCGTAACGGCTCGACGCTGCGCGGGCCGCATTTGGACAATCTGACGTTCAACTTCAAGGGCGCGACCAGAAGGTCAGCGCCCTTTCGTTTCACGTCACCTTGCCTCAAATGCGGTCCGCTCGCTCATATGACCCAATCCACTGTCAAGGGCCACAATGGCCCCGCCGACCGCTTGCAATCGGTCGGCGGGGCCTGCCGTTAAACCCGTCCCGGTCCGCCCCCGGCATGTCATCGACGCCTTCGGCTCAGTCTCATATCCGCGGATACCGCTCCGGCGGCCCGCAATCCTCTCCTTCGGCGGGGTTCCCCTAGTCTGTCTTCGCGCATGCGGCGGCCGCCGCGCGCACAGCGAGAACGGGGGTGTCCCCGAAGGCTGCCCGGCTCGCCGGGACGGGGGCTTATGTCTATTCCGCGCCCTCCCGGCACATCGTGCCGAGGGCCCACAGCCACCTCACGAGCTCGGCCGCGGTGGCCGCGTTCGCCTTCGCCTGCGGCATCCCGCGGGCGATCATCTCCTCGCGGCGGCGCAGGAGCCTCTCGGACCCCTTCCTCCCGTGCATCCTTATCTCGAGGGGCACGCCGGAGCCCTTGGGCATCAGCTTCGGCTGGTGGCCGGCCTGGGCATAGCACCAGGACCCCTCGACAGCCAGCTTCCTGACGAGCGCGTTGCCGGCCCCGCTGATTCCGCCGAGGCGCACGGAGTCCGCGCTCGACCTCTGCTTCGGGGCGAGGCCGAAGTAGGCCGTCACCTGCCTGCCGGAGCGGAATGTTAGCGCTACTGTAAAAACAACCATTTTGGCCAACGCTCAACAACCAATCATGCCAACGCAATCCCGCCATTTGCGCCAACGCATTTTCACCATTTCCACCAACGCCGGGGCTTACGCTTCGATCGACGAGCGAACGATGCTTTCGGGAGGAGCGGGCCGTGGCGGAGAAGAACCTGATCGGAGAGTTGGACATGTACAGGGAAGCGGGCATAAAGCCCAACTTCAGCGACATAGCGAAGCGCTACGGCAAGGACAGGCACACCGTGGCGTCGTACTGGAGGGCCGAGGGCGGGCGGCCCCACGACGGGCGCGGCGACAGGGCGGGCTCGTTCGACGCGCACATCGAGGAGGTGGCCGCCAAGGCGCAGCTGCCGGGAGTCACCAAGAAGGGCATCCACGAGTGGCTGCTGCACAGGTATCCCGGCGAGGACCTGGCCGGCTACAACGCCTTCGCCCAGTTCATGCGCAAGAACGGCATCGCCGTCGGGGCCTCCGGCGGCCCGGAGCCGCACCCGCGCTTCGAGACGCCGCCCGGACTGCAGCTGCAGTTCGACTGGAAGGAGTCCGTCAAGATGGCGAACCGCGACGGCGAGCTGTTCGAGTTCAACGTGTTCGCGGCGACGCTGGGCCATTCCCGCAGGCACATATTCATCCGGTCGAGGACCAGGACGACCGACGACCTGGTCAGGTGCATGTACGCCACGATCGCGAGGCTCGGCGGCGTGCCGCGCGAGTGGGTCACGGACAACATGTCCGCCCTGGTGACGGTCAAGGGCGGCCGGCGCCTCAAGGTCCAGCGCGCGTACGAGTTCGCCAAGGCCGCCGGCTTCGAGCTGAAGCTGTGCCGCCCGCGCAGCCCCCAGACGAAGGGCAAGGTCGAGTCGTCGAACCGCTTCCTGTCGCGGCTCATGGCCTACCAGGGCGACTTCGACGGCTGGGACGACATCGACGAGATCGTCGCGCGGATCGAGGACGCCAGCAACTCCGAGCCCAACGAGACCACGGGGCTGCCTCCCTCCGCGCTGTTCATGGAGGAGAAGGACGCGCTGCTGCCCGTCGGCAACCTGCGCGCCCTCGAGGAGGCGATGGGCGACGTGGTGCGCGTGGCCAGGGTGCCGGCCACGATGCTGGTGAGCGCGCACGGCGAGCCCATGTCGGTGCCCAGGCGCTGCATCGGCAGGCCCGCCCGCATCGTCTGCATGCCCGGCGGCGCGATGGACTGCTACGTCGGCGGCGAGCTGGTGGCCACGCACGTGGCGGGCGGGCCGGCCTACGACCCGGCGCACTACGCCGAGGCCATGGCCGGCAAGCGGTGGTTCGGCGACGCCGCCGGCGACATCGAGGCGGCCGCCGCGGCCAACCTCGGCCTGCTCGACTCGATAGGGGGCTCGCTGTGAGCGCCGCCGTGCAGGCCAGCCCCCTCAACCGCCTGGCGGCCAACCTCGAGGAGCTGGGGCTCGAGGGCATGGCGTCGTCGGTGCCCGAGTACGTCAGGCTCGTCGCCGACGGGAGGAAGGGCCTGGTCGACGCCATGCTCGAGCTCACCGACGCCCAGATAGCCCTCAAGCGGCGCGCCGACGACGAGCGCCGCACGAGGATGGCCAACTTCCCCTACATAAAGACGCTGGCCGACTTCGACTGGGGCTTCCAGCCGAGCGTGCCGCGCGGGCTGGTCGAGCAGCTGGCCACGCTCGAGTTCATCGACCGCGGCGACAACGTCGTGCTCGTCGGCAGCCCGGGCGTCGGCAAGACCCACCTGTCGATAGCCATAGGCCACGAGGCGGTGATGGCCCGCAAGCAGGTGTACTTCGCCGACTGCTCGAGGCTGGTCGAGGACCTCAAGCACGCCTCGGCGAAGGAGGCGCTGGCGCGCAGGATGCGGTTCTACGAGCACTGCAGCCTGCTGATAATAGACGAGCTCGGCTACCTCGATATCGGCAAGGAGGGCGCCGACCTGCTGTTCCAGCTGGTCAACAGGCGCTACGCGCTAAAGCGGTCGACCATCGTCACGACCAACGTGCCGGTGGGTAGGTGGGGCGACGTGTTCGGCAGCAACGTCACGGCCTCGGCGGTGGCCGACAGGCTTTGCCGCCATTGCGCGATGATCAAGATAACGGGACGGTCGTACCGCCTGAAGGACGTATCCATCGGCGGTGAGGACGGGAAGGAGGAGGGAGCCTAGACGCCGAAAGCGGCGCATCCGCGTTGGCGAATCCGGCGCATCCGCGTTGGCGCGATTGGCGAAAATACGTTGGTGAAAATGGTGAAAAATATATTGACGCTAACACGGAACCTCGAGAAGTCGCCGACCTCGGACGCGAAGGCGGCGGCGAGCGCGAACCCGCACCCCTTGATCGACTGGAGCGCCTCGACCTCGGCCGAGAGGGGGCCCGCCGCGACGGCGGCCCTGTATTCGGCGAGGAGGGCCTCCCTCGTCTCGTCGGCCGCCTCGACCTCGTTCCTCAGCGCCGCAAGCGCCCGGATGCCTCCGTCGTCGGCGGGGTGTATGCCGTCGAGCCACCTGAGGAAGCCGTACGTCCAGTACTTCCGGGGGTTGCCGGCCGGCGTCGTGCCGCCGTAGACATAGCCGCGGCGGACTAGGAACGCCAGGAGCCGCTGCTTCGCCGCCGCGAGCCTCGCGGTCGCCGCGTCGTGGGCGGCGGCGAGGTCCCTGAGCCCCTCGATCTCGGGGGACGGCACCCATACCGGGGTGACGTCGTGCGACAGTATCGCCTTGGCCATCCTGGCCGCGTCGTTGCGGTCGTTCTTGGACGAGAGGTCGGCAGCCGACCTCGGGACCTTGGAGACGGCCGCGACGACGCAGTCGACGCCGAGCCCGGAGAGCTCCCTTTGCGGGGCGAAGCCGAGGTAGCCGCTCTCGTAGGCGGCGAGCGACGGGCCGGGGAAGCCCGACATCCACTCCGCGACCTCGCCCCAGGGGTTGCCGCGGAACCTCCTCGTCACGGCCTCGCCCGTCTCCGCGTCGAGCGCGCAGACGGTGGTGGACCTGAGGTGTACGTCCATTCCGAAGGCGGTAGAATATCTAGGCACGGGAGCCTCCCAACCTCGTTGCGGCGCGGCTGCGCCTCTGGCACTTCAACAACATTGTCGCAGCCCCGACCCGCGGTCACGAGCGGGGGCTCCTGTCGTTTCCGTGCCCCTGGATTGGGTCATAGTGTCTGACGTTGCCAATACATCGGCGTTGCCTTGGCCGTCAATAGTCATTGGGGACGTTCTTAAACGACTACCCAACGGCTATTGAGCACATGGCTCGCATGGCAGCCGTCTCTTTTATGTTTCCTTTAGCCGTTGCTGCCTAGGATGGGGGTTAGTCGGTAGGAAGGGAGCGTCTATATGGACGACGCGAGCGAGCATGCAATCGAAGAGGACATGCTCGATCAGTTCAATTACTTTGACGATGAGGATGAGGAACTAATCGATCGTCGCGAGCCGGCATCGCTTGACTCATTTGATCTGGTCGATGAAGAGACTGATGAGGTTGAGGACGAATCAACGGAGCCCCCACAGTCTTCGCGCCTTGACTCGCTGCTTTCGAGAGCCCCCATGCACCACGGTGTTCGCGCCGGCGCACTCCATATGAAAACTGACTGGCACCAGATCGTGACGGCAGGCGATGAGCTTGCCGTCGATGCGCCGCTCACCGATAAGTCATCCATCATCTGCCGCACCGGTATGCTTATGCTCGCGAGCGGAACGGGTGCCTGGCGTGTACGCGATACCATGAATCGTGTTGCTGCCGTACTCGGCGTCACGATTCACGTCGACCTGAGTCTTCTGTCGTTTGAGTGCACTTGCATCGAAGATGGCCACTGCTTTAACGAGGTTGTCAGCCTGCCCACAACGGGAGTCAATACCCATCGCATTTGGATGATGGAGAGTTTCCTCAAGGAAATCGAGACCTATGGTCGTCGCTTCACGGTACACGAGTATCACGAGATGCTCAGGACCGTTGAGAGCTCAAAGCCCGATTACTCTCCCTGGCAACAGGGCCTTGCGGCAGCCTGTGCTTGCGGCGCCTTCGTCTTTTTGCTCGGCGGCGGCCCTATCGAGATGGCTTGTGCATTTGTGGGCGCTGGTGTCGGCAACTTTGCTCGCTCCCATATTCTCAAGCAAGGCCTTGGCCAGTTTAGCGCGCTGACGATCGGCGTTGCGCTCGCTTGCGTTTCGTATCTGCTGGCATTGCTCGGCCTTGGCCAGGTCGTACCGGGGGCAATGTCGCACCAAGAAGGCTATATCGGCGCCATGCTCTTTGTGATTCCCGGCTTTCCCCTCATTACGGCAGGCCTCGACATCGCTAAGCTCGATATGCGAAGCGGCATTGAGCGTCTTTCGTATGCCGTGTCGATTATTGTGATGGCGACCCTCGTAGGCTGGATGGTTGCCGAGTGTGTGGGGCTGGCGCCGGATGACTTTGCCCCGCTCGGGCTCTCGCCGTTGGCTCTTACACTCTTGCGTGTGGTGATGAGCTTCGTCGGTGTATTTGGCTTCTCGGTTATGTTCAACAGCCCGCTAAAGATGGCCGCGGCGGCCGGTCTGATCGGCGCCGTGTCCAATACATTGCGTCTGACCCTTGTCGATGCGCCGGCGCTGTTTCCCTTCCTGGGCCTGAGCTTAGGTATGCCTCCCGAGGCAGCAGCGTTTATCGGTGCGCTGGTATCGGGCCTGCTCGCGAGCTTAGCCGAAATCAAGCTCACCTACCCACGTATCGCCCTCACGGTGCCATCGATTGTCATTATGGTGCCGGGCTTGTATCTGTATCGCTCGATGTATTACATGTGCACCTTCGACACGGTCAATATGCTCGGCTGGTTTGTGCGTGCGGTGCTCATTGTGGCGTTTCTGCCCGTTGGCCTGGGTGTGGCGAGAACCCTCACCGACCCCCGCTGGCGCCACACCAGCTAATTGGTGCAAATGAAACTGATCCGCAAAACATGAACGTGGATAATCTCCCGTTTTTGGCCTGTTTACGGGCTCAAGACGGGAGATTATCCACGCTCGTGGAATGGGTGTCCGAAAATCCACGCTCGTTGGGCCGATGCAGAGGCACCTGGCAATTCCTTTTTTGTAGACGTTGTCGCGCGGCTACGGGCAGGAAAGGTCCCAACGGTTAACATATACTCCATATGGGTAAAGAGACCAAAGCGCTGCCGCGGGCGGCGCTTTGCGTTTGAAAAAACTAGCTCGTCTAAGAGGAACTAGCATGTTAGACCGTTTTACCGATCGCGCGCGCAAGGTCATGTCCATGGCCAAGCAAGAAGCGCTCGATCTTCACTCAAATAAGGTGGGTACCGAGCACCTGCTGCTCGCACTCGCCAAGGAGGACGAGGGCATTGCCGCCGAGGCACTGCGTTCGCTCGATATCTCCTACGACGACATCATGGATACTCTTAAAGAGGTCCAGACCACGGTTCCCGAGCCCAGTGAGGAGACCGAGGCGGCCAAGCTCGCCTTTACGCCGCTCGTCATTAGCGTGATGGAGCGTTCATTCCGCGTGGCGCGTGAAAACAACCAGACCTACGTGTCGACCGAGCACTTGCTGATCGGCATCGTCGAAGAGGGCAACGGCATGGCCATGGACATCCTCATGCGCCTGGGTGTGTCGTCCGCCTCCATCAAAAAGGCTATCGAGAAACTCACCGCCAAGGACCAGGATAAGAAGCGCCCGCTCGCTGGCGCCGGTGCTGGTCGTCCCGGTACGGGCCTGCCGTTCTTTAGCGGCTCGGATGCCTCCCAGCAAAAGGGGAGCGGCACCGATACACTTAAGCAGTTCGCGACCAACCTTACGCAGAAGGCACGCGACGGCGAACTCGATCCGGTGATCGGCCGCGAAAAGGAAGTCCAGCGTATGATGGAGATCCTTTCGCGCCGCACCAAGAACAACCCTCTTATCCTGGGCGATCCCGGCGTGGGCAAAACGGCCATCGTCGAGGGACTGGCGCAACAGATTGCTGCCGGCAACGTGCCCGAGAACCTCATGAACCAGAATATCTGGACGCTCGACCTGCCGGGTCTCGTTGCGGGCGCCAAGTATCGCGGTGAGTTCGAGGAGCGCCTCAAGAACGTGATCCAGGAGGCAACCGAGGCCGACGACGTCATCTTGTTTATCGATGAGATGCACACCATCATCGGTGCCGGTTCTGCCGAGGGCTCCATCGACGCGAGCTCCATGCTCAAGCCCGTGCTCGCGCGCGGTGCCTTCCAGATTATCGGCGCCACCACGGCCGAGGAATTCCGCAAGTACCTCACCAAGGACCCGGCCTTCGAGCGTCGCTTCCAGACCATCGATGTCGAGGAGCCGAGCGTCGAGGACACGGTCAAGATCCTGACCGCGCTCAAGCCGCGCTACGAGGAGCACCACCATGTGCGCTATACGCAGGGTGCTATCGAGGCCGCCGCGAACCTTTCCAACCGCTACATCCAGGATCGCTTCCTGCCCGATAAGGCCATCGACCTCATTGACGAGGCCGGTGCCCGCGCCCGCATCGCCGCCAACCGCGCGCCCGAGCCGGTGCGCGAGGCCGAGCATCGCATAGAGGAGCTCAAGGCCGCCGCGCAGGAGGCCACCGAGAGCGACGACATGAACAAGGCCGCCGAGATCACCGAGCAGCAGAAGGCTGCCGAGATCGAACTCGCCGAGGCCAAGGCTGCCTGGACCGCCGAGCTCGACGCCAGCCCGCTCACCATCGATGTGAGTCAGATCGCCGATATCGTGTCCGTGACTTCGGGCGTGCCGGTGTCCTCGCTTACCGAGAGCGAGAGCCGTCGCCTGCTGCAGGCAGAAAGCGTGCTCAAGATGCGCATCATCGGTCAGGATGAGGCTGTCGAGGCCGTTGCCAAGGCCGTGCGCCGCAGCCGCTCGCCGCTCAAGGACCCGCGTCGCCCCGGCGGTAGCTTTATCTTCCTGGGTCCCACCGGCACGGGCAAGACCGAGCTCGCCAAGACGCTCGCCGAGTACCTCTTTGGCAGCAAGGACGCGCTCATCAGCTTCGACATGTCCGAGTTCGGTAGCGAGTTCGAGGTTTCCAAGCTCATCGGCAGCCCTCCGGGTTACGTCGGTCACGACGAGGGCGGCCAGCTCACCAAGGCCGTTCGTCGCCACCCGTACTCGGTCGTGCTGTTCGACGAGATCGAGAAGGCACACCCCGATATCTTCAACATCCTGCTGCAGGTGCTGGAGGAGGGTCGCCTGACTGATAGCCAGGGCAAGACGGTCGACTTCCGCAACACCGTGATCATCATGACGTCCAACGTGGGCGCCCGCGAGATCGCACAGGATGCGAGCGTTGGCTTTGGCACCACCGGCGAGCAGGGCCTCACCTCGAGTGAGATCCGCGGCCGCGCGATGGGCGAGCTCAAGCGCCTGTTCCGCCCCGAGCTGCTCAACCGCATCGATGACATCGTGGTGTTCCAGAAGCTCTCGGGCGAGAATCTCACCAAGATCGCGCACCTGCTGGTGGACGACCTGCGTCAGCGTTTGATTGCCAACGGCATGAACATCAAGCTCACCGATGCGGCCTATGACAAGATCGTGGCCGAGGGCACCGACCTCACCAACGGTGCGCGTCCGCTGCGCCGTGCTATTCAAAAGCTCATCGAGGACCCGCTGTCCGAGGAGCTTCTGGCCGGTGAGTGGGGCGAGGGCGATACCGTCCTGTGCGACGTGGCCGATGGCAAGTTCGTCTTTAGCCACGGCACGGGCGAGATTCCGGCGCGGCGTCCGGCAGGTACGCTCGGTGGCGATACCGCCCCGGCGGCACCGCACACCGGCAACGCCGCGCCCGTGAGCGGCGGCGTGACCTCGGGCCCCGGTGGCATGATGCAAGCCGGCTCTGGTGCGCTGTAGGGATTGAACATACCTTGTATAACGGGGGCGTTTCCGATAAGGAAGCGCCCTCATTTCTATTGAAATGCGCTTCAATCTGCCGTGCTATACTAAAATCGAGATATAGTATAGCAAAGGAGCTGATATGCCTACGTCAATACTCGACACGCGGCCAGTTCAGATGAACGTGCGTATAGATCGCCAGCTCAAAGAGGCGGGAGACGCCGTCCTGACTCATATTGGCATGACGCCGTCACAAGCCGTTCGGACACTTTGGGAGTATCTGGTCGTTAACGGACGCATGCCCTCGAAGGGAGACGCGGCGGCTCCGGTTTCTGACGGAGTGGAGCCCCGGCGCATGGAGTCAAGGGCCGCGCAAGGCAGCCATATCGTTCGCGATTCGTGCCTCAAATACGGCATCCCCATCCCTGAGTTCTCGGGAGACTATGACGACCTCTATGAGGAGGCCATGGCGGAGCGCTATCCCGAGTGGGTGGAACTATGAGCACAGAAGGCGTCCTCAAGCTGTTAATCGATACCAACGTATGGATGGATTATTTTTCTGGCAGGTCCGACCGTACGGCAAATGTCGTCCATCTGATCGAGATTGCCGACGCCTCGGAGCGGATTGCCCTGTTTGCCTCGTCGCTTTCGGTCAAAGACGTTTCATATCTTGTCTCGGCGGCAATCAAGCAGGAGTGCCGAAGAAAGACTGGCTCACTGAGCGATAACGCCATTGCGGCGGCAGACGAAACGGCCTGGGCATGCGTTCGACAGATGCGCGAGCTAGCCCTCATCGCCCCGGTCGGTGCAGACGAGGTCTTCGACTCCTTTGTGTTCAAGTACCACCACAATGACTTTGAGGACGACCTGATGCTGGGCGTCGCCAATCGCATTGATGCCGATTACGTCGTGACGGAGGACAAGAATCTTATTAAACATACCAATGGTGTATGCATTAATGTTCAACAGGCGTTGAGGTTGGTTGGGGGGTCCAACGTTCCCTCTGCACGGCCCGTCTAGCTTGCTTTACCTTGATAAAGTGGCGTTTCCTCACCGTTAGCCGATGATGCAAGGGCGCTCGGCGTTTTCGACTGGTTTATGCACGCAAAGTCTGGGAATATACAAGTCGCATATCTTACTGTCTAACCAGTTGCGCCAAGGAGGCACCATGGACTACAAGATTACCGGCTACGAGCCCGCCCAGCTGTTCCATTTCTTTGAGGAGGTCAGCGCGATCCCCCGTGGGTCTGGCAACGAGAAGGGCATCAGCGATTTCCTGGTTGCGTTTGCCAAGGAGCGCGGCCTCGATGTGTACCAGGACGAGGTCTACAACGTCATCATTCGCAAGCCCGCTTCTGCCGGCGCCGAGAATGCCCCGACTGTGATGCTGCAGGGCCACATCGATATGGTGTGCGACAAGTTGGGCTCTGTTGAGCACGACTTTACGACCGACGGTATCGACCTGGTCGTGAAGGACGGCGTCCTCACCGCTAACGGCACCACCCTGGGCGCCGACAACGGTATTGCTGTCGCTCTGATGCTTACTGTGCTCAACGACGATTCGATTGCTCACCCCGCCCTCGAGTGCGTATTCACCACCGACGAGGAGACTGGCCTGGTCGGCGCCGAGACGCTCGACAAGTCCCAGATTAGCGCCCGCACCATGATTAACCTTGACTCCGAGGAAGAGGGCGTTGCCACCGTCAGCTGCGCTGGCGGCGTCGTTGTTACCTACACCTGCCCCATCGTGCGCGAGCACAAGACCGGCAGCACCCTCACGCTCGACATCTCCGGCCTACTGGGTGGTCATTCCGGCAACGATATCAACCTGGAGCGCGGCAACGGCAACCTCATCATGGCCCGCATCATCGACCGCCTGATGGTCGCCGGCGAGCCCGCCATCGTTAGCTTTAACGGCGGCACTAAGGACAACGCCATCAACCGTGAGTGCAAGGCCGAGCTGGTTTACGCCGACCACGCTGCCGCCGAGGCCGCGGCCCAGATCGCAAAGGACATCATCGCCGACGTCACTGCCGAGCTCGAGGTCTTCGACCCCGGCTTTACCTGCACCGTCGAGATTGCCGACGACGCCGAGGTCGAGGCCATGGATCAGAAGTCCGCGCTTGCCCTCATCCGCGCCCTGCGTCTTGCCCCTAACGGCGTGATTCGCCGCAACGTCGCCACCGACGGCTCCGTCGAGGTTTCCTCCAACATCGGCGTGGTCGCCACTTCCGACGACCAGGTCAAGATCATGCTGTCCCCGCGCTCCTCGATCACCTCGCTGCAGAACGAGTTCAAGGACCGCCTGCAGACGCTGGCCGATGTCTTGGGCTTCGACGCCAAGTTCGAGTTCGAGTATCCCGGCTGGAGCTATGCCGAGCATTCGCCGGTCCGCGACATCTTCGTCGAGAGCTATCGCGAGCTCTTTGGCTCCGAGCTGCGCATCGAGTCCATTCACGCCGGCCTTGAGTGCGGCCTGTTTGCTGAGGCCCTGCACGGCCTGGACGCCATCGCCGTGGGCCCGACGCTCTCCGATGTCCACACCCCGGACGAGAGCATGGAGCTCGCTTCTGCCGAGCGCTTCTACGAGCTGCTCATCGACGTCCTCAAGCGCCTTGCCGCGTAAGGGTCGCGCTAGCAGCAGTTCGAGCCACGTGCTAGCGGATTGCAAATGACATTACGAGAGGGGGCATCCGAACTTTTGCGACGGGTGCCCCCCCCTCTTCTTTTAAGAAATGTGGATTGATTGGCGCCTAGCCCATATCCGCCTTGATGAGGTCGAGGGTGCGCTGGCAGTTTTCGCGGACGGGGCCGAGCATGTGCTCGCGCAGGTCCGCCATGCCGGGCAGGTCGGCGTGTTCGTCCATGATCTCTTCCATGCAAATGGGCACCTCGTAGGCGAGGTCCATCATGGTCGCAAAGCAAAACTTCTCGGATAGCCCGGCATCGGTGAGCGCCGCCTCCAGCGCGGGGTCGCCCATACCGTGGTATCGGCGGATAGCGCCTGGACCGATGCGCCCCACTCGATTTTCGCCGCCAACGCTCATGGCAAGGCGCGCCCGGCGGCGCATACGCTCGTACGCCAAGCCCGATGCGACATCGTACATGGGTGCGAGCGCTGCGTTTGTGCCTTTACCTAGGATGAGCGAGTAGTTTTTAGCGTGTGCGTCAGGCGCTCCGATAATGGCGTTATAGAACAACATATAGGTAAAAAGCACAAGATTCATGTGGTGGGGGACTGTGTTAATCAGTCGTTCTTGGATGTCTCGTGTGGTTGGTCCTCCGTCGGCGGTGTATTTCTGGCTTGGCAATACACCGAGCGCCTGGCAAAAGTCCTCCTGATGCAGCCTTTCGATATTTCCGCTGCTATTGACCATTCTGTCGTACCGTTCAACGACGAGCGCGGCTTCGTCTTAAAATGTGCAATAGGAGACGTTGGCAGTTGGAATGCCAACACGCCGAGCCGTTTTCATGCAGACGAATTCGTTTAAGGCCTGATGTTTGAACCCAACGACACCATTTTTGAAGATATGGGTAGTGGGGGATGACCCTAGACATTCGCACCATTGGCCATCATGCCAAGCTAGTGCAAATTTGCCTTGGTTGCCGCCCAGGGACCAGCTTTCGTTGGAGCCCATCCATGTCTCTCTTTCGTCATCGCGAATTGCTTTGAGCTTGTGAGCGATTTGAGAATTGGTAAGCGGGCGGTATGCCGAGACCCTGCCGCGGGCGGCGCCTAATTGATCGGTTCGACAAAACTGAACGGCCCCTGCGCAGTCAAGACCGATATGGCACAAGAGGGCGACGGGGTTGTTGGATGCAACGTCATGCTCGGCGGCAATAGCGCGACGCTGCTCTTGGCTGTCGGGCAAAAGGCCAAATAGGAACGGGCGGACGATGTTATGGCCATACGTGCGATTGGAAAGCGGCATTGTAAGCGATAGTGGTGTTCCGCGATAGGTTGGGGCGTATACAAAGCTGCAGAGTCCATGCTCGTCTTGCCGGAGAGTGCCTGCGATTTCGCCACAAATGAGGGTCGCAAGCTCCATCTCTGCCATTTATTTCACAACCTTACAGTCAAAGGAGAGGTCTGAAGTGTCGGAAAGGCCTTGCTCGGCTGCGATTTGGGCCAGCAAGGCACCATAGGAAGATGGCGTTCCCTGTCGAGCGGGTCGTCTGCCTACGCTTGGCTTTGGCAGGGCATTCGAGTTCGCGATAGGGAGATCCGCTTTCGTCGTCGGATGTTCGGAGGGCGATGCGATGGAGTCGTTATCGCTTTGCGCAAAGAGACCTATGCCGAGTGCGTTAAAGACGGACAGCAACTTGTCGAGTCGAATGCCGGTGGCGTCTCCTAGCTCGAGCGATGCGAGCAGGCGCTCTGAAACACTGGCCGTTTTGGCGAGGGCGGCACGGGTGAGACCCTGAGCCTCGCGTGCCTGGCGCACGTAGATGCCAGCTTGGCGCGGTGTGGTGATGGGAAGGGTATTCACGGCGATCTCCTAACGTGCAGACTTTTGCATATCAGTATGACATGCAAAAGTCTGCACGAAAAGGCCTCATGCAAAACTTTGCATGAGGCCTTGTACTGGCGTTGAGTTTTGAGCGATTGTGTTTGGCGTTACAGCGCCAAAATCCCCAGATGCTCAAGCAAGATCTTAAGTCCGATGAGGATGAGCACGATGCCGCCCACGATGGTGGCAGGTTTTTCGTAGCGCGCGCCAAAGGTGTGGCCGATCGCTACGCCGGCGACGGAGAAGATAAACGTTGTGACGCCGATAAGCGATACAGCGGGAACGATGTCGACCGAAAGCGCGGCGAACGAGATGCCCACGGCCAGGGCGTCGATTGAAGTGGCGATGGCGAGGATCAGGTACTCGCTCAGTTCAATCTTTTCGGCATTCTTGCCGTCGCCTTCATCCTCGTCCTCGGTAAAAGCCTCCCACAGCATTTTGCCGCCGATGAAGGCCAAAAGGATAAAGGCAATCCAATGGTCGATGGGGCCGATGATGCCCATAAACTGGCTGCCAAGCGCCCATCCGATCACGGGCATGCCGGCCTGGAAGCCGCCAAAGAACAGGCCGAGCACTACGGCGACCTTAAGGTTGATCTTCTTCATGCCAAGGCCCTTGCAGATGGATACGGCAAAGGCGTCCATCGAAAGGCCAATGGCGAGCAGCACGAGCTCTACGAGTCCCATGGTTTGGCTCCCTCCTTGCGGGCGAACCCGCGTGTACTTCTGACAGGGGAGCAACAAAAAAGACCCGTGGCGTACGCGCCGCGCGTACAACCACGAGTCTCGTTCATTAAGGCAAGCCAGACCGTGTCGGCCAGTATGTTGACTTGCCGCGCCACCGGAGGCGAACCCGGTCACGCGACTACTCCCTCATTCATGTGAATCCCGATGCTACCACATGAACAGCTCATTTGGGTTGAGGCTCTCAGCGGTGTTCGCTCATTCTGTAAGCATCGGATTTCGCGAGCGCCGCGGGGACAAACCGTGAGAAACTATTTAGCGTTTATGGAGCGTATGCGATGGGAGCGATGCCTTGGATAAGAACGAGCTGCAAAAGCGTATGGAACAGGCCATCCGCCTGACGGCACCTGGTCAGCCGATCCGCACCGCCCTCGACATGATCATCGCCGGTCACCTGGGTGCCCTTATCTGCGTCGGCGACACCGAAAACGTGCTCGCTGCCGGTAACGACGGCTTCCCACTCAACATTTCGTTCACCTCGAACCGCCTGTTCGAGCTCTCCAAGATGGACGGTGCCATCGTTATCGACGGCGACCTCACCCAGATCCTGCGCGCCAACTTCCACCTCAATCCCGATCCCTCGCTTGCCACGAGCGAGACGGGCATGCGTCACCGCACTGCCGCTCGCATGTCGGTGCTCACCGATGCCATCGTGATCTCGGTCTCGGCCCGTCGTGCCGTCGTCAACGTGTACGTTCACGGCAAGAGCTATGAGATCCAGCCCGTCACCACCATCATGAGCTCGGTCAACCAGCTCGTCGCCACGCTCCAGACTACCCGTCAGTCGCTCGACCGCTCCCTACTGCGCCTGACGGCCCTCGAGCTCGACGACTACGTTACGCTCGCCGACATTACCGGGATTTTCTCGAGCTTCGAGATCATGCAGCAGGCAAAGACCGAACTTAAGGATTGCATTGTCAAGCTGGGCAACCAGGGCAAGCTCGTGCAGATGCAGCTCGAGCAGCTCGCCGGCTCCAGCATGGATACCGAGTACGACCTGATGATTCGCGACTATGCGAGTGATTCCTCCGAGGCCAATGCCGAAAAGATCCGCGCCAACCTGAGCCGTATGACGCCTAAGGACCTGTCCGACCCACAGCATGTGGCGGCGGTTCTGGGTTACGACGACCTGGACGAGGACTCCGTCATGACGCCGCTGGGCCTGCGCACGCTTTCGCGCGTGTCCGTCGTGCGCGACGGCGTGGCCGAGAAGATCGTCGACGAGTACGGCTCGCTGCAGGAGCTCATGGATGACATCAGCGAGGATCCGGAGCGCCTGGGCGACTTTGGCGTCAACAACCCTGCCATTCTTGCGGACTCCCTGTACCGCATGAAGGGTACCAAACAGGGGAACGCATAATGGCGCCCGTATGCGCCGTGGTCGTTGCCGGTGGCAGCGGCCAGCGCTTTGGTAACCCCGGTGGTAAGCAGCTCGTCAATGTAGCGGGCCGTCCGCTTATGAGCTGGTCCATCCGCGCATTTGACCGTAGCAATAAGGTCGGCCACATCGTCGTGGTTTGCCCTGCCGAGCGTCGTGCCGAGATGCGCCGCCTGGCCATCGACCCGTATTCGTATAACACGCCCATCAGCTTCGCCGATGCCGGCGATACCCGTCAGGATTCCACCCGTGCCGGCGTGCATGCGGTTCCGGCGGGTTTCGAATATGTCGCCATCCACGACGGCGCCCGTCCGCTCATCACGACCGAGGCCATCGATCATGCGATCGACGTGCTTGTGGACGACCGCGCCCTCGACGGTGTCGTATGCGGTCAGCCCGCGATCGACACGCTCAAGATCGTCGACGGCGACAATATCGTCGAGACGCCGCCGCGTGAGCTCTACTGGGCCGCGCAGACACCGCAGATCTTTAGCGTCGACGCCATGAAGCGCGCCCACACCGCAGCTATCGCCGAGGGCTTTATCGGGACCGACGATTCTTCGCTGGTCGAGCGCATGGGCGGGCGCGTCCGCTGTGTCCAGAGCCCGCGCGATAACCTTAAGGTGACGGTGCCCGAGGACCTGCGTCCCGTAACCGCGATTCTGCTTGGTCGCATGGCCGAGGGAGAGGACCTTCCCCATGTTCAGTAACCTGCGCATTGGCCACGGCTACGACGTCCACCGTTTGGTGGAGGGGCGTCGATGTATCATCGGCGGGGTTGACATTCCCTACGAGCGCGGCCTGCTGGGCCACTCGGATGCCGATGTGCTCGCGCACGCCTTGGCCGACGCCATTCTGGGCGCCTGCCGCGGGGGAGATATCGGCAAGCTATTCCCCGACACCGATCCCGCCTACGAGGGTGCCGATTCGATGGTGCTGCTCGCTCGCGTGATGGACTATGCGCGCGAGCTTGGCTTTGAGTTTGTCGATGCCGATTGCACCATTGCCTGCCAGCAACCCAAGATCACTCCGCACCGCGATGCCATGCGCGCCAACCTTGCTCATGCCCTGGGTGTCGACGTCGAAAACGTGGGCGTCGCCGCCACCACGACCGAAAAGCTCGGTTGGGAAGGCCAGGGCGAGGGAATTGGCGCCTGGGCCGTCTGCCTGCTACAGAAAACCGTTAAGGAGTAACGAATGCGTATCTACAACAGCGCTACCCATAAAAAGGAAGAGTTCCAGCCCATCGAGTCCGGCAAGGTCCGCATGTACGTGTGCGGCCCCACGGTCTACGACAACATCCACATCGGCAATGCTCGCACGTTCATCAGCTTTGACGTGATTCGTCGCTGGCTCATCGCGAGCGGCTACGAGGTCACGTTCGCCCAGAACCTCACCGATGTCGATGACAAGATCATCAAGCGCGCCAACGAGCAGGGCCGCACGGCCGCCGAGGTCGCGACCGAGTTCTCCGACAAGTTCATCGGCGTCATGCGTGCCGCCAACGTGCTCGATCCCGATGTGCGCCCCCGCGCCACCAAGGAGATCGGCCCCATGATCGCTATGATCAAGACGCTTATCGAGCAGGGCCATGCCTACGCCGCCGATAACGGCGACGTGTACTTTGCCGTGCGCAGCGATCCCAACTATGGTCAGGTTTCGGGCCGCAACATCGACGATCTGATGGTTGGCGCGCGCATCGAGGAGAACGAGGACAAGAACGACCCGCTCGACTTTGCCCTGTGGAAGGCCGCTAAGCCCGGCGAACCCAGCTGGCCGAGCCCCTGGGGCGAAGGCCGTCCCGGTTGGCACACCGAGTGCGCCGCCATGGTGCATCGCTACCTGGGCACCCCGATCGACATCCACGGCGGCGGCTCCGACCTTGCCTTCCCGCATCACGAGAACGAGTGTGCCCAGGCCACCTGCGCCTGGCACCAGGGTTTCTCCAACACCTGGATGCACACGGGCATGCTGCTGGTAGACGGCGAGAAGATGTCCAAGTCGCTCGGAAACTTCTTTACGCTGGCCGAGGTGCTCGAACAGCACTCTGCTGCGGCCCTGCGCCTGCTGATGCTGCAGACGAGCTATCGCTCGCCGCTCGACTTTTCTTGGGAGCGCCTGGAGGGTGCCGAGAACTCGCTTACGCGTATCGCCGGTACGGTCGAGAACCTGCGCTGGGCCGCGAACCATGCGGCGGCCGATGCCGATGAGGCAGCATCTGAGGCGTTTGCCGCCAAGGCCGCCGAGACCCGTGCCGCCTTTAAGGAGTGCATGGACGACGACTTTAACACTGCCGGTGCCATGGGTGCTGTCTTTGGCTTTGTGACCGAGTGCAACCAGTACCTGGAGCAGGCGGGCGATGCTGCCGACAAGGCCGCTGCGCTTGCTGCTGCCGATACGCTGGTCGAGCTGCTCGATACGTTTGGCGTCGAGCTCCCCGAGCCCAAGGTCGAGTTGCCGCTGGGCCTGCTGGGCGTTGCCGCCGGCCTGGTCGCCTACACGGGTGACGACGTGGACGAGGCCGCTGCCAAGATTCTCGAGGCCCGTGCCGAGGCCCGTGCCGCCAAGAACTGGGATCTGGCCGACGCCATCCGCGACCAGCTCAAGGACCTCGGGCTGACGATCGAGGATACTGCCGCCGGTACTCGTATTAAGAGTCTCTAGTATTTGTCGACCGTTCGAGGTGCGGCAGATTGCCTTGAAAGAGGAGGGCATAGACCTGGTGGTCATGCCCGACGATTGAAAGGCAAGGTGCCGTGGCTCGGACGGTCGATTCTTGTTCGTTTTCTATTTAAGGAGGCCGTCTTATGGCCGACAATCGCAAGCGTGCACCTCGTGGCGGCAAGCAGGCCGCTTCTGGCTCGCGTCCGATTCGCCGAAATGATCGCGCTGCTGCTTCCAAGGGCCAGCGCGATCGCGCCCAGGCCGCACGTCCGCAGCGCGATCGCAACCGCGACGCTGTCCAGGCTCCCAAGGGCGAGTTTATCGAAGGTCGTCGTGCTGCCGCCGAGGCGCTGCGCACTGGTTTTCCCGTCAAGTGCGCGCTCATCGCCGAGGGCGGGGAGCGCGATGCTGCTTTGTCTCGTCTGGTCGATGACCTCAACGCCGCGGGTGTCCGCATTAAGTATGTGCCGCGCGCGCAGCTCGATGCGCTGTCGAGCCATGGCGCTCACCAGGGCATTGCGCTCGAGGTGGGTAATTTCCCCTATGCTGATGTCGCCGATATCCTCGATCGCGCGGGTGACGGACCGGCGCTCGTCGTCGTGCTCGACCATGTGACCGACGATGGTAACTTTGGTGCGATCGTGCGCTCCGCCGAGGTCGTGGGCGCGGCGGGTGTCATCATTGCAAACAAGCGCGCCGCCGGTGTGACCGTGGGCAGCTACAAAACCTCTGCTGGTGCCGTCATGCACCTGCCCATCGCGCAGGTTCCCAATATCGCCCGAGCGCTTGACGACCTCAAGGCCGCCGGCTTTTGGGTGGTCGGTGCTTCCGAGCACGCCGAGGGCAGCTGCTGGGATGCTCCCTTTGAGGGCCGCGTTGCGCTCGTCATGGGCTCCGAGGGCGACGGCATCTCGCGCCTGGTGCTCGAGAAATGCGACTTTTTGACCAAGCTTCCCCAGCGCGGCATGACCGAGAGTCTCAATGTGGCCCAGGCGACCACCGCGCTGTGCTTTGAGTGGCTGCGCCGCAATGCCGGCGAGCTCATGGGGGAGGAGTAGCGCATGTCCAAGAAGAACCGCGCCAAGTCCAAGGCCAAGCGCTTTGGCGAGGGCTCGGCCAAGCCAATTGTTTCGGCCGCGACCTATGGCGTGGGCGGCAATGCGTTTGCGCAGGCTATCGCCGATCCGGTCTCGACGGTGCACTCCAATAAGCCCGAGCTGCTGGTGGTCGACGGCTACAACGTGATTCACTGCACGCCGCGCTACGAAAAGCTCGTGTACGACCATTCCGACGATCCGTATTCCAGCGACGTCCACGATATGGCTCGTACTGCGCTCATCAACGATGTCGCGGCGTTTGCCCAGGGCCGTTACGAGGCCGTGATCGTGTTCGACGGCGCGGGCAATATCTCTAACGAGCGCCCCAACCTGCCGGCCCGCGGCGTGCGCATCGAGTTTTCGCCGACGGGTGTCTCTGCCGATACCGTGGTGCAAAAGCTCTGCATCGAGGCACGCGGGGAAGGTCGCGCGTGCTCCGTGGTATCGAGCGACGGCACGATCCAGGCTGTCGTCATGGGCAAGGGCGTTACGCGCATCTCGAGCCGTATGCTGGTGGACGAGATCAAACAGATCGATAACGACGTTCACGAGGCAGAGGAAGCTCCGCAGATCAAGATGACTCTGGGCAGTCGCCTGAGCCCCGATGCCCTGGCCAAGCTCAAGGCCCTTCGTGGCCGGTAGGGGAGTATCTGTAGAGACCAGCTACTCGGCTGGTCAATTCACTGGCTTGTAGTTATTGGATTGTGGACTTGCCATCGCCAAAACGAATAGTTTTTTGTTTTGGCGAACAGACGAAACTATTCGTTCTGGCGAATAGTTTTGAGATGTGGTCGGTCGAAGGGCCTGTTGCGCCCCATCCTCAATTCCTTTATCCTTAACAGGCTTCGCGCGAAAGCGCCAAGTGTGCCAGTGTGGCGCAACGGTAGCGCAACTGATTTGTAATCAGTGGGTTGCAGGTTCGATTCCTGTCACTGGCTCCATGAGAGTTTCGGGCTCTGTTCCCTTGTGGGACAGGGCCCGTTTCTATTTATGTTGACATGTCAGCGGGTTTGACTCCCACCAAGCTTCAGGTTTGTCTCGATCTATAACACGGGCGGGCTGAAAACCCTCCTTATAGTTACAGATCGAGACATTGCCAAGGGACGGCCGATAACATCTCGATCTGTAACACGAAGAAGCTGAAAACCTTTCTTACTGTTACAGAATGAGACGTAAGCGGAGGTCTCTGCGTAATATCTCGACCTGTAACAGATAGGGGAGAAAATGTTCTCTATATGTTACAGATCGAGACAAAAGCCGTGTCGAGCTCGGCTGCCCCCCCTGAGCGTGGATTATCGGACGTACGAGCGTGGAAAATCTCCCGCTTAGTGAATGATCGTGGATAATCTGCCACTTTGGCCTTGGGGGCACGCCAATAGTGGGAGATTGTCCACGCTCGATTTCAAACGGAAGAAAATCCACGCTCGAATCTGCCGCGGAAGCCCGATCTCGACCTATATATAGGTGCAAATAGGCTGTTATCGAAGTTCGATCCTGAAGGTGTACTCCACTACACCAAAGTGTTACCTTGGGAAACGTCACCGCTGTATCCAAAACCACCGTCCTTCACATCCAAACTCAACAAAACCGCAGGTCACGGCTATATAGATACGCCCGGAACCGTGTATCTAGAGGTTTTCGTTGACAGCCCCCAAGGTTGCATCGTATTATCTTTTTCGTTCGCGGGGGCGACGGTCCAAAAGACCAAAGAACCTGCGGATACTTGAACGATTGGGAGTTTGCCCGAGTGGTTAATGGGGACGGGCTGTAAACCCGTTGGCTCTGCCTACATAGGTTCGAATCCTATAGCTCCCACCCGTCAAGTGCCTGTATAGCTCAGTCGGTAGAGCACTTCGTTGGTAACGAAGAGGTCACCAGTTCAAGTCTGGTTGCAGGCTCCATCCGGCGGTGTAGCTCAGTTGGTTAGAGCACACGGTTCATACCCGTGGCGTCACTGGTTCGAATCCAGTCACCGCTACCATAGGTAACACGGTGGCTTCTCAATAGTATGTTGAGAGGCCACTATGGTATAAAGGCAAAGTCCCGTCCGGGGACGACCTGTTTAGAGGAGGGCTTTATGGCCAAAGAGAAGTTTGAGCGCACTAAGCCGCATGTTAACATCGGCACCATTGGTCACGTCGACCACGGCAAGACCACGCTGACCGCTGCCATCACCAAGGTTCTCTCCGAGACCGAGGGCTGCAAGGCTGACTTCACTGCGTTCGAGAACATCGACAAGGCTCCCGAGGAGCGCGAGCGCGGCATTACGATCTCCGTCTCCCACGTCGAGTACGAGACTGCTGCCCGTCACTACGCTCACGTTGACTGCCCGGGCCACGCTGACTACGTCAAGAACATGATCTCCGGCGCTGCTCAGATGGACGGCGCTATCCTGGTCATCGCCGCTACCGACGGCCCCATGGCTCAGACCCGCGAGCACATCCTGCTCGCCCGTCAGGTTGGCGTTCCCTACATCGTCGTCTTCCTGAACAAGTGCGACATGGTTGACGATGACGAGCTCATCGACCTCGTCGAGATGGAGACCCGTGAGCTCCTCTCCGAGTACGATTTCCCCGGCGACGACATCCCCGTCATCCGTGGTTCCGCTCTGGGCGCTCTCGAGGGCGACGCCAAGTGGATGGACGCTATCCGCGAGCTCATGAACGCCGTCGACGAGTACATCCCGACGCCTGCTCGTAACAACGACCTCCCGTTCCTGATGGCCGTTGAGGACGTTATGACCATCTCCGGCCGTGGTACCGTTGCTACCGGTCGTGTCGAGCGCGGTGAGCTCAAGCTCAACGAGCCCGTCGAGATCGTCGGCATCAAGGATACCCAGAACACCGTCGTTACCGGTATCGAGATGTTCCGTAAGTCCATGGACTTCTGCGAGGCTGGCGACAACGTCGGTCTGCTGCTCCGCGGCATCAAGCGCGAGGACATCGAGCGCGGCCAGGTTCTCTGCAAGCCCGGTTCGGTTACCCCGCACACCAAGTTCACCGGTGAGATCTACGTTCTGACCAAGGAGGAGGGCGGCCGTCACACCCCGTTCTTCGATGGTTATCGTCCTCAGTTCTACTTCCGTACCACCGACGTTACCGGTACGGTCAAGCTCCCCGAGGGCACCGAGATGGCTATGCCTGGTGACCACATCACCATCGAGGGCGATCTCATCCACCCGATCGCCATGGAGGAGGGCCTGCGCTTCGCTATCCGCGAGGGTGGCCACACCGTCGGTTCGGGCATCGTCTCCACGATCATTGAGTAAATTAGCTCTTTGATATAGCTGACTTAGAGAACCCGGCACTTATATGGGTGCCGGGTTCTTTTCTGCAATGGATGTTGAGCCGTTGCTGGTGTCGAGAGGATCGATAATGGTCCTGGATGCACCGTCGATTAGATCTCGATGGCTTCATTGATGTGTTCCAAATATGAATGGATCCACCGAGAACCAATTGACTCGAGGTTTTCATTGACAGCACTTACGTGGAGCTGATAAAGTAACAACTCGTGCCCGTACGGGGCGGAAATGAAAGGTTCAGGATACATGCGTACTCTAGTTACTCTTGCGTGCACTGAGTGCAAGCGCCGCAACTATACGACCACCAAGAACAAGTCGACCATGCCTGATCGTATGGAGATCAAGAAGTATTGCCCCTGGTGCCGTCACCACACGCTGCACAAAGAGACTCGCTAGTCTCTAGTCATATACGCCAGTAGTTCAATTGGTAGAGCATCGGTCTCCAAAACCGAGTGTTGAGGGTTCGAGTCCTTCCTGGCGTGCCAGTCATTATTCCGTAAGCTCCCACTTGGGGGCTTACGGTTTACTCATGTATAAGCGCATTGCGCGGAGGTAACCCAAATGGCCAACAAGAAGAACAAGAAGAAGGCACAGCAGCCGGCACCTGCCAACAACGCTGCCGCCAACTCCAAGGTTGAGGCCAAGAAGGCCGTTGCCAAGAAGAGCGAGAAGGCTGCGAAGTCTAAGAAGAACGAGAAGCCTGGTTTCTTCGCCCGCACCAAGAAGTATTTCGCTTCGGTGAAGTCCGAGATGAAGCGTGTCACGTGGCCCGATAAGAAGGAGCTCGTGAACTACTCGGTCGTCGTTTGCGCTTCTCTGATCGTCGTCGGCGTCGTCATCGCTCTGCTCGATGCTGGCTTTGGCGAGGCTCTTGCTCTGTTCTCTGGATTGAGGGGCTAAACCATGTCTAAGCGTTGGTACGTCGTTCACACTTACTCTGGATACGAGAACCGCGTTAAGTCCGATCTCGAGCATCGCATCGAGACTATGGGCATGCAGGACCGTATCTTTGATATCGAGATTCCTATGGAGCGCGTCACCGAGATTAAAGAGGGTGGCAAGCGTGAGACCAAGGATTCTAAGATCTTCCCGGGTTATGTCCTGGTTCGCATGGAAATGGATGACGACGCTTGGACGTGCGTTCGTAACACGCCTGGCGTCACCGGTTTCCTGGGCGGCAACGGCAAGCCCGCTCCGCTTTCCCGTGATGAGTACAATAAGATGACTCGTCGTCCCGGTAAGGGCGATTCGCCCAAGCGCACCTCGGTTGATATTCAGGTCGGCACGTCCGTCCGCGTCACCGATGGCCCGCTTACTGACTTTGATGGCAAGGTCTCCGAGGTTAACACCGAGGCTGGCAAGCTCAAGGTCACGCTGATGATCTTTGGCCGCGAGACGCCGGTCGAGCTCGACTTTAACCAGGTCGCTGTCATCGCTTAAGTTTTTGTCCGTTCGCGCGAGCGTGCTTCTTCTGTGACTGCTCATCTCAGGAGTGCTTCTAACACGTGCGTGCTTACGATATAGCAAGTACTTCACACTCGTGATTCGAAAGGAATGACCATGGCTGAGAAGAAGGTTGCCAACGTCATTAAGCTCCAGATTCCTGCTGGTGCAGCTAACCCCGCTCCTCCCGTCGGCCCCGCCCTGGGCGCCGCTGGCGTGAACATCATGCAGTTCTGCCAGGCCTTTAACGCCGAGACGCAGGACAAGAAGGGTGACATCATCCCCGTTGAGATCTCTGTCTACGAGGACAAGTCCTTCTCCTTCATCACCAAGACCCCGCCGGCGGCTCACCTCATCAAGAAGGAGCTGAACCTCAAGTCTGGTTCCGCTAAGCCCCAGGCCGACAAGGTTGGTCAGCTCTCCCAGGAGCAGCTCACCAAGATCGCCGAGATCAAGATGCCGGACCTCAATGCCAACGACATTGACGCCGCCAAGAAGATCATCGCCGGTACCGCCCGCTCCATGGGCGTCACCATCGCTGAGTAGCGATTTCTTTAGGTAATGACGGGTGCTCCGACCGGGGCGCCCGTTATATGTGTGCAATAGGGCACACGATGCGATGTGGGAGGGCTCACGCCCGTTTAACCACAGGAGGTAATGCACATGGCTAAGCATGGTAAGAGCTATAACGCCGCTGCCGAGAAGATCGACCGCGCCACGCTCTACACCCCCCTTCAGGCTGCCAAGCTCATCAAGGAGCTCGACACCGCCAAGTTCGACGAGACCGTCGAGGCCCACTTCCGTCTGGGCATCGATACTCGTAAGGCTGACCAGAACATCCGTGGTTCCATCTCCCTGCCCCACGGCACCGGCAAGACCGTTCGTGTTGCCGTCTTCGCCGAGGGCGAGAAGGCCCGCGAGGCTGAGGCTGCCGGCGCCGACATCATCGGTTCCGACGAGCTTGTCGCCCAGATTCAGAAGGGCGAGATCAACTTCGACGCCGCTATCGCTACGCCGAACATGATGGCCAAGGTTGGCCGCATCGGTAAGATCCTTGGTCCCCGTGGCCTCATGCCGAACCCCAAGCTCGGCACCGTGACCATGGACGTCGCCAAGATGGTCTCCGAGCTCAAGGCTGGCCGCGTTGAGTACCGCGCCGACCGCTACGGCATCTGCCACGTGCCCCTGGGCAAGAAGTCCTTCTCTGAGCAGCAGCTCGTCGAGAACTACGCTGCCCTGTACACCGAGATCCTGCGCGTCAAGCCCTCTTCTGCTAAGGGCAAGTACGTCAAGTCCATCTCCGTGTCTTCCACCATGGGCCCTGGCGTCAAGGTCGATCCCGCTATCCAGCGCGACTTCCTGGCTGAGTAACTAACAGTTACTGCCTGAGCAAAGCAAGCATTGCTAAAGAGACCCGGTTCTGCCTCGTGCAGGACCGGGTCTCTTGCTTTTGAGTCAACGAAACCACCACGAAGGGGACAGGCACCCTTGTGGTGGTTTTACTTGTGTTGTACTTTAGCGCGATGTAGTACTACCCGAGGCCGAAGGGAGCCCAACATGTTTAAGAACACGCAACAGCTCCTAGGCCTAGCGCTACTAGATTGGATAGCGCGCTAGGGTTGTAATCTCGCTATAACGATTTGTTGTACCCGGGTGCGCTATCGTCTGCCGCTTTCAGGCGTGATGAGCGACACGGGTATTTTTCTATCTCTAGGCCTTCTCTCTCTCCTGAAAGCCATCTGTCATAAAACGGTCAATCAGGAGGAACATATAAGCCGCAAAATCACAATCTTTGACGCCACCCTGTGCGACGGTGAGCAGTCGCCGGGCGCCAGCATGAATACCGAGGAAAAGCTCTTCATCGCCCGCCAGCTGGTGCGCATGAACGTGGACGTTATCGAGGCGGGCTTTCCCATCTCGAGTCCTGGTGACTTTCGCTCCGTATAGGAGATTGGCAAGATTGCGGGCGACCGATGCACGGTATGCGGCCTGACGCGCGCTGTCGACAGGGATATCGAAGTGGCTGCAGAGGCGCTCAAAACGGCCCAGAGGCCCCGTATCCATACAGGGCTGGGTGTGAGCACCAGTCACCTGCGCGACAAGCTCCATATGACTGAGGAAAGGGCAATTGAGTGAGCGATCCATGCCGTCAAACATGCTCGCAAGTTCGTTGACGATGTTGAGTTTTATGCCGAGGATGCCGGCCGCTCCGATCAGGAGTTTCTGGTGCGCATTATCGAGGCGGCCGTAAAGGCCGGTGCCACGGTCGTGAACATCCCCGATACGATGGGCTACAACATGCCGTGGGACTTTGGCGCCCGCATCCGTGACCTGCGCGGGCGCTGCGGGTGCGGCCGGTCAGCGTGCGGTCGACGTGATGGAGTATCGCGAGTACGAGATTGAGCGCATTGCGCGCCAGGCATTTGAGGCGGCGCGCAAACGTCGCGGCAAGGTGACGAGCGTTGATAAGCGCAACGTGCTGGAGACGAGCCGCATGTGGCGCGAGATCGTGCATCGCGTGCAAGACGAGGAGTACTCCGACGTGGAGCTTGAGGACCTGCTCGTCGACAACGCCGCCATGCAGCTCATCAGTCGACCGGCAGACTTTGACGTCGTGGTGACGGAGAACATGTTCGGCGACATCCTGTCCGATGAGGCGGCTCAGATTACCGGATCGCTCGGTATGCTTGCCTCTGCCTCGCTGGATGATGGCGTATCGCTGTTTGGGCTGAGCGCTGGCAGCGCTCCTGACATCGCGGGGCTCGGCGTGGCCAATCCGCTGGCTCAAATCTTGTCGGTGGCGATGCTGCTGACCTACGCGCTCGACATGGGCGAGCAAGCCGCGTGGATCGAGAGCGCCGTGGCGCGCGTGCTCGACGAGGGCTGGCGCACCCGTGACATCGCCGATGTCAACACCCCGGCAGATAAGATCCTCGGCACCACGACGATGGGCGACAAGGTCGTCGCCGCGCTGTAGGCGATGCCGATTCAAGCTGTCAAATATCTCAATCTGTAACATCTAAGGGGCAAAATCGTTCCTACCTGTTACAGATTGAGATTTTCGGCTGAGCATCCGTGGTCTGTCTCGATCTGTAACAGCTAACCGATTATTTGGGCCCTACCTGTTACAGATTGAGACAAACCGTTGGGACAGGTCGGACGAGTCAGCAAAACCACCACAAAGGTGCCGGTCCCCTTCGTGGTGGTTTTTAGCGCAACGAGGTGTTCCCAGCCGACCATACGGGCGGCCTTGCGCTCACGCTGCTCGATGACAGCGCATCTTTAGACGCGAAGTGCGGAACCGGGTGCATATACGAGCCGCGTAGCGTTACGAATTCATGGGAATGACCGTATCGCCAATTTGTACGCTTGCAATCTTGTCTGTGTCACAAACTTGCGAGAACGGCCAGGTCTTGTGGACATCAGTGGTGCCGTTATCCAGTTTATTTGCGAAATAGCCGCTGTGGCTGGTTGCGTCCTCAACATGACCGTCTTTGAACGTCACGATGAGGGGTATGTTGCCAACGGCATCCATAGACTCCTCCATGTTTTGAGACATCTTGCCGCTGTTGTTGTCGTGTTCGATGGAACGATCTATGTTGTAGCGGACTGAAACGCCAACGCAGGATACGGTGGCCTCTTGAATCGTCGCCTTGGTGCCGTTAAAGTTGACCGATTTGGGCGCGGGAATCGTAACGGATGTATCTTCGTAATTCAGCTGGAACTTAAGATCCCATGGGCCCGTAAGTATTTTCTTATACTCGGGAAGCTCTTTGCCAGCACGTGGCACAACGAGAGAGTTGATATGCGTGCGGACGGTCCTGCCCATAAGGCCGGGTGATTCAACGCTGAACTGTGCAAAGTATTGAATGCTGGAGTCATTGGGGTTCTTGTCAATGAGCCATGATTGGCCTTGGCCGCCATGCTCGCCATCAACGTATACGTTTCCATCGACACTTCCGGCGATAGTTCCGTTCTCGCCCGGCTCGGAAAGCTTTTTCAGGGCAGCGGGATCGTCGAACGTAAGCGTATAGGCGATGGTAACCATATCCTTGTCGCCCATGATGGCGTCGGCGGTCACGGTGACTCCGTTGTTGGAGCAGCTAGCACCGACGGGCCGGCCAATACGGTCGATGATCTCGGTTTGAGAAGCAGGTCCGTCAAAGATGTCGGAAAGCATGTCAGAAGGAAGCGGCAGGACGCCTGTTGCCATAGCCGTGCCAGCGCCTCCAATGACGATAGCGAGGACTGCCGTTACAGCGGCAATGCGAGCGACTGTTCTTACGGGATGGCGGGCGATGCGCGGCTTGCGTCGCGTGCCATTAAAGTTGCTTTGAGCGGTCGCCGCATCGCTTGAGGCGACGGACTGAGCAATCGAGTTTGCCATGTGCTGCTTCGCATTATCGGTAAACGAAATGTGCTCCAGGGCGTGGCGATAGTCATTCGAATTCGTAGTCATTGTGGTCTCCTTTCAAGGAAAGCCGAAGTGACGCACGTCCGCGGCTAAGGTGCTGGGCGGTTGCAGCTGGCGTCGCGTGAACGGCGTCTGCGATTTCCCTGATGCTCATGCCTGCGTAGTAGTGCAAAAAGATGGCGATGCGCTGTGCTTGAGGCAGGGCCGTGACAGCGGAAAGAATGGCGCAGTCGCGTTGCGCGAATTCTTGCTCGGTATGTGTTACGGGTGCGCAGAAATCGGGGAGCGAATCGAGGTCGACAACCGGGTGATTCGCGTGCGTACGGCCGATATCGCGACATGCGTTCAGTGCGACTCGGATCACCCAAGCACGTTCGTGTTCGAGCGAGTCGAACGGTTGAGTGCGTTGGAGAATCTTGATCAGCGTGTCCTGGCAGATGTCTTGAGCGTCGTCAGCGGATCCAAGGGCCGAATAGCACAATCGAAGGATGAGGTCGGAATACGTGTCGACCAAGCGCTTTGCTTCCCGCTCGATCTGATCGGCATCGCATCGGAGCGTGCTATTGCGGTTACGGCGTGCAGGCATAGTGTCACCTCCAATTGGTCGTGGTGGATATAGGGAAGGCGTCTCGCGAGGTCCCTCTACATACAACACGGTCGAGACTGCATAAGTTGACAAAAAAAGACGGCACGTGAGCGCCGTCCTTACAAAACAATGAGTGTTCTCGTTAATTACACAAGCACCGTGATGGACAGGTCGGACGAGTCAGCAAAACCACCATAAAGGTGCCTATCCCCTTCGTGGTGGTTGTTGGCAGTTACCAGGGGGTTCTGGCGGTTGAAGACTCGATTGCTTCGTGGCGTTTGAGCTCGCGGCGCATGGTTTGCGAGTTGAGCCAAGCGGCCTTCCAACCGCGCGTGGGGTAGCGCGCCTCGTCAATTTCGATCTTGGTATAGCCGCAGGCGTTGACAATCTTCGTTCCGCATGGGTGTTGGCGCTCGCGTTGAAAGTTGGGGCCGTAGCTTTGGTGCACATGCCCGTGAATCATATAGTCGGGACCCCAAGACTCAAGAGCCGCATTAAAGCACTCGAATCCTCGATGCGGCAGGTCGTCCAGGTCGCCCATGCCTGCGACGGGTGCATGGGTAAGTAGAATATCGCATCCGTCTACCAGTGCGATTTTTCGCGATAGCTTGCGCATGCGTTTTGCCATCTCGCGCTCGGTATACATGTTCGCGCCGTCGCGGTAGCGCATGGAACCGCCCAGACCCGCAATGCGAATACCTCGGTACACATATACGCTGTCCTCAACACAAATGCACCCGCCCGGTGCATGGCGCGCGTAGCGGTCGTCGTGGTTGCCACGAACGTACACAAGCGGTTTGTTGATGACAGTGACCAAAAACTCAAGATAGTCCGGATCCAGGTCGCCTGCGGATAGAATCAGGTCAACGTCCTCAAAGCGCTCCTTGCGAAAACATTCCCACAGGCAGCGCTCCTCTACATCGGCAATGGCTAGGATATTCATAGGGCACGGACCTCCGGCTCGTTATCGAGCTGCGGAATCGAGCCTATAACGTTGTCAGCCAGCCAGTTCATCTCGACAATCTGCGTACTCGGCAGGGGAGGGAAGCCCTCAATCTGAACCACGCCGTCCTGGCTGTGGAGCTCGCCGCCAAATGGGTTGATGGAGCCCTCGACAATGCCGTTGCGAAGCAGCTGCACAAGTTTACGCGTCTGATAGGGTAGGCCCGGAGCGTAGCGAATATCGATGACGCCGGAGCTCATACCGTACCAGTAGTTGACGGCGCGCACCTGCTGGTCATCGGCGGTCTCGTCCCATGTGCCGTGCAGTAGGCTGCGTACGATGAGTTCGTAGTAACGGCCCCAGTTCCATACCGGCATAGCAATACCGGTAACTTCCTTGCCGTTTACCAGACGGTGAAGCCCGTAGGCGGTGGGGTCCTCGAGAGACTTGGACATATCGGCGCCGGTCATGACGCTCACGCCCTCGCGACACATGGCTTCGGCAAGACCGCCGGCGGGAACATCTCCCCAAGTGAGGACAATCTGCGCACGAGGGTCGAGCAGCGAGGCACCGATAGCGAAGGCGTTGATTTCGCTCAGCGCGCCCGAGGCGAAGACCGACGCATGGTAGCCAATACGGTGGTTGTCGGCCATGCTGGCGGCAAGGGCGCCCAGTAGGAACTTGGCCTCGTACATCTTTCCAAAGTACGAGCGGACGCTTTGGTGGGGAAGGCCGATTGAGCAGTTAAGGAACCGCACCTGGGGATACTCGACTGACGCCCTGAGCGTGTATTCCATGAGCCGGTGTGAGGTCGAGAAGATGACGTTCGCCCCGTGCTTTACGGCTGTCTCGACGGCGGCGTAGAACACGTCCGAATCGTGGCAGTCCTCGAACGCCTCGGTGCGCACGATGCCGCCAAAGTGCTCATCAAGATACCGGCGGCCCTGGTCGTGTAGGCTGTCCCAGCTCGACGTGGCACAGGGAAACTCGTGGATAAAGGCGATTCGCATGGGATTGGCAGTGGAGTAGACGGTCTTGCTCATAAAGAAGTTGAGCACGCCCGAGGTAGCTTTTGTCGGTGCGCCCTCTTTCTCGTTGGGCTGCGGCGCTTCGACAAGATCGACTTTGTCCTCGTCGCTTTTGCCGGCAATGACAAGCTCGCGCCAAATCTTGCACAGACGGTTGACGACGATATCCGTCGGCGTATCCAGCAGACGGTCCTGGTTGTAGACGTTGAGGTAGACGAGCATGGCATCGGCAGGCGTAATGTCCAAGTGGTCGCCGCCCGCGCGAAGATAGGCGCGCTTAAAGAGCAGGAAGGTGTGACGTAGGTAGTCGACCTTCTTTTGAGGCCATTTTTCGACAAGATCTTGGCCGAGCATTTTGGCAAGCATCTCGTAGCTGCCCTCGCGCGAAAACTCAATCTCGTACAGGGGGCATACGTACCAAAAGGCGCAAAACTCACCGTACAGGCGGCTCTCGACGGAATCCCACTTACCGGGGTACAGACGCGTCACCTTGGCCGAAACCGTCGGAGCGTCAAGGAATTTGAGGACGCTGACACGCTTGTTGCCCTCTTGGACGTAAAAGCGGTGCATGAACTCGGTGACGATGATGGGGTCGCGGTAGCCCTCGGAGATTTGGATATCGTAGAGGTTGGACCATTTGCGGGCGAATTCGGTATTCCAGGGGAGCAGCGGCATAAAGTTACACGAAAAGGCGGACTGGCGACCTTTGGTAACCGTGCCGACGACCATTTCGAGCGGAATGTCCCGCAGGCCGATGTTCTCGCGCTGCCCGCAGGGAAGCTGGGCGACCAAGCTGTCGAGGTCCGTAAGATATGGATGCTCGCTTTGGCTGATGGCGCGACGGCGTCCCTGTTCGCCGCGCTTGCGCGCTTGACGATAGGCCTCTTCCATGGTGTCTACTCCCTTAGTCGTTTAAACAACGATATGAACCATGGTACCACGATGCGAAACCACCACAAAGGTGCCTGTCCCCTTTGCGGTGGTTTTAGGCGATGATGGGGGCGATGGCGCGGATGCAGGCGTCGGCAGCGGTGAAAGTGGTGCTGTCGTCGCTGACGATAAAGATGATCTTGCCCTTGATGCCAAAGTCGCCGATCTCGCTAAAGAGCACGTAGGGCTCCTTGTCAAAGCCCGAGATGGGCGAGACGGCCGTTTTGGTGGCGCTGGCGAGCTCGCCTGCTAGCGCATCGAGCGATGCCCATTTGGAGGGGTCTTTGACCGCGACGGGGACGGCCACGCGCCCAAAGGGCATCAAATGCACTAGTGTGTTCTTGGAGATGCTGGAGTTGGGGACGATGATGGTTTGCCCGCAGGCATCTTCGATGGTCGTGTGGCGCCAGGTGATGTCCTGGACCACGCCCGATACGCCACCGACCTCGATGTTGTCGCCGGGCTTGATGATGCCCATAAAGGTCACCTGCATGCCGCCGATAAGGTTTGACAGCGTGTCCTGAAAGCCGAGCGAGATGGCGATGCCGCCGACGCCAAGAGCGGCGACGAGCGCGTTTGCGTTAATGCCAAAGCAGTTGTCGAGGATAAAGCTGCCGCCGATCATCCAGATGACGGCGCGCGCGATGTTGATGAAGATACTTGATGCCGGAAGCGGGTTGTCGTCGCGATTGAGCAGGTGACGCAGGGTCTTGGATACGACCTTGACGGCGATGGCGGTGCCTATCGCCAAGATGCCGGCCCAGATGATGTTGTGGACCCATCGCTGCTCAAAGAAATGAAGAATCGGCTCAAACAATTCCATGTAGGGAAAACCTCCTAATGATCGTTCAACCATGATACCCACCAAAAAGCCCGTCCGATCACATCGGGCACGCCGATAACTTGAGATAGGGTGGCCGCGGTGACGTAAGCTGGGGCACCGGCGAGCACGCCGGCAAGGAGTGCGGCGGTCAGGCAAGACGGGGAAGAGGTCTTCTCATGGCAGTTTCCTTAGTTCTTAACCAGTGGTCCCTGCTGATGCTGGATTATCGACATAATATGCGAAAACCGCCGCAAAGGTGTCTGTCCCTTTGCGGCGGTTTTAACGTTTGCGCAGGTAAAACCTACCAAAATAAATCTGTCTCTTTTTGGCAGGTTTTAGCTCAGCAGCATGCGGTCGTTGGCGAGCTCGCCGCCCGAGACCTCCTCGAACTTCTGCAGCAGGTCGGCGACGGTGAGCGACTTTTTCTCGCCGCCGGCCACATCGTAAATCACATGGCCCTCGTGCATCATGATCAGACGGTTACCCAGACGGATGGCGTCGTTCATGTTATGCGTGACCATGAGCGTGGTCAGGTGGTTCTCGTCGACGATCTCCTCGGTCAGGTTGAGCACCTTCGATGCCGTCTTGGGGTCGAGAGCCGCCGTGTGCTCGTCGAGCAGCAGCAGGCGCGGCTTGGTGAGCGTGGCCATCAGCAGGGTGAGTGCTTGGCGCTGACCGCCCGATAGCAGGCCGACCTTGGCGTTGAGGCGCGTGTCCAGGCCGAGGTCCAAGCGCTTGAGCAGCTCAACGTACTCGTCCTTCTCGGCCTTGGTGACGCCCCACGAAAGACCGCGACGCTGGCCGCGGCGCTTGGCTAAGGCCAAGTTCTCGGCAATTTGCATGTCGGCTGCGGTGCCGCGCATGGGGTCCTGGAACACACGGCCCAGGTACTTGGCGCGCTGCGACTCGCTCAGACGCGAGATGTCGGTGCCGTCGAGCTCGATAACGCCCGAATCGAGCGGATATACGCCGGCGATCATGTTGAGCAACGTGGACTTGCCGGCGCCGTTGCCACCAATCACGGTTACAAAGTCGCCATCATTCAGAGTGAGGTCGACGCCGGTAAGAGCGCGCTTCTCGGTGACGGTGCCCTTGTTAAAGGTCTTCTTGACGTGCGAGAGCTTAAGCATCTGCCTCATCTCCCCTCGTGTAGGAGCTGCGGAGCTTATAGCGCTCCCAAACCACGGGCACGCACAGGGCCACGGCAACGATTACGGCGGAGAGCAGCTTCATGTCGTTGGCGTCCATGCCCAGCTGCAGCACGATGGCGCGAATGAGGAAGTAGACCACGGAGCCAAAGACGGCGGAGGCAAGACGGACGCTAAACTGCGTCAGACCGCCGGGCAGCAGGCGGCCGAGCACCTCGCCGATAACAATGGCGGCAAGACCGATAACGATGGCGCCGGTGCCCATGCCGATATCGGCATACTTCTGGCCCTGGCAGATGAGCGCGCCCGAAAGGCCGATAAGGGCGTTGGAGAGCACGAGGGCAATCATCTTGGTGGTGTTGGTGTTAACGCCCAGGGCACGGATCATGTACTCGTTGTTGCCGGTGGCACGCAGCGCCGAGCCGATCTCGGTGCCAAAGAACCAGTACAGGATGGCGACGATGGCCACGGCCAGCACAATGCCCAGGATAATGGCAACAGTGGACTGCGGCAGGCCCGTCATGTGGCTGACGGATGAGAAGATGGTGCCCTTGGCAAGGATGGGCGTGTTGGATTTGCCCATGATGCGCAGGTTGATGGACCACAGACTGATCTGCGTAAGGATTCCGGCGAGGATCGCGGGAATCTCAAAGACGGTGGTCAAGATGCCCGTGACGGCGCCCGCGATGGCACCGGCGCACATGCCGGCCAGCATGGCGAGCAGCGGGTCGACGTTATTGTTGACGATAAGCACGGCGCAGACACAGCCGCCGAGGGCAAAGCTGCCGTCGCAGGTCATATCGGGGATGTCGAGCAGGCGGAACGTGATAAACACGCCAAGCACCATAATGCCCCAGAGGACACCCTGCGAAACGGCGCCCTGCAATGCAATGAGCATGCTTCATACCTCCTAGGATAGGGTGGACACGTGATTTTCCATAATAGCGGTACCAATGCATAAAAGAGCGGTGGACAGATGTTTTGTTTTACCTGAAACAAGCAGGGCGAACGCCGGTCTTTAGCGTTCGCCCCAATGACTCAGATATTGAATAACGCAGCTGTGGCGCGCGTGCGGGCCCTAGACGCGTCACCGCGCATGGTGCTATTCGTCCAGAGCGGAAAGGTCGATACCCAGAGCCTCGGCCATCTCGTCGTTTTTGACGACGACCAGGTCCTTGCTCGAGAGGTGCTTGATCGGCATATCCTCGGGCTTGGCCTCGCCCTTCAAGATCTTGACGGCCATCTCGCCTGCAGCGTAGCCCAGGTCCTCATAGTTGATGGAGAGGGTGAACAGACCGCCGGCCTTGCACATGCCCTCCTCGCCAGTCACGAAGGGGAGCTTGTTCTCCTTGCAGATCTGGCCGACCTGCGAAGCGCCCGCGGCGATGGTGTTGTCGGTGGGGGAGTACAGCGCGTCGACCTTGCCCACGGCAGACTCGACGACGGACTGAATCTCGTTGGAGCTCGAGACGGTGAAGTCGGTGTACTCCAGGCCCAGCTTGTCGAGCTCCTTCTTGGCGGCCTTGATCTGGACGTCGGAGTTGGACTCGGCGGTGCAGTAGAGCAGGCCGACCTTCTTAACGTCGGGCAGGACCTTCTGCATCATCTCGAGCTGCTCGGCGACCGGGGTGAGGTCGGAAGCGCCCGTGACGTTGGTGCCGGGCTTGTCGTTGTCCTGGACCAGGCCGGAAGCGGCGTAGTCAGTGATGGCGCAGCCAACGATGGGGATATCAGCGGTGGCGCCGGCGGCAGCCTGCGCGGCGGGCGTAGCGATGGCATAGATCAGGTCGACGCCATCGCCCACGAACTTGTCGGCGATGGACTTACACGTGGACTGGTCGTTCTGGGCGTTCTTCTGGTCGATCTTGACCTTAAGGCCGCTCTCCTTGATGGCCTTGACAAAGCCGTCGTTGGCGGCATCGAGTGCGGAGTGCTCGGTGAGTTGCAGAACGCCGATGGTGTAGTCGGAACCGGCGGCAGCAGAGCCGGAACCAGAGTTGCCGCCGCATCCGGCGAGCGGGGCGAGCGCGAGCAGACCGGCGGAGACCAGAAGGCTCCTGCGGCTGATGGTGATGTCCTTCATATCATTACCCCCAGTATAAAAATGGCTGGAAACACTGCACTGGGACAAAGTGCAAGTGGAACTATAGTAGCGCTGATGTCCATTTTTACAACAGCCTGGCGGGTTTTTTAATACAGAATCGGATGGGCGGTACGGGTAGTCGAATGGGCGGCGGAGGGTCTTATGCGGCGGAGGAGGCATCGTCCTCGTCCAGGGCGGCGAAGAGCTTCTTGCCGTCGAGGAGACGTGTGGTGACGTTTCTCATTCGGCCGATCTCTACGGTACGCAACGTGTCATCGGCGCCTCGCGCGTCATAGACCGTTCCCAGCAAATACGAGATGCCGTCTCGTTGCTTGATGGCAAAGGGCCGGAGTGTCATCCGTGCCACTTCGACCTCTCCGCGTGCCGTGACACTCGAAATATCAAAACTCACCGTGGTTCCGTGGTCGATGGCCTGCTCGATGAGCTCGCAGGCATCTATGCGCTTGACGGGCGTGCGTGTGGCCTTGGTGGATTTGTCGCCTGCGCTTGGAGCAGGCTCGGGTGCATCGAGGTAGCCGCGAACGTCGGCACTCGCCATGGCGACCAGGTGCTGCGCCATGCTCTTTCGAATGGCGATGGGCGTGGAGCGGTTGCGCATGACCATGCCGTGGAGCCGGATGATCTCTTCGTCGGTGAGCGGACGGGTCAAGAGCCGATACCCCACGCCGCGCTTGTATTCAATTTCGTATCCGGCATGGCGAAGTGCGGAGATGGCGGTGTAGATGCTGCGCCGCGCCGCCGAGATGGGCATGCGGGCGGGGTCGTCGGGATGGGCGAGACGCCGGATCAACTCATCGGAAAGCATGGCCTTGTCCTCGCCGGTGTTTTCGCTTAATAGTTGCAGGATGCGAACGGCGCGATAGGCTGCCATCGAGGCGGCGCCCCTCGTCGTGGTCTCGTAAGTTTCAACAGCGGTTTCGGTCATGGCGTCCACGTCCTTTCCGTTTTGGGTGGCGACGGTATGGAGCCTAGGGCGCGGGGCTTTCCCAGGGGTGCAGGACGCTCCGGGCGGTCGGTAGTCGTCGGCAAGCGGCGGGTCGAGTTTTCAACAGCCCTGCTCAACTGACCAAAATCTTGCCAAAAGCTTGACGGATACTGTTGAAAAAAGCGCCCCTCGGCTTGCCGAGAGGCGCTGGCGTGATGCGCTGGAACGCGTTTGGTGGCGCTGTGGCGATTAGAAGTCGGCGTTGCCCACGGTGCGCGGGTGCGGCAGGACGTCGCGGATGTTGCCCACGCCGGTCAGATACATGACCAAGCGCTCGAAGCCCAAGCCGTAGCCGGCGTGCTTGCAGGAACCGTAGCGGCGCAGGTCAAGGTAGTACTTGTACTGCTCGGGATTCATGCCCAGGTCCTTGATGCGGGCCTCGAGCAGATCCAGGCGCTCCTCGCGCTGGGAGCCGCCGATAATCTCGCCGATACCGGGAACCAGGCAGTCGGCGGCGGCGACGGTCTTGCCGTCCTCGTTCATGCGCATGTAGAACGCCTTGATCTCGGCCGGGTAGTCGGTTACGAAGGTCGGTCGCTTAAAGTGCTCCTCGGTCAGGAAGCGCTCGTGCTCGGTCTGCAGGTCGATGCCCCAGCTGACGGGGTAATCAAACTGGTGGCCAGCAGCGACTGCCTGCTCCAGGATTTCGACAGCCTCGGTGTAGGTAACGCGGGCAAAGTCGGAGTTTGCCACATGGTCCAGGCGCTCGATCAGGCCCTTGTCCACAAACTTGTTGAGCATATTGAGCTCGTCGGGGCAGGTGGCCATAACGTCCTTAAGGACGTACTTGAGCATGGCCTCGGCGTTATCCATGTAGTCGTTCAGGTCGGCAAAGGCCATCTCGGGCTCGATCATCCAAAACTCGGCGGCGTGGCGCGTGGTGTTGGAGTTTTCGGCGCGGAAGGTGGGGCCAAAGGTGTACACGTCGCCAAAGGCCATGGCAAAGTTCTCGGCATTGAGCTGGCCGGACACGGTAAGGCTCGCGTGCTTGCCAAAGAAGTCCTGGCTCCAGTCGACCTCGCCGGACTCGGTGAGGGGCGGGTTTTTGGGGTCAAGCGTGGTCACGCGGAACATCTCGCCGGCACCCTCGCAGTCACTCGTGGTGATGATGGGGGTGTTGACGTAGACAAAGCCTTGCTCCTGGAAGAAGCGGTGGATGGCGGCAGCCGCGACAGAGCGGATGCGGAACACGGCGCGGAACAGGTTAGTGCGCGGGCGCAGGTGCTGCTGGGTGCGCAGGAACTCGACGGTTGCGCGCTTCTTCTGCAGCGGGTAATCCGGGGCGCTGACGCCCTCGACCTCGATGGAGGTGGCAGAAAGCTCGAAAGGTTGGGGCGCATCGGGGGTCAGCTTGACGGTGCCGGTGCAAATGAGTGCGGCCGAGACGTTTTGATGGGCGATCTCGTCGTAGTTGTCGAGTGCCTCGCGGTTCATGACGACTTGCAGGTCGCGGAAGCAGCTGCCGTCGTTGAGCGTGACAAAGCCAAAGTTCTTCATGTCGCGGACGGACTTGACCCAGCCGGCGACGGTGACGGTCTGGCCGCCGAGCGACTCGGCATCGGCATAGAGCTGCGCGATTTTGGTGCGGTTCACGTATCCTCCCATAACGGTTGAATGATAGTTATCCATACAGTTCGATATTCTAGCAGCTCGGCTCATTTGGGCTATACAGATAAGGCATTGGCGGGATGGTTTTTCAAACGAAAAGCGCCCGCGGCCAAATGGTCGCGGGCGCTTGACGAGGTGCCTTTTGGCTGTGTGGCGCGGGGCCTGGCTACTTGGTCTTGGCAACCAGCAGCGGATCGCCAAGCTTGACGAGCGGATTGCCGCCGATGAGCGTGCCAGACTCGCCGACGTGGTCGATGCTCTTGAGGCGGTCGAGCTCAGAGATGATGACGGTCACGATGTCCTCGTGACCGGCGGCCTTGATGGCCTCGCGGTCGAAGCTGATGAGCGGCTGGCCCGCCTTGACCTCATCGCCCATCTCGACAAAGCGGGCAAAACCCTTGCCGTTCATTTCCACGGTGCCCAGGCCAACATGGATGAACACGCGAAGGCCGTCCTCGGTGATCATGCCGATGGAGTGGTTGGTGACGGTGGTGGCGCCGATGCGGCCGTTGGCGGGCGCATAGATGGTGTCGGTAATGGGCTCGATGCCGTAGCCCTGACCGAGCATACCCGAGGCGATGGTCTCGTCGGGAACCTCATCCAGGTTGACGAGCACGCCGTTGACGGGGGCGTAGATGACGCCTTCGCGGGTGGCGAAGCTTGCCGCGGGCGGAACGGATGCCTCGCCCGTCGAGGTGAAGGTGGACTTAAGCGAATCGAGCAGACCCATAGTTGCCTCCAACTTAAATAGGCGCATAGCGCGCGCTTGGTTTGCCGGAAACGTTTCATATGTGTTTCGCGGCTTGGTCAACGCCCCTATTTTACGCTGCTCAACGATACCTCTGAACTGGGATTATGTGATATATCAGTTGAAGGGAAACTTATTGCTGGAGTGTTTCTGCGTCCTGCGCACAACTGGGGTACGCTTAGATGCGAAAAATGAGTGTGCATAATCTGCGCGGAGGGAGCACCTATGATTATTGAGAACCATGCGCTGTGGGGCGAGGAGCCGACCGAGGATTATCCGGCGACGTTTACGTATCTGGGTGCCGAGCCGCTGCCCGACAAGCCCAATGGCCGCCGCCCCGCGGTGATCATCTGCGGCGGAGGCGGGTTTACGCATATCGCTCCGCACGAGCAGGACCCGGTGGCGTTTGCGTTTTTGGACCGCGGCTACCAGGCCTTTGTGCTCAACTATGTGACGAGCGCCACGGGCGACGTGAGCTTTCCGCACCCGCAGGCGGACCTCGCCAAGATGGTCGCTACCGTGCGCGCCAACGCCGACGAGTGGCATGTCGATCCCAAGCGCGTGTGCATCGTGGGTTTCTCGGCGGGCGGCATGATCTGCGCCTCGTTGGCAACGCAGTGGAAGACCGGACCCTTCGCGGGCCTTGCCGGGGCTCGTCCGGAGGATATTCGTCCCGACGCCGTGGTGCTGGGCTATCCGTTGCTCGACCTTGCCTATGTGCGCGATATGCAGACGCGCGACCCGCGCATCGACCTGCGCGTGCCCAAGACGGGTGGCAAGACGGGGCGCGATTTGCTCAACGACTATCTGTCGATGGTGACGGGCGGCGAGGCGACCGATGAGCACCTGGCCGACATTTGCCCTACCACGCACGTTTCGCGCCAAATGCCCCCGACCTTTGTGTGGGGCGTTTCGGACGACAAGACGGCGCCGGTCGCGCAGGTCTACCCGTTTGCGCAGCGCATGGCCGAGGAGGGTGTTGCATGCGAGATGCACGTCTTTGACCAGGGTGGCCACGGCCTTTCGCTCGGCAACGCCAATACTGCGGTCGACAACGAGGACAAGCAGGTGGCAGTCCGTCCTTGGATCCGCCTAGCCTTCCGCTTCCTGGAGCGCCATATGTAAAAGTAGGCTACTTGCCCGTTTCAAAAAGTCTGCTTAGAGGAGGAGCCATGCTTGAGGGTACGTATGTGGTTTTGGCCCAGACGCCGGTGGGGAGTAAACGCGGCGAGGTGACGTTTTCACATGGGGTGAACGGCGTGCTCAGGGCAGTACTAAACGTCAGGGGTCTCAATATCGCTCTCTCGAGTGCCCGCGCTGAGGGCGATTTCTTTGAACTCTCGGGTACTATCTCCCACGTCTTGATGGGCAAGGCACCCTTTACATGCACGGGGTCAGTCGAGGGTGATCGACTCACTGCCACCGCGCGGTCGGGTTCCGTTTCGATCTCGCTGAGCGGTATGCGCAAAGAGCTTTCGGGGCGCATCGCATAAAGTTTGCGCAGGTAAACATCGGTATTTGACTTTATAAAATAGTTCAGAGCGCTATCATTTGTCGTTACGAGTTGGTTAGCCCCGGTAAACGGTTAACCGCGTCTAACGAAAGGATGAGCGCGTGAAGCTCGATACACTCGAGATTGGAAAGGACGCCGTTGTCGCATCGGTGGCATCGGACGATCAGGCACTCCGACAGCATATTTTGGACATGGGACTCACGCCGGGCACCGAAGTCACCATGATGAAGTACGCTCCCATGGGCGACCCGCTCGAGATTCGCCTGCGTGGCTACGAGTTGACGCTGCGCAAGGACGATGCCGCACGCATTGAGCTCGTGGATGTGCACGACACCGATACCGGCCCGCGCGTTAACGCCGCAATCGGCACGACAGATCACCCGGCCCTGGGCGAGGGGACGTATTCGCCTCGTGCTGCCAAGACGGCCGTGCCCGAGGGCGCGCCGCTGCACTTTGCCCTCGCCGGCAACCAAAACTGCGGCAAGACCACGCTGTTCAACCAGCTTACGGGCTCCAACCAGCACGTCGGTAACTTTCCCGGCGTGACGGTCGACCGCAAGGACGGCACTATCCGTAACCACCCCGAGGCGAGCGTTACCGACCTGCCCGGCATTTACTCCCTGTCGCCGTACACGGGCGAGGAGATTGTGAGCCGCCAGTTTATCCTTGACGAGCATCCCGATGCCATCATCGATATCATCGACGCCACCAATATCGAGCGCAACCTGTACCTGACGCTGCAGCTTATGGAGCTCGACTGCCCCATGGTCATCGCGCTCAACATGATGGACGAGGTGACGGCCAACGGCGGCGCCGTGGACGTCAACCTGCTCGAGAGCCTGTTGGGCGTGCCTGTTGTCCCCATTAGCGCTGCCCGCAACGAGGGCATCGGCGAGCTGGTGGATCATGCCTTGCACGTGGCGCGGTTCCGCGAGCGTCCCGGCCGCCTGGACTTTTGCGCGCCCGATGGCCCGGACGGCGGCGCGCTACACCGCTGCATCCACGGCATAGCCAACCTTATCGAGGACCATGCCGTGACGGCGCACATTCCGGTGCGTTTTGCGGCGACCAAGCTGGTTGAGGGCGACGAGCTGGTGACCGAGGCGCTTCACCTGGATCGCAACGAGCTCGACGCTATCGAGCACATCATTACCCAGATGGAGGGCGAGGCCGGCACCGACCGCCTGTCCGCGCTGGCCGATATGCGCTTTAGCTTTATCGGCGACGTGTGCGGGCGTTGCGTCGTCAAGCCGCACGAGAGCCGCGAGCACGTGCGCTCCGTCAAGATCGACCGCATCCTGACGGGTCGCTACACAGCCATTCCGGCGTTTCTGGTGATCATGGGCCTCGTCTTTTGGCTGACGTTTGGCGTGATCGGCGCGGCGTTGCAGGGACTCATGGAGGACGGCATCGCGGTCATCATCGCCTCGGCCGATGCGGGCCTCAAGGCGTTCGGCACCAACGACGTGGTGCGCTCGCTGGCTGTCGACGGCGTGCTTACGGGTGTGGGCAGCGTGCTGACCTTCCTGCCGATTATCGTCGTGCTCTTCTTGTTCCTCTCCATTCTGGAAGACTCCGGATACATGGCGCGCGTGGCCTTTGTCATGGATAAGGTGCTGCGTCGCTTTGGCCTGTCGGGCCGCAGCTTTGTGCCCATGCTCGTCGGTTTTGGCTGCACCGTGCCGGCAATCATGTCAACCCGTACGCTCCCATCCGAGCACGACCGCAAGATGACGGTCATGCTCACGCCGTTCATGAGCTGTTCGGCCAAGTTGCCGGTCTACGGTCTGCTGTGCGGGGCGTTTTTCCCGCAGGCGACAGTTCCCGCCATGGTCTCGCTCTATCTGATCGGCATTGCGGTTGGCTGTATCGCGGCTTTGGTGCTCAACCGCACGGCATTTAAGGGCGACCCGGTGCCGTTTATCATGGAGCTTCCCAACTATCGCCTGCCAAGCGTCAAGACGACGGTGATGCTGGCATGGGATAAGGCCAAGGACTTTATTACCAAGGCCTTTACCATTATCTTTGCCGCTACGGTGGTCATCTGGTTCCTGCAGACGTTCGACATCCGCTTTAATGTGGTCGCCGATCAGTCGCAGAGTCTGCTTGCCGGTCTGGGTAGCATCATCGCGCCGGTGTTGGCCCCGCTCGGCTTCGGCGACTGGCGCGCCTCGACGGCGCTCGTCACCGGACTTATCGCCAAGGAGAGCGTCATTTCGACCCTCACGGTGCTTTTGGGCGCAACGTCGCCCGCGGTGCTGTCAACCATGTTTTCGCCGTTTACCGCTTACGTGTTCCTGGTCTTTACGCTGCTGTACCCGCCCTGCGTGGCGTCCATCGGTGCCGTCAAGAGCGAGCTGGGCGCGCGCTATGCCGTTGCCGTGTTCGCGTTTCAGGTGACGGTCGCCTGGATCGTGGCGTTTGTCGTGCATTCGGCGGGCATATTGCTGGGGTTGGCTTAGCTATTTATTGACGGCGCAACCCCTGTGTATTGAGTTGATTGCGGCCCCGCATCTGTTGCTGACGGATGCGGGGCCGTTGCTATATAATCGCCTCCGCTCAAAATGATTGGAGACGTTATATATGAGTCAGGCAAGACAAGATGGCATCTCACTCAAGCAGTGGCTCCCTCTTATCGGGCTCGCCTGTTGTGCGTTCGTGTTCAACACGTCGGAGTTTATGCCCATCGGCCTGCTGACCGATATCGCCGCGTCGTTCTCGCTCACCGAGGCCCAGGCCGGCATCATGATCTCGGTCTACGCCTGGGGCGTCATGCTGCTGTCGCTGCCACTCATGGTGTTTGCCTCGCGCTTTGAGTTCAAGCGTATGCTGCTCGGCGTGCTCGCCGTGTTTTCTCTGGGTCAGTTCCTGTCCGCTGTGGCGCCTACCTATCCTATTTTGGTTTGCGCGCGTCTGGTGGTCGCCTGCGCGCATGCCGTGTTCTGGTCGGTCGCCTCGATCATGGCCTCGCGCCTGGTTGACAGTCGCCACGGGGCGCTCGCCATTAGCATGATCGCCACGGGCTCGTCCATCGCGCAGATCTTTGGCCTGCCGATCGGCCGCGCCATCGGGCTGGCCGTGGGCTGGCGCATGACATTCGCCGTGGTCGGGGCCCTCTCAGCTGTCGCGGTCGTCTACCAGGCCGCGGTGTTCCCGGCCATGCCGGTGGGCGAGCGCTTTACCGTTGAGCAGCTGCCCGAGCTGCTCAAGAATCCGTTCCTCATCGCGCTTTATGCGGTCACGGTGTTCATGGCAACCGGCTATTATGCGGGTTACAGCTATATCGAGCCGTTCCTGGCGCAGGTCGCGCACGTCGACGCAAGCGCTATTACCATGACGCTGACGGCGTTTGGCTGCTCCGGTCTGCTCGGAAGCTGGCTGTTTGGCCGCCTGTTCGATGGGCATCGCTTCCCGTTCTTGGCTATCACGCTCTCCGGCGTGCCGGTGGCTCTGCTGCTCATGGGTTCGGTCGCATCGTCGCTCGTAGCAGTGCTTGCCGTCTGCGCGCTATGGGGCTGCTGCTCCACAGCCTTTAACGTGGCGTTCCAGGCCGAGCTCATCAAGTACACGCCGGCGGATTCGTCGGCCGTCGCCATGTCGATCTTCTCGGGCCTGTTTAACCTCGGTATCGGCACGGGCACCGCAATCGGCGGCGCCGTGGTTTCGGGTCCCGGTATCGCTTGGATTGGCTTTGCGGGCGGGGCGATTACCGTCGTGGGCGTCATCCTCGCCATCACGGTGCTGTTCCCGGCCATACGCCGCGCAAAGCCTGTCGCCTAATCACGTTCCCTCATCAGTTGCGGTGGAATAGTTCCTGTTCAAGGCCTCTGAAGGCCCAAGCAGGAACTATTTCACCGCAACTTATTTTGGGGGAGAGGATACAGGCTGGGCATACAATGGATGTCGTTGTGTTGAGCTTACCGGGAGGTTGTTATGTGGGCTTACGAGACGACGTTCTATCAGATCTATCCGCTGGGCTTTTGCGGAGCTCCGCGCGAAAACGCCGCCCCCGTTGCCGAGGATGAACTCGCCCAGGCTGTCAACGCTGCGCCCAACCCCGATGCACCCATCATGAAGATCGCCCAATGGGCTGACTACCTGCAAAAACTCGGCGTTGGCGCTGTGCTGATCAACCCGCCGCTCGAGTCTGATAGCCACGGCTACGATACACGCAGCCTGCGCCACGTCGACCGCCGCCTGGGTGAGGATGCCGATTTTGCCGCCGTGTGCGAGACACTGCATTCCCATGGCATCCGTGTGGTGCTCGATGCGGTCTTCAACCACGTCGGTCGCGGCTTCTGGGCCTTCCGTGATGTGCAGGAGCGTAAGTGGGACTCGCCGTACAAGGACTGGTTCCACATTAGCTTTGACGGCGACTCCTGCTATGGCGACGGCTTTTGGTACGAGGGTTGGGAAGGCCATTTTGAACTTGTGAAGCTCAACCTGCAAAATCCCGCTGTGGTCGATTACCTGCTCGAGTCCGTGCGCCGTTGGGCTGACGTGTTTGGCGTCGACGGCCTGCGCCTGGACGTTGCCTATATGCTCGACCGCGACTTCATGCGTCGTCTGCATACCTTTACCCGCGAGCTCAAGCCCGATTTTGTGCTGATCGGCGAGACGCTCCACGGCGACTACAACCAGATTGTCAACGACGAAATGCTTGACTCCTGCACCAACTACGAGTGCTACAAGGGCCTGTACTCCAGCTTTAACTCGGTCAACATGTTCGAGATCGCCCACTCGCTGCACCGCCAGTTTGGCGGCGATCCGTGGTGCATCTACCGCGGCAAGCACCTGCTGTCGTTTGTCGACAACCACGATGTGCCGCGCCTGGCGAGCATCCTCACCGACAAGTCGTGCCTGCGTCCCGCCTATGGCATGCTCTTTGGCATGCCGGGCATTCCGTGTGTCTACTATGGCAGCGAGTGGGGGATTGCTGGCGAAAAGGGCGGCCCCGATGGCGACTGGGCGCTGCGCCCTGCGCTCGATGAGCCTGTGCCCAACGAGCTGACGGCATTTGTCAAGCAGCTCGCGCACCTGCGCTCGGCAAACGACGCGGCGGCCCGTGCCCTCAACTATGGTGCCTATCGCAACGTGGTGATCCAGAACAAGCAGCTGCTGTTCGAGCGCGCCTGCGACGACGCGACGGTGCTCGTGGCGGTGAACGCCGTGGATGAGCCTTACGCCTTTGGTGCCGGCGAGCCCAACGGCTCCTTTGTCGATCTGCTTGTCGACGGTGCGCCCACGGTCGAGCTGACGGGCTCCCTCGAGCTTGCACCCTACGAGGTGCGTTATCTGCTGAGGGCCTAGGCCATGGCTGTGTCCGACGAGGGCTATCAACATATTGAGCATGGGTTTGAACCCGTGTTTGACGAGCGCTCGAGCGTTTTGGTGCTAGGGTCGTTTCCCTCGGTGCTCTCGCGTGCCAATGCCTTCTACTATGGCAATCTGCAGAACCGCTTTTGGCGCGTGATGGCCGCGTGCCTCGGAGTGCCTGTGCCGCCCAACGAGGGCGACCCTTTGGCGGACAGCGAGCCCGCGACGCTCGATGCCTCAATTGCCGCCAAGCGATCCATGCTGCTGAACGGCGGCGTGGCTCTGTGGGATGTGATCGAGAGCTGTGACATTAAGGGCTCGAGCGACGCGAGCATTCGTAACGTTGTGCCGGCACATATCGAGTGCATTACCGACGCAGCTCCCATTGAGCAGGTGATATGCAACGGTGGTACGGCTGGCCGGCTCTACAAGCGCTATCTACAAGAACGCGCCGGGCTGCCCGCCATCGTCCTGCCCTCGACAAGTCCTGCCAATGCGGCTTGGCGTCTGGAGCGCCTTGTCGAGCGCTGGCGCGAGGCAGTTGACTGGGCTGCTCTCTAATTTAGATATTTGATTGAGCATGGGCGCCGAGGCGTTTGATGATGGTGCGCCAGATCGGCGCGGGCAGCGCGGGCTCGACACGCACCATGCCGTCGGCGTTGACGCTACCTGCATTGCCACCGCCAAGCAGCTGCGCATGCTCAATGGAGCAGCCCATGCGCACAGCGCCCACGAGCTTATCCATCGCTTCCGAAAATGGTCGGCGCAAGAGGCCCATGCGTGGGGAATGGCGAAGCGCTGCGATGCCGCTGCCGGCGCAGATGACAACGCCGCCACACCACAATTGGCCCTGGCGCTCGCATGCCTTGTGCAGACGAACGGCGGCCCCACGCGCCTGCTCAGCGCCCTCTTGTGCGGCTCGAATCACGGCATAGACACGCGTTCCCGTACCGCCAAAGCGATCGAGTATCTGCTCGACAGCGATCATAGCCTCATCGTCAAATGCATCGTCAACAGCGAGCACCATGCCATCGACTGCACCGGCATCATCCGCCTCCAAATCGACCGGGTGGGGGAGTGCGGTGCCGGAAAGCTGCGCATAGGCTGCGATGGCATCCTGAAGGTCCCAGAGCAAAAACTCAAGATCGGCGCTATCGGGAATACTGACAAACGCGATGCTATGCAGTGTTTTTGGTACATCGCCGCGCGCGGTCGTCTCCATGCCGCCTCCTTTCCGGTTGGTTTCCGTTTAGGTTACACCGTCTGGCAGCGCCTCGCCGCGCTATCCTAGTGCAACCCTTACGAAAGGAACGCCATGCGTCTGCCTATGAACACCTCGCTTGCCACGCTCAAGCCCTCCGGCATCCGTCGGATTAACGCGCTCGCCGCCCAGCACCCAGGGTGCATCGCGCTTGCGCTTGGCGAGCCCGACTTTCCCACGCCCGATGTGATTAGCGCCGAGGTGACCGCCGCGTTGGACCGCGGTGACACGCACTATCCGCCCAACAACGGTCGCCCCGCCCTGCGCGAGGCGCTGTCTGCCTACATGGGGGATGCGGGCCTTACGTTTTCGGCAGACGAGGTCATCCTGACCGACGGCGCGACTGAGGCCCTGTCGGCAACATTCATGGCTATGCTCAACCCCGGCGACGAGGTCATTATCCCCACGCCGGCCTTTGGACTGTACGAGAGCATTGTCATGGCCAATCACGCCAAAGCGGTCTTTTTGGATACGGAGCCTGCGCAATTCCAGATTGACGAGGACGCACTTCGTGCTTGCGTGACGCCGGCGACCAAAGCCATCGTCATCTGCTCGCCCAACAATCCCACGGGCTGCATCCTCGACGCGGCATCGCTCGACGCCGTGGCACACGTGGCGGAGCAGGCAGGCATCTACGTGGTCTGCGACGACGTGTACAACCGTCTGGTCTACGTGGACGGCTACGAGCGATTTGCCCAGCGCCACCCTGAGCTGCGCGATCAGACAGTGGTCATCGAGAGCTTCTCCAAGCCCTGGGCCATGACCGGCTGGCGCTTGGGTTGGCTCGCAGCGGCAGCCCCCGTCATCGCCGAGATCGCAAAAGCTCACCAATACCTAGTATCGAGTGCCGTCTCCTTCGAAATGGACGCCGCAACCCGAGCCCTGACCGTCGACCCAACCCCCATGCTCAAAGTCTACCGAGCCCGCCGCGAACGCGTACTCGCAGCCTTATACGCCATGGGCCTCGACGTAGTAGAGCCCGCAGGAGCCTTCTACACTTTCCCGAGCATCAAAAAGTTCGGCCTAACCAGCGAAGACTTCTGCATCAAAGCCATCGAAGAGGCAAACGTAGCCCTAGTTCCGGGCGACTGCTTCGGCACCGAAGGCCACATCCGCCTAAGCTACTGCGTCTCCGACCAAGATCTGGACGAAGGTCTCCGCCGCCTGTCAAGCTTCGTGTCAACGTTGTAGCCCAGCGGGACTAAAACCATCAGCCCACCGACCCAAGCATTATGAGTGGGGGCGTCAGCCAACGAAAACCCGGGCTGCCCAAAGTCAACGCAGGCCGCGCCGCCAAAGGCCAGGCGCAAGGTTTTCGTAGATTCCGCACGAGCCGAAGAGCACTTAATGTGCTCTTCGTGCGAGCCCAGGACCTGACCGAGCGAAAACCTTGCGCCTGGCCTTTGGCGGCGCGGTCGGATGGTGGAATTGTGTGCAGCCCGGTTTTCCGTTGACCGACGCCGGGGTCCCCGCCATAATACTTTCGGTTCACGCACGAATCCGCTGCCAGAGACAGCCGGTGCAAACGGGCATCGCCCGCGAGCTTAATGGGACATCCCGCCAGCCGAGGTGGTCGAGTAGATATGTCTTCTCGCCCCCGTCGCTCATGCAGCGCGGGGGCTTTCTTTTTGGACATGCCCCCGTCACGTCCTTGTGGCGGACCGTGCCCGGAAAGAATTCGAGGAGGTGTAATTCATGCCCCAGCAGTACAAAATCGACAAGGTTGCAGAGATCGAGTCCCGTATCGCCGAGAACGCCGGTCTGTTCGTCGTCAACTACAACGGTCTGACGGTTAAGCAGGCTCAGGAGCTGCGTCATCAGCTTCGCGAGTGCGGCGCCGAGATGAAGGTCTACAAGAACAACCTGGTCAAGATCGCTCTCAAGAACCAGGAGCAGCCCGAGATCGACGAGATCCTCGCCGGCCCCGTCGCTTATGTGTTCTACGAGACCGAGCCGGTCGAGGCCGCTAAGGCCCTTAAGGACTTCTCCGCTAAGTCCAAGGGCGTCCTTGAGATCAAGGGCGGTATCTCCGACGGCAAGGCCGTTTCCGCCGATGATGTTAAGGCTATCGCCGAGCTGCCCACCAAGGATCAGCTTCTCGGCCAGATCGCCGGCCTCATCTCCGGTTTCGCTCGCGACATCGCTGTCTGCGTCAACGGCGTTTCCTCTGGTCTCGCTCGTTCGATCCAGCAGGTCTCCGAGCAGAAGGCAGCCTAGTTGCTGTTTTCACCCGCGGCGGCAACGCCGCACCCCTGGCGCATTCGCGCCGTGTTTTAACTGATCTCCGTGCATCCGCACGGAAACCGAAAGGACTTAGAAATGGCTAAGCTTACCACCGATGAGATCATCGATGCTCTTAAGGAAATGACCCTTCTCGAGGCTTCCGAGCTCGTTAAGGCTATCGAGGACACCTTCGGCGTTTCCGCCGCTGCTCCTGCCGCTGTTGTCGCCGCTCCCGCTGCTGGCGCTGCTGAGGCCGAGGAGAAGACCGAGTTTGACGTCGTGCTCGAGGGCTTCGGCGACAACAAGATCCAGGTCATCAAGGCCGTCCGTGAGCTCACCAACCTTGGCCTGAAGGAGGCCAAGGAGGTCGTCGAGGGCGCTCCCAAGGCTGTTCTCGAGGGTGCCAAGAAGGAGGACGCCGAGGCTGCCAAGGAGAAGCTCGAGGCTGCTGGCGCTGCTGTCACCCTCAAGTAATCAGGCTTTCTCGCCAGATTTCTTTGCAGACGGGGTTCGCATTGCGAGCCCCGTCTTTTTTGTTTTTCGGCCCCTCGGCATCGGTTGCTCAAACTGCCATGTTCTGTGATTTGCATCGTATCGGGTGCCTTGCCGTTGGGCAATAAAATTGCACCATTCGAGCAATAATTTGCGTTGACCTGCTGAAGAATTGTCTCTGCCTTGTAGCGACATATAGTTCCAGCGGTAAGATGCTTGGGTATCGCAATTTGGTCTGCGGCTGTGCGCCGCACGCACGGGGCGCTTTTGCGCCTGCGAAAGGATCTTTGAATAACATGAAGGCAATCATCCCCGCCGCCGGTCTTGGCACGCGTTTTCTGCCTGGCACCAAGTGCACGCCCAAAGAGATGCTGCCGGTGCTCGACAAGCCGGTCATCCAGTATGTCGTCGAGGAGGCACTCGACCCCGAGGAGGTCGACGACGCCATCATCGTTACCTCGCCCGGCAAGCCCGAGCTGCTGAACTACTTCCAGCCCGACCGTTCGCTCGAGAACCTGCTGCGCGAGCGCGGCAAGAACGCCTATGCCGATGCCGTCGCCCACGCTGGCGGTATGCCGGTCGACTTCCGTTATCAGTACGAGCCCAAGGGCCTCGGCCATGCTATTCGATCTGCTGCCGACGCCGTGGCAGGGAAGAACTTCCTGGTTCTTCTGGGCGACTACGTTGTACCTAACCGCGACATCTGCGACAAGATGCTCGCCGTTTCCAAGGAGCACGGTGGCGCTTCGGTTATCGCCGTCGCTGCTTGCTCGCCCGAGGAAGTCAGCCGCTACGGTGTTATCGCCGGTGAGCGCGTCGGTTCGCTCGAGGGCGCCGAGGACGTTGCCGATGCCGAGCCGGGCGCTGTCTGGCGTATCGGCGGTCTGGTTGAGAAGCCCGCTCCCGAGGCTGCTCCGTCCAACCTGTACATCGTCGGTCGCTACCTGCTGAGCCCGCTGGTCATGGACCTGCTGGCAGATCAGCAGGCCGGCAAGGGCGGCGAGATCCAGCTCACCGACGCCATGGCCCGTTCGCTCGACCGCGAGGCCATGTATGCGGTCGTCATCGACCCGCTGTCGGGCTACGACACCGGCACTCCCTCTGGCTGGATGGCCACCAACGCCCTCATGGCTGCAAGCGACCCCCGCTTTGCCGATGCCTTCTGGGACGCTATCGACGAGCGCGGCGGATTGATGCGCAAGTAAGCCTTCGGGCATCGACATTTACGGGCGCGGACTTCGGCTCGCGCCCGTTTTTTATAAGAGCTGCGATTGCCGGCTCTCTGTTCACAGAAAATATATGAACAGATGTTCGATACACATATATCTACCTGCGTGTTTTCTGTCGAAAAACTTTGCTACTCCAAAAACTCAATCGCGTCAAGGCTTTTCTTGCCCAACGGTCGGTACCTGATAAACTATTAGGTTGCGATAACTGGCGAAGCTATGCCTCGCCAACCCACCGAGCATTTCCGTGAAGGAGGAAAAACCTGGTGACCTACGCATACACTGCCACTGAGCGCAAGCGCGTCAGCTTCGGGAAAATCCCGGAGGCCATGGAGCTCCCCAACCTTATCTCTGTTCAAAGGGAATCCTTTGAGCGTTTTAAGGATGAGGGCCTTCGTGAGGCGTTCAAGGAATCCAGCCCCATCCAGAGTCAGAACCATGTTCTCGAGGTTACCTTCGGCGAGCATCAGTTCGGCGACCCCGCGCACACCGTCGAGGAGTGCCGCGAGAAGGATATGACCTATCAGGCTCCGCTTCTGACCGACGTCCGTCTCACCAACAAGGAGACCGGCGAGATCAAGGAGCAGCTCGTCTTCATGGGCGACTTCCCCATGATGACCGATCAGGGCACCTTCATCATCAACGGTACCGAGCGTATCGTCGTCTCGCAGCTCGTCCGCTCCCCGGGCGTGTACTACAGCTCCGAGATGGATTCGGGCAAGCAGATCTACAAGGCCCAGATCATCCCGTCCCGCGGTGCCTGGCTCGAGTTTGAGGTCGACAAGCGCGACCAGCTCATGGTCTCCATCGACCGTAAGCGCAAGCAGAGCGCCACGATGTTCCTGCGCGCCCTTGGCATCGCCGTCACCAACGACGATATCATCGAGCTGCTCGGCAACTCCGATGTGATCAAGCGCACCCTCGAGCGCGATACCGCCCTTACCCGCGAGGATGCTCTTATCGAGATCTACCGTCGCCTGCGCCCGGGCGAGCCTCCCACCGTGGATGCTTCCCGCAGCCTGCTCGAGGGCCTGCTCTTCAACCCGCAGCGCTACGATCTGGCCCGCGTCGGTCGCTACAAGGTCAACAAGAAGCTCAACCTCACCACCGAGGAAGAGGTCACGGTGCTCACCGACGAGGATATCGTCGCTACGCTGCGCTACCTGCTGTCCCTCGCTGCTGGCGAGCAGGGCTTCAAGGTCGACGACATCGACCACTTTGGCAACCGCCGCATTCGCACCGTCGGCGAGCTCGTCGCCAACCAGTTCCGTATCGGTATGAGCCGTATGGAGCGCGTCGTCCGTGAGCGCATGAGCTCCCAGGACATCGACGAGATCACCCCGCAGTCGCTCATCAACATCCGTCCGATCGTGGCCTCTATCAAGGAGTTCTTCGGTTCCTCGCAGCTCTCGCAGTTCATGGACCAGGCAAACCCCCTGACCGGTCTGACCCACAAGCGCCGTCTGTCCGCACTCGGCCCCGGCGGTCTTGCCGGCCACAAGTCGGGCTCCAGCCGCCGCACCAACGTGCCGACGGCCGTCCGCGACGTTCACAACTCGCACTACAGCCGCATGTGCCCGATCGAGACCCCCGAAGGCCCCAACATCGGCCTGATCGGCTCGCTCGCCCTCTACGCCCGCGTCAACGAGTATGGCTTCATCGAGGCCCCGTTCCGTCGTGTCGAGAACGGCGTTGCCACCGATCAGATCGACTGGATGACCGCTGACGAGGAAGAGAAGCACGTCATCGCGCCGGCCAACACGCCGCTCGATCCCAAGACCAACGAGTTCATCACGACCGATGCCGAGGGCAAGATCGTCCGTCCGCATACCGTGATCGCCCGTACCCGCGACTTCGACGGCTCCTTCGGCGCTCCCGCCGACGTGCCTGTCGAGGACGTCGACTACATGGACGTCTCGCCGCGTCAGATGCTCTCCGTCGCAGCCACGCTGATTCCGTTCCTCGAGCACGACGACGCCAAGCGTACGCTCATGGGCGCCAACATGCAGCGTCAGGCCGTGCCGCTGGTTCACCCCGCCGCTCCCTATGTCGGTACCGGCATGGAGCGTCGCGCCGCCCTGGACTCTGGCGAGGTTACCCTGGCCAAGAACGCCGGCGAAGTCATCTATGCCGACGCCTCCAAGATTATCGTCAAGCACGCCGGCGGCATGGACGAGTATCACCTGGCCAAGTACCAGCGCTCCAACCAGTCCACCTGCATCAACCACCGTCCGCTCGTGCGCGTCGGTGACACCGTTGAGCAGGGCGAGCCTCTGGCCGACGGTCCTTCGACCGATCATGGCGAGCTCGCACTGGGCCAGAACCTCACCGTGGCATACATGCCGTGGGAAGGCTTCAACTACGAGGACGGTATCGTCGTGTCCGAGCGCCTGGTGGCCGAGGACCTGCTGACGACCATCAATATCACCCGTCACGAGATCGACGCCCGCGACACCAAGCTCGGCCCCGAGGAGATCACTCGCGAGATCCCGAACCTCTCCGAGGACATGCTTGCCAACCTCGACGAGGACGGCATCATCCGCATCGGCGCCGAGGTCGGCCCTGGCGACATCCTGGTCGGCAAGGTCACGCCTAAGGGCGAGAGCGCTCTGACCGCCGAGGAGCGCCTGCTGCGCGCCATCTTCGGTGCCAAGGCTCACGATGTTCGCGACACCTCCCTTAAGATGCCTCACGGCGCTTATGGCCGCGTCATCGACGTCGTCCGCTTTAGCCGCGAGAACGGCGACGACCTGGCCCCCGGCGTCAACGAGCAGGTGCGCGTCTACGTCGCCCAGCGTCGTAAGATCCAGCAGGGCGATAAGATCGCCGGTCGCCACGGCAACAAGGGCGTTATCTGTAACGTTCTGCCGGTCGAGGACATGCCCTACATGGCTGACGGTACCCCGATCGACGTTATCCTCAACCCGCTGGGCGTTCCTTCGCGTATGAACGTCGGTCAGCTGCTCGAGTGCCACCTTGGCTGGGCTGCTGCCTGCGGTTGGGATACCGAGGATGCCGACTCCGACAAGTATGTCCCCGGTCCGTTCTTCGTCTCGACGCCCGTCTTCGACGGCGCCAAGGAGGACGAGATCGCCGAGGTCATCCGTCGCGCCAACAAGAACATGCTCAACAAGGCCACCGCTGCCTTTGGCGATCACATGCGCCCCGAGTTTGTCACCCAGCTTGACGAGCGCGGCAAGACCCGCCTGTTCGACGGCCGCACCGGCGAGGAGTTCCGCGAGCCCATTACCGTGGGTACGTCCTACATCCTCAAGCTCGGCCACATGGTCGACGACAAGATCCACGCCCGTTCGACCGGCCCTTACAGCCTGGTTACCCAGCAACCGCTGGGCGGCAAGGCTCAGTTCGGCGGCCAGCGCTTCGGCGAGATGGAAGTTTGGGCACTGTACGCATACGGTGCTGCCAACGTCCTGCAGGAGATCCTGACCGTCAAGTCCGACGATACCGTGGGCCGCGTCAAGACCTACGAGTCCATCGTCAAGGGCGAGAACGTCCCGGTTCCGGGTATCCCCGAGTCCTTCAAGGTTCTCGTCAAGGAGATCCGTTCCCTCGCACTGGACATCGAGCCCATGCACGATGCCGACGAGGACGCCTCCGCCCCTGTGACCGCCGAGGAGACCTCTGCTCTCGACGACCTGGCTGCGCTCGCCGGCGTTGACACCGACGTCGAGGCCCAGGATGCCGAGACCGCCGAGGCACCCGAGGCTGTCGCCGCCACGACCACTGATAAGGAGTAGTTGACTGTGGCAGATTTCGAAGCTACTGATTTTGACTCGGTAAAGATCTCCCTTGCCTCCGCCGACCAGATCCGTTCCTGGTCGCACGGTGAGGTCAAGAAGCCGGAGACCATCAATTACCGTACCCTCAAGCCCGAGAAGGACGGCCTGTTCTGCGAGAAGATCTTCGGTCCCGCCAAGGACTGGGAGTGCTCCTGCGGCAAGTACAAGGGCATCCGCTTTAAGGGCATCGTCTGCGAGCGCTGCGGCGTCGAGGTCACCTCGGCCAAGGTTCGTCGCGAGCGCATGGGTCACATCGAGCTCGCCGCTCCCGTGTCCCACATCTGGTACTTCAAGAGCCCCACGAGCTTCCCGATGAGCCGTATGCTCGACATCAAGTCCAAGGACCTCGAGAAGGTTCTGTACTTTGCCAGCTACATCATCACCGAGGTCGACTACGAGGCTCGCGAGGCCGACGCTGACGACCTGCGCGAGGAGCTCGCCGCCGATCTGGAAGAGATCGATGCCGAGTGCGCCCGCCAGATCGAGTCCCTCAAGGAGCAGGGCAACCCCGAGAACTTTGACGAGTTCTCCGACGAGGAGCCGCTGACCCCCGAGGAGATCGCCTCTGGCATCGTCGACATCGAGGAAGAGTGCAAGGACGAGAAGCAGCTCCGCACGGACGCCTTCAACGCCTTCATGAAGCTCACCGAGCGCGACCTCATCTCCGATGAGCCGCTGTTCCGCGAGATGACCCGTTACTACTCCATGTACTTCAAGGGTGGTATGGGTGCCGAGGCCGTCCGCGACCTGCTCGCTGCCATCGACCTCCCCTCCGAGGCCGAGAAGCTCAAGGCCATCATCGCCGACGAGGATTCCCAGAAGCAGAAGCGCGAGAAGGCCGTTAAGCGCCTCGAGGTCGTTGACGCCTTCCTGAAGGGCGGCAACAGCCCCGCGAACATGATCCTGGACGTCATCCCGGTCATTCCGCCCGATCTGCGCCCGATGGTCCAGCTCGACGGCGGCCGCTTCGCCGCGTCCGACCTCAACGACCTGTATCGTCGCGTGATCAACCGTAACAACCGACTCAAGCGCCTGCTCGACCTGGACGCCCCTGCGATCATCGTGAACAACGAGAAGCGCATGCTCCAGGAGTCCGTGGATGCCCTGTTCGACAACGGCCGTCGTGGTCGCCCGGTCTCTGGCCGTGGCGGTCGCCCGCTCAAGTCGCTCGCCGAGGCCCTCAAGGGCAAGCAGGGTCGTTTCCGTCAGAACCTGCTGGGCAAGCGTGTCGACTACTCCGGCCGTTCGGTAATCGTTACCGACCCCAAGCTGCTGCTGCACCAGTGCGGTCTGCCCAAGACCATGGCGCTGGAGCTCTTCAAGCCCTTCGTCATGAAGCGCCTGGTCGAGCTCGGCAAGGTCGAGAACATCAAGGGCGCCAAGCGCGCTATCGACCGCGGTGCCACCTTTGTGTGGGATATCCTCGAAGAGGTCATCGACGGTCGCGTCGTGCTGCTCAACCGTGCACCGACCCTGCACCGTCTGTCCATCCAGGCCTTTGAGCCGGTGCTGGTCGAGGGCAAGGCTATCCACCTGCACCCGCTGGTCTGCTCGCCCTTCAACGCCGACTTCGACGGCGACCAGATGTCTGTCCACGTGCCGCTGTCCAGCCAGGCTCAGGCCGAGGCTCGCGTGCTCATGCTCTCTGCGAACAACCTGCGCTCGCCGGCATCCGGCAAGCCGGTTAACATCCCTTCGCAGGACATGATCATTGGTGTGTACTACCTCACCCAGGTCCGCGACGGCCTGCCCGGCGAGAACCACGTGTTCGCCAGCTTCGACGACGCGCTGCACGCCTATGACTGCCGCTCCGAGGTCGACATGCAGGCCAAGATCCAGGTTCGCGTGTCCGCTGCCGATGCCAACGTCATCAACGAGGACGGCACCCGTATCTTCCGCGTCAAGAACGGCAAGAACGAGTTCGTCGACTACGACGTTACCGGCAACAAGACCGCGCGCTTCGAGACCTCTATCGGCCGCATCATCTTCAACCGCCAGTGCCTGCCCGAAGACTATGAGTTCATGAACTACAAGATGGTCAAGGGCGATGTGGCCAAGCTGGTTGCCGACTGCTGCGATCGTTACCCCGAGGCCAAGGTCGGCCCGATCCTCGACGCCATCAAGTACTCCGGCTTCCACTACGCTACCCGCGCCGGCCTCACCATCTCGGTGTGGGACGCTCTCATCCCTGCCGAGAAGCAGGAGCTGCTCGATCGCGCCCAGGCCAACGTCGACCAGATCAACGAGTACTTCGAGGAGGGCTTCATCAACGAGACGGAGCGCCACATCGAAGTCGTTAACGAGTGGACCGCTTGTACCGACAAGGTTGCAGCGCTCATGCTCGACTTGTTCGACGAGGAGAACCCGCTCTACATGATGGCCGACTCCGGCGCCCGTGGTTCTAAGACCCAGCTGCGTCAGCTCGGCGGCATGCGTGGCCTGATGGCAGACATGTCCGGCGAGACGATCGACCTTCCCATTAAGGCGAACTTCCGCGAGGGCCTGCTGCCGCTCGAGTACTTCATTTCGACCTACGGCGCCCGTAAGGGCCTGGTCGATACCGCATCCCACACCTCGGACTCTGGTTACCTGACCCGTCGTCTGGTCGACGTGGCCCAGGACGTCATCGTCCGCGAGGAGGACTGCGGTACGCACGAGGGCGTTACCTACAACCTCATCATCCCCGGCACCACCGATCTCAACGCCGACCTCGTCGGCCGTTGCTTCACCGAGGACGTCGTGGCCCCCGATGGCACCGTGCTCTTTGAGCAGGACGGCTACATCGAGAAGGTCGCCGACATCCAGAAGATGGTCGATGCGGGCCTCAAGAAGGTCAAGCTTCGCGCGCTGCTCACCTGCCGCTCCAAGTACGGCGTGTGCCAGAAGTGCTACGGCTGGGATCTTTCCACCCGTCGTCCGGTCGCCATCGGTACCGCGGTCGGCATTATTGCCGCCCAGTCCATCGGTGAGCCCGGTACGCAGCTTACGATGCGTACCATTCACTCCGGCGGCGTCGCTGGCGTCGACGATATTACGCAGGGCCTGCCTACGGTCAGCCGTATGTTCGATATCGTCGGCAACGTCAACGAGAAGATCCTGGGTCGCGAGGCCGAGCTGGCTCCGTACTCCGGTCACCTCTCGATTAAGCCCGAGAAGTCCGAGTACGTGCTGACGCTCACCGACTCCGAGGACCACACCCGTGTTCTCGATGAGCGTCGCGTCCCCGCTTCGGTGCGCTTTATGCCCGAGATTGAGGACGGCTGCGAGGTTCGCGCCGGCGACCAGATCACCAAGGGCTTCGTCAACTTCCGCAACCTGCGCAAGCTGACCGACATCGAGTCGACGATGCACACCTTCGTCGAGAGCGTCAAGGACGTCTACACCAGCCAGGGCGTTGACCTGAACGACAAGCACATCGAGGTGCTCGCACGTCAGATGCTGCGTCGCGTTCAGATCACCAACCCCGGTGACTCCAAGTACCTGCTTGGTCAGTACGTCGACCGCTACGAGTTCGCCGACGAGGTCGAGCGCGTTGCCCGTCTGGGCGGCCAGGCTCCTGTGGCCGAGCCCGTCATCCTGGGTACGCTCAAGGTCGCGTCCAACATCGACTCCTGGCTGTCGAGCGCTTCGTTCATCCGTACCGCCGGCGTCCTTACCGAGGCTGCCATCGAGGGCAAGGTCGACCACCTGCTCGACCTTAAGTCCAACGTCATCGTCGGTAAGAAGATCCCGGCTGGTACCGGCCTCAAGCCGTACGCCAACGCCAAGCTGACGTATCGCACGGCCGACGGCTATGTTGACATCGACGGTCCGGCTTCGCCCAACGCCAAGTCGCTGCCCGAGTGGGCTCCGGTTGAGCTCAAGGACCTGGACGAGCAGCTCCCGCAACAGCTCGACTGGGCCGGCTACGACGAGTTCGGTGGTGCTGACGGTTCGTTCACCCGCAACGGCCATACCATCTCCGCCGAGAAGGCTCGCCTGTACCTGTTCGACGACCTGGGCGTGTCGCAGCGCTGGACCAACAAGTTCAGCGAGGTCGGCATCGAGACGGTCGGCGACCTGGTTGGCAAGTCCGAGGAGGATCTGCTGCGCATCGATGGTATCGGTGCCAAGGCGATCGAGGAGCTCCGTGACGGCCTGGAGGCCCACGATCTGCTCTACATCCTCGAGAACAACGACGACGTTGCCGACGAGGAAGACCTCTCGCAGCTGCTGCAGATGGTCTTTAGCCCCGACGGTCCGGACGATATCCTGCTGGGTACCTCCGCTCCGACGCATCACGCCGACGCCGACGAGGAGCTCCTGGGCGCCCCGATCGACGACAAGAAGGCTCCCGCCAACGGCGCGATCAACGAGGACATGGCGTCCCTCGACGAGCTGCTCAACCAGCTCGTGGACACCGACGACGCCGAAGAGGCCAAGGACAACGACGAGGAGTAATTAGTTCCGCCGTTCTAACGAACGGAGGCGACCTCCGTCGCTGCGCGGCCCCCAGAGCTACAATCTGTCATTCAAAAGGCAGGGCATGACCAAAAGGTCAATGCCCTGCCTTTTTCATGCCACCTTGTACGCTCTGGGGGCCGCTCGCTTGCGTATGCTCAACCTGTTGCGTTCCGTTGATCCCTTGCCAAAAAGGGACAGGTTTATTTTGGTCGGTTTTTCATGCTTGAATTTGAAACATTTCGCCCGACAAGAGCGTATCTATGGTGAGGGCCTCATCGAGAACCATTAATGTCACCGGGAGGTGATTATGGAAGAACAAGCTTTTAGACAGGCGGTCGAAGACCACCGGGATGTCGTGTTTCGGATCGCATTGACGTATCTGCGTGATCGCGCTGACGCCGACGATGTCGCTCAAGACGTCTTTCTTAAGTTGCTCAAAAGCGACGCGCAATTTGAAAACTGGGAGCATCTTCGTCGATGGCTTATCCGGGTCACGATCAATGAATGTAAATCTCTCTTTCGAAAGCCGTGGAGGCGCGTGGAGGATATTGAGAATCTGGCCGATTCGCTTTCGACGGCGCAGGAGGAGACCAAGGCGGTCCTGTCAGACGTTATGCGACTTCCGGAGCGATTCCGTATTCCTATCGTGCTCTATTACTATCTGGGCTTCTCGACTTCAGAAATTGCCGAGTTACTGCATGTGCCAGCCGCGACCGTTCGAACGCGTTTAGCTCGCGGCAGATCGAAGCTCAAGTTCATCCTAGAGGAGGGCGACCGTGAAATCCAACCAGATCAAGCAGGCCTTCGAGTCCGTCCAAGCCGATAGCGATCTTGCTGACCGTGTTCTTTATGCCGCTGCTGGCGAGCCGCTTCGCCGAAAGGGTCACGCGAAGCCTCTGTATGTTGCCGTAATCGGATGTCTTGCCGGAGTGCTGGCGACCGGAGGGGTCGCCTACGCTGTTGTCAATTCCAGTTATTTTGCCTCTGCCTGGGGAAACCATGGCAACGGAGAGTCCATTACCTGGACTCAAGGTGGCTCGTCGGGGACTAAATATACCTACACCAGAGAGTTTGGTGATGGTATCGCGCCCCAAAGCTTGGAGGGTTCAGTACAGAAGGTCAATCTGTCCGTCGAGGGCAACGGCTATACACTCGACATTCATGATATGGCTATCGATAAAAACGGTTGCGGTGCCGTGACGTTTACGTTGTCCAATCCAAATGGTGTTAACTACTACAAGCCGGCAGCAGAGACAGGCGAACTTGTTCTCTATGGTGAAGAAGAACAAGGCATCGGCACGCCCAGTATGAACTTCGGCGAGGAATGGGCTGACACACGCTGCACAATCGATAAGGACACGTCAAGCGCCACGGTCATTAATGGCACGATGTACTTTGCCTCGTGGGATCGCAAGCGAGATTTTGGAAATGCGGTCACCTGGAATATCAGCTGGAGGGAGGGCGAAGGTGAGGATGCGAAGCTGTTCGAGGCATCGACGCCCGAGTTTAGCGTCGGAGCGTACGTCGATACAAAGGAGCTCCACTCCGACGACTCGCCTCTTGAGATAAGCCCGTTTTCCATCCAGACGCACATCGATGATCTGGGCTATGAAGCAGTTGATCATAAACTGACCGTCAGCTACAAGGATGGATCGGAACAGATTATCGAAGATGACGACGCAGGGGCGTACAATTTCTATGTTTCGATGGCACGCAATAGCGGAGAGAACATTTGGGTGCCAACGAAGTTGATTGATGTCGATCAAGTGGTCTCGGTAACCCTCGAGGGCGCGAGGTACACATCAACGGGGGAGACCGAAACGAAAGTACCCTTTACCATCGTCTATTCGTAAGGTCTAGGCCGCTTCCCAAGAGGGGAAGCGGCCTTTTTAGCGTTAAATGGGCGGTTATTTTGAGCGATATTCGTCTAAATTTCGGAAGTATGCGGCAAAATCTTGATGGGTCGACCACACCGCATATGCTCAAGCGTTCTACCTGCGGGTTTGTTATCGCAAAACCCCGGTGTGCTCGGTAAGTTCAAAATTTGCCGCATACTTCCGAAAACGTCGCCGATTTTCCTATGACAGGTGAGAGCAGATCACCGCTGGAACGCGACGTTTTCCCAGATAAACTGACCAAAAAAGCCTGTCACCTTTTTGGCAGGTAACGTTGCCCCGACGAGCACGTCGGATCCCCGGCCCGGGCGGCGCGGGGTTAAGTTTGTCGCGAGTTCCGCACGAGCCGGAGAGCACTTAATGTGCTCTCCGTGCGAGCCAGGACTGTAGAGCAGCAAACTTAACCCCTGTGCCGCCCGGCCCGGGAATCCGCCCCCCGCGCACAGGAGGAGATTCCTTTTGTGTAGGCTTTGCGGAAATGTGCTCATTTTGGGATACGCCCGGCGGCGTGGTCTGTTGACGGCACAGCTAACGGCACGTATCCTATCGAACTGCGTGTTTCGTAGGGGGATGCTGACCCCTCGATTCAAGCCGTTGCACTTTACAGAAAGCTGGAATCATTCGAGAAGGAGTACGCTTTGCCTACTATTAACCAGCTGGTTCGCCAGGGCCGTCGTTCCGTGCCCAAGAAGTCCAAGAACGCTGCTCTGCAGCACAACTCCCAGAAGCGCGGCGTGTGCACCCGCGTCTTCACCACGAGCCCCAAGAAGCCGAACTCGGCTCTTCGTAAGGTTGCCCGTGTTCGCCTTGTCAACGGCATCGAAGTTACTGCTTACATCCCGGGTGAGGGCCACAACCTGCAGGAGCACTCCATCGTGCTCGTCCGCGGCGGTCGTGTCCGTGACCTCCCTGGTGTCCGTTATCACGTCATCCGTGGCGCCTACGACGCTGCTCCGGTCCAGAACCGTATGCAGGCCCGTTCCAAGTACGGTGCTAAGCGCCCCAAGGCTAAATAAGCCAGATAACGTTTTGATACTTTCGCCGTGTGCCGCCTAAGCGCCGCACGGTAGACACTTAAGGAGATTTCACATGCCGCGTCGTGCAGCAGCTAATCGTCGTGAGGTTCAGCCTGACGCCGTTTACAACAACCGCCTGGTGACTCAGCTCATCAACAAGGTCCTTCTTGACGGCAAGAAGGCCACCGCTGAGCGCATCGTTTACACCGCTTTCGAGATCGTTGCCGAGAAGTCCGAGGGTGGCGACGCTCTCGCTACCTTCAAGAAAGCTATGGACAACGTCAAGCCCACGCTCGAGGTTAAGCCCAAGCGTGTCGGTGGCGCTACCTATCAGGTCCCGATGGAGGTCAACTCCCGTCGTTCCACCGCTCTGGGTATCCGCTGGATCGTCAACTTCTCCCGCGCTCGCAAGGAGAAGACCATGGCCGAGCGTCTCGCCAACGAGATCCTCGACGCCTCCAACGGCCTGGGCGCTTCCGTCAAGAAGCGTGAGGACGTCTTCAAGATGGCCGAGGCCAACCGCGCGTTCTCTCACTATCGTTGGTAAGTTAAGGTAAGGAACTAACATGGCTAAGCCTAAGTACAAGCTTTCCGATACCCGTAACATCGGCATCATGGCCCACATCGATGCTGGTAAGACCACCACGACCGAGCGTATTCTTTACTACACCGGTAAGACCCACAAGATCGGTGAGGTCCATGAGGGCGCTGCCACCATGGACTGGATGGTTCAGGAGCAGGAGCGCGGCGTAACCATTACCTCCGCTGCTACCACGTGCTTCTGGAAGAAGGACGGTACCGACTACCGCATCCAGATCATCGACACCCCGGGCCACGTTGACTTCACCGCCGAGGTCGAGCGCTGCCTGCGCGTCCTCGATGGCGCTGTCGCCGTCTTCGACGCCGTTGCCGGCGTTCAGCCCCAGTCTGAGACCGTTTGGCGTCAGGCTTCTACCTTCAACGTCCCCCGCATCGCCTTCATCAACAAGTATGACCGCGTGGGCGCTGACTTCTTCAACGCTATCGAGACCATGAAGGATCGTCTCGACGCCAACGCCGTGGCCGCTCAGGTCCCGATGGGCGCCGAGGACAACTTCTGGGGCGTTATCGACCTGGTCACCATGACCGCATGGGACTTCAAGGCCGACGACAAGGGCATGACCTACCCCGAGCCGATGGACGAGATCCCGGCTGAGTTTGCTGACATCGCTGCCACCAAGCGCGAGGAGCTCCTCGACGCTGCTGCCAGTTTTGACGACGAGCTCATGGAGAAGATCCTCATGGAGGAGGACTTCACCGTCGAGGAGCTCAAGGCTGCTCTGCGCAAGGGCGTTCTGGCCAACGAGCTCAACCTCGTCTTCGTGGGCTCCGCCTACAAGAACAAGGGCGTCCAGGAGCTGCTTGACGCTGTCGTTGACTACCTGCCCAGCCCGCTTGACGTCGAGGCCGTCACTGGTACCGATCCGGACACCGGCGAGGAGATCCAGCGTCATCCTTCCTTCGACGAGCCCTTCTCCGGCCTGGTCTTCAAGATCATGACCGACCCGTTCGTCGGTAAGCTCACCTACGTCCGTGTTTACTCCGGCCGCGCCGAGTCCGGCTCCTACGTGGTCAACGCTTCCAACGGTCAGCGCGAGCGCCTCGGCCGCATCCTCGAGATGAACGCCGCCGAGCGTATTGACCGTGACGACGCTGCCGCCGGCGACATCGTCGCTTGCGTCGGCTTCAAGAACTCCACCACCGGTGACACCCTGTGCGAAGAGGGCAAGGAGATTGTTCTCGAGAAGATCGAGTTCGCTAAGCCCGTTATCGACGTTGCCATCGAGCCCAAGACCAAGGCCGAGCAGGACAAGATGTCCCTGGCTCTGACCAAGCTCGCCGAGGAGGACCCGACCTTCCAGGTGTCCACCAACCACGAGACCGGCCAGACCATCATCGCCGGCATGGGCGAGCTGCACCTCGAGATCATCGTTGACCGTCTGCTCCGTGAGTTCAAGGTTGACGCTAACGTCGGTAAGCCCCAGGTTGCCTACCGCGAGACCGCTGGTCACGACGTCGAGAAGGCTGAGGGCAAGTTCGTCCGTCAGTCCGGCGGTCGCGGTCAGTACGGCCACGCCGTCATCAAGCTCGAGAAGATGGAGGAGGGCTTCGGCTACGAGTTCGTCAACGCTATCGTCGGCGGCGTCGTGCCCAAGGAGTACATCCCGTCCATCGACAAGGGCATCCAGGAGGCCCTGAACACCGGTGTTATCGCCGGCTTCCCGGTCCTCGACGTCAAGGTCACCCTGTTCGACGGTTCTTACCACGAGGTCGACTCCTCCGAGGCCGCCTTCAAGATCGCCGGTTCCATGGCTATCAAGGACGCCCTCAAGAAGTCCGATCCGCAGCTGCTCGAGCCGATCATGGCTGTCGAGGTCGAGACCCCCGAGCAGTACATGGGCGACGTTATGGGCAACCTCTCCGGTCGCCGCGGCAAGATCGAGGGCATGGAGGATCGCAAGAACAGCAAGCTCATCCGTGCCAAGGTGCCGCTGGGCGAGATGTTCGGTTACGCTACCGACCTTCGCTCCCAGACCCAGGGCCGTGCATCCTACACGATGCAGTTCGACTCTTATGAGCCCGCGCCCAAGTCCATTGTGGACGAGGTCATGAGCAAGAACGCCTAAGTTCGAGCTCCCTGTTACGTAATCCGCGAGAGCATCTCTCGCACTCTTTGGAGGTTTAAGTTGGCTACCCAGAAGATCCGCATTCGCCTCAAGGGCTATGATCACGAGGTCGTCGATCAGTCCGCGAAGCTCATCGTCGAGACCGCTCAGAAGACCGGCGCTCGCGTTTCCGGTCCTGTCCCCCTGCCCACCGAGCGCAACCTGTACACGGTTATCCGCTCGCCGCACGTGAACAAGGACTCCCGTGAGCAGTTCGAGATGCGCACCCACAAGCGCCTCATCGACATCCTCGACCCCACCTCGGGCACCGTTGATTCGCTCATGCGTCTCGACCTCCCCGCTGGCGTCGACATCGACATCAAGCTCTAAGCGATATCGCTCATAGCTTAAAGGGCCCCGCTGCCGTTACGGTAGCGGGGCCCTTTTGTTTTGAGTTTAGATTTTGGGATAGCGAATTCGTCTGCCGAGCCGGCGGCTGCGGCGCCCTATTCGCTCAGGGGGCGCAAGGATGCTTCTTCGAAGTGGAAGACGCACAAGCCGCTCTCGGTCTCAATGCATGCGCGGCCGCAATCGTCGACCGTTCTAAATATGCCTCGTGCCAGCTCGTCTCCAGCGGGGGAGCGGGCGATAACGTGCTTCCCGATCCAATTGAGGTGAGCGATATATTCGTCGTGGACGGGCGCGAGCGGACCGGCGTCTTCTTCCTTGGCGTTGAGGCGCTCTGCCCAGCTATCTACAGCGTCTATAACTGCGTGATAGACCACATCGAGGAGCATGTCGACGGCGGGAACGCTCTCGTTGAGGTCCGAGAGGCCAATTGCCGCCAGGCCGCCATCGGGCACCTCTTGGGGCGTGTAGTTTACGTTGACACCAATGCCGCAGACGGCGAAAGGTTTGCCTTCGTTATCGCGTGCGGCCTCGACCAGAATGCCGCCGAGCTTGCGTCCTCGCGCGACCAGGTCGTTGGGCCATTTGAGGCCAATCTCGTTTGCAAGACCCTGCTTTTCGAGTGCTTCGAGCACCGCTAGGCCGCTGACGGCGGCAAGACCAGAGTACTTTGCGGGATTAACGCATGGACGCAGGACAATCGAAAGCAATAGGTTGCCGGCGGTTGAATCCCACTTGTGGCCGCGCCGGCCGCGTCCTGCCGTTTGCGCGCGGGCGGCAAGTCCTGTGCCGTGCGGCGCACCCTGTTTTCCTGCCTCGAGCAGGTCATCGTTGGTCGATCCGGTTACGTCGACGATCGTTAATTTGGCATCCATAACGGCTGCTACCTCCTAAGTTAATAAGGCAATCGCGCAATGGTGTCGAGAGATAGACACAATGTGAAGCCTTTGTCGCATTTGGACAATTTAATGTTAACACGTCAACAACGACTGAAATGCGCTATCCTCTCTTGGTCGATGTAAACACGTCAACAACTCAAAGGAGGTTAGTGATGGGTTTCACGATTCTTGGAACAGGCTCGGCGCTTCCTAAGCGCAGTGTTTCCAATGACGAGCTGTCTGAGTTCCTCGATACCTCGGATGAGTGGATTTTTACCCGCACCGGTATCAAGAGCCGCCATGTCTGCACCACCGAGTTACTTGACGACCTTGCTGTAGCGGCGAGCGAGCGGGCACTCCAGGTGTCCGGAATCGACGCGAGCCAGCTGGATCTGATCGTCTGCTCGACGACGACGGGTGACCACCTTGTTCCCGCTGAGGCGTGTGCCGTTGCTGAGCGACTGGGCGCGACGTGCCCTGCCTTCGATGTCTCGGCGGCCTGCGCCGGCTTCGTATTTGCGCTCGATGTTGCCGAGGGCTATATCGCCCGAGGACGAGCCAAGCATGTGCTTGTCGTTGCCGCCGAGCAGATGACGCGCGCGCTCGACTGGACCGACCGCGCCACCTGCGTGCTCTTTGGCGATGGGGCAGGCGCCGCGGTGATTGAGGCCGGGGGAGACAGCCCCCTTGCCGTTGAGCTTTCGACGGCGCCCGACGTCGAGACGTTGTGCGTTCCCGGTCTGGTCGGCACCTCGCCGTTTAAGGCCTCCGCAGATAGCGAGAGCGTGCTGTCCATGAATGGCCGCCGCGTGTTCAAGTTCGGCGTCAACGCGATTTGCGACACGGTTCATAAGCTTGCGAGCGATGCGGGCATTTCGGTCGAGGACATCGACCATTTTGTATTCCATCAGGCTAACGAACGAATCCTGAGTCAGGCGGTCAAGCGCCTCGGTGTGCCAGACAAGCGCGTGGTTCGAACGCTGCGCGAGACCGGCAACATTTCGAGCGCATGCATTCCGCTTGCCCTCGACCGGCTGGCAAACGCCGGTGCACTTCACACGGGCGACACCATCGCCCTCGTTGGATTTGGCGCCGGTCTGGATATAGGTGGCTATCTACTTCGTTGGAAGTAGTCGCACATAGGAAATAAAAACGCCCCTAGGGCACAAACAAAGGAGAACTACCATGGCAGATCAGAAGACCTTCGAGCGCGTTTGCGATGTTATCCGCGAGACCGCCGGTCTTGACGACGTCGAGATGAAGCCCGAGTCCACGCTCGAGGAGATTGGTCTCGACAGTCTGGGCACCGTCGAGATCCTCGTCGCCGTTGAGGACGAGTTTGGCATCCAGCTCGATACCGAGGAGAACCCCAAGACGGTCGGCGAGTTCGCCGATACGGTCGAGGCGGCATTGGAGAAGTAGAGATGCTCAAGACTCCTCTCTGCGATCTGCTCGGCATCGAAAAGCCCGTGTTCCAGGGCGGTATGGCCTGGATCGCCGACGCCTCGCTGGCGTCCGCAGTGTCCGAGGCGGGCGGCTTAGGGATTATCGCGGCCATGAACGCCGACGCCAACTGGCTGCGCGACCAGATTCATGAGCTGCGCGCCAGGACGGATAAGCCCTTTGGCGTCAACGTCATGCTCATGAGCCCGTTTGCCGACGAGGTCGCGCGGGTCGTGATTGACGAGCGGGTGCCGGTCGTCGTGACGGGTGCCGGCAATCCCACCAAGTACATGAAGGCGTGGAACGAGGCGGGCATCAAGGTCATCCCGGTCGTTGCCTCGGTGGCGCTGGCGCGCCTCGTGGCGCGTCGTGGAGCCACTGCCGTGGTTGCCGAGGGTACCGAATCAGGCGGCCATATTGGCGAGACCTCGACGATGGCACTGGTGCCGCAGGTTGTCGATGTGGTCGATATTCCCGTGGTTGCGGCTGGCGGTATCGCCGATGGCCGCGGCGTGGCGGCCGCCTTTATGCTGGGCGCCGCCGGCGTGCAGGTGGGTACGCGCTTTCTGATCGCAGATGAGTGCACCGTATCGGAGCAGTACAAGGAGATGGTCCTGAAGGCCAACGACACCTCGACGCGTGCGACCGGCCGCTCGACGGGACACCCGGTGCGTGCCCTCAAGAGCCCCTTCACCAACGCCTACGCCAAGAGCGAGGCGGCGGGCGTAAGCGTCGAGGAGCTCGGGGCCATGGGCACGGGCGCCCTTCGCAAGGCCGCCAAGGACGGCAATTACGAAGAGGGCTCGTTTTTGTGTGGACAGATTGCCGGCATGGTCAACGAGCGCCAAAGTGCACGTGAAATCGTTGACGACCTGGTCGATGGCGCCGAGCACGTCCTGAAGGGTGCGTGCGCATGGGTGGCGTAGCGTTTCTGTTTGCCGGCCAGGGCGCCCAGCACCCCGCGATGGGCGTCGACCTGATCGAGGCATCGCCGGCGGCCGCCGAGGTGTTCGCCATTGCCGACGAGGTGCGCCCGGGGACCAGTGAGCAGTGCCGAAGCGCCTCCAAGGAGGAACTCTCGCAGACCGAGAACACGCAGCCGTGCGTGTTCGTTCACGATCTGGCAGCGGCTGCCGCCCTGCGTGAGCGCGGCGTGGTACCTACCGCCTGTGCGGGTTTTTCGCTTGGCGAGGTCGCCGCGCTCACCTTTGCGGGGGCGTTCGATACGCGAGCGGGTTTTGAGCTCGTATGTGAGCGTGCGGCATTGATGGCCACGGCGGCCGAGCGTCACCCCGGCGGCATGCGCGCCGTCATCAAACTCGATGCGGCGCAGGTCGAGGGCTTGGCAAAACAGGCCGGCGAGGACTGCTGGCCGGTCAACTACAACAGCCCCCAGCAGACGGTTGTGGCCGGAGCGCCCGAGGCGCTGCAGGAGCTCGACGTTCTAGTGAAAGAGGCTGGCGGTCGCGCCATGAAGGTCGCGGTGTCGGGTGCATTCCATAGCCCCTATATGGCCGAGGCGACCTGTGGCCTTGCTGCATATATCGAGGCCGGTCACGCGCCGTCCCCGCTGCTGATTCCTGTTATGGCAAATATGACAGCGGCGCCCTATCCGGCCGACCCGCAGGCGGCAGCGGAGATGCTGGCCAACCAGGTGAGTCATGCCGTGCGCTGGGTCGACACGCTGCATGCTCTGCAGGATCAAGGCATCGATACGTTTATTGAGGTCGGCCCTGGCAAAACGTTGTCCGGCTTGGTCAAGCGTACGTTGAGCGACGTTCGCGTGTATTCGTGCGAAACGGCCGAGCAGGTCGCAGCTATTGCCGACGAGCTCGCATAGTCCACAGAGCTGTAACCCGAAAGGAATGACATGGGCAACTTGAACAACGGCGCGCTCGAGCGCAACGACTCACGTCGCGTGGCGCTGGTCACGGGCGGCTCGCGTGGTATCGGCCGCGCTTGTGCGGTTGGCCTGGCGGAGGATGGCTACGATATCGCCGTCGTCTATGCCGGCAGCGTCGATGCGGCGCGCGAGACATGCGAAGCCTGTGAGGCGGCTGGCGCCACGGCGCGCGCATATCAATGTGACGTGGCTGACCCCGATGCCGTCAACGCTTGCGTGGAGACGGTCCTCAACGACTTTGGCTTCATTTGGGCGCTTGTCAACAACGCCGGCATCACGCGCGACGGCCTGCTCATGCGCATGGGCGATGACGCCTTCGACCGCGTGCTCGATGTCAATCTCAAGGGCACGTTCAATATGACGCGCGCGCTCACCAAGACCTTTATGCGCCAGCGCGGCGGTTGCGTCGTCAACATGAGCTCGGTCGTGGGCCTGATGGGCAATGCCGGGCAAGCCAACTACGCTGCTTCCAAGGCGGGCGTGATAGGGCTTACCAAGGCGGTGGCGCGCGAGCTTGCGCCTCGTGGCGTACGAGCGAACGCGGTCGCCCCCGGGTTTGTCGAGACAGATATGACGGCAAAGCTCTCGGAGAAGGTGCGTACGGCAACCGAGGAACAGATTCCCCTTAAGCGCATGGCACGTCCCGAGGAAGTGGCCGGCGTGGTGCGCTTTTTAGCGAGCGATGCGGCTGCTTACATTACGGGCGAGGTCGTGCGCGTCGACGGCGGAATGGCGATGTAGAAACCAGGGCCGAAGAACGGCTTGGATGAGGAGACCATGATGGAACAGAGAGTTGCAATCACCGGCATCGGTGCCGTATCGCCGCTCGGCAACACCGCGCTTGCCACCTGGGCGGCCATGTGCGCCGGGACCTGTGGCATCGGCCCGATCACGCACTTCGATACCGATGCGTTTACCGTCAAGGTGGCGGCCGAAGTCAAGGGCTTTGACGGCAACGAGTACTTTGGCAAGCGTGACGCCAAGCATCTCGACCCCTGCGTTCAGTTTGCGATGGCGGCTTCGGACGAGGCAATGCACGATGCGGGCTTTGATGTCGAAGGCGCCATCGATCGTGAGCGCCTGGGCGTCTACGTGGGCTCGGGCGTGGGCGGCATGACGACGCTCGTCGACAACGTCCACACGATCGCCGATCGTGGACCTCGCCGCGCATCGCCCTATATGATTGCGATGATGATCCCCAACATGGCTTCGGGCAATATCGCGATCCGCCACAAGGCAAAGGGACCGACCCTGCCAGTCGTGACTGCTTGCGCGACCTCGGCCCATGCGGTGGGCGAGGCGTTCCGCGCCATCAAGCACGGCTATGCCGACGCGATCCTCGCGGGCGGCGCCGAGGCGGCCATTATCCCCGATGCCGTTGCAGGCTTTACGTCCTGCCGCGCATTGACCACCAACCCCGATCCTGCGACGGCTTGCCGCCCGTTCGATGCAGACCGCGACGGCTTTGTGATGGGCGAGGGCGCTTGCGTGCTGGTACTCGAGAGCATGGAACATGCGCAGGCGCGCGGTGCGCACATTTATGCCGAGGTCGTGGGCTACGGCAACACCGATGATGCTTATCACATCACGAGTCCCGATCCCGAGGCTGCCGGCATTGCCCGCGCGATATCGCTGGCGGTGGCCGAGGGCGACGTCAAGCCTTCCGAGGGCCTCTACATCAATGCCCACGGCACCTCGACCAAGCTTAATGATTCGTCCGAGACGGCGGGCATTAAGCGAGCGCTCGGCGAGGACGCGGCACGCGCCGCGCACGTCTCGTCGACCAAGTCGATGACCGGGCACATGATCGGTGCCACGGGTGCCATCGAGGTCATGGCCTGTGCCATGGCGCTCGAGCAGGGCGTGGTGCCCCCGACCATTAACTACCACACGCCCGATCCCGCCTGCGATCTTGATTACACGCCTAATCGAGCGGTTCGCGCCGACCTTACCTGGGCGCTTTCGACCAACCTGGGCTTTGGCGGGCACAACGCCGCCATCGCGCTGCGTAGATATACGAGGAGCTAGAGCATGGATTCCAAAAGACTTGCCGAGATAGCCGATGTGATGGAGGACCGCGGCCTTACGCGCGTACGTGTTGAGGAGCCCGATGGCACCGCGGTCGAACTCGAGCGCGCGAGTGCCGCGCAGCCGGTTGCCGTGCCCATGCCTATGCCGGGTGCCGTGGCCGCTCAAGTTGCAGCTCCCACAGTCGCGCCTGCCGCACCGGAACCCGCCACGCAGACACCTGCCGCCGCGCCGGAGCCCAAGGGCACCGAGGTGACTGCTCCCATGGTGGGCGTCTTCTATGCTGCCCCTGCGCCGGGCGACGAGCCATTTGTGCGCGTGGGCTCCAAGGTCAAGGCCGGCGAGACCCTCTGCATCATCGAGGCCATGAAGGTTCTCAACGAGGTGACGGCCGAGGCAGACGGTGAGGTGCTCGAGATCTGCGTGGCCGACGGCGACCTCGTGGAGTTTGGCAGCTGCCTCATGAGGATCGGATAGGTGATATCCATGAACAAAGAAGAGCTCAAGAAGCTGTTACCGCATCGCGAGCCGATGCTTTTGCTCGACGAAGCCGAGCTGGTGGGCGACGAGGCCCACGGCAAGATCACGATTACAGGCGACGAGTACTTTTTGCAGGGACATTTTCCGGGAAACCCGGTCGTTCCCGGCGTGATTCAGTGCGAGATGCTCGCCCAGAACTGCTGCGTGCTGTTGATGGGCGATGAGGAGGCGCGCGGCGCGACGCCGTTCTACACGAGTCTGGACAAGGTGCGCTTTAAGCGTCCGGTGCGCCCGGGCGACACGGTGGATCTAGTGTGCTCCATCACGCGTGCGCGCGGGCCGTTCCGCTTTGCGACGGGTACTGCGAGCGTCAACGGTGAGGTTTGCTGCCGCGCCGATATGTCTTTTGCACTCATGCACGAAAGTTAAGGAAGGCTCCATGTTCGACAAAGTGCTCATCGCCAACCGCGGCGAAGTCGCGGTCCGTGTTATCCGCGCGTGCCGCGATATGGGCATCAAGACCGTCGCCGTTTATTCCACGGCCGATGCGGACGCGCTACACGTGCAGCTTGCCGACGAGGCGTATTGCATCGGTGGCCCGCGTCTTGCCGAGAGCTACCTCAACGACGATGCCGTGCTCACCTGTGCCGTAAAGTCGGGAGCTAAGGCAATTCATCCCGGCTATGGCTTCTTTTCCGAGAAGGCGAGCTTCGTGCGCGACTGCGACAAGTTCGGTCTGGCGTTTGTCGGTCCTTCGGCCGAGGTGATCGACAGCATGGGCGACAAGGACGCCGCACGCCGAACGGCCGCTGCTGCGGGCGTGCCCATCGTGCCGGGCTGCGATTTGCTCAAAAGCCCCGAGGAAGCAACGGCCGAGGCCGAGCGCATCGGCTGCCCCGTGCTTATTAAGGCGCGCGCGGGCGGCGGCGGTCGCGGTATTCGCAAGGTCGAGCGCGTGGAAGATGCGGCAAAGGCGTTCATCGAGGCGCGTGCCGAGGGTGAGGCCGTTTTTGGCGACGGCGAGTGCTACATGGAGAAGTTCGTTGCGCCGGCGCATCACGTTGAGGTACAGATTATGGCCGATAAGCAGGGCCATGTGTTTTCGCTCGGCGAGCGCGAGTGCTCGGTGCAGCGCCGCAACCAAAAGCTGATCGAGGAGAGCCCCGCGCCGTGCCTCGACGGACGCGATGATATTCGCGCGCGCATGCACAAGGCCGCGCGCGACCTGGCTCGTGCCGTTGGCTATGAGGGCGCTGGCACCATCGAGTTTTTGTACTCAGATGACGGCAATTTCTACTTTATGGAAATGAACACGCGCTTGCAGGTGGAGCATCCGGTTACGGAGTTTGTGACCGATACCGACCTGGTTAAGTGGCAGCTGCGCGTGGCTGCCGGCCAGCCTCTGCCCTTTGAGCAGGAGGACGTACCGGTCCGCAACCACGCCATGGAGTGCCGCATCAATGCCGAAACGCCGGACTTTCTACCGTCATGTGGAACGGTCACCGCGTTGCGTGTGCCGGGTGGTCCGCGCGTGCGCTGGGATTCCGCCATGTTTACCGGAGCGAAAGTTCCGCCGTACTACGACTCCATGCTCGGCAAGCTCATCGTGTGCGCGCCCACGCGTGACGGTGCCATTCGCAAGATGCGCTCGGCCCTGGGCGAGCTCGTGATTGAGGGCGTGAGCGAAAATAACGAGCTTCAGCTCGACGTGCTGGCAAACGACGAGTTTTTGTCGGGCATGTATCACACCGATCTGATGGGGCATCTCTATGCTGATGAATAGAAAAGCGAAGACGGTCAATGTCCTTGAGGGGCCGATAACCGAGTCGTGCGCCGAGTTCCCCGCGCGCCACGTGTTTGTCAAATGCCCGGAGTGCCGCCGTGTGATCGATGAGGCGCACCTGCACGACAACCTCGAGGTCTGTCCTCGTTGCGGCAAACACTTTCGCGTGAGCGGTCGCGCGCGCATGCGCATGACGGTCGACGCGGGTACCTTTGAGGAATGGGATGCCAATCTGGCGTCGAAGGACTTCCTCTCGTTTCCCGGTTATGCCGACAAGCTTAAGAGCGTGAGCGAGCGTTCGGGCGAGCGCGATGCCGTTGTGTGCGGCAGGGGCAAAATCTGCGGCTGCGATACCGCGCTCTTCTTTATGGATGCCAACTATATGATGGGCTCAATGGGCTCCGTGGTGGGCGAGAAGATCTGTCGTGTCTTTGAGCGCGCGGCCGAGTTGGGGCTGCCGGTCGTTGGCTTTACCGTATCGGGCGGCGCCCGCATGCAGGAGGGCGTGACCTCGCTCATGCAGATGGCCAAGATTTCTGCGGCGGTTAGGCGCCACAGCGAGGCGGGCGGCCTGTATATCACGGTGCTCACCGACCCCACGACCGGCGGCGTAACCGCGAGCTTTGCCATGGAGGGCGACATTATCCTGGCCGAGCCCGATGCCCTGACGGCATTTGCCGGCCCGCGCGTGATCGAGCAGAACATGCACAAGCGCCTGCCCAAGGGATTTCAGCGCTCCGAGTTTTTGCTGGAGCACGGCTTTTGCGATGCCGTTGTTCTGCGTGGCGAGATTGCGCTCACGGTAGGCGAGCTGCTGGCGCTGCACGAAGGGCGCGCGCCCGGCCTAGGGGCTCCGCATGAGATCGTGCATATGGGTCGTCGCGGCAAAAAGCTGGGACACTTGTTTAAGCGCTCGGCCGCACCAAAAAGCGCGCTCGAAATCGTCAAACAGACTCGCTCGGCGAACCGCGCCACGGCAGGCGAGATGATCTCGTTGGGCCTCGACGGATTCGTAGAGCTGCACGGCGACCGTTACTTTGGCGACGACGCCGCTGTGGTGGCTGGCATTGGCTGGAAAGACGGACGCCCCGTAACGGTCATCGCCATCGAGCGCGGCACCACGACCAAAGAGCGTATGCGCCGCAACTTTGGCATGGCGCATCCCGAGGGTTACCGCAAAGCGCGTCGTCTGATGCGCCAGGCCGAAAAGTTTGGTCGGCCGGTTCTGTGCCTGGTCGATACTTCGGGCGCGTTTTGCGGCATCGGTGCCGAGGAGCGCGGCCAGGGCGAGGCGATTGCCCAGAATCTCATGGAGATGAGCGGCCTTAAGACGCCGATTGTCTCGGTGGTGACAGGCGAGGGCGGCTCTGGTGGCGCGCTGGCGCTGTCCGTGGCCGACCGCATCCTGATGCTCTCGAGCTCGGCCTATTCGGTCGTGAGCCCCGAGGCCTGTGCGTCGATCCTGTGGAAGGATACCGAGCGCGCGAATGAGGCCGCTGAGGCGCTTAAGCTCACGGCCCCCGATCTGTTGGCGCTCGGCATCATCGACGGCATTGTTGACGATAGGGGCCTGTCGCATGAGGAGATCGCCGGTGTCGTCATGTCCTCGGCATTTGATGCCTTCGATACGCTTGGGCAGCTCGACGACGCGACCCTCACAAACCTCCGCTACGAAAAGTACCGCGCAATCGGTCAGTACCGCACGATGTGACAAAGGGACAGTCCGCATGTCACATTGGGAAAGGCGTTCCATGTCACAAGTTTCTAACACCTCGTTTACAACGACGGTTTCATCAAACGCCATGGCCGTGGTGGACTATCTGTCCAAAAGCATGATGTCGGCGTTGCCGTTTATTGTCTGCGCGGCGCTGTTCCGCACCGTTGCCGTCATTATGGGCGAAGGCATGCTTGGTCTATGGCCTGCCGATTCCGAAATCTATCGCCTGTTTTACAGCTGGCTGTATAACGCTGGCTATTACTTTTTGCCCATCTATCTTGGTTGGGCCGCTGCCCGCCAGCTCGGTTGCTCGGAGCAGCTGGGCATGATGCTGGGCGGCGTATTGATTGTGCCCGATCTGCTTAAGCTCGTTGATGCCGCATCGACGACGGGGGCAGCGATGACTTTCGTGTATGGTCTGCTTCCCGCGCCGGTCAACGATTACACAACGACTGTTATTCCGGTTCTCATCTCGGTGCCCGTGCTATGGCAGGTGGAGCGTTTCTTTAAGCGCACTATCCCTCAGGCTGTGGCGTTTTCTTTTGTACCGTTTGCAACCATGCTCGTTATGGTTCCGGTGTCGCTGTGTGTTACGGCGCCGGCAGGCAGCTATCTGGGCATGCTGTTGGGACAGCTTATGTTTATGCTTGGCAATTCCGGTGGCATCGTGTCGCTGCTCACGCTCATGGGGCTTGCCGCGGGCTGGGAGTTTCTTAAGATCGCGGGTGTCAGCAACGTTGTCCTATCGCTCGCCTATGCGCAGTTTATGAGTGTGGGAACGGATTCGTGCATCCTGATCGCCGCGACGATGGCAACGTTCGCCGTTTGGGGTATGCCCTTTGGCGCGTCGCTCCGCGTTGCGGATAAGGACGAGAAGGCGCTCATGCTGGGCTATTCAATCTCGGGTATTCTTGGCGGCGTAAGCGAGCCAGCGCTGTACGGATGCGGCTTTAAATATGGCAGGTGTCTGACGTGCATGGCCGTTGGCGGCGCCGTCGGAGGCCTTGTTGCGGCCGTAGGCCACGTTACGGCTTATACTATCGGTATGACGAATGTTCTTATGGTCATTGGCTTTGCCACGGGCGGCATCTCGAATCTGCTGTGGTGCTGCGCTGCCGGCGGCGCAGCATTTGCGGTGTCTGCGGCGCTGAGCTACTGCTTTGGCGTGGTGCCGACAAAGGTGCAGGCGGCAGAAGACGAAGCTGATTCGCTCGAAACAGTGACGAGCGCTGCTGAAGCAAGCGCATAAATCTGTGCGACAAAAGGACGATTCCTTTGTCATATTCCAAGGCTGCGGCCCGTGTGGGCTGCGGCCTTTTTGTATCTGGAGGACAAAGTGGCTACACTACAATCCGTTTGAGCAATAGATATATAGGTAGTACCGTGGGGACTGATGAGGATGGTCGAGTGGATTGTTCGTCGTGCGCAGGGCGACCGTGCGCGCGTGGGAACGTTGACGGGCATAGTGTGTATTCTCGCCAATGTTGCGCTTTGCGCTGCGAAGGGTGCAATTGGCGTGCTGTCGGGATCGGTTTCGATTGTGGCGGACGCCATGAACAACCTGTCCGATGCCAGCTCGAACATCGTGAGCGTGCTTGGCTTTAAGCTGGCGGGCAAGCCGGCCGACCCCGAGCATCCTTACGGACATGGCCGCTACGAGTATCTCTCGGGTCTGGTCGTGGCGGCGCTCGTGCTGCTGATTGGCGTTGAGCTGGTGAAGTCCTCGGTTGAGCGCATCATCCACCCCGAACCTGTCGAGTTCTCGCTTGCCCTGGTGGCAGTCTTGGTGCTTTCGATGATTGTTAAGCTCTGGATGGCGGCCCTCAACCAAAAGCTCGGCGATCGCATTGAGTCCGAGACGCTGCATGCGACCGCTCAGGACTCAAAGAACGATGTCCTAGCTACGGGTGCCGTGCTGGCGTGCGCAATTGTTTCGCAGGTGACGCACATCAATCTTGACGCATGGGTCGGCCTTGCCGTTGGCTCCTATATCGGCTGGAGCGGCTTTGAGCTCATCCAGGATACGGTGAGCCCGCTTTTGGGCCAGACACCCGATCCAAAGCTGGTCAAGCACATTCGAGACAAGATCATGAGCTACCCCGGCGTTTTGGGCGTTCACGATTTGATGGTTCACGACTACGGCCCGGGCAGGAAGTTCGCAAGCGCTCACGCCGAGATGGCAGCCGAGGCCAGCCCGCTGGAAAGTCACGACACGCTCGATAACATCGAGCAGTCGTTTAGGGTCGAAGACGGCATGATCGTCACGCTCCATTACGATCCCATCGTGACCGACGATCCAAAGGTGGCGAGCATGCGTCTGCGCATCAACGCTATGGCTCAAGAGATTGATAGCCGCCTCTCGATCCACGACCTACGCTGTGTTCCGGGCCCCACGCATACCAACGTGATCTTTGACTGCGTACGTCCCTCGGATTTGGCGATGAGCGCCGAGGACCTGAAGCGCGCGCTGGCGAAACGGGTCGAATCGGAATATCCCAAGTCGGTCGCCAAGATCACGATCGACGAAGACTACGTAGGCCATACCCACGAGTAGGGCTGTGCCGGCAAAGCAAGTTATACAGAAGGGGAGAGCATGAAGCGTCTATATCTACTCCGCCACGGTCAGACAGAATTCAACGTTAAAAAGCTCGTCCAGGGCCGCTGCGATTCACCGCTGACCGACCTGGGTCGTCAGCAAGCCGGGATGGCAGCCGCGTGGCTCAAAGCCCACAACGTCGTTCCCGACAAAGTGGTCTCTTCGCCCTTAGGCCGAGCCATGGACACGGCAAGTCTCGTCGCAACCGAACTCCTCGGCCGGGATGCAGCAGTCGAGCCCTGCGAAGGCATCATCGAGCGCAGCTACGGCACCTTCGAAGAAGGCCCCCACGACGCCCTACCCACCGACGTCTGGGACCCCGGCGAGGACCTTATCCCATTTAGCGGAGAAGGAAGCCATGCCCTGCAGGAGCGCATGGTGGGCACCCTCACCAATCTCATGGGCGCCGAGGGCATCGAAACCCTCCTAGCAGTAAGCCACGGCAGCGCCAGCCGCCAATTCATCAAGGCTGCAGCCCCAGAGGGCTTCGAGCTCCCAACAAAACTCCCCAACTGCGCCATCATGATCTTCGATTTTGACGATGCGCGAGAAGAGGGCGACACGCCTCAATCCAAGTTCACCTTGCGGCAAATTATCGATCCCCAACAAAGTCATTAGCCTGAGCGAGCAGAGTTAAGCAGACATCAACGTGTCGTCTCCCGAGCACGGCGGAGGGCCGGAGAAATATATTAAGGTCATCGCGAGTTCCGCACGCAAAGGAGAGCACTTAATGTGCTCTCCGTCTTGCGCAGGACTGTAGAGCAGGGACCTTAATATATTTCTCCGGCCCTCCGCCGTGCTCGGGAGCCATCCACGCACTTTACCTGCGTAAACAATGTGAGTGAAATATGAATCTCGATGGATACGCCCGCAGCCGTGTATACTAAACAGCTGTGTGAAACCAGGGGAGTATTCTGGCTGGACAAAATGCCTGCTTAATAGGGTTGTCAGGTAGTCCGGGCGAAATACAAGGCTGGGGAGCACGTCGTGTAAGTAGTGGTCCTCTAGGGGCGTACGCTCGGTGGTGTACGCATTGTCCCAAGACCACGCGAGAGTTGGGATCATATCTTGATCAGCATGATTCTCGGCCGCAAGATTGGCATGACCCAGGTTTGGGACGAGGACGATAACGTCGTTCCCGTCACGGTCATCCAGGCTGGCCCCTGCGCTGTCTCGCAGGTTAAAACTCAGGCAACCGACGGCTATGACGCCGTCCAGATCGGTTTCGGCGACATCAAGGCCAAGAACGTGAACAAGCCCATGGCTGGTCACTTCGCCAAGGCTGGCGTCGAGCCTGTCCGCTTCCTTCGTGAGGTCCGCGTCGAGAACGGCGAGGAGCACAAGGTCGGCGAGGTCGTCACCGTCGCTGATTTCGCTGATGTCGAGAAGGTCGACGTCATCGGTACCTCCAAGGGTAAGGGCTTCCAGGGTCGCATCAAGCGCTGGGGTCAGCGCCGCGGTCCTATGACGCATGGTTCTCACTTCCAGCGTCACCCCGGTTCTATCGGTCAGTGCGCCTATCCTGCGCGCGTCCTCAAGGGCGTCAAGATGGCCGGTCACATGGGTAACGAGCGCGTTACCGTCAAGAACCTTTCCGTTGTCCGCATCGATGCCGAGCAGAACCTCATCTTGGTCAAGGGCGCTGTCCCGGGTGCCAAGAATGGTCTCGTCGCCATCCGTATGGCCTAAGGGCCCAGCCCATTTAGCCCAGCGTCATACCAAGGAGAACACTTAAATGGCAAAGTTTGAAGTAAAGAACAGCGAGGGCAAGAAGGTCGCCGAGGCCGAGCTCGCCGCTGAGGTGTACGGCATCGAGCCGAACATCCACGTTATGCACCACATCGTCAAGTGCCAGATGGCCTCTTGGCGTCAGGGCACCCAGTCCGCTAAGGGCCGCTCTGAGGTTTCCGGTGGCGGCAAGAAGCCTTGGCGTCAGAAGGGCACCGGCCGTGCCCGCCAGGGTTCCATCCGTGCTGCCCAGTGGCGTCACGGTGGCGTTGTCTTCGCCCCCAAGCCCCGTTCCTACGCTAAGCGTATGAACAACAAGGAGGTCAAGCTGGCTATGCGCTCCGCGCTGTCCGCCAAGCTGGCCGATGGCGAGCTCGTGCTCGTCGACGACTACGGCTTCGAGAAGCCTTCCACCAAGGCTGCCGTCGCCATGCTCAAGGCTCTCGGCCTTGAGGGCAAGCGTCTGACCATCATCGTTCGCGATGAGGACGTCAACGCCTACCTGTCGTTCCGCAACATTCCCAAGACGTTCATCATCACTGCCGACGAGGCCAACACCTACGATCTCGTCAACAACAACGCCGTGCTGATGCCCGCCGACATCGCCGCTCACTTCGGGGAGGTGCTTGCATAAATGACCGCCCACGAGATCATCATCCGTCCGATCGTGTCCGAGCGTTCCTTCTCCGGTATGGAGCTGAACAAGTACACGTTCGAGGTCGCCAAGGATGCTAACAAGTATCAGATCAAGGACGCTGTCGAGGAGATCTTCGGCGTCAAGGTCGTTCGCGTGAACACCCTGACGGTCAAGCCCAAGACCAAGCGCGTGCGCTATGTCGCCGGCAAGACCCGTTCTTGGAAGAAGGCCATCGTCACGCTGGCCGAGGGCGACACCATCGAGGTCTTTGGCAACCAGGCCTAAGACTCGCTGCTGTTGAGTGAGCTCATGCCTCCCAAATAGGGGAGGCGAGAGCTCAAGGTTTTGGGCGTATAAAATGGACACGCCCGGAACCGTGTATACGTCCGGTGTCATCGCACCCGAGGCAGAACCTCGAATCCCTGTCTGCGATGGCTAACGGATTCCTATTGAAAGGGATTGTAATGGCTGTAAAGCACCTTAAGCCGACCTCCGCTGGTAGGCGTTGGCAGACGATCTCCGACTTCTCCGAGATCACCTGCACCAAGCCCGAGAAGTCTCTTCTCGAGCCCCTGCCCAAGAAGGCCGGTCGTAACAACAACGGCCGCATCACCACCCGCCACCAGGGCGGCGGCGTGAAGCGTCGTTACCGCGTGATCGACTTCAAGCGCAACAAGGACGGCGTGCCCGCCAAGGTTGCCACGATCGAGTACGATCCGAACCGTTCCGCTCGCATCGCTCTGCTGCACTACGCTGACGGTGAGAAGCGCTACATCCTGGCCCCCAAGGGCCTCGAGGTCGGTCAGACCATCATGTCCGGTTCTGACGCCGACATCAAGCCGGGCAACGCTCTGCCCCTCGCCGACATCCCCGTCGGTACGCTCATCCACGCCGTCGAGTTCCAGCCGGGCAAGGGCGCTGCTATCGCCCGTTCCGCCGGTAACTCCTGCCAGCTGATGGGTAAGGAGGGCAAGTACGCTATCGTCCGTATGCCTTCCTCCGAGATGCGCCGCATCCTCGTTACCTGCCGCGCCACCGTCGGTGAGGTCGGCAACGCCGATCACGCCAACATCGTCATCGGCAAGGCCGGCCGTAAGCGTCACATGAACGTGCGCCCGACCGTCCGCGGTACCGTCATGAACCCTGTCGACCACCCGCACGGCGGTGGCGAGGGCAAGAACCACACCTCTGGTCGTCCCTCTGTTACCCCCTGGGGTAAGCCGACGAAGGGCCTTCGTACGCGCAAGAAGAAGAAGGTCTCGAACCAGCACATCATTCGTCGCCGTAAGAAGTAATTTCGGATACCGAGTTTTAGGAGAAAGCACTTATGAGCAGAAGTCTCAAAAAGGGCCCGTTCGTGGAGACTCGCCTTCTCTCGCGTATCACCGCGATGAACGAGGCTGGCAAGAAGGACGTCGTGAAGACCTGGTCCCGCGCGTCCACCATCTTCCCCGAGATGGTTGGTCACACCATCGCCGTCCACGACGGCCGCAAGCATGTGCCCGTGTATGTTACCGAGTCCATGGTTGGTCACAAGCTCGGCGAGTTCGCGCCGACTCGTACGTTCCGTGGCCACAAGGCCAAATAGGGGGTTAACCGTAAATGGCAACTAAGTCTATTGAAACTGAGGCCACCGAGGTTCGCGCCGTCGCTAAGTACGTGCGTGTTTCCCCCAGCAAGGCCCGCCTGGTGGTCGATCTGATCCGCCGCAAGCCTGTCGCTCAGGCCTTCGACATCCTCCACTTCTGCGACCGCGCCGTCGCCGTGGATGTCGAGAAGGTTCTCCGTTCCGCCGTTGCGAACGCCGAGAACAACAACGGTCTGCGTGCCGACAACCTGGTTGTCGCCGCTGCCTATGTTGACGAGGGTCCGACGCTTAAGCGCATCCGTCCCCGCGCCAAGGGTTCCGCTTCTCGCATTCTGAAGCGTACTTCCCACATCACCGTCGTCGTTGCTCCTCGAAAGGAGGCGTAAAGCTGTATGGGTCAGAAAGTCTACCCCACCGGCTTCCGTCTTGGCATCACCGAGAACTGGCGCTCCCGCTGGTTCGCAGAGAAGGATTACGCTAAGACCCTCGGTAACGATCTCGAGATCCGCAAGTACCTCGAGAAGCGTCTTTCCCGCGCAGCTGTCTCCCGCGTCGAGATCGAGCGCGCTGGCGACAAGGTGAAGGTCATCATCCTCACCGCTCGCCCCGGCGTTGTCATCGGTAAGAAGGGTGCCGAGATCGATACCCTCCGCACCGAGCTCGAGAAGGTCGCTGGCGTCTCCAAGGGCCAGCTCTCCGTCGACGTTGTCGAGATTAAGCGCCCCGAGCTCGACGCCAACCTCGTTGCTCAGTCTATCGCCGAGCAGCTCGAGGGCCGCGTTGCCTTCCGTCGCGCTATGCGCAAGGCTGTCCAGTCCGCCCGCAAGGCCGGCGCTAAGGGCATCCGTATCCAGTGCTCCGGTCGTCTCGGCGGCGCCGAGATGGGTCGTCGTGAGTGGTACCGCGAGGGTCGCGTGCCTCTGCACACCCTCCGTGCCAAGATCGACTACGGCACGGCTGTCGCCAGCACCACCATGGGCGCTTGCGGCGTGAAGGTCTGGATCTACCTGGGCGAGAAGCTCCCGGGCCAGCCTGTTCCCAACCCTGCACTCGAGGGCTCTTCCCGTCCTCGTCGTCGTAACTCCGAGAGGAGGGGTCAGTAGTGCTTGCCCCTAAGCGTATTCTTCACCGCAAGGTGCAGCGTGGCTCCATGAAGGGCCAGGCCAAGGGTAATACCGAGCTGCATTTCGGCGAGTTTGGTATCCAGGCTCTCGAGGCCCATTGGATTACCAACCGTCAGATCGAGGCCGCTCGTATTGCCATGACCCGCTACATGAAGCGTGGCGGTCGTGTCTACATCACGATCTTCCCCGATAAGCCCATCACCAAGAAGCCTGCCGAGACTCGCATGGGTTCTGGTAAGGGTAACCCCGAGGAGTGGGTGGCCGTCGTCAAGCCCGGCCGCATCATGTTCGAGGTCAAGGGCGTGCCCGAGGAGGTCGCTCGCGAGGCTCTGCGTCTTGCACAGCACAAGCTTCCCATCAAGACCAAGATTGTTGCTGCCAAGAACGCTGAGCAGCGCATCGAGAAGGAGATGGCTGAGGAGGCCGCTCTCGAGGCCAAGTGGGCTGCTGAGGACGCCGCCGCCGCCAAGGAGGAGAACTAATGAAGCCCGCAGAGATTCGTGAGCTCTCGGACGCTCAGCTCGTTGAGAAGCTGAAGGAAATGCGCGCCGAGCTCTTTAACCTTCGTTTCCAGATGGCCACCAGCCAGCTGGACAACACCGCTCGCGTCAACACCGTGAAGAAGGACATCGCTCGCGTCCTCACGGAGCAGCGCGCCCGCGAGATCGCAGCGGAGAAGTCCGCTGTCGCCGAGTAGGACCTAAGGAGAGAACATGACTGATTCGCGTAACTCGCGTAAGGTCCGTACGGGTGTCGTTACCTCCGTCTCCGGTGCCAAGACCATTGTTGTCACCATCACCGAGCGCAAGCGTCACCCCAAGTACGGCAAGATGATGACCAGCTCCAAGAAGCTGCACGCTCACGACGAGGAGTGCACGGCTGGCGTGGGCGATACCGTCCGCGTTATGGAGACCCGTCCTATGTCCAAGATGAAGCGTTGGCGCCTCATCGAGGTCGTCGAGCGCGCTAAATAAGCAGTCGCTCTTACGACTTGTACGTTTCCGAAGATGTGCGTATGCCTGGCTTGCATACCACGGGCCGTATAAAGGCTGCGCACCTCTCTTCGGTTCTTAGTTCGGAGGAACATCTACCATGATTCAGATGCAAACCATGCTGAACGTCGCCGACAACTCCGGCGCTCGCAAGATTCGCTGCATCAAGGTGCTTGGCGGTTCCAAGCGTCGTTATGCAGGCATCGGCGATGTGTTCATCGGTGCTGTCCAGGAGGCTACCCCTGGCGCCAACGTCAAGAAGAAGGACGTTGTCCGTTGCGTCGTCGTTCGCACCGTTAAGGAGATCCGCCGCAAGGATGGCTCCTACATTCGCTTTGATGAGAACGCCTGCGTTGTCATCAACAACGATGGTTCGCCCGTCGGCACCCGTATCTTCGGGCCCGTCGCTCGCGAGCTTCGTGACAAGAAGTACATGAAGATCGTCTCGCTCGCTCCCGAGACCCTGTAGTTAGGGGAGATATATGTATATCAAGAAGGGCGATAAGGTCCAGGTTCTCTCTGGTAAGGATCGCGGCAAGCAGGGCGTTGTCCTGCGTGCTCTCCCCGCCGAGAACAAGGTCGTTGTCGAGGGCGTTTCGGTCGTCAAGAAGGCCGTCAAGCCCAACGCTGCCAACCAGCAGGGCGGCATCGTTTCGCAGGAGGCTCCCATCGACGCCTCCAACGTCAATCTCGTTTGCCCCGAGTGCGGTAAGGTTACCCGCGTTGGTCACGAGAAGGACGGCAAGAACAAGCTGCGCGTCTGCAAGAAGTGCGGCCACAAGTTTTAAGCTGCCCGCAACATCAAGTTGCTAGCAAAGGCCCGGATGCCACGGCACCCGGGCCTTTTTCTATCCCCACTCGATGGCTTCGGTTCTGCCGTCCCGTCATTCCGGTTGCATCCAGTTTTCGGTGCCGTCTCGAATCGAGTGCCGTCAGGTGACACCCTGTCGCGTTTCGTCGGCTTCGGGGACAAAAGTCGGGACAACTCCAAAAACTATTTTCGAACTCAGGGCTTTTAGTTTTTGTTTTTGTCCCAAAGGGCGCGGCGGGATGCCTTTGGAGGCTCGATAGCGCCGAAAACGCCCGTTTTGAAACTTAAATGCCTTTTCGCGTGCAAGCCGCCAGCTGCAATAGGAAGTGAATCAACGCAGGTGGCTTTCAAGCAGTTTGCAAAACTGCAGGTCGCAGGTCTTCATTGCCAGTAGGAGAAATGAGTAGTCTCAGGTGGCTTGCCCATGAGTTGACGAACGGGATTTGAGATTACGCTGACGTCCGGAAACGCTTCGAGCACGGCGTTACGTTTTTGGGGTTTGGGCGTAGCCCCTGCACCCGCGAGCGCGGGCCTTAAGCCCGCCGAGAGGGTGACGCGTCGAAAACGAAGGGGAAAGAGAGAAGGGGCCGTCCCTATCATTCAGGTTGCGACCGAAGAAGACAAGGAGACCCCCTGAGCCTGAATGATGCCCCACAGACCGCGTCCGACCGAGCTCAAGCCGAGCTTTTCCTGACGTCCTCCTTCGCGGAGATGATGGCTGGATTGGCTATGGATTGGCAACACTTATTTGGACGATTCCGGGAGGGACGGCCCCGCCTCCCTGAACTCGACCGGCGACATGTAGCCCAGCGTCGAGTGGATCCTGAAGTTGTTGTACCAGTGCACGTAATCCAAGAGCTTGGCTCGGAGCTCGCGCGTCCCTCCTCGATCCTTCGGAGTGGCCGACGATTTCCCCGTTGCAGAGGTCGACGAGCAGGCAGACGTAGTTCCACGACGCCCCGACGCGCACGCAGGCCAAGTCGCTGCATATATGGGTGTACGGCGCCCTGCCGCCGAAGCCGCGCGCGACGACGTTCGACACGTCGGCCTCGTTGATCGCCCCGGGGTGCACCTTGAACCTCTTCCTGCCGTATGCGCCGGCCAGGCCGTTCTCCCTCATGATGCGGCAGACGCGGCGCCGGCTGACGGTAACGCCCGACCTCCCGGGCGACGCCTTGATCTTGCGCGATCCGTTCCGGCCCTTGCTGGCGGCGTGCGCCGCCGCGGCCGCCGTCGCACCCGACATTAAGGTCCTCAAGGGCCGCGTCGTCTCCGGCGACCAGTTTGTCTCGCCCGCGGAACAGAAGGAGCGAATCCTCGCGATCTTCGGCGACCTGTGCTGCGAGATGGAGGGCTGCTCCATCGCGCAGGCCGCCTATCTCAACGGCGTGCCCCTCGTCGTCGTGCGCGCCATCAGCGACAAGCCCTGCGCCGAGGGCCGGGTCGTCGACTACAACACCTTCGAGAAGAAGGCCGCCTGCGACTGCGCCCGCATCGCCGCGCGCATGGTTAAGCTTTAGGCCCTGCGCGCCGGGGCCCTTCTTTATGTTGGGACCCCGGCGCGCCGGGGCCCTTTCCAAAGCGAAGTGTCGAGCCGAAGTGTTGAGCGTCGGCCCTGAATGTTCAATGGCCGTTGTTTTCTGCCCCTCAAGTGGTGGACTTTTCCTCGGAGCTGTTGATTCCCCCACGCGCCCCCTTCCGTTCTCTGTTCTCCCCTTATACTCCTTGTACGAGGAGGTAAGAAGTCATGGACAAGACCACACAGGACAGCTTGGCAAAGAAACCCGTCGACATGAGGGACGGGATTCTCGAGCATCTCGAGGCCCTCACCTCTGCCGTCTCGCTCGACGACCTTGCCCGTCTGTCCACCTCCGACATCGCCGAGACACTCATCATCTCCAGGAGCCTGGCGAGCCAGTACCTCAACGACCTTGTTCGCGCCGGTCTTGTGGTTAAGGTGGCGGGCAGGCCTGTCCGTTATTTTCATCGCCGCGCGTTCCAGAAGCGTTTTCAGGTAAAGCTCTCTGCAAGCGAGTACGCCTCGCTCGCCGACCTCATCCAGGCGACGGGAATCGCCGATCACCGCGACTTCGCGCGTGCCGTGGGCTTCGACATGAGCCTCAGCTCCGTTGTCGAGCAGTGCAAGGCTGCGGTTCAGTACCCTCCGTTTGGCCTGCCCATCCTCTTGAGCGGCGGCGTGGGTGTCGGTAAGTCTTTCCTTTCTCGCCTTGTGTACGAGTACGGCAAGAACCAGGGCTTGCTGTCCCGCGACTCCTCCTATGTGCGCATCGACTGCGCCGGGGTCCCGGACGCCGCCTCGTTCAACGGGCTTCTTGACGAGTCGATCGCGAAAGCGCGCGGGGGTGTGGTCTTTGTCAACGGCATCGAGGCACTCTCTCCCTCTGCGATGGAGCACTGCCTTGCGACGGCCCTCGGGCTCGATGCCTCCCAGGATGCGCCGCGCGCTCGCTTCGTTCTTTCGACGACGCTATCCGCCGATGACCTGAAGGTTTCCTCGGCCTACAGCAAAATGCCCATCTGTGCCCGCGTCCCCTCACTCAAGGAGCGGACCCCCGAGGAGCGCGAGGATCTCATCTTGAGCTTCCTGCGCAGCGAGGGGTGCCGAATCGGTTCTGATGTGAAGATCAGCCGCGGCGCATACCGTTGCCTCGTGAACGCGGACTTTTCCGATAACATCGCCGGCTTGCGCGCCTGCGTGACGAACTGCTGCGCCAAAGCGTTCCTCAATCGCGAGGGCGACTACGTCGTCGTTCGCCCGTATCTTCTTCCCAGCGGGCTCCTCTCCTCCGCGCAGATCGATCAACAGCCCGACGATGGCGTTCTGATCGACGCGTCTCTGGATGCCGCCGAGAGCACAGGGCCGGTCGAGCAGGCGCTCGATGCCCTGTGCTCCCTCGATGAGCGATTCTGCGCCGGGGAGCTCTCTGTCTCCGAGCTTGTCTCGCAAGCTGTCTCCGCTGTGCGCGGCGTTGAGGATCACTTGATCTTCGACCACGGCGTCGCCTCCTCGAGGTCGCGCGCCTTCGAGCGCGTCGTGGGCGCGGTCCTTGCCGACGCAGGCTCTTCTTATGGCATCGAGCTTTCGAGGAAGGTCGCTTTTCTACTGGCCCAGGAGATTTGCCTGCAGTTGTGGCCGGGTATCGGCCTGAATAAGCGAAAGTCTGCCTGTGCGGAGCAAATCTCCCATCTCCTCGGTGCCGTGACCTCCGAATTGCCGTTTGCCTCGAGTGTCTCCGATCAGGTCGCCGCAGACGTGGAAGGGGCGCTGGGAATCTCGCTCGATCACTTCACGAAGACGCTTCTGACGCTGTGCGTCGCATCGGAGTCTCGCGATGCGAAGGCCCTTCGGACGCTCTGCGTCATCTTGTCCCACGGCTACTCAACGGCGACGAGCATCGCCGACGCGGCGAACCGTATGCTCGGCATGCATGTGTACGAGGCTGTCGACATGCCCTACGACCAGCAGCTGAAGGACATCGTCGGTCCGCTCCAGCGCCTCGTCGACCGCCATTCCTACTGCACCGGGGTCGTGTTCCTCGTCGACATGGGCTCCTTGGAGGAGGCCTATAAGGCCCTCGAGAACGTTACCGACTCCACTATCGGCGTGGTGAACAACGTCTCTACCGGTCTTGCGCTCGAGATCGGGGTCGGGCTGCTCGGCGGCAAGTCCATCGCCGAGGTTCTTGGCGATGCGACCGCCGCGTGCGTGACGCACTGCAAGGTGATCGAGCGCGTCAACCGTGAGGACGCCATCGTCTTCTGCTCCGAGTCCGGGGTCGACGCCGCGGAGAGGATACGCCAGCTCGTCTCGCAGAGCCTCCCACGCACCATAGGCGCGCGCCTGCTCACGAGGCCCTTCAAGCAGCTCGTCGCGAACGGGTCGAACGACGCCGTTTTCTCCGAGCACCGCGTCTGTGCCGTCATCGGCACGGGAGACCCCGGGGTCGCCTCCGTCCCCTTCGTCGCCCTCGAGGACATCATGTCGACGGCGTCCGCCTCTAAGGTTGATGCCGTGTTCGGCAGGTGGCTTGACGCTTCCGAGCTCTCTTCTTTCCACGAGAAGCTGCTCTCGAACATGACGCTGCAGAACGTCATCCGCTCCATCACCATCCTCGACCCGGAGCGGCTATTCCATGAGATCGAGAGCGCCGTGCACGAGCTTCAGCGCAGGACAGGCGAGAAGATCGGCAGCAACGCCATCATTGGGCTCTACGTTCACCTCTGCTGTCTCGTCGAGCGCCTTGTTACCAGAAACCCCATTGAGACCTACGTTGGCCAGGACCGCTTCGAGGAGGAACGCGCCGATTTCATCGAGTCCTTCAGGCAGAGCTTCTCGAGCATCTCGACGCGCTATCGCGTAGAGGTTCCCGTAAGCGAGATCGCATATGTCTTCGACTACATAAGCGTGAGCGCCGCCCCGGCGCGAGAAGAGCGCCTCGGCTCCTCGGACCTCCTGCTCGACGAGTGACCTTCCCCGCGCCGCCGCAAGCTGACCGCGCGTCCTCAATAATCCGATAACCCCTTGCCCGGCGCGAATCCGGATAGCGCCGAGGCAGTACCGAACGTAAAACTTCATTTGATAGGAGCAAACATGAGTGTTGTTATGGCACGAATCGACAATCGCCTGCTTCACGGCATCATCGTGACGCAGTGGGCCCCGGTGTCGGGCGCGACCCGAGTCATGGTCATCGACGACAAGGTCGCCGGCGACGAGGTCCTGAAGTCCACCATGAGGATGGCGCGCCCCGCGGGCATGGCCGTTTCGATCATCTCCGAGCAGACCGCGCTCAAGAACTTCGCCGCGGGCAAGTACGACCGCGAGAAGGTCTTCGTCATCGCCAAGGAGCCCGAGACGATGCTTCGCCTGGTCGAGTCGGGCGTCGAGCTCCCGTCGCTGGTCGTCGGCGGCTCGCTCGTCAAGGAGGACGGCATCCAGCTCACCCAGCGCGCCTACGCCTCCGCCGAGAACGTCCAGAGCTACAAGGCGCTCATCGCCCGTGGCGTCAAGGTGACGGCCCAGTTCGTGCCCGCCGACAAGCCCGTCTCCGTCGCAGACCTCATCTAAGGGGGAAATATGGTCAACTTCACTATCCTGCAGGTCGTCCTTTTGACCCTGCTGGCCTTCATCAAGCACGTGGACTACTACGGCATCCCGATGATCTTCGTCAATTACGCCGTTTTCTGGGGCCTCATCACCGGAGTCGTCATGGGCGACTGGAAGACCGGCCTTGTCATCGGCGGCACCATTCAGCTCATGCAGCTCGGCGTCGCGGGCTTCGGCGGCTCCTCCATTCCCGACTACGGCACGATGGCCATCATCGCCACCGCCTACGGCGTGACCCTGGGCTCCGACACGGGCCTCGCCATCGGCCTGCCGGTCGGCATGCTCGGCATCCAGCTCGACGTCGTCGCCAAGATCCTCAACGGCTTTGTCGTCGAGAAGTCCCAGAAGTTCTGCAACGAGGGTAAGTTCAATCAGATGAACGCCATCCTGTGGGTCTGCCCCGCGCTCTTCGGCCTGTGCGCCGCCCTGCCCGTCTTTGTCTCCGTGACGCTCGGCCAGCCCGCCGTCAACTGGCTCCTCGAGGTCATGCCCCAGTGGTTCCTCTCCGGCCTCACCCTCGCCGGCAAGATGCTCCCGGCCGTCGGTATCGCCATGCTGCTCCGCTACATGCCAACCGCCAAGTACTTCCAGTACCTGCTCGCCGGCTTCTTCCTCTCGGCCTTCCTGAACGTGCCCATCATCGGCGCCGCCATCATCGGCGTTGCCCTCGCGATTGCGTTCTACCAGCGTGCCGAGAGGGACACCGAGCTCGCCGCCCACGCTTCCGCAGACGCCTTCATCGGAGAGGATGAGTAACCATGGAAAACGAGAACATCACCGCCGTCGCCGAGGGCAAGCCCTCCGGCTACAAGGTCACCAAGAAGGACCTGCGCAACGCGAACTGGCGCTGGCTCATGAGCGTGTGCACCTTCAACTACCAGACCCAGCAGGGCGCCTCAGTCGCCTACGCCCTCTCGCCGGTCCTGAGGAAGATCTACACGAACGACGAGGACTATAAGCAAGCGCTCAACAACCACTTCCGCTACTACAACACCCAGCCTTGGCTCGCCGCCATCATCCTTGGCGCCTGCGTGGCCATGGAGGAGCGCGACGGCCTAGCGGCGGCGGACGCCGTCCAAGACCTGAAGATCGGCACCATGGGACCGCTCGCCGGCGTCGGCGACTCCCTGCTCATGACCATGATCCCGACCATCATGGGTTCCATTGCCGCCTACATGGCCATCGAGGGCAACCCCGTGGGAGCCGGCATCTGGTTCGCGCTCATCCTGGCCATCTTCTGGGTCCGCATGCACGCCCTCGAGTTCGGCTACAAGCAGGGCGTGAAGCTCGTCACCGACTTCAGCGAGAAGCTTCCCAACCTCACTGCCGCCGCCTCCGTGCTCGGCCTCACCGTGGTCGGCTGCCTCATCGCCTCGGTCATCGGCGTCACCTGCCCGATTAGCTTCAGCTTCGGCGACGTCGCGATGGAGATTCAGCCGCTGCTCGACAAGATCCTGCCTGCCATGATCCCCGCCGCCATCACGGGAAGCGCGTATTACCTTCTTACCAAGAAGAACGCGAGCATGACGGCCCTCATCCTCGTGGTGATCGTCCTCGCGATGGTCGCCTCCGCCGCCGGCATCCTCGCCTAGCTTCGACCCAAGAGATTGGTGAATCAATGAGAAAGATAGTTGTGGCGAGCCATTCCCTTCTCGCCCAGGGCTTCAAGGACACCCTCGAGTTCCTTACGGGTAAGGGCGACGCCGTCAACGCCGTGTGCGCCTACGTGAACGACAACGGCGAGGGGCTCGACGCGGCGGTCGAGGCGGCTCTTTCGGGCACTGACGAGGTCGTCGTCCTCACCGACGCGTACGGCGGCAGCGTGAACCAGCGCTTTTCCCGCTTCGCCTCCGACCGGATCCACGTGATCGCGGGTGTCAACCTCCCGCTCGCCATGACGGTCGCGCTCGCGCGCCCCGACGAGAAACTCGACTTCGACGCCCTCGTCAACGAGGCGCGCCAGCAGATCATCTACGTGAACGGTGCCAGTTCCGCCGAGTGCGACGACGACGAATAGAGGAGGTCGACGATGAGAGAGTTCCTTAAGGACGTGTGGATGCACGGCGGTGAGGAAAGCCGCGCCATCACCCCCGAGAACATCACGGGCGAGAAGGGCCGCGCCGCCATGTCGGCCAGCCACCTCGGCGTCGGCCGCAAGGGCTCGTGCTGCGTGCCCCTTGAGTCCGGCGAGACCATCACGCTCGCGGACATCGAGGGCCCCGGCATCATCCGCCACATCTGGATGACCGTCCCCGACAAGACCGCCGCCGGCAGCTTCGTCATGCGTGACCTCGTGCTGCGCTTCTACTGGGACGACGAGGAGACCCCCTCGGTCGAGTGCCCTGTCGGCGACTTCTTCTGCAACGGCTTCGGTGAGCGCGCCATCGTCAACTCGATGCCCATCTGCGTGAACCCGACGGGCGGCATGAACTGCTACTTCGAGATGCCCTTCAGGAAGCACGCCAAGGTCACGCTTACGAGCGAGCACCCCGGGTTCATTAAGTACATCTTCTACACGTTCAACTACGCGCTCACCGACGTGCCGGACGACGCCATGTACTTCCACGCCCGCTTTAACCGCGAGCGCAGCACCCGCAGGGGCGTCGACTACACCGTGCTCGACGGCGTGCGCGGCAAGGGCTACTACGTCGGCACCTACATGGCCCTGTGCGCCCTGGAGCGCTATTGGTGGGGCGAGGGCGAGATGAAGTTCTTCCTCGACGGCGACGAGGAGTTCCCCACGGTCACCTCGACGGGAGCCGAGGACTACTTCGGCGGTGCCTGGGCCTTCCTCGACAGGCCGCCCCACGCGCTGCCCGAGGCGCAGTGCTTCAACACGCTGTTCGCCGGCTACCCGTACCGCTCGACGCGCGACGCCACGCGCGACCGCTTCAGCGCGGGCAAGCCGAACCCGAATCCGATGCTCGCGACTAACGACGACGCGCTGCCCAGGCACGGCCTCTACAGGTGGCACCTTCCCGACCCGATCTCGTTCAAGGAGGACCTGCGCGTGACGTTCCAGGACCTCGGCAACGACGACATCAAGCTCTACGAGCGCGAGGACGACATCTCCACCGTCGCCTACTGGTACCAAAGCGAGCCGCACGCGGTGCTCGCCCCGTTTGCCGCAAGGCAGGACCGCGTGCCCAGGTAGGGTCGCCTCGAAACAAGCCAACGTTATGGGCGCCCGCGGTTGACCATGACTGCGGGCGTCCCTTTGTAAGGAGGATCACATGAGCGAAAAGCAAATGAGGCTCGGCGCCCTCGAAGCCGGCGGGACCAAGATGGTCTGTGCCGTGGTGTCCGGCGACGGCGAGGTCCTCGACCGTATGGAGACCCCGACGCTTACGCCCGCCGAGACCGTCCCGCAGATGATCGAGTGGTTCACCGCCCGCGATGTGGACGCGTTGGGCATCGGCGCCTTCGGCCCGACCTGCGTCAACCCCAACGACGAGCGCTACGGCTCCATCCTCCAGACGCCCAAGCTCGCGTGGCGAGGCCATGGTCTTCGCGCCGCGTTCGCCGACGCCCTCGGGATTCCGGTGGCCTACGACACGGACGTGAACGTTGCCTGCCTCGGCGAAGTGGTCTTCGGCTGCTGCAAGGGGCTCGAGGACGCCGTCTACGTGACCATCGGCACCGGCGTGGGCGCGGGCGTCATGTGCGCGGGCAGACTCCTTCACGGCATGCTGCACCCCGAGGCCGGTCACATGCTGGTAAGGACCCGTCCCACCGAGGAGGGACGCTGCGTCTGCCCGAGCCACGCGAGCTGTCTCGAGGGGCTCGCCTCCGGCCCCGCCATCGCCGCGCGCTGGGGAAAGCCCGCGGCCGAGCTCGCGGACAACGATGAGGTGTGGGCGCTCGAGGGGGATTATCTGGGGCAGATGTGTGCGAACCTCGTGCTCATGTACTCGCCTCGCCGCATCGTCCTCGGCGGCGGCGTGATGCACCAGGAGCAGCTCTACGGCATCGTCCGCAAGAAGACCCTCGAATATCTGGGTGGCTACATCCAGACCGCCGAGCTTAAGGACATGGAGAGCTACATCTGCGCCCCGGGCTGCGGCGGCGACCAAGGAATCCTCGGCGCGGCCGAGCTGGCAAGAAGGGCGCTCGCGTAACTTGCGCTCTCTCCGCCATACAACGCGTTAAGAAAAGACGAGCGCTTCTTGCCAATTGAGCGGCAAGAAGTGCTCGTCTTTTGCATTTGTTTTTGGGGCAGGACGCCCCGCCTCCGCTAGAGTCCCTGGACCGCCACACCCACGAGGTTTGGACCGGTGTGGACAAGAAGCGCGGGGCTGATGTCGGAGCGGACGACCTCCACCGCGTTGGCCACGCGCTCGCACAGGGCCTGCTCCATGCGGTCGTAGAGGTCGGCGTGGGCCGAGGTGCGGCTCGCGGCAAAGCGCACCTTGGGGTGCTTCTCGACGATGGCGGCGATGAGCTTGACCTCGGTGCGATGCGGTGCTTGCACAGCCATTTCGTGTACGCGAGGCTGTTGGCTTTCTGGGCCACAGCAATCACCTCCCCCTAGTATGATGACCTGAACAATCCTCATGCTAGGGGGAAGGTTTTTGTCGCGTAGCGGAAATTGGCCTCCACCCGCTGAGCGGGTGGCTTTCTATGCCGCGCGTGCCGCGCGGCACGGACTAAAGTCCATGAATAAAAACGAGGAAGGCCACGTCCGGTCTCTCTCGCAAAGGGTCTCTGATTACTCCCACTCATTGGGGACAGACTTAAATGAGTGCTCTTGAAATGCCGGCGCCTGGGGACGTTCTTTTTCTGTCTGCAGTTTGGAACGTTCCTTTTCTGTCGGCAGTTTGGGACGGTCCTTAGAGCTGCAGCGCGCCATGAGTGACGAGGCTAAGCGGATCATCCTGTCTTTTGAGTTCTAAGCATAAGCCCCTGTCTCTGAGCAATGACCAGTGCGCATTTGTGCGTATTTGCGTGCGTGGGATTGCGTGAATATGCGTATAGAAGCGACGTTTACGGGGCAAAAATGACCATTTAGCGGTGAGATACGCAAAAAAGCGCACAGACGCGCGTGTCTGTGCGAATATAGAGCTGTCCGAAATGCAAGACGTTCTATGACACAGGAGGCACATGATGGCAGATTCTAAGCAGGCTCCGCTCGACGCCGCGGCAGCCGCCAAAGCAGCGTTCGCTTCGGTCCAGGACAAGCCGTTCCCCGACGATATTTTTACGGCTCCCGAGCTCCATTGGGCCGTCATCGGTTGCGGCGTTATCGCCAACCAGATGGCTCAGTCCCTTGCTCTTGCCGGTCGCAAGCTTGCGGGCGTCGCCAACCGTACGCTGTCCAAGGCTCAGGCTTTTGCCGAGCAGTATGGCATCGAGAAGGTCTACGACACGGTTGAGGACCTCTACGCCGATCCTGGCATCGACGCCGTCTACATCACTACCCCGCACAACACTCATATCACCTATCTGCGCGCTGCCCTGGCAGCCGGCAAGCACGTGCTCTGCGAGAAGGCCATTACCCTCAATTCCGCTGAACTCGATGAGGCCCGTGCCATTGCCGCCGAGCACAACGTGGTCCTTATGGACGCTACCACGGTGCTCCACATGCCCTTGTATCAAGAGCTGCGTCGCCGCATGGATGCCGGCGAGTTCGGCCGCATGAACCTCGCTCAGCTCAACTTTGGTAGCTACAAGGAGTACGGCGACCTGACCAACCGTTTCTACAATCGCAACCTTGCCGGCGGTGCCATGCTCGACATTGGCGTGTATGCCCTGTCCGTCATGCGTCTCTTTATGGCAAGCCAGCCCATTGAGGTCGTTTCGTTGGGCAACACCTGTGAGACCGGTGTTGACGTTGCGGGCGGCATCGTCTGCCGTAATGCCGAGCAGCAGCTGGGTGTTGTGAGCCTCACGCTCCACTCCAAGCAACCCAAGCGCTCGATTATTAGCTTCGATAAGTGCTATATCGAGGTCAACGAGTATCCGCGCGCCGATCACGCGACCATCGTGTGGACTGCGGACGGCCACCGCGAGGAGGTCCACGCCGGCACCGAGGCTTACGCCCTTTGCTATGAGATGGCCGATCTTGAGAAGGCCGTTGCCGGCGACGACTCTAAGCGTGAGCTGCTGGATTATGCTTCTGATGTTATGGAGCTGATGACCAAGCTACGCGCCGACTGGGGAGTCGTGTACCCCGAGGAGGAGTAAGCGATGCTAGCGGAAGATAGGCTCAACGCGATCGTGTCGATGGTTCAGCAGACCGGCTCGGTTACCGTGCCGGAGCTTGCCGAAGCCCTGGGCGTGACGGCGTCTACCATTCGGCGCGACCTGCAGATGCTCAATCGCGCACACCGTATCGCCAAGGTGCACGGTGGGGCGACGAGCCTTGAGCGCGCGCACGTGACGCGCGACCTAACGCTTAATGAGCGCAGCGATCTCCATAACGACGACAAGGAACGTATCTGCGCCCGTGCGGCGGCACTTGTGGAGCCCGAGAACTTTGTATACATCGACTCGGGTTCGACGACGCTCAGGCTCATCGAGCATCTTCCACACCTTGAAGATGTCACCTATGTGACCGATTCCGTGCTCCATGCTCAACGCCTTGCTTTGCGCGGCATGCGTACCGTGGTGCTGGGTGGCGAGCTCAAACCCGAGACCGAGGCGCTCGTTGGCCCCGATGCCTTGGCAACCTTAGACCGCTACAACTTCAACTGTGGCTTTTGGGGCTCTAACGGCATTGCCGCCGAGCAGGGCTTCACGGCGCCCGATATCGAGGAGGCGCAAGTAAAGCGTATCTCGATGCGCCATACGGCCAAGCGCTTCGTAATCTCGGACGCCAGTAAATTTGGCATGGTGGCGCCCGTCAAGTTCGCGGACTTCCGTGACGCAACGATTATTACCGCAGGCGATGTCCCTGCCAAGTACCGGGCAATGGACAACGTCATCACGGTCTAACAGCAAGGGACGGGCTAAGACCAAAACCACCACAAAGGTGCCTGTCCCCATTGTGGTGGTTAGTAACGAAAACCGAGTAGTTTTCTCAATAGAAAAGCGGCAACGTCCATCACGGGCGTCGCCGCTTTCGTTGTCTGCCGGTTTGTCTAAGTCTGTAACAACTGGACCGTTAAAAGTGGGCTAGGTGTTACAGATCGAGATACTTACGAACCGCGCCGTCCCTTTGTCTCAATCTGTAACATCTGGGACTGATTTTGCCGAGTTACTGTTACAGATTGAGATTATTCCCTTGAGGGGATTCGAATGTCTCGATCTGTAACAGATAGACCGGAAAATGGGTTCTAACTGTTACAGATCGAGACGTTTTGGGACCGCGGCTGAGCCATTGCGGCAAAACCACCATAAAGGTGCTTGTCCCCTTTGTGGTGGTTTAGGGCTCCCAGGGGCAGGGGGCTTCGATGTGGATGTGCTCGCCGGTTACGGGATGCGTAAAGGACACGCTGTGGGCATGGAGCATGAGGCCGCAGGGGCGCGGCGTTCCGTACAGGTCGTCGCCAACCAGGGGATGATGCTCGCTTGCCAGGTGCACGCGAATCTGATGCTTGCGGCCGGTGAGCAGCTCGACATCAATATACGAGCGCGTGGGCAGGCCTCGACGGCTCTTAAGACGCTTGAGCACCTTTACGCGTGTTTGAGACGGCTTGCCGCTGGCGCCGACGCGCATCTTTCGACTGTCGTGACGGTCGCGGGCGATGGGCTTGTCGATGAGCTTTTCGTTCCAGTCGATCTTGCCCTCGGCCAGCGCCAGGTAGTGCTTTTCGAACGCGTGGTCGATGATCATCTGATCAAAGGCGGGCTGCGTCTGCTTGTCGAGTGAGAACAGCACCACGCCGGTGGTGTCACGGTCCAAGCGGTTGAGCGGCTGCATGTCGGTCGCGGCAAAGCCGTCGCCCATCGCCAGCAGCAGGTCGCTGGCGTAGTCGGTGAGCGTGCGCTCGCCGGTGCCATCGCCGTGGACGATCATACCGGCAGGCTTGTCGATGGCCATGAGCCAGGCGTCGCAGTAGAGGACTTGAGGTTCTTCGTTCACGTGTAAGCCTTTCGGTTAGCTAATTCCCACAAACATGCAGCCCGAGGTCGCGCCGCGCAGGCGGGCAGCGGGCTTGCGGCCGGCTTGCGCGGCCTCGACGGCGCGACGGACGCGAGCGACGGCACGGCCAATCTCATCGGCCTCGAGCAAGGTTCCGTCGACCATAAGACGGCGTACGCCGGCGTCGAGCAGCTGTGGAACCTGCGGTGTGAGGTCGATGGGGTAGGCGTCGTACAGGCGAGAGCGGCCGTGGATGTCGGTGCGGACGGGCATGACCTTTCCGTCGATATTCTTGAGCGAGAGCTTGCGGGCACGCAGGCGGCAGTTGGCACAATCGTGGATGCAGCCGTTGGCAACCTGCAGAATGCAATGCTCGCTTGTCATGACGCGTGGGCGGCCAAAGACGGTGATGCCTAGAGCCGCGGGCGCGGCGGCGCCGAGCGAGACAATCTCGTTGAGCGTGATCTCGGGCGAGAGCCAAAACGCACCGGCTCCGCGCTCGGCAAGCGCCTCCATGCAGGGCGTGTTGTGCACCGGCAGGCAAGAGCGAATCTCGGTCGTGGCGCCAACCTGGGCGGCCAGGGCAAGCTCAGAGATGTTGCCAATAGCGACCGTGGCGCCGGCAACAACCCATGGGTCAACGCGGACGTGGTCAACGGCGCGGCAGACCTCATCGAGCACGGGTACGATGCCCTGCTCAAACGTATCGGCGGGGGAGAGCTTGGCCGCATCGAGCGCGTCGGTGGTCATGTAGATGCGCGTTGCACCCTCCGCCCGCGCTGCCTCGGCGGCCTCGAGCGAGGTGACGGTGGCGCAGATCTGCGGCTCGTCGCGGTAGTGCTCGGGCGCGGGGCGGGAATCACTGGTGACAATCGCCGGCAGCTCGAGCGTTTTCGCGCGCTCCTCGTACGGCGCAAGAATGGCCTCCTCCAATGCTTTACAGGCGGCGGCGCGCACCTTATGTACGGCGGAGAAACCCATGCCACAGCCCTCATCGAGCGCCACCTCAAAGCTCGCAGCCTCAAAGGGAGAGGAACCCATGCGGCCGACGTGCTCAACCAGATCGGACGCCTCGACCGCACGGGTCTTGGCGGCTTCGACAGTAAAGCCCGTGGCCGTGGCCGTAAGCGAAGGGTCGTCGCAGCAGGTGAGTGTGACGGCAAACGGCTCGCCCAGGCGCGCCACGACGGATACATCAACAGCTCGGCGGCGCAGCACATCGCGCTTGAGCGCGGCGCTGGCAGCGTCAATAGCGCGCTGGCTTCGAATCACACGCACGCGGCAGCCCTCGGGCATGCTGCGGGGCACGCGACACTCGATAACATCGCCGGCAGCGGCATCATCGGCGGCGATGGTGGTCAGGAACTGGTCGAACTCATCGTCGTGGCGAAGCTCCAGCAGGTCGCCCTTGCCCACGGGCTCAAACAACTCAATGCGGGCGATGGCGGCGCGGCGACGGCGGTCGTCGGGCTTGAGCCCGCGCACATCGCGGTTGGTCAGGCGGCTGCCGAGCACCGTGCCCACGATCTGGCCGCGGTTGTTGGAGCGCTCGTAACTCATCATCTCGTCGCCCGAGGTGCCGTCCTGATAGGCGTGCGTAAAGTCACGGTTAAAGCAGCGCTTGAGCTGGCGCTGGCGGGCGGCTTTCTCGTCCTTAGAGGTCGAAACATCGGCCAGCATATCGTCAATCTGATGACGATACACGTCGACGATGGAATACACGTAATCGGGCGCCTTCATGCGGCCCTCGAGCTTGAGCGACGCGGCGCCGGCGTCATACAGGCGGCGAACAAGTTGTGAGGTGTTGGTGTCACGCGGGCACAGCGCGCGCTCGCGACCGGCAGGGGAGAGCGCGCGGCCGTTCTCGTCGATCAGCTCGTAGGGCAAGCGGCAGGGCTGGGCGCACATGCCACGGTTGGCCGAGCGGCCCGCCATGGCAAAGCTCGAAAGCAGACACAGGCCAGAGTAGCAAAAGCAGATGGCGCCATGGCTAAAGACCTCAAGGTTCACATCGGGCGCGGCATCGTGAATGGCGGCAATCTCGTCGATGGAAAGCTCGCGCGAGAGGGTCACGCGGTCGGCGCCCTGCTCGCGACACCAAAGGGTTCCGCGGTCGTCGTGGATGTTCGCCTGGGTCGAGATATGCGTCTCGATGCTGGGCATCGTGCGCTTGACCTCAAAGAACAGGCCCCAGTCCTGGATGATGAAGGCGTCGGCGCCCAGCGTGGAGCAGCGATGGATGAGCTGCAGCGCATCGGCCATCTCGGACTGCTTGATGACGATGTTGACCGTGACGTAGACGCGCGAGCCGGCCAGATGCGCGGCGCGGCAGGCCTGCTCAAAGGCCTCGTCGGTAAAGTTGGTGGCCTTGCGGCGTGCGTTGAAGCTGCCCATGCCGCAGTAGATGGCGTCTGCCCCGGCGGCGAGCGCGGCGGCAAAGGGCTCCGGGCCTCCGGCGGGGGCCAAGAGCTCGGGCCTGCGGTTGGTGGTTCGACTGGCGATTGCGGTCATATCCTGCCTTTCAAAATGCTCAGATACTCAAAAGTATAGTGGTGCCGTCGCGGCAGGCGATGCCCGTGCTCTAAGCGGGATAAAGTCTTCAGCAGCTTGGACTGGCTGCTCCACATGAGAACCGTTCAACGGTCCGGGGAAACCGTTGGGCGATAAAATATTCTCGCAACGTGATAATAATCTTGCATCGCGCGGAAACCTTGAGTACTATCCCAATCAAGCGCGGTGTTCAGACCGAACTGTGCCTCCCGGTGTGAACGCCGCGCTCCCGTTCCCTTTTACTTGTAAGGAGAAAAACATGAGCAAGACCGTCGTGTCTTCCGATAACGCACCCGCAGCCATCGGCCCGTATTCCCCTGGTATCCAGGCCGGCAACATGGTGTTCCTGTCCGGCCAGCTGGGCATCGACCCCGCAACCGGTAAGATGCCCGAGGGCGTCGAGGCCCAGGCCAAGCAGTCCCTTGCTAACGTCGAGGCCCTGCTGACCGCTGCCGGCGCCACCTTTGCCGATGTCGTCAAGACCACAGTCTACCTGGCTGACATTGCCGACTTTGCCGCCGTGAACGAGATCTACGCCTCCAAGTTTGAGGCTCCGTTCCCCGCGCGCAGCGCTTTCCAGGTTGCCGCCCTTCCGGCTGGCGGTCTGGTCGAGATCGAGGTTGTCGCCGCTCTCTAAGGCGTTGGCCACAACTAAACATGACATGCAAAAAGACCCTGCAGCGCGTGCGAGCTGCAGGGTCTTTTGTCAAGCGATGCGACAAAAATGATCCGTTTCCCTTCGTCCCCAAGGGATCACGTTTAGCCTTCCTTGCGGACTTTTTGCAGGTAGCGGTATACGCTGGGCTCCGAAATGCCCAGCGCGGTGGCGGCGCAGGCCACAGCGCCCTTGAGCATGAACACCCCGTTGCCGTTGAGGTGGCGAATGACGTCCACGCGGTCGCTCTGACCAAGCGACGCTACATCCAGCCCGCGCGCGCTCAGCAACTCGGTAATGCTGCGGTCGATGAGCTCCTGCGTGGACTCCGAAAGGCTTTCGACCTCGATAGGGGCGGGCTCCGTGCGCGTCGGCGCCGCGTCGAAGCATGCCATGAGCTGCTGCGCCATGGTGTTGATGGAGCGCACGGTCGAGAGGTCGGTGTTGACGCAGAGCATACCGACGATCTCGTTATCCTCGCGGATAAAGTACGTCGCCGACTCCAGCGTTTTGCCGCCGGCGCCGCGGCCCTCGTAGCCCGTAATAAACGGCAGGTCGCAATACTTGGGGTCGTGCATGATCTTGAGCGCCAGATCGGTGGCGGGACCGCCGACCTTGCGGCCACTCACGATGCCGTTGCGAATATCGACGATGGCGTGGTCGGGATCCGAGAAATCGTGCAGCACGATCTCGCTGTTCTTGCCGAGTATCTGCTCCAGGAAATCGACCATCGGCAAAAAGCGGCGTACGGTCTCGTTCACGGGCAACTCCTTTGGGTGAAATCGGAAATGTTCATAACAATTTTTTCTCATGGTAACACGCTGCTCATCATCTCGTATATCCGCAGGTACATTGCGTAATGCAGACGAACGGTATGATTTTGGCCGTAAACGGTCGACCAAAAGAAAAGTAAGATGTTATTTAGACCAGACACATTCCTGACCTGCGGAAACGAGTTATTTCAGCCGAAGAATAGTCTGATAACAAAAAATTATTATTGAGAATGAGAATCATCTTTAATACGATATGCAACGAAGGCACAACCTCAACCCCGCACTGCGTCACAATAGAGCGTTAGATGCGAAAACAACTACTTCGAGGATTGGTGGTCAAATGACCCAGGAGACGGTTACGAACGGCACTGAAGTCCTGTTCACTCGTGAAGGCATGCCTCCCGTTAAGGAAATGATCCCGTGTGCCCTTCAGCACGTACTGGCTTCGTTTGCCGGTATCATCACCCCGGCTGTCATCATGGCCGGTGTCTACGGCTTTAATAGCCAGCAGAGCACCGACATCATCCAGGTCGCGCTCATTCTTTCGGCGATCGACACGGCCCTTCAGGCCTTCGCTCCCTTCCGTCGCATCGGCGGCGGCCTGCCCATCGTCATGGGCGTTTCGTTCGCGTTCCTGCCGGCCCTGCAGGCCATGGGTGCCTCGGGCTTTAGCTTTGGTGCGCTGCTGGGCGGCGAGATCGTCGGCGGCGCCGTCGCGGTCCTCTTTGGTCTGGCCTACAGCAAGATCAAGTGGCTGTTCCCGCCCGTCGTGACCGGTACGGTCATCTTCTCCATTGGCGTCTCTCTCTATCCCACGGCCGTCAAGTACATGGCCGGCGGCATGGGCACGCCGCTGTGGGGCACCCCGCAGGCCTGGTGCGTCGCTCTTATCACCTTCGCCGTGGTCTTTGCGCTCGCCAACTTTGGCAAGGGCACGCTCAAGCTGGGCTCCGTGTTCTTTGGCATGATCGTTGGCATGATCGTCTCCATCCCCTTCGGCATGATCGACTTCTCCAGCGTCGCCACCGCTCAGGTCTTCGCCCTTCCCAAGCTCATGCCCTACGCGCTCGAGTTTGATCCCGAGGTCTGCATTACCCTCGCCGTCGTGTTCCCCATGGTTGCCATCCAGGTTATCGGTGACGTCTCCGCCGCCTGCCTGGGCTCCATCGACCGTATGCCCACCGAGCGCGAGCTCTCCGGCGCTATCGTGTCGCAGGGCCTCACCTCTATGGTCGGCGGCCTGCTGGGCGGTCTTCCCACCAGCGCCCTTGGCCAGAACGTGGGCATCATCTGCTCCAACAAGGTCGTTAACAAGTGGGTCTTTGTGATCATCGCAGCCGTCTTTGCCATCGCCGGTCTGTTCCCGCAGCTCTCTGCCGTCCTTTCCGCTATCCCGCAGCCCGTTATCGGCGGCGCGACCGTCGGCGTCTTTGGCACCATTACCATGAACGGCGTGCGCATGTTCACCCGCGAGGGCCTCACGCAGCGCACTACCACCATCGTCGGTACCTCCGTCGTCTTTGGCCTGGGTATCTGGATGGCCAGCGGTTGCCTTGCCGGCGAGGGTATGCCCGCCTGGGTGTCCACCGTCATCGGCTCCAATGCCGTAACCCCCACCGCCATCATGGCCATTGTCCTTAACCTGATCCTTCCGCAGACGCCGGTCGTGGCTCAGCACATCGATGCCGCCAAGGACGCTGCCGTGGATCTGGTCTTGCCCGAGAGCAAGAAGTAACCAATTCGGTGCTATTCGTCGGCGGACGCATCGCCTCGTCCGCCGACGTCATGCGGCGCCAAGCCGCACTTCAAAGGGTTTGTCCCTTTGGTGAAGCGTTGGCGGGAGAGGGCCCGTTTCCGGTGTAGGCCGGCGCTTCGCACTCCACCATGTCAGAGGTGTCAAACCCCGCCTCTGATGTTGAAGGGAGCATCCATGCTTCTGGTCGCTAACGGTTCCGTTTTTACCCGCAACGCTCAGACCCCGTTTATTCCAAACGGTGCGGTCGCCATTGACGGAGATACGATCGTCGAAGTGGGCCCCGAGTGCGAGCTCAAGGCCAAGTACCCGGATGCCGAGTACGTCGACGCCCAGGGCAACCTCATCATGCCCGGACTCATCAACTGCCACACCCACATCTACTCGGGTCTGGCCCGCGGCCTTGCCATTAAGGGCTGCAACCCCACCAACTTCCTGGAGAATCTTGAGCAGCAGTGGTGGAAGATCGATGACAACCTGACGCTCGACGGCACCAAGGCCAGCGCCTATGCCACGATTCTTGACTCCATCCGCGATGGCGTCACAACGATCTTCGATCACCACGCGAGCTTCTGCGAGATCCCAGGCAGCCTCTTTACCATTAAGGATGCAGCTCAGGAGCTGGGCATGCGTTCGTGCCTGTGCTACGAGGTCTCCGACCGCCGCGGTCAGGAAAAATGCGACCAGGCCATTGCCGAGAACGCCGAGTTTGCCCAGTGGGCCGCCAAGGAGCGTCGCGATAACCACAACCACATGATCGCCGCCATGTTTGGCGGTCACGCCACCTTTACGCTGTCGGACGAGACCATGGATAAGATGGCCGAGGCCAACAACGGCCTGACCGGCTTCCACATCCATGTGTGCGAGGGCATGAATGACGTGTGGGACTCCCGCCTCAACCGCGGTGGCATCAGCCCCGTCGAGCGCCTGCTGCAGCACAATTTGCTGGGTCCCGACACCATGCTCGGCCACTGCATCCACGTGACGCCTGCCGAGATGGATATCGTCAAGGAGTCCGGCACCTGGCTCGTCAACAACCCCGAATCCAATATGGGCAACGCCGTGGGCTGCGCTCCCGTGCTCGAGTTCTTCCGCCGCGGCATCCCCGTGTGCATGGGCACCGACGCCTACACCCACGATATGCTCGAGAGCCTCAAGGTCTTCCTGATCATTCAGCGCCACAACGCAGCCATGCCCAACGTGGGCTGGTGCGAGGCCATGACGATGCTGTTCGAGAACAACGCCAAGATGGCGAGCAAGTACTTCGATCGCAAGCTCGGCGTGCTCGAGGCCGGCGCTGCCGCCGACGTCATCGTTATGGACTACAAGCCCTTTACGCCGCTGAGCGAGGAGAACATCGACGGCCACATGCTCTTTGGCATGATGGGCAAAAACTGCCGCACCACCATCATCAACGGCCGCGTCCTGTACAAGGATCGCGAGTTTGTCGGTATCGATGAAGAAAAGATCAACGCGTGGACCATGGCTGAGTCCAAGAAGCTCTGGAGCACGCTCAACGATCGCACCTACTAATTACAAGTAGATTCACGCGCGTCGGATGTTTCGCCGCATCCGGCGCGCGCATAGGCGGCCTCCGCGGGGTCGCCGGCGCTTGTGCTAGCGCTACACCGTATTTGCGCCCGCCGCGCGGTCTCGCCGGGCGTTACAGAGAGGAGCTCACTATGAGCGACATCATGAGGCCGATCCCGTTTTCGCAGCTGATGAACTGGATCATCGAGGAGCACAAGACCCAGGACGCCATCTTTGGCGTGCGTAAGATGGTCACGACCAACCAGGAGGGTGCGCTTCCCATTTTTGACGAGCGCATCGAGACTCCGTTTGGCCCGGCTGCCGGTCCCAATACGCAGCTGGCCCAGAACATCGTGGCCTCTTATGTGGCCGGTTCTCGCTTCTTTGAGCTCAAGACCGTCCAGGTTATGGACGGCGAGGAGCTCTCCAAGTGCGTCAACAAGCCCTGCATCGTGGCTCAGGACGAGTGCTACAACTGCGAATGGTCGACCGAGCTCGAGGTTCCGCAGGCCTTTGCCGAGTACGTGAAGGCATGGTTTGCCTGCCACCTGATCGCTCGCGAGTACGGCCTGGGCAGCCCGGACGGTTTTGTCTTTAACATGTCGGTGGGCTATGACCTCGAGGGTATCAAGAGCCCCAAGGTCGACGCCTACATCGAGGGCATGAAGGACGCCAGCGGCTCCGAGGTTTGGAACGAGTGCCGCACATGGGCGCTCGCTAACCTGGACAAGTTTGAGCATGTCGATGCCGCGTTTGTCGAGTCCATCCCGGCGCGCGTCTCCAACTCCATCACCGAGTCCACGCTGCATGGCTGCCCGCCGGCGGAGATCGAGCGCATCGCGACCTATCTGATCACCGAGAAGGGCCTCAACACCTACATCAAGTGCAACCCCACGCTGCTGGGCTATGAGTTTGCCCGCCAGCGTCTGAACGAGCTGGGCTTTGACTACATCGTCTTCGACGATACGCACTTCCGCGAGGACCTGCAGTGGGCCGACGCCGTGCCCATGTTCGAGCGCCTGATTGCCCTGTGTGCCGAGCGTGGCCTGGAGTTTGGCGTCAAGCTGACCAACACGTTCCCCGTCGACGTGACGAGGAACGAGCTGCCTTCCACCGAGATGTACATGTCGGGCCGTTCGCTGTTCTCGCTGACCATCGAGGCCGCCCGTCGCATTACCGAGCAGTTCGATGGCAAGTTGCGTATCAGCTACTCCGGTGGTGCCACGGTCTACAACATCCGTGCCCTGTACGATGCCGGCATTTGGCCCGTTACCCTGGCGACCGACGTGCTCAAGCCCGGTGGCTACGAGCGCTTTAGCCAGATGGCTGGCGAATTTACCGATCTGGACGGCAAGCCGTTCGCGGGCGTCTCGCTCGAGGCCGTGACTGCGATCCAGACCGACTCGCTCACCAACCCGCTCTACAAGAAGCCGCTGCGCCCGTTGCCCGACCGCAAGGTTGCCGGCAAGAGCCCGCTTTCCGACTGCTTTACCACGCCGTGCCGCACGAGCTGCCCCATCCAGCAGGATATTCCCGCCTATCTGGCGGCTGTTGACGAGGGCCGCTACGAGGACGCACTCAACATCATCATCGAGCGCAACGCCCTGCCGTTCATTACCGGCACCATCTGCCCGCATCCCTGCGGCCGTGCCTGCGAGCGTGCATTCTACGAGCCCGAGGGCGCCCAGATCCGCGCCAGCAAGCTCAAGGCCGCCCGCGAGGCCATGACCGCCGTGCTGCCCAAGCTGCGCGCCCAGACCATCACCAACGACGGCGAGCGCAACGTTGCCGTTATCGGCGGCGGCCCGGCCGGCCTGGCGACGGCGTTCTTCCTGACGCGCGCTGGCGTGCCCGTCACTATCTTTGAGGCCCGCGATTCGCTCGGCGGCGTGGTCCGTCACGTGATCCCCGAGTTCCGTATTGCCAGCGACGATATCTCCCACGACGCTGAGCTTTGCCTGGCCTTTGGTGCCAAGGTTCAGCTCAACGCCCGCGTGGAGTCCATTGACGAGCTCAAGGCCCAGGGCTTTACCGACGTGGTCGTGGCCACCGGTGCCTGGATGCCCGGCTCTGCGGGCCTAGGCGAGGGTGCCGAGCTCGATGTGCTGGAGTTCCTCGAGGCCGCCAAGAAGGGCGAGAAACTCGAGCTGGGCGAGGACGTCGTGGTCATTGGCGCCGGCAACACCGCCATGGACGCCGCCCGCGTGGCCAAGCGCCTGGCTGGCGTGAAGAACGTGCGCCTGGTGTATCGCCGCACCAAGAAGCAAATGCCCGCCGACGAGGAAGAGCTCGATCTTGCTCTTGCTGACGGCGTTGAGTTCTGCGAGCTGCTGGCGCCCAAGGCGCTCAACGGCGCCGTGCTGACCTGCGATGTTATGGAGCTTGGCGAGCCGGATGCAAGCGGCCGTCGCAGCCCTGTCGCCACGGGCGAGACCGTCGAGCTTCCCGCCACCACGGTGATCTGCGCCGTGGGCGAGGGCATCGATGCCAGCCTGTACGATGCCGCGGGCGTCGAGCACGACCGTCGCGGCCGCCTTGCCGCCACCTCCACCGGCGTCGAGGGCGTCTGGGCTGCCGGTGACTGCCGTCGCGGTCCGGCCACCGTGGTCGAGGCTATCGCCGACGCCGCCGAGGTCGCCCGTGCCATCGCTGGCGTGGACTTTAACAAGTACGCCGACCAGAATGCTCAGGCCGGTCGCGAGGACGCCTGCTACGAGCGCAAGGGGTCGCTGTGCCGCGACAAGCGCAATTGCACCAAGACCCGCTGCCTAGGCTGCGGCTCGGTGTGCGAGGTCTGCTGCGACGTATGCCCCAACCGCGCCAACGTGGCAATTAAGGTGCCGGGCCTGGCCAAGCATCAGGTCGTCCATGTCGACGGCATGTGCAACGAGTGCGGCAACTGCGCCGTGTTCTGCCCCTACCAGGAGGGTCGTCCCTACAAGGACAAGCTCACCCTGTTCTGGAGCGAGCAGGACATGGAGAACTCCGAGAACGAGGGCTTCCTGGCCGTGGACGAGGATCACTTTAAGGTCCGCGTCGCCGGCACGGTCCGCACCGTCTCGGTCGATGCCGTCAACACCGGTCTGCCCGAGGCCGTCCGCCTGACCATCAAGGCCGTGCGCGACAGCTATCCGTACCTTCTTAAGAAATAGGCGAGTCTCTTATGGCCAAATCCATTCAACATAACGTGGCCTACGTTGCCTGCGGAAGCGGCTGTGCCTCCGCAGGCGGCGACGCCCGCTGCAGCGAAGGCTGCATTGGCTGTGGCGCCTGCGTCACGGCCTGCCCCCACGGCGCCATTGCGCTGGTCGATGGCATCGCCCGCGTTGATCGCTCCAAGTGCACGGGCTGTGGCCTGTGCGGCATGGCGTGCCCGCAGCGCGTGATTGCCTTCGTTCCCGGCTACCAGAACATTCTGGTGCGCTGCAACAACACCGATAAGGGCGCCATTGCGCGCAAGATCTGCGACACGAGCTGCATCGGTTGCGGTATGTGCGCCAAAAAGTGCCCTGCCGGCGCTATCCGCATCGAGGACAACTGCGCCCATATCGACGGCGCGGACTGCCTGTCGTGCGGCATGTGCGCCGTCGTCTGCCCGCATGGCGCCATTCACGACCGCACCGGCATCGCCGCCGGCGTGTAGAAGGGAATCACCATGGCACAGGAATTCACTTTTACCGTTAACGGCGTGGAGCGCACAACGACCCAAAACAAACCGCTGCTGCGCTACCTGCGCGACGACCTGCATATCCATTCCGCCAAGGACGGCTGCTCCGAAGGTGCTTGTGGCACCTGCACCATCCATGTGGACGGCGCGGCCGTCAAGGCGTGCGTGCTGACCACCGCTCTTGCCGCCGGCCGCAACATCGTGACCGTCGAGGGCCTGCCCCAGGACGTGCGCGAGGCCTTTGTGTACGCCTTTGGCGCCGTGGGTGCCGTGCAGTGCGGTTTTTGCATCCCCGGCATGGTCATGGCGGGTGCGGCGCTCATCGCCGAGGACCCCGAGCCCACCGAGGAGCAGATCAAGTACGCCATCCGCGGCAACGTCTGCCGCTGCACCGGCTACAAGAAGATTATCGAGGGCATTTCGCTGGCCGCTGCGGTGCTCCGCGGCGAAAAGCAGATCGACGAGGATCTGGAGCGCGGCGACAACTACGGCGTAGGCAAGCGCGCCTTCCGTATCGACGTGCGCAAGAAGGTGCTCGGCGAGGGCAAGTACCCCGACGACATCGACGAGATCGACCAGCCGGGCCTGACCTATGCCAGCGCCGTGCGCTCCAAGTACCCGCGCGCCCGTGTGCTCTCCATCGATACCTCCAAGGCCGAGGCCCTGCCCGGCGTGGTGGGCATTCTGCGCGCCGAGGACGTGCCGGTCAACCAGGTCGGCCACCTTATTCAGGACTGGGACGTCATGATCGCCCAGGGCGATATCACCCGCTGCGTGGGCGATGCCATCGTGCTGGTGGTTGCCGAGGACGAGGCGACGCTCGAGAAGGCCAAGAAGCTCGTAAAGATCGATTACGAGCCGCTGGAGCCCGTGCGCAACATTGTCGAGGCCAAGGCCGCCGACGCCCCACGCCTGCATGACAGCTTCTTTGCCTTTGGCAACACGGTGGAGCTCAAGGACAACGTGTGCCAGAGCCGCCATGTGACGCGCGGCGACGCCGCCAAGGCGCTGGCAGAGAGCGCGTTCACCGTGACGCAGCGCTTTACCACGCCCTTTACCGAGCATGCCTTCTTGGAGCCTGAGTGCGCCGTCGCCTTCCCGTACAAGAACGGCGTCAAGGTGCAGTCGACCGACCAGGGCGCCTACGACACGCGCAAAGAGTGTGCCCACATGTTTGGCTGGGACAACGAGCCCGAGCGTGTGGTCGTCGAGACCATGCTCGTGGGTGGCGGCTTTGGCGGTAAGGAGGACGTATCCATCCAGCACCTGGCCGCGCTCGCCGCATATAAGTTCCAGCGTCCTGTGAAGTGCAAGCTCACGCGTGCCGAGTCGCTCGCTTTCCATCCCAAGCGTCATGCGATGGACGGCACCTTTACGCTGGGCTGCGACGCCGAGGGCATCTTTACCGGCCTGGACTGCGAGATCATCTTTGACACCGGCGCCTACGCGTCGCTGTGCGGCCCGGTGCTCGAGCGCGCCTGCACGCATGCCGTCGGCCCCTACAAGTACCAGAACACCGACATCCGCGGCTTCGGCTACTACACTAACAACCCGCCTGCCGGCGCGTACCGCGGCTTTGGCGTTTGCCAGTCCGAGTTTGCACTCGAGAGCCTGATCGACCTACTGGCCGAGAAGGTCGGCCTGGATCCGTGGGAGATCCGCTACCGTAACGCCATCGAGCCGGGCGAGGTTTTGCCCAACGGCCAGATCGCCGATTGCTCCACGGCGCTTAAGGAGACGCTGCTCGAGGTCAAGGATGCCTATTACGCGCATCCCGGACACGCCGGTATCGCCTGCGCCATGAAGAACGCCGGCGTGGGCGTGGGCCTGCCCGACGCCGGTCGCTGCAAGATTCGCGTCGAGGACGGCGTGGCTGTGGTCTATGCCGCCACGTCCGACATCGGCCAGGGCTGCAACACGGTCTTTTTGCAGGATGTTGCCGAGGCCTGCGGTCTGCCGCTGAGCTGCATCGCCAACGGCGAGTGCTCCACCGAGAACGCTCCCGACTCCGGCACCACGTCTGGTTCGCGTCAGACGGTCGTGACCGGCGAGGCCGTGCGCGGCGCCGCCTTCTTGCTGCGCGATGCCATGGTTGGCATCGAGGCCGGTAAGCCTGCGCCTACCGCCCCGGTGAGCGCGCACGGCGACGGCGTCAAGATCGAGTATGACGACGGTCGCGCCTATCAGTTGCGCACGCAGGAGCTCGTCGCCGGTCAGGGTATGCATCCTCAGGATCCTGCGACCGCCATCAAGGCGCTCGAGGGATGCGAGTTTGGCTACGTGTACCTGGAGCCGACCGACAAACTGGGCGCGGATGTTCCCAACCCCAAGAGCCACATCTGCTACGGCTTTGCCACACATGTGGTCATTTTGGACGACGACGGCCGCGTGAGCGAGGTCTACGCTGCGCACGATTCCGGCAAGGTGGTCAACCCCATCTCCATCCAGGGTCAGATTGAGGGCGGCGTGCTCATGGGTATGGGCTATGCGCTTACCGAGGACTGGCCGCTCAAGGACTGCATGCCCCAGGCCAGGTACGGTACGCTCGGACTGTTCCGCGCGCCCGAGATTCCGGATATCCACGCCATCTATGTGGAGAAGGACGAGCTACTGCCTGTGGCATACGGCGGCAAGGGTATCGGCGAGATCGCAACGATCCCCACGGCGCCCGCCGTGCAGAACGCCTATCGCGCATTCGACGGCAAGCTGCGTCCGGATCTACCCATGGTGGATACGCCTTACAGCCGCGCCCGTCACCGCGGGTAGGGTAGGGTGCGGACGGCCATTGTTGACGGGCCGTCCGCGCTCAACGCCAACTGCATATGCTGTGCCTTTGGCCCCGGCTCCATCGCGAACCGGGGCCTTTTGTTTGGAGCGGAAACTGCGTCCCGGAATAGGCGCTCAGAATGGGATGCGCTTTCCGGAACGGCCTTCAAGCGGAAATTGCACCCCATTCTGAGTCTTCATTCTGGGACACGCTTTCCGCAAGGAGCTTCGTCGGGAAAGCGCATCCCATTCCGAGCGCCTATTCCGGGACGCGCTTTCCGGCTGTCGTTCACTTGGAAACTGCGGCCCAGTTTGAGCGTCTATTCCGGGATGCAGTTTCCGCAGTCCCATGCCATCTGGAAAGCGCATCCCATTTTGAGCACTCAGTCTGGGACATGGTTTCCGCGGGTGCTGCCAACCGGAAAGTGTGTCCCGGTTTGGCAGGCAGACGGGCATAAGCTCAGCAGCCCCTACAGCTCAATATCGTTGAGCCATGTCGGGAGCATGGTCTGGCGGATGCCTGCCGTCTGCAGCTTTTTCGCGAGCATGCCTGCCGAACGGACTTCGATCATGGTAAAGCGGATGAGCGGATGGCCGTAGAGCGATAGGTGCGCCTCGCGCTGTCGTTCGGCAACGAGCGCCTCGGCGGTGGTGCGTCCGGCCAGCATGGTCTGGTCGGTATATTTGATGAGCCCGTCGAGCTCGCCCAGCGTGAGTTCCTGCGCCTGGCGCTCCCAGGCAAAGTCCGTTCGTATGGGTTTGGCCGAATCGAAGGGGTCCGTCAGCTCGTATTGAAGCCAGTCGGGTGCAAAGCCCGTCTCGATCATGACGGCTCGGGCGACCGATTCCCCGCCGCTCTCGGCGCGGGCGTCGGCATATCGAAGCGTTGTGAGGGCGGTGCGAATCGCGCGCCCATTGCGGGCAGTCACTCGTTGCTCAACGGCCTTCATCAGCTGTTCCGGCGCAAGGCCGAGCTTTGAGATCGCCGAATCGGCAATGGGCATGCCGTCGGCAAAACCAGTTTGCAGCAGGCAATCTGTGACCGTTTGGATGGGCGGTGTTACCGATACGCCGGCTCTGCGTATTGCTCCGACCGGCTCGATCTGATGCCGCTGAATATGCGCGCCCGGGCGAGCCGACGGCTTGGTGGCGCTGCAGACATGCACGACATTCAGGTGTCGCCACGAGACCTCGAGCCCCAGCAGGCAGGCGGCCGAAAACGAGCAGAATGTCCGATTGGGGTGGATGATCGCAAGGGCGCGAATAATCTCGCAATGACGCTGCGCCCGGTTGAGTTCATCCCAGCTCATTTTGCGTGCGAACAGTCCCGGCATGGGCGAGACGACCGTGCTACCAGTGCGCCGAAGGAGCGCTTTTCGGATCGCCGTGCTCGGGGGGGGATCAGACAGCGCCCCTCTTGTTCGGCTTGAGTGAGCAGTTGGTCGATGAGCTGGTCATTGCAATGGGTCATGAGCTACCGCCTCCTTTTGGGTAGCAAAAACGTATCAGCTGGAACTTGCCGCTCAGCTGACCAAAAGCTGACCAAAATCTAACCATGCAGGTAGATGACCTGCTTTTGGCGACATATTTCTTGTTTGAATCGGTGGGCGGTAATCGGCGACCGTGAACGGTGGCTGGATATGAAGTCTTGGTAAGTTTCGGGACGTGTACTTTTTGAAAAAGAGCATTCTATCTGCTGTTTTGTGTTTCTGGATCGCATATTTGAAGGCATGTGATAAGGGCGGCGGACTGTCGCCTTGTATCTGCGGAAACTGTGACCCGGAATTGCCACTCGGAATGGGACGTGCTTTCCGGATCGCCCTTCAAGCGGAAACTACATCCCAGATTTCGGCTCCAAACCGGGATGTGCTTTCCCGGCGGCGTCTCTGGCGGAAATTGCACCCCGGAATGAGCGCTCAGAGTGGAACATGCTTTCCTAACGAAGCCGCATGCGGAAACTACGTCCCGGATTCGATGCTCAGGACGGGATGCCGTTTCCGATAGAGACATGGGGTGGAAAGCCTCCCATTTCTAATGTTCAAGAAATGGGAGGCAGCTCATCGCGAGCTGGGGCCTTTTGTTTGGAGCGGAGGCAGCATCCCGGAATTCGGGTAATCCGGTGGTCAGGGGTTGAGCGAGCGTCGCGCTAAGGATGCCAAGCTTAAAACCTTCAATGAGAATGGCGTAAAAACTACATTGAAAGTAGCGTAAAATCCGCATTGAGAATGGCGTAATTTCGCATATCGCATGATCGCCCGAGCTTGCACACGGCCTTTTGCGAGCTCTTGCCATGAACGAGAGCCAGGTTGTCACGTACAAGACGCTCATAAAGGTCGCCTCGTACGGTGAGGCGGGCCCCGACGAGAGGACCATCGCTGCGTACTTGAACCTCTTCAACAGGCTCAAGCTGACCGAGGACCTGTGCGGATGGGAGCCGCCCATGCGCTCGAAGGCCCGCGTTCGCGTGCGCCCCAAGCGCTGTTTCTGCGACCCGTCACTTGCGGCGGCGTTGCTGGGGGCTACCCCTGAGCGGCTGCTTGGCGATATACAAACGTTGGGGATGCTCTTTGAGAACCTCGTTCTGCGCGATGTGCGCGTGTTCCTTTCCACCTACGGCGGTGTCGACAACAGTGTCCATTATTTCCGAGATGAGAAGGGCCTTGAGGTCGATCCGGTCGTTGAGCACGACGGGCGCTGGGGAGCCATCGAGGTCAAGCTGAGTGATGCGAAAGCAGACGATAGAGCGAGAAATCTCAAGGCGCTGGAGAGGAAAATGCTCTCCAATCCTGCCGTCCAGAATGCCGCGCCGGCGTTTTTGGCGGTCGTGGTTGGAAAGGGGAGCATTGCCTACACACGCGACGACGGCATGGCGGTGATCCCCATGATGGCACTTGGGGCGTAGTGTTTTTGCGGGCGTGCCGTGCTTCCTTTACCGAAAAACCATTTGGTAAACCCGGCGCCCGTGGGTAAAATAAGGTCGACGGCAGCCCAAGTAGTGAAGAGCTGGGCAGCGCCGTTGCTTGGATTAAGGGGTCATCGCCTTAGCGGCGTCGACCCCTCTTTTTATGCTTCGTACGCTGCTTGAGTGCCTCGGTAAGTCCGATAAGCGCCGTGAGGAGCGAGGCCAAAGCGGTCAGGAGCTTCACAAAATCAGTCAGATCGGTCATGGGCATCACCTCCCGTCGCATGGAGGGCGCTGCCCGGCACATGGAACTGCCGTCAACAATAACCAGTCTATCAAACTGCAGCCATAAATACGAATATATGTTCGATAATAACAGCGACGTGACCATCGCACAGTGCAGCTTTACGCAAGGATGCCGGAAAGCTGCACTGTGCGATTTCATGTCCGCACGGACACTTATCCTTACGGCAATGTAGCTGCCTGTGAAACAGGCGGCAGTTGACGAAGAAAGGCTCTAACCGTGTCAGCTGAAAAGACGCCGTGCATCTCGGCTATCGATACGACGAACTTTGCGCGCCAGATCGTGCTGGACTTTGCGTTTGCGCCGGTGCCAAAGCAGCGCCAGCGCCGTGGACTGCGCAATGAGATTATCGAGGTCGGTGCCGTCAAGCTCGATTACCACGGCAACGTTATGGGCGAGTTCTCGCAGTTTGTGCAGACAGAATTTACCGAAGGCGTTGCGTTCCCCGTCCGCGAGCTTACGGGGATATCGGCCGTGGACACCGCGATGGCCGATTCGCTCTATGTGGTGATTAAAAGGCTCGGTGATTGGATTGGTCGCTACTCCGCCCAGGTGGTCTGTTGGAGCGGGGCGGGCCGTTGACAGCTTTTGACCGAGTGCCAGGCAAAGCGCATCGACCTTTCCGCATTTCCTACGGACTGGGCCGACCTGCAGGCGTTTTACACCTCGATTATGGACGTGGGCAGCCACGGGTGCGTCTCACTGGGTGACGCGGCGACGTGGTTTGGCATCGAGTTCGACGAGTCGACGGGCCACGCCCACAGCGCCCTGGCAGATGCGCGCGTGACCGCCAAGCTACTCAAGCAGATGATGGAGGGGGACTATCACGTGAGTCCGCACGCCCAAGAGATCCGCCAGCGGTGGGGGATGGGCGAGCGGCCCCAGACGCGCCTTTCCAGCAAGTGCCCCGAGCTGGGAGACCTGCTGCTGAAGCTGAAGGCGGAGGGGGTAGGCCTTTTGAGAACGCCATTCGGTTTGGCATGGCGGGGCTGTAAGCGCGAGCCCGCCCTGCTGTTTGAATCGAAGCGTCAACCAGTATGACGAGCTGTCTGGTCTGTCTGCCTACGCCCCCGCAATCCCGCGTGCCACGCTCAGCAGCTCGTACTCCCTTTGACTCCACTGGCGCAGCTCGACAGCCTCGACGGCATCGCGGCACAGGTCCAGGAACACCTCGGCTCCCTCACAGAAGTACTCACGGGCAAAGGCTCCGGACCCGCTTGCGACACACGCGCCGTCGGCAAAGAGCTTCCAGCTAGACGGCTCGCGCGAGTCGTCTCCGAGCAGCTGAATCTGCAGTACGTGCGGATTGCCGGTAGTGCAAAGCACTTCCTCGAGCTTCTGCACCGTAAAGCGCATCTGGTGGGAGAGGCTGCTCTTGACCATGGCCGAGGCGTAGCCATTTGGCTTATCCAGAAGATGCATTCGTTTTGGCTTGACGATCAGGTTGTGGAAATTGCGCTCGCTGCGCACGGAGAAATTGTCCATACGGACTCCTTTCATCGATGTTGGCAGGGCCACCGTGCCTCTTGGCCGGTTGGCGTCGGGATCGTGGAGCCAACTCTCTACCCCGACTCTGGATAAAACGCGCCCGCTCCTTGCGGGCAAGAGGAAGTCTATCAACGTGTACGGACAGAAATCAAGCGCCATCCGCGAAATGACGCGCGGATGGCGTTGGTTTCCCAAGTGATTATTCGGCTTTCATCCGGAAAAGTGTCGAAATCAGCCGTTTAAAAGTACGGAAAAGTGTCGAAATAGGCACCTTAAAACTTCGGAAAAGTGTCAAATTCGATAGGCAAATTATCCGGAAAAGTGTAGCTGGATGACAAAACAGCACTTAGAAGCCAGTGCTGGATGCGGGATCCTGCGGCCGCCTTCAGCTCTCGCTACTCATCGTCTCCGTCGTTGGGGTCGCCTTTGAGGGTGTTGATGTCCAGGTGCTGGTTGTCGTCCTCTTTTTGCTGGGTCTCCGACTCCGCTTGGGTGGGGCCGCGGAACAGCTGGAATCCCTCAAACGCAATGACGCCGAGCAGGGCAATGACAATGGCGATAAAGGCAACCTTGACTGCCTGCGGAAATTCCGAGAAACGCAGCGCCTTTTCCTCGGCGTAATAATCGGCGAAGCGCTCTTCGCCCGTGCTTTTGGTATACGCCGGCGCGGACGCGGCCTCCGGGTCATATTCCGGTGCAGGTGTGGCAGTGTACGGATCGTTGAGATAATCGCTCGATGCGGTGCCATAATCCTCGGTCTCGATGCGACCGGTGCCAGCATAGCTATCGGAATAATCGGAATATGCCGCACCGCCCTCATAATCCGCGGCGCTCGTGTTGGCGGCAAAAAGCGGGTTAACTGGAACGTCGAGCGCCGGCATGCCGGTAGAGGTCTCATCCAGATCGGCTGCAGCCCAGAAATCGTAGGCAACCTGATGGGCAACGGGCTCATCGAGCCTTGTGACCGGAGGCTTGCGTGCCGCAGGAACAGGCAACTGCTGGGCGCTGTACATAACGGTGCTGTCGGCCGATTTGCCCTGCGTCGCCGCAGCGAGAAATGCCGCCGTCTCGGACGGGTCGCTTGCGGGGCGGGGAGTGGGCGTGGGCGCCGAAGTGGGCGCAGACGCGGGCGTCGAAACAGGCGGCTGCGCAGGAGTCGGCGCAGATGCGGGCTTAGGCGCAAGTGCGGGATTGGGGCTTGACGGGCGAGCCCCACCGCCCATGAGTTCGTCGGCGGTCCACGGGCGATCATCCATCACGTCGTCAAGGCTCAGCGAAAACAGGTCGTCTTCACCCTCATCGAACATGCGGTGCACATGTCCACCAATTGCCGGAATCAATCCGCGACCGGTGCATGATGCCTTGCTCAACGCCATTCTGTTCCACCCTTTCGAAATACTAATGACATCGATTATATGGAACTTCCCAAGCGGCTCGGTCTTGGATTCGAGCTTTCCAGAACTCGCGCCCAAAAGGGGAGGGGCAATCTAGGCGAGTGCCTACTTGTCGTCGGCCGCCGCCTTGGCCTCATTGAGGTAGCTATAGAAGCTGTACTTGGAGATGCCAAAGAACTCGCAGGCGCGCTCGCTCGACTTGGAAATGAGGAAGGCGCCGCGACGGTCGAGGTAGCCAATGGCGCGAATGCGCTCATCTTTGGTCATGAGCGCCGCGGGCTTGCCCACAAACTGCTCGCACTCGTGCAGCAGGTCCTCGAGCAGGTCGCCGATGTTCTTGGTAATGGGCTCGGGCTCGGTATAGCCCGTGCCGCCGGTGCCGGTAAAGGCATCGAGCGAGCGCTCAAAAGCCTTCATGAGCGTAATGTCAAAGTTGATGCCTAAAATGCCGACGGGCTTGCCCTCGTCGTTGCGGATAAAGATCGTCGACGATTTGAGCAGCTTACCGTCGGTGGTTTTAGTGAGGTACGGCTCGCGGTCGTGTACATCGGTGGCGCCCTCGTGCATGGACTCAAACACGATATGGCTGGGGCCGTCACCCAGTTTGCGCCCGCTGACGTGGCCGTTTTCGATCACTACGATGGAGTGGTCTACGTCCTCGGTCTCCAGATCGTGGACGACGACTTCGCAGTTGGGGCCAAATTGGAGCGCCAGGCCGTGTGCGAGGCGCTTGTAAAACTCAATCTGTGCGGGTGTCATGTGTACCTTCCTAAAAATTAGTTTGGGCTCACTGTGCCATAAACCACACCTGTTCGCAAATAACGAAAGCGTCGCTGCGTTGTGTGACCGTTCGGCGGCGAAAAGGTACCGATTACGGCAACAAACAATTTGTTAGGTTTGCCAATCAAAAAGTGTGATAGAACAGTGCTAACAAACTTTTTGTTTGGCATCCACATAAAAGTTCAGTCGCATGAATGGGAATGGGCTGAAACGCGTATGCGGGGGCCGGCAAGAGAGAACTTAAGGAGTTCACCGTATGGCCGATAAGATCCAGTGGGCGGGCAACACGATGCCCAAGAGCGATGACAAGCACTTGGGAATCATGAGCCTCGACCACGTGAAGAAGGCCCGCGCCTTCCACCAGTCGTTCCCCCAATATACCGTCACTCCGCTTGCCCGCCTGGATGGTCAGGCTGCGCGCCTGGGCCTTTCCAACCTGTGCGTTAAGGACGAGAGCTATCGCTTTGGCCTCAACGCCTTTAAGGTCCTGGGCGGTTCGTTTGCCATGGCCAACTACATTGCCGACGAGACCGGCAAGGACGTTGCCGACTGCACCTTCGATTACCTGACCTCCGATCAGCTGGCCGAGGACTTTGGCCAGGCCACCTTCTTTACCGCCACCGACGGCAACCATGGCCGCGGCGTGGCATGGGCTGCCAACAAGCTGGGCCAGAAGGCCGTCGTGCACATGCCCAAGGGTTCCACCAAGCCCCGCTTCGATAACATTGCCGCCGAGGGCGCCACGGTGACCATCGAAGAGGTCAACTACGACGAGTGCGTGCGCATGGCCGCCGCCGAGGCCGACGCCTGCGAGCGCGGCGTCATCGTTCAGGACACCGCCTGGGAGGGCTACGAGAAGATCCCGTCCTGGATCATGGAGGGTTACGGCACCATGGCCTCCGAGGCTGCCGAGCAGCTGCGTGAGATGGCCATCAACCGCCCGACGCACGTGTTTGTCCAGGCTGGCGTGGGCTCGCTGGCTGGCGCCGTGGTGGGCTACTTCACCAACCTGTATCCCGATAACCCGCCCACCTTCGTCGTGGTTGAGTGCGCGCCTGCCGCCTGTCTGTACAAGGGCGCTGCCGCCGGCGACGGCGACCCGCGCATCGTGGACGGCGACATGCCCTCCATCATGGCCGGCCTGTGCTGCGGCGAGCCCAACATTCTGGGCTGGGATATCCTGCGCAACCACACCACCGCCTTCGTGTCCTGCCCCGACTGGGTCACCGCTCGCGGCATGCGCACCCTGGGCGCTCCCGAGAAGGGCGACCCGCGCGTCATCTCCGGCGAGTCCGGCGCTGTGACCACCGGCCTAGTCGAGACCCTCATGCTCGATCCCGAGTACGCCGAGCTCAAGGAACTCATCGGCCTGGACAAGACGAGCTCCGTGCTCTGCTTCTCCACCGAGGGCGACACCGATCCGGATCAGTACCGTCGCATCGTCTGGGAGGGCGAGTACCCGACTTGCTAGCAGACTGACCTGTCCGGAGGCAGCCGGAGGACTTTACTCCCTGCTCGGACAGTCCTGCTCGCACGGAGAGCACATTAAGTGCTCTCCGGCTCGTGCGGAACTCGCGACGGAGCAAAGTCTTCCGTCCGCCTCCTATGGTTACTTGCTTGTGGGGTGCTCAACCTCACGCTGCTTGGCACAAGTGATCTATCTGAAATATCTACCTGTAGGTAAACCCTTGTAGAAAGGTTGACTGTTATGACTAAAGAACTCGATTTTGATGCCATTAAGGCTGCTGCGGAGTCCCATCGTGCTGATATGACTCGCTTCCTGCGCGCCATGATCTCTCACCCCTCTGAGTCCTGCGAGGAGGGTGAGGTTGTCGCCTGCATCAAGGCCGAGATGGAGAGCCTTGGCTATGACGAGGTCAAGGTCGACGGCCTGGGCAACGTCATGGGCTTTATGGGCGAGGGCGACAAGATCATCGCCATCGACTCCCACATCGACACCGTCGGCATCGGCAACATCGAGAACTGGGATGCCGATCCCTATGAGGGCTACGAGACCGACGAGATCATCTACGGCCGCGGCGGCTCCGACCAGGAGGGTGGCATGGCTTCTGCTACCTACGCTGCCAAGATGATGAAGGACATGGGCCTCATCCCCGAGGGCTACAAGATCATGGTCGTCGGCACCGTCCAGGAAGAGGACTGCGACGGCATGTGCTGGCAGTACATCTACAACAAGGACGGCATTAAGCCCGAGTTCGTCATTTCCACTGAGCCCACCGACGGCGGCATCTATCGCGGTCACCGCGGCCGCATGGAGATCCGCGTCGACGTTCACGGCACCTCCTGCCACGGTTCCGCTCCCGACCGCGGCGACAACGCCATCTACAAGATGGCCGACATCATCGCCGACGTCCGCGCCCTCAACAACAACGGCTGCGACGAGTCGACCGACATCAAGGGCCTCGTCAAGATGCTCGACCCCAAGTACAACCCCGAGCACTTTGAGGACGCCCGCTTCCTGGGCCGCGGCACCTGCACCGTCAGCCAGATCTTCTACACCAGCCCCAGCCGCTGCGCTGTCGCTGACTCCTGCGCCATCTCCATCGACCGTCGCATGACCGCCGGCGAGACCTGGGAGTCCTGCCTGGACGAGATCCGCAACCTGCCGGCCGCCAAGAAGTACGGCGACGACGTGAAGGTCTCCATGTACATGTACGACCGTCCGTCCTGGACCGGCGAGGTCTACGAGACCGAGGCTTACTTCCCCACGTGGATCAACAAGGAGACCGCTCCGCACGTCAAGGCCCTCGTCGACGCCCACAAGGCCATGTTCGGTGACGAGCGCATCGGCTGCGAGCCCAGCATGGACAAGCGCACCGGTCGTCCGCTGTGCGACAAGTGGACCTTCTCCACGAACTGCGTTTCCATCCAGGGCCGCTATGGCATCCCCTGCGTTGGCTTTGGCCCGGGTGCCGAGTCTCAGGCTCACGCTCCCAACGAGGTCACCTACAAGGACGACCTGGTCACCGCTGCCGCCATGTATGTTGCTGCTTTGAACCTCTACGATCCGAGCCAGGCCGATGGCGACGCTACCGTGTTCCGCGCTGGTCTGACCAACAACAAGATCGACTAGTCCCATTCCTTGATCTTGTTGAGCCGGGGACAGCCTGTGTCCCCGGCACCCCCTGTTGACTTGGGGCCCGCGGTCGTTATCTCCCATGCTTCCTCAACGGTAGCGGGTCCTCGTCATAGCGCTCTGCATGTTCTAGCCACACGCGCATGCCGGAGCACATCTACTCATTGCGATCGTTTCATCTATGGAAAGGATATTTACATGGACGCCAAGTTTACCGAGCTCGTCGAGCAGCTGAACGGCCTCGATTTTAAGGGCATGTACGGCAGCGACTTCCTGCACACCTGGGATAAGACCACCGATGAGCTCAAGGCTCTCTACATCGTTGCCGACGCCCTGCGCGAGCTGCGCGAGAACAACGTTTCGTCCAAGATCTTCGATTCGGGCCTGGCCGTCTCTCTGTTCCGCGACAACTCCACCCGTACGCGCTTCTCCTTCTCTAAGGCCGCCAACCTGCTCGGCCTCGAGCTGCAGGACCTGGACGAGAAGAAGTCCCAGATCGCTCACGGCGAGACCGTCCGCGAGACCGCTACCATGATCTCCTTCATGGCCGACGTCATCGGCATCCGCGACGACATGTACATCGGCAAGGGCGACGCCTACATGGCCGAGGTCTCCGAGTCTGTCCAGCAGGCCTACGAGGACGGCGTTCTGGATCACCGTCCCACGCTCATCTCCCTGCAGTCCGACTCCGATCACCCCACGCAGTCCTCTGCCGACATGCTCTACCTCATCAACGAGTTTGGCGGTCTTGAGAACCTCAAGGGCAAGAAGGTTGCCGTCACCTGGGCCTATTCGCCCTCTTACGGCAAGCCGCTGTCCTGCCCGCAGTCGCTGATCAGCCTGCTGCCCCGCTTTGGCATGGACGTCACCCTGGCCCACCCCGAGGGCTACGACCTCATGCCCGAGGTCGTCGAGCGCGCCAAGGGCTATGCCGCCGAGTCCGGCACCACCTTTAAGCAGGTCAACACCATGGCCGAGGCCTTCGAGGGCGCCGACATCGTGATCCCCAAGAGCTGGGCTCCGTTTGCCGCCATGGAGAAGCGTACCAACCTGTACGCCGAGGGCGACGACGCCGGCATCGCAGCGCTCGAGAAGGAGCTGCTCGCTCAGAACGCCACCCATCAGGACTGGTGCTCCACGACCGAGCTCATGGAGAAGACCGCCAACGGCCAGGACACCATCTTTATGCACCCGCTGCCCGCCGACATCTCCGGTGTCTCCTGCGAGCACGGCGAGGTCAACGCCGACGTCTTTGACATGCACCGCGTGGGCATGTACAAGGAGGCCAGCTACAAGCCGTACGCCATCGCAGCCATGATGTTCCTGCAGAAGGTTGCCGATCCCGCCGCTACCCTCAAGGCCCTCGACGAGCGCAACACCGCCCGTTGGTTCCAGGCCTAAAGCCGCGCTGAGGTAAGCCATGTAAAGGGGGCGCTCTGCCAACCGGCGGGGTGCCCCTTTTTGCATCGTGGGCGTGCGGGATAAGCGCTTTCGATGTAGATGCCCCGCGACGCGAGTTATGGGTACGATGGTTTCAGGGGAGGTATCGCCATGAAACTCGGTTGCGTCATTATGGCTTCGGGCGAGGGCAAGCGGTTTGGCTCTAACAAGATGCTTGCCGATATCTATGGCAAGCCGCTGATTGCCCGGACTATCGATTCGGTTCCCCGGGGCTTTGACGTCGTGGTTTCGACGCGTTGGCCCGAGGTCGCCCAGATTTGCGAGGACAAGCATTGCCCGTGCGTGCTGCACGATGGCAAGCTCAGGAGCGAAAGCGTCCGTGCGGGCCTTTCGTGGGGGGCGAGCCGCGGCTGGAAGGGTTGCCTCTTTTTGCCGGGCGACCAGCCGCTCGTGAGTTCGGATTCTTTTGAGGCCATGGTTCGCGCGTTTGATGAGCGTGGCCGCAAGTATCCGGTGCGTCTTGCGTGCAACGGTGAGCCTTCGAGCCCGGTGCTCTTTCCGGCGGAACTGTTCGATGCACTTATGTGTCTTGAGGGTAAGGACGGCGGCGGTTCGATCCTCAAGGACCGTACCGACGTGGTGCTGGTCGAGGCGCGTGCCTACGAGCTGTGGGACGTCGATACCGTCAAGGGACAGCGACGCATAACGGAGCATATCGCCGCCTGCTCGTATTTTGATCGCGTGGCCAACTGCATCAATCAATAAGGAGCAATTATGATCATCATCAAAAACGGCGCACTCGTGACGCCACAGGGGCTTCGTCGCGCCGATCTTGCCATGGAGGGTGACAAGATTGTGCGGATTGCCGCGGCAATCGAGCCGGGCGAGGGCGATACCGTCCAGGACGCCACCGACTGCTGGGTGTTTCCCGGCTTTATCGACGGCCACACGCACATGCAGTGCTGGACCGGTATGGACTGGACGGCCGATAGCTTTGAGACGGGCACGCGCGCGGCGGCGTGCGGCGGCACCACCACGATCGTGGACTATGCCACGGCCGACCGCGGCGTGACCATGCCCGATGCCCTGGCCGAGTGGCATCATCGCGCCGACGGCACCTGCACCGCCAACTATGCCTTCCATATGGCGCTTGCCGAGTGGAATGAGCGCAACCGCGCCGATCTTTCGGCCATGCGCGAGGCGGGCGTGTCGTCGTTTAAGACCTACTTTGCCTACGACCATCTGCGCCTGGACGATGCCGAGACGCTCGAGGTGCTGGAGGAGCTCAAGCGCGTGGGCGGTATCCTGTGCGTGCATTGCGAGAACGGTACGCTGGTGAATGAGCTGCAGAAGCGCGTGTTTGAGCAGGGTATCCACGGGCCCGAGGGCCATGCGCTCAGCCGTCCGGATGTGTGCGAGGCCGAGGCAGTGAGCCGTCTGCTATATCTGGCGCACTTGGCCGGGGATGCTCCGGTCAACGTGGTGCACCTTTCGACCAAGCTGGGGCTCGAGGCCATTCGCGCTGCCAAGGCGCGCGGGCAGAAGAACATCTATGTCGAGACCTGCCCTCAGTATCTGATGCTCGACGATACCTGCTATCTGGAGCAGGGCGAGGACGGCTTTGCGGGCGCCAAGTATGTGATGAGCCCGCCGCTGCGCCATGCGGGTGACCGTGCGGCACTGCGCGAGGCGCTTGTGGCCGGCGAGATCGATACGATTGCGACCGACCACTGCAGCTTTAACCTGCACGGGCAAAAGGACCGCGGGCGCGATGACTTCCGCGCGATTCCCAACGGCGGGCCCGGTGTGGAGCATCGCCCCGTCGCGATCGCTACGAGTTTTGAGGGACAGCTGGGCCCCGAGGATCTGTGCCGCTTGATGAGCGAGAACCCGGCGCGCGTCTTTGGCATGTATCCGCGCAAGGGCTGTCTTGCCGAGGGCTCCGATGCCGACGTGTGCGTGTGGGATCCCAAGGCGCGCTGGACGATTAGCGCCGCGACGCAGCATCAGGCTGTGGACTATACGCCGCTCGAGGGCTTTGAGGCGCACGGCCGCGCCAAGGCCGTGTTTGTGAACGGCGTGCTGGCTGCGCGCGACGGCGAGCCCACCGGAGCCCAACCCGGCCGCTACGTGCCCCGCTAACGGGAAGACCGCCGGGGTAGCTAATTTGGGAGATGTTTTTTTGGGACGGGGCAGCAAAAAGAGCCCCGTCCCAAATTTGCTACCCCTGGAGGCTGGTGGCGATGAGGGGGCGGCCGAGGGCTGCCTCGAAGCAATCTGCCATCGTTGGATCGGCAAGCGTGTCGACTTGGTTGAGCATAATGCGGGCATTGCTGAGGTTCAGCATCTGCAGCTCGGCATTGAGCGCCATAGCGACGCGCTCTGGGGTGGCGGTGTCGGTGGGCTCGCAGCCGCAGCGCTCGCAGAAGACCTCGGGGCGGTGGACAACCTCGGCGACGGGCTTGCCCAGCCCCGAGGCGCCGACGACCCAGACAACGTTTGCCGTGCCGGCGGGAACGACCGGCTCCCAGGCGGCGTGGGCCTTGAGCGGGAGCCGCTTGCTGCCGTCCGCCTCGGCCAGGACGTAGTCAAAGCACTGTGCCAGCTCGCCGAGCGGCTCGGCGGGGGCGGAGAGCTTGCCCGTCTGGGGGTTCAAGACGCCTGCCTGGCAGATGCTTCCGCGCGCAAGGCCCGCGCAGGCCTCGCAAGTGCAACCGGGGACATGTGCGGCGCCCGGCTTCCAAGGCGCGGCGTCCAGACGACGGCTCGACCCGTCCCATGGCACGCCGGCGACGGGAAACATGTGCGTGGTGGTACAGAGGAGCACGCGGCCGCCAGCGCGCATGAGCTCGAGCCCCAGCGTCTTCAGCAACGTCGACTTGCCGCCACTGCCGATAATCGCGGTAATGCCCGGCTCGATCCTGAGCGCCGAGGCAAGATTGCCGCCAACCGTTTCCATCTGTTCACCGCCGTATAATACTGTGATAATAAATAATCATCAGAGTAGCGGTCGAACCGCTTTTGCTCTGCTCAAACCGTAGCACAGGGAGGTGCCCCGGGAATGCTCGTTTATGTTCGCGGCGCCGGCGATATCGCCACGGGCGTCGCCGCTCGCTTGGTGCGCTCCGGCGTGTCGGTCGTTATGGCCGATATCGCGGTTCCCACGTGCATCCGCCGCACAATCAGTTTTTGCGAGGCCATTCGCCTGGGCGAGGTCCAGGTCGAGGGCATTCGCGCTCGCTTGGCACAGACGCCGGCTGAGGCGCTCGAGATTACCCAAGCGGGAGACGTCGCCGTTGTGGTGGACCCTCAGGCCAAGATGCTCGGCGAGCTGAAACCCGCTGCCGTGGTCGACGCGATTCTGGCCAAGCGCAACTTGGGCACCACGCGCGACATGGCGCCTGCCGTCATCGCTGTGGGGCCGGGCTTTACCGCGCCGGTTGACTGCGACGCCGTGGTCGAGACCATGCGCGGGCATTTTCTCGGCCGTGTCATTACCCAAGGTTCGCCCCAGCCCAACACGGGCGTGCCGGGCATTATCGCCGGCTATGGCAAGGAACGTGTTATCCACAGCCCCGCCGCCGGCGTGTTTCGGTCCGACCGCGCAATCGGCGACATCGTGAGCGCCGGAGACGTGATTGGCTACGCGGGTGATACGCCCATGTGCACGCAGATCGATGGCTGTCTGCGCGGGCTTTTGGCGAACGGCGTGCAGGTGACTGAGGGCTTTAAATGCGCCGATGTCGATCCGCGCGGCGACGCCAGCTACATCAACTATATTTCGGACAAGGCGACATCGGTCGGCGGCGGCGTGCTCGAGGCACTCGCTATGCTCACCGATGTCTTTAGAGGATAGAAGGCGGCAATGGAAAAGCTCGATGTTGTGAATGCGGCGCTTGCCGCCCTGCGTGCTGGCGAGACGTGCGAGCTCGTGGTCGTGGCCGGTACGGCGGGGTCATCACCACGCGGCGTGGGCGCCTGGATGGCCGTCTTTGCCGATGGCAGCCAAGCGGGCACCATCGGCGGCGGCAAGATTGAGCTTTTTGCGCTGGACGAGGCGCGCGAGCTGCTGGCCGCAGGGCAATCGCGTCTGGTCCGCTACACCATGGGCGGCGAGAACTCCGATACCGGCATGATCTGCGGCGGAGCCATCTGCCTGTGCTACCTGCATTTGGATGCGACTCAGGCACCGTTGTTCCAGTCGGTTGCCGACGTCTTGGCCTATCGGCGCATCGGCGACTTCGTCATCGACTTTGAGCCGTTTATCGCGAGCGCGCTCGAGGGCGATGTGGTTGAGTACCATGGCGAGACATCGCGCCATACCATTGCCGGCTGCCCCGAGCTTTCGCTGGTGGAGGAGGGGAGTAAGGTCACCTACACCAACGCCGCCTCCGAGATTCCCCCGGCGCACATCGAGACGCTCTGCCCCGAGGGCCTGACCTATATCTTTGGCTGCGGCCACGTGGGCGCTGCGACGGCGCGGGTGCTCACGGCGGCGGGCTTTGCCGTCGTGGCTTGCGACGACCGCCCCGGCACGCTGACCCCCGAATGGGTGCCCGGCGTCTACGACCGTCGTCTGGTCGATTATAAGAACCTGAGCGAGCTGTGTCCCATCGGCCCGCGCGACTTGGTGGTCGTCGCCACGGCGGGTCACAAGTCCGATATCGACGTGGTGATTCAGGCCATGCGCGCTAAACCCGCCTATCTGGGCTGCCTGGGTTCGCGCCGCAAGACCGCCTTTGTGCGCGCCCGCCTGGAGCAGGAGGGCTTCACGCAGGGCCAGATCGACGAGCTGCACCTGCCGATCGGTGTCGCCATCGAGGCCGAGGATCCCGAGGAGATTGCCATCTCCATCGCCGCCGAGATGATCCACCTGCGCCGCACCAAACTCGTCCCCCGCAAGCGATAGTCGTATCCCAAATGAGCTGCCCCAGCCCTCTGCCGCATGCGGGTCAAAATGCTACCTGTGCCATATGCCCTATAATGTCCGACCGTTGAGCGGCATGGGGCCGCTGCCTAGGGTATGGGAGGCGCAAATGGCAGAGTCGGCAGCAGGGGATGCCCTGTTCGAGCGTACGGGAAAAGTTTCGTTTGTGCAGGTATTACCCCATGCACTGCAGCATGTGCTGGCGGCATTCGCGGGTATCGTCACGCCCGCCATCATTATCGCGTCGGTCTGTGGCTTTACCCCTCAAGAGGAAGCCGCTGTCATCCAGGCGTCGCTCGTCCTCTCGGCGCTCGACATTTTCCTTCAACAGTTCCCCATAAAAGGTGTCGTCGGTTCGGGCCTGCCCATCGTGATGGGCGCGAGCTTCACCTTCGTGCCGGCGCTCAAGGCAGTCGGTCTTGAGCTTGGTTTTGCGGCCGTACTGGGCGCCCAGGTAATCGGCGGCGCGCTCGTCGCGCTCTTCGGCCTACTGTTTAGGCGCGTGAGTTTTCTGTTTCCGGCCCCGGTGCTTGGCACCGTCATCTTTGTCATTGGCCTGTCGCTATGCCCAGTGGCAGTTGCCTCCATGGCGGGCGGGGAGGGCGCGGCCGATTTTGGCAGTGTCACCAACTGGGCCGTCGCGCTCGTGATGTTTGTCGTCACCTTTGTGGCCGGTAACTACGGCAAGGGCGCGCTTAGGCTAGGCAGCATCCTGGCCGGTATCTGCGCGGGCTTTGTTTTGGCGGCGGTGCTGGGCATGGTCGACTTCTCGGCTGTCGCGACCGCAAGCTGGTTTGCCCCGCCGGCGCTTGGCGCCCATCGCCTGGTGTTTGACCCGGCGGCGTGTGCCGTGGTGGGCGTTGTGGCCATTGTTAACGCCGTGCAGGTTATGGGCGAGTTTGCCGCTGTGTCCTCCGCCGCGCTCGATACCCCTGCGACCGATAGCCAGATCTCGGGTGGCCTGATCGCCAACGGCCTGGTCGGTATGCTGTCGGGCTTTTTGGGCGGCGTCCCCACGGCAACCTTTGGCCAGAATGTGGGCATTATCGCCGAGAACAAGGTCGTCAACCGCATGGTCTTTACGCTTGCCGCCGTCATCTTGCTCATCGCGGGCCTGCTGCCCAAGTGTGCGGCGGTACTCACGTCCATTCCGCAGCCGGTCATCGGTGGCGCCACGATCGGCGTGTTCGCGACCATCGGCATGAACGGTGTGGTCATGTTTGCCCGCCACGGCTTGTCTCAGCGCGATACCACGCTCATGGGTCTCTCTATCGCCTTTGGCACGGGCATTGAGCGCACGGCCGGCGCGCTTGCCGGCGCTGGATTCCCCGCATGGGTTGGCACCGTCTTTGGCGGATCCTCCATTGCCGTCGCCGCGCTCGTTGCTGTGATTCTCAACCTGGTCCTCCCGCGCCAAAAATAACGCCCCATATATGAGTTGCGGTGGAATAGGGACTGTTTAAGCCTTTTAAGCCATCAAACAGTCCCTATCTCACCGCAACTGCTGTTTTCCTCCGTGCCCTAGGGATCAATTTGTGCGGGGGAGTTGTGGAGTTGTGCAGGCAGACGAGGTTTTTCTGGAAATACGCTCCCGATGCGCGTATAGTACCGATTGTTTTGTCGGCTCCTGCTGCGTCGAGTCCAAACCGCGAAATGCCATGAGCGGCGCGGATGCAGTCAGGAGGCACGAGGACAACCCATCGTGGCCACGCCCCGTGCTTAAAACCCCAAGAAGGAGTGAACAATGGCAGAAGAGAAGTATGTGCCGCGTCTGAAGACCAAGTACAACAACGAGGTCAAGCAGCAGCTTCAGGACAAGTTCCAGTACGAGAACGTCATGATGATCCCCAAGTTTGAGAAGATCGTCGTGAACATGGGTGTCGGCGAGGCCGCTACCGATTCCAAGGCCATCGACGGTGCCGTGCGCGACCTGCGCGCCATCACCGGCCAGCAGCCGATGATCACCCGTGCCCGCAAGTCCATCGCTACCTTCCGCCTGCGCGCTGGTATGCCGATCGGCTGCAAGGTTACCCTGCGTGGCGACCGTATGTGGGAGTTCTTCGATCGTCTGACCTCCGTCGCGATTCCCCGTATCCGCGACTTCCGCGGCATCTCCGCCAAGAGCTTCGACGGCCGTGGTAACTTCTCCATGGGCGTCACCGAGCAGCTCATCTTCCCCGAGATCGACTTCGACTCTGTCGATCACCAGCGTGGTATGGACATCACTTTCGTGACCACCGCCAATACCGATGAGGAGGCCAAGGCCCTTCTGGACGCCTTCGGTTTCCCGTTCAAGAAATAGGTTCACCTGCCCTATGAGCGCCGTTCCCAGAAGGGGGCGGCGCTTGGGGCGAACAATACTCTATGTGAGGAGGATATAAGTGGCTAAGACATCGATGATCGTCAAGTGCAATCGCAAGCAGAAGTTCTCTACTCGTGAGTACACGCGCTGCCAGCGCTGCGGCCGTCCGCACTCTGTGTACCGCAAGTTCGGCCTGTGCCGTGTCTGCTTCCGCGAGCTTGCACTCAAGGGCGAGCTTCCCGGCGTTAAGAAGGCCAGCTGGTAAGTCACTACCAGCGTTTCAAGCATCCGTTTGGAACAGGGAAAACGCGCTAGTTAGGCTTTGCCGTTAAGGGCGGCGAAGAACCAAGAGCACGTGTTCATCAAGAACGAAGGAGAATCTGTATGAACCTTACAGACCCGATCGCAGATATGCTTACGCGCATCCGTAACGCTAACTCTGTGAACAAGGCCACGGTCTCCATGCCGAGCAGCAAGAAGCTCGTCGAGATCGCTCGTGTTCTGCACGAGGAGGGCTACATCGAGGGCTACGATGTCGAGGACACCGTTCCCCAGAAGACTCTGCACATCACGCTTAAGTATGGTCCCAAGAAGGCTAAGGTCATCAACGGCATCCGCCGCATTTCCAAGCCGGGCCTGCGTAAGTACACCGGCGTTGCCGACATGCCCCGCGTCCGCGGTGGCCTTGGTACCGCCATTATTTCCACCAGCCATGGCGTCATGACCGACCGCGATGCTCGCAAGCACAACGTCGGCGGCGAGATCATCGCTTACGTCTGGTAATTCGCTCGGTAGGTAGAAGGAAAGGAGATCACCGTGTCTCGTATCGGTAATAAGCCTGTCCAGATTCCCGCCGGAGTCGAAGTGGCAGTCAACGGCAACAACGTTGTCGTCAAGGGCCCCAAGGGCCAGCTCGAGCTCGATGTCTTTGAGAAGCTCGCTATCAACGTCGAGGACAACGTCCTCACCGTTTCCCGTCCCGACGACGAGCGTGAGACCCGTGCCCGCCACGGCCTCACCCGCGCCCTCATCCACAACATGGTTGTTGGCGTTTCCGAGGGCTTCGAGAAGAAGCTCGAGCTCGCCGGCGTCGGTTACCGCGTGCAGCAGAAGGGCAAGAACCTCGAGTTCTCCCTGGGCTTCTCGCACCCCGTGATCGTCGAGGCTCCCGAGGGCATCACCTTCGAGGTTCCCGACAACACCCACGTGAACGTCAAGGGTATCAACAAGCAGCAGGTCGGTCAGATCGCCGCTGAGATTCGCGGCCATCGTCCTCCCGAGCCTTACAAGGGCAAGGGTATCCACTATGTCGGCGAGCACATCCGCCGCAAGCTGGGTAAGGCCGCCAAGTAGTCGTAACCGACTTACTCGCATAAGACCAGCACCCCGTTAGGTGCTGGCAAGATCAACCTTTTTAGGAGTTTACGTATGAACAAGCATAAGGCGAAGCTGGAAGGCCTCAAGCGTCGTCAGCGTCGTGTTCGCGGCAAGGTCTCGGGTACCGCCGAGCGTCCGCGTCTTCGCGTGACCCGTACTAACGCCAACATCTATGCCCAGATCATCGACGACAGCAAGGGCTCCAGCCTGACGCTCGTCTCCGCCTCGACCCTCGAGGCCGAGTTCAAGGGCACCCACACCTCGAACAAGGAGGCTGCGGAGAAGGTCGGTCAGCTCGTTGGCAAGCGTGCCATCGAGGCCGGCATCACCAAGGTCGCTTTCGATCGTGGTGGCCGTATCTACCATGGCCGCGTCAAGGCCCTCGCCGACGGTGCTCGTGCCGCCGGTCTCGAGTTCTAGGAGGTATGTAGCACATGGCTCGTAATCAGAAGCAGCAGCGCGAGGCCTCCGAGTTCGAGGAGCGCGTCGTTTACATCAACCGCGTGTCGAAGACCGTCAAGGGTGGTCGTCGCATGAGCCTCGTCGCTCTCGTCGTCGTTGGCGACGGCAAGGGCAACGTCGGCGTTGGCATGGGCAAGTCCGCTGAGGTGCCCATGGCCATCTCCAAGGCATCTCTCGATGCCAAGAAGAACATGTTCCACGTGCCGGTGACCGAGCAGGGCACCATCCCGCACGAGGTTCTCGGCCACTTTGGTGCCGGCCGCATCATCATCAAGCCCGCTGTCGAGGGTACCGGCGTTATCGCCGGCGGCGCTGTGCGTCCCCTCTTTGAGCTTGCTGGCATCAAGAACGTCCTGTCCAAGTCCCTCGGTACCGACAACGGCCTCAACATCATCAAGGCTGCCGTCGAGGGCCTCAAGGAGCTCTCCAGCCCTGAGGACGTCGCGGCTCGCCGTGGCCTGACGGTCTCCGAGATGTTCGTCGGTAAGGAGAACTAAGCATGGCTGACACCATCAAGATCAAGCAGGTCCGCAGCACCAACGGTTGCAAGCAGGACCAGGTCCGTACTGTCCGTGCCCTCGGTCTCCACAGGATCCGCGAGGTTCGCGAGATTGCTGACAACGAGTCCGTCCGTGGCATGATCTTCAAGGTCAAGCACCTTGTCGAGATTGTAGAGGAGTAGCAAATGCAGCTTCACGATCTTACTCCCGCGCCCGGTTCCACCAAGAACCGTAAGCGCGTCGGCCGTGGCAATTCTTCGGGTCACGGCACCACTTCTGGCCGCGGCCAGAAGGGCCAGGGTTCCCGCTCTGGCGGCACCAAGGGTGCCGGCTTCGAGGGTGGCCAGACTCCGCTGGCTATGCGCCTGCCCAAGCTTCCGGGCTTCCGTAACCCCCGTCGTATCGAGTACACCGCTGTTAACGTTGAGCGTCTCGAGCGTAAGTTCGAGGACGGCGCTGTGATCGACGGTGCCGCTCTTAAGGCCGCTCGCATCACCAAGAGCGAGTTCGAGCCCGTCAAGGTGCTCGGCAATGGTGAGCTCACCAAGAAGTTCACGGTCAAGGTCGACAAGGTCAGCGCTTCTGCGCAGGCCAAGATCGAGGCCGCCGGCGGAAAGGTCGAGCTGCCGTGCTAAATGGTCTTAAGAATGCTTTCCGCATCAAAGAATTGCGCGAAAAGATTCTTTTTACCATAGCTATGCTCGTCGTGTACCGCATTGGTGCGCACGTTCCTGTGCCCGGCATTCCCTTCCAGGGGATGCTGGGCCTTTTCTCGACCGATAACAATTCGGTCGCCGCAGGTGCTATGGCCCTCCTGAATCTTTTCTCTGGCGGCGCTTTGAGCTATGTGTCGGTGTTTTCGCTGGGCATCATGCCTTACATCACCAGCTCGATCATCCTCCAGATGCTCCAGGCCGTCGTGCCTTCCCTGCATGAGCTTGCCCGCGAGGGCGAGGTCGGTCAGACCAAGATTACGCAGTATTCGCGTTACCTCACCCTGGCTCTGGCAATCCTCAACTCCGTGGGTTACCTCTTCCTCTTTAAGAGCTTCGGCATCAGCTTTAATGGCGCCGGCGCTCCCGAGATCATCTTCGACCTCATGATCGTCGGTACGCTCACTGCGGGCGCCATGCTGATCATGTGGATTGGTGAGCTCATCACCCAGCGCGGTATCGGCAATGGCATGTCGCTGATCATCTTCGCGAACATCATGGCCGGTCTGCCGCAGGCTATCTTCTCCAGCACTGAGGGCAACGCCGGTGGCATCATCACCATGGTGATCATCTGCGCCATCATCCTGCTGGTTATCCCGCTGATTGTTTTCCTTGAGCGCGGCCAGCGCCGCATCCCGGTCTCCTACGCCAAACGCGTCGTGGGCCGTCGTATGATGGGTGGCCAGACCACCTACCTGCCCATCAAGGTCAACACCGCGGGTGTCGTGCCGATCATCTTCGCTTCGGCGCTGCTGTACTTCCCGGCTCAGATTGCCGTGTTCTTCCCCGGCATCGGCTGGATCCAGGCAGTTGCCTCCGCGCTTTCGACCGGTTGGCTCAACTGGGTGCTTAACGTTGTCCTCATCGTGTTCTTCGCGTACTTCTACACCTCCATGGTGTTCAACCCCGATGACACGGCCGACAACCTTAAGAAGCAGGGCGGCTTTATTCCGGGCGTGCGTCCGGGTAGGGCTACCGCGGCCTACATCAAGAACGCGCTCAACAAGATTACGCTTCCCAGCGCTGTCTTTTTGGCGCTCATCGCCATCGTGCCTTCGATCATCTTCTCCTTCACGGGTAACCAGCTGATCCAGGCGTTTGGCGGCACGTCCATCCTCATCATGGTCGGCGTCGTGCTCGACACGGTCGATAAGCTCGAAGGCCAGATCAAGATGTATGATTACGATGGATTCTTTAAATAGGCTAGAGGAGGATTGCTCATGAACCTCGTATTGCTCGGAGCTCCGGGTGCCGGTAAGGGCACCGTCGCACAGGAGCTCGTCGCCGAGTTTGGCGTCGCTCACATTTCCACGGGCGACCTGCTGCGTGCTGCTGTCAAGGGTGGCACCGAGCTTGGTATTCAGGCTAAGAAGTACATGGACGCTGGCGAGCTCGTTCCCGACCAGCTCGTAATCGACCTTGTCAAGGAGCGCCTTGCCGCCGATGACGCCCAGCAGGGCTTCATCCTCGACGGCTTCCCGCGCAACACCGCCCAGGCTGTGACGCTCGATTCCGAGCTCTCCGCTATGGGTCGCGAGATCGACTGCGCTCTTCTGGTCGATGTGGCCCCCGAGGTCATCATCGATCGTCTGTCTTCGCGTCGCACCTGCCGCGCCTGCGGTTACACCGGCACCGCTGCCGATGCCACCTGCCCCAAGTGCGGCGGCGAGATGTATCAGCGCGACGACGACAAGCCCGAGACCATCAAGAATCGTCTCGACGTCTACGAGAAGTCCACGAGCCCGCTCGTCGACTACTATCGTGGCCAGGGTCTGCTCAAGTCGGTCAACGGTGACCAGGCTCGCGAGACCGTGTACGGGGATGTCAAAGAGGCTCTCGGTCTATGATCAAGATTAAGTCTGCAACGCAAATTGAGCAGATGAAGAAGGCAGGAGCGCTATCTAAGATGGCGCTCCGCCACGTTGGAGCCATGGTTCGCCCCGGCGTGTCGACCTTCGAGCTCGACCAGCTTGCCGAGCAGATTATCCGCATGCATGGCGGCACCCCTGCCTTTAAGGGTTACGGCGGGTTCCCCGGAACCATTTGCGCATCAATAAACGATGCCGTGGTCCACGGTATTCCCAACCCCGATATGATCCTGCGCGATGGCGATATCATCTCCATCGATACGGGAGCTGTCGTCGACGGTTGGGTCGGCGATAACGCTTGGACGTTTTTCGTCGGCACGCCCACGCCCGAGGCCAAGGCCCTGTGCGAGGTTACGCGCGATTGCCTAAAGGCTGCCATCGAGCAGGCTGTTCCCGGTAACCATATCGGGGACGTCGGGTATGCTGTTCAGTCCCTCGCCGAGTCTCACGGTTACGGCGTGCTTCGCGATTACGTGGGCCATGGCATTGGCCGCGTGATGCACGAGGACCCCAACGTTCCTAACTATGGAAAGAAGGGGAGGGGCGTTCGCCTCCAGGCTGGAATGGTCATCGCTATCGAGCCGATGGTAACGATGGGTTCCAATCATGTGAGCACGGGCTCCGATGGTTGGATCGTTACGACCAACGACCACCTGCCCGCCGCGCACTACGAGAACACCGTCGCCATTACCAATGACGGTCCGGTGATTCTCACCACGGATGCCCAAGGTGCTTGGTGTTCGCTCCAAGGCGGAGAAATGTAACAAGTTCCGCTTAGTTGTGGAGCCATTACGAAGTTATTACGATGCGTGCATACGTGTTGTAGAATACTCAATCGCTGTCGTTTTCTAGAGAAAGATGATTGCTTGTGAAGAAGGAAGACGCAATTGAGCTCGAGGGTACGGTAAAGGAGCCGCTGCCCAACGCCATGTTTAAGGTTGAGCTCGAGAACGGTCATTCGGTTCTGTGCAACATTTCTGGCAAGATCCGAATGAATTACATCCGTATTCTCCCCGGTGACAGGGTTGTCGTGGAGCTTTCCCCGTACGACCTGACCCGTGGCCGCATCACCTATCGCTACAAATAGCGGCACGCATACACGCACTCCATTTCCGGCTGCAGGCTTAGCTCAACCTACGGTCGGATTGTGTGTGAAGACCAGCCATAGTTTTAAACGCCTGCGGCTGGGCGAGTAGATAGTAGGGAAGTAGTTTGAGCGCTACCGAAAGGAAGAACGATGAAGGTACGTCCTTCGGTCAAGAAGATGTGCGATAAGTGCAAAATCATTAGGCGCCATGGCAAGGTACTCGTCATTTGCGAGAACCCCCGTCATAAGCAGCGTCAGGGTTAAGAGAGGAGACTACGTTGGCCCGTATTAATGGTGTCGACCTCCCGCGTGAGAAGCGCGTTGAGATCGGTCTGACCTACATTTACGGCATCGGCCGCACCACTGCGACGAAGATCTGCGTCGAGTGCAACGTTAACGTGGATACGCGCGTTAAGGACCTCACCGAGGATGAGGTTAACGCCATCCGCGATTATATCGATAAGAACCAGATCATGGTTGAGGGTGACCTCCGCCGTGAGCGCAACCAGAACGTCAAGCGCCTTATGGACATCGGCTGCAACCGCGGCCTTCGTCACCGCAAGGGCCTCCCGGTCCGCGGCCAGCGCACCCACACTAACGCTCGTACCCGCAAGGGCCCGAAGCGTCAGATCGGTGCTAAGAAGAAGAAATAAGGAGCGCTAGATAGATGGCTACTGCTAAGAAGAACGTTCGCGCTGCCCGTCTGAAGCGCGCGGACCGTAAGAACATTTCCGTGGGCCAGGCTCACATTCGTTCTACGTTCAACAACACGATCGTTTCGATCACCGATCCCCAGGGCAACGTCATTTCCTGGAAGTCGGCTGGCCAGGTGGGCTTCAAGGGCTCCCGTAAGTCCACGCCGTTCGCTGCCCAGATGGCTGCCGAGGCTGCTGCCAAGCAGGCCATGGAGCACGGTATGAAGAAGGTTTCCGTCTTCGTCAAGGGCCCCGGCTCCGGTCGTGAGACCGCCATCCGCTCCCTCCAGGCTGCTGGCCTCGAGGTCTCGAGCATCCAGGACAAGACCCCCATTCCGCACAACGGCTGCCGCCCCAAGAAGCGTCGCCGCGTGTAACTGAAAGGATCGTATCAATATGGCAATCGACAGGACTCCTGTTCTTAAGCGCTGCCGTCAGCTCGGGATCGATCCCGCTGAGCTCGGTTACAGCAGCAAGAAGGAATCTATCCGTCAGCCCAAGCGCCGTCGCAAGGAATCTGAGTACGGCATGCAGCTGCGCGAGAAGCAGAAGGTCAAGTTCATCTATGGCGTTCTGGAGAAGCAGTTCCACGGCTACTTCAACAAGGCCCGCAAGATGAACGGCGTCACCGGTGAGAACCTCATGATCATCCTTGAGTCTCGCCTTGACAACGTCGTCTTCCGTCTTGGCTTCGCCCGCACCCGCAAAGAGGCTCGTCAGTCCGTCCGTCACGGTCACTTCACCGTGAACGGCAAGCGCGTGGACATCCCGTCCTACCGCGTCAAGGCCGGCGACGTCGTCGCTGTCGGCGAGAAGTTCCGTGACCTCCTCCCCATCAAGGAGGCCCTGATTTCCTCCGAGCGCTTTGAGGTCCCTGGCTGGCTCGAGGTCGATATCGAGAAGCTGTCTGGTAACGTGCTCGCTCTGCCGACGCGTGAGCAGATCAGCGGTGATATCAACGAGCAGCTCATCGTCGAGCTCTACTCTAAGTAGTCCATCCGGGCTGCTGAGGCTGGAGGTAATACATGTCAGAATTCATTAGGCCTCAGGTTCAGGTCGAAGAGATCAACGAGACGTCTGCTCGTGTCTCCGTCGAGCCGCTCGAGCGTGGTTACGGCGATACGCTGGGTAACTCCCTTCGTCGCGTTCTTCTGTCCTCGCTCGAGGGTGCCGCCGTCGAGGCTATTCAGATCGATGGTGCGCAGCACGAGTTCATGACCATCCCTAACATGGTCGAGGATGTCACCGACATCGTCCTGAATGTCAAGGGTCTTGTCTTCAGGGCTCTCGGCACGACCGACGAGGCGACCGCCACCATCTCGGTTGACGGCCCCTGCGAGGTCACCGGTGCGGACTTCTTTATTCCGTCCGAGTTTGAGCTGGTCAACCCCGAGCAGCACATTGCTACGCTCACCGAGGGTGGCCATCTCACCATGAGCATGCGCATCGGCTATGGCCGCGGCTATGTTTCTGGCGAGGCAAACAAGCGCGACAACGATCCCATCGGTGTGATCCACGTCGACTCGCTGTACTCGCCGGTTTCCCGTTGCGCCAAGCTCGTTGAGGCTTGCCGTGTCGGTCAGCACACCGACTACGACCGCCTTGTCCTCGAGATCGAGACCAACGGCTCCATCGCCCCGCGCGACGCCGTGGTCCAGGCTGCCAATATCATCAACCAGCATATGGCCGCCTTTATGAACCTTGCCGAGACCCCCGAGGTCGAGGAGGAGGCTTCGATCTTCGCTCCCGAGGTCACCAACGACAACGCCGAGCTGGACAAGCAGATCGAGGATCTGGACCTTTCCGTCCGTTCCTACAACTGCCTTAAGCGCGCCAGCATTCACTCGGTCCGTCAGCTCGTTGAGTTCTCGGAGAACGATCTGCTCAACATCCGTAACTTCGGTGTTAAGTCGATCGAGGAAGTGAAGGACAAGCTTGAGTCCATGGGCCTGAGCCTGAAGGCTTAATGCTTCGCATATTTGAGGAGAAACTAGACCATGCGTCACAACGTTAAGAAGGGCCTGAAGCTCGGCACCGATGCGAGCCACACCAAGGCCATGAAGAAGAGCCTTGCTAAGGCCCTCTTCGAGAACGACCGCATCAAGACCACCGAGACCCGCGCTAAGGCGCTGCGTTCGGTCGTCGACCCGATCATCACTTGGGCCAAGAAGGGCGACCTGCACTCTCGTCGTCTGGCTATCGCCAAGCTCGGCGATAAGCAGCTCGTTGCCGAGATCTTCGACAAGGCTGCCCAGGGCATGTGGCAGGACCGCAACGGCGGTTACACCCGCATCATGAAGCTCGGTAACCGCAAGGGCGACAACGCTCCCATTGTTATCATGGAGCTCGTCACCGAGCCTTGCACGCCTAAGGCTAAGAAGACTGCTCCGGCCCCCAAGAAGGCCGCTGCTCCCAAGAAGGTCGAGGCTGCCGAGGAGGCTCCTGCTGAGGAGACCGCTGAGTAGACAATCCGTCTGCATAGGCTATATTCGAGGGGTACGTTCGCGTACCCCTCTTTTTTTGTCGCGATACCGTTGCTTGTTTGTTGGGAGCGCCCATGACTGCGCCGTCTGATTTCAATTCGATTTCCGAGCTTGACGCCACGCTCGTATTTCGCGTGGCCTATGATGGCTCGTCGTATAGCGGATTTGCCGAGCAGCCGGGACAGACGACGGTTGCGGGTGAGCTACGTCGAGCTATTGAGACGCTCCTGCGCCGTCCGATCGACCTGACGTGTGCGGGACGTACCGATGCCGGCGTGCATGCGGTGGCACAGTTTATCAGCGTGCCCGTAACGGACGCTGAGTTGGCTTTGACGCGCCGTAGGTGGCTGAGGGCTATGGATGCCCTCCTGCCCAAAGATATCGCCATAAACGAGGTCTACAAGGCCCGTAAAGGCTTTTCTGCACGCTTTGATGCGCGTTCCCGTACGTATACGTACCGTATTGCCGATCGCGACGCGCGCCCTGTGCTTTCGCGCGGTGCGGTGTGGTGGCATCGCTACCCATTGGATGTTGAGGCGATGTCTGCGGCCTGTCCCGCGCTGCTGGGCGAGCAGGACTTCAAGAGCTTTTGCAAGGTGGCGTCTGCCGTGGGCAAGCCCACGCACCGCTGCGTGATGCGTGCCGAGTTTGGCCATGAGGTTGCGTTTGGCGAGGACATCCTGACGTTTACCATCGAGGGCAATGCGTTTCTGCATTCGATGGTCCGTACGATCGTGGGCACGCTTGTCGAGATTGGCATGCATCGCCGTGAACCCGAGTGGATGCGCGAGGTCATCGATGCTTGCGACCGTACCGCTGCGGGCCCCACGGCTCCTGCCTGCGGCCTTACGTTTATGGGCGTGGATTACGATCCCGCCGAGCTTGTCGTGCTCGACTAGGGGAGGGCTCGACGCGTCGTGTGTCGACACCCGTCATCTGTGGGCTGCGCGTGTTCAACATCTGTTCTTGGCGTGCAATACAACCGGTGTCTCATTGCTTTTATTGCTGGGGTGTACCATGAACCACGGTTTGATTCATTGCTGTCGAGAGGATGGATAACTTGGTTCGACGTGGCTCGCATCCGCGACTTTCGGTGATCCTTGTGGTAGAAGGTTCGCCCAGCTATGCGATGCGTGCGCTCGAGAGTATCCAGAACCAAGACCTCTATGATTTGCAGATTGTTGTTGTCTGCCGCGATGCTGCGCCCGGTGTGCGCCATTCGCTTCAAGTTGCTGCCGACAGGGACATCCATATTGATTTGATTGACGTCGAGGACGCGAAGCGCGGTGCTTGTCTTCGTGCCGGTTTTGCTGCCTCGCGTGGCTCTCAAATCATCGCTATGAACGCCGATGAGTGGTTAGCTCCGCAGTCCCTTTCCAAGATGGTCGATATCGCGTGCGATACTGCGGCAGACATAGTGTTCCCCACGGTGTCGCTCGACCGCTATGATGCACACCGAGAGCGCCATTCGCGCGTCTTGGATGTTGCCCCTATTGTCATTGAAGACAAGTCTTCGATGGTGACCGGGCTGTCCCAGTTGATTTTAGGCGGCCTAGTCGCTCAGACCTCTGGCGTGATGTACAGCCGCTCGCTGTTTGAGGCATGCCTTTTGTGCGACAAGGTGTTTCGCACAGTTGGGTTTATGGCGTGCGCGCTCTCGCGGGCGCAGTGCGTCTCCGGCTGCGGCGACGCTTGTTTCCACGCCGCGGCACCTAAGCTTACAGATGCCTTTGATCCCACCATGTATGCCAAGGTATCCGATGACATCCGAGCACTCGACGAGCTTGCGGACTCACTCTCGGAAGCAGATAGCGGTGGTCGGCTCAAGCTGGCAAGCCAAAAGTTCTACTTTGCCGGACTGGTCGCCTGCATCGAGAATTTGTGCCTGAGCCCGCACGGGTTGTCGTCAATCGAGCGTTCCGCCCGCATGCGTGATATGCTCGATGCGCCTCGAACCCGTCAGATGGTCGCCGCGCTCAAGGACAACCATCGGGGACTCGGTCTGTTGTTTGGGCCGATTGCCAGCGCCAAGCCCGCGCGCTGCGTGATGTGTACGCATCTGGCAGCTTTTCTTAACCGGACGGGCGCAAAAACCGCCTAAACGGCTCATTACGAAACAAACTTGCATAGAATTGTTTCGAAATGCGTTCTTATACACAAAAGCCTTCAAATAGCGTTAAACTATTCAATCACTGATTGATTGTCTCCGCCATCTTTTGGAGAGAGGGTTTGTATGGCTAAAAAACGCAATGGGCGCCAGGATGCCATTAGAGATATTGTGCGCAATAAGGACGTCCGTACGCAACGCGTGCTGGTCGATGAGCTCCGTGCCATGGGCTTTGATTGCACGCAGGCGACTGTCTCTCGCGATATTGCCGACATGGGGCTGCGTAAGCTCCCTGAGGGCATCTATGTTCTGGCAGAGGACCTGCACCTGCAGCGTATGGTTTCCGAGCTCGTAACGGGCGTTCTACGTACCGATAATCTGGTCATGATCAAGGCTCAGCCTGGCACGGCTTCCGGCATCGCCGCCGCCGTTGATGCGGCAGAGTTGCCCGATGTGCTTGGCTCGCTTGCCGGCAACGATACGATTTTGGTTATTGCCCAGACGGCCGAGGACGGCGAGCGTCTCGAGGCGCTGATCAATAAGCTGAGCAATTCTCGCAAGTAGGCGTGCGGGTCGTACGCTCGGCACTGTGCGCGCTGACATCGTGGCTTGTAAGGGGTATCGACGTTGGTCGGTACTCCCTTTTTGTTTGCCGGTATAAAGAACGCTCACCAGGTCGCTTTAAACTAAAAGGCCCCCGAGCAGTTTAATAAGCTGCTCGGGGGCCTTGTTGCTTATGGCCGGATGACTTTCTAGCCGACCGTATCGTCAGGCGTGGGCGAGGGATCGGGAGTGGGCGTAGGCGTAGGCGTAGGCGTGCCGCCATCGCCGCCGGTCGAACCACCAGTGGAGCCGCCCGTCGAGCCACCGGTCGTACCGGTGCCGCCGGTGGTGTCGCCGCCCGTGGTTTCGGTGGTCGTGGTCGTCGTGGTAGTCGTTGTGGTGGTTTCCTCTTCGTCCTCGTTCTCGTCCTTGTCGTCGTTCTCCGTCTTCTTGGTGTTGTTGGTGCCGTAGAACTTCCAGACGCTGTTGTTCTTGTAGGTGGGCGCCGTTCCGGTCGCAAACTCCTCGCGTTCGGTACCGGTCAGAACGGTGTTCATAAACCGCTTAAAGACAGGCAGGTTGGTGCTGTCGCCCAGCAGGTCCGTGCCGTATTTTTGGATGGGGATCTCGCCCGCGGAATAGCCGGTCCACAGGGCGCACGCCAGCTGCGGGGTATAGCCGCAGAACCACAGGTTAGTGGTGTTGTCGGTGGTGCCCGTTTTGCCGGCATAGGGCTGGTTGACGCTCAGGGCGCCAGCAGCACCCGTACCGCCGCCCTGCATGACGCCGGACAGAACATCGGTGACCGCGGCGGCCTCGCCCTCGGTAAGCACCTGTGAGGGATTGTCGGTGTGCTGGTACAGCACCGAACCGGTACGAGAGTCAATCTCGGTGATGGCGATCGGCTGGCGATAGTAGCCGCCGTTGGCAAACGTCGCGTAGGCGGCGGCCATCTCGAGCGGCGAGATCGAGCCGGTGCCGAGCGTCATGACGGGAACGTCCTCGATGTTGTCCTTGGCGGGATCGATGCCGAGCTTTTTGACGAGCGAGATGATCTTGCTGTTGCCGACGGCTTCCGCCACCTGGATGTAGCCGGTGTTGGAGGAGTATGCCGTTGCCTGCTTAAGCGTGATGTTGCCATAGCTATGGTTGGCGTAGTTTTGGACCTCGGTCGTGGTGCCCTTAGCCTTGAGCGGCGAGTTGCAGTTGAGGGTGACGTTGGGGTTCATGCCGTTTTGGATGGCAGTTGCCAGCGTAAAGGCCTTAAAGGTGGAGCCGACGGGACGCTTGGCCGTGGCATGGTTTACGTGGTTCTCGTCGGCGTTGTAGTCGTAGCCGCCCACCATGCACTTGATGTAGCCGGTCTTGGGGTCGACGACGACCATGCCCATATCCAGGCCGTCGAGTGAGAGCGTGTCGAGCTGCTGGCGGACGGCATTCTCTGCCACCTGCTGCATCGTGGGGTCGATGGTGGTCTTGACGGTCAGACCGCCCTTAAAGAGCACGTCGGTCGAGAACTCCTGCTCCAGCAGCTGCTTAACATAGGCGACAAAGTAGGGCTGCGAGTATACGTCGACGCCGCTGCCCGAAATCTCGGTCACGTTGAGGGTGATGGGCTCGGCCTGTGCGGCATCGTGCTCCTCCTGCGTAATGTGGCCCAGACGCAACATGTTGTCGAGGACCTTGTTGCGACGGGACAGCGCCAGGTCGGGGTTGACCGTGGGGTCGTACTGCGAGGGCGAGTTGGGAAGGCCGATGAGCAGCGCGGCCTCGCTCAGGGTGAGGTCGGCGGCGCTCTTGGACAGATAGGTCTCGGCTGCGGCCTCGATGCCGTAGGCGCCGTGGCCGTAATAGATGGTGTTGAGGTACATCATGAGGATCTCGTCTTTGGAGTACATGTCCTCCATCTTGACGGCGATGTAGGCCTCGCGCACCTTACGCTCGATGGTCGAGTCGAACTGCTCCTCCTGCAGGATGGTGTTGCGCACCAGCTGCTGGGTGATAGTCGAGGCGCCTTCGTGCCCGCCGCCGAGGGTTGCCACCGCAGCACGCGCGATACCCCACAGGTCGATACCGCCGTGCTCGTAGAAGCGCTCGTCCTCGACGTCAACGGTGCCCTGCAGCACGTAGGGGGAGACCTCGTCCTTGGTGATGGACTTGCGGTTTTGCGTGTAGAAGCTTGCGATCTTGTTGCCGTTGCAGTCGACGATCTCGGTGGGCTCGCTCACCAGATACGCGTTGGCGTCGGTGTAGTCGGGCAGATCGGACAGCCAGCGGTTGACGTTGCCGACCATGCCGATGCCAAACGCGACGCCCGCAATCAGCAGAAAGCCCAAAAACGAGAGCAGGATTATGGGCAGAGCATGCGTCTTTGAACGGCTGCGTCCCTGTCGTTGGCGAGGACCCATATATTGACCTCCAGGTATGTCGTGCCGGGCGGCGGATGTGCCGTCGAGGCAGGATGGACATAAGTGATTACACGATAAACCAAACGGGGCGCGCGATGCCTCGTGTATGCTGGAAGACGGCATTTTTCAGAGTGAATGCATACCTTGGTAAGGAGTTTGCCGATGGCGATTCGGGCGATGGGGCCGAGCGGACAATACGAGACTGGATTGGATGCTGCCGGTGCGGCGCTGCCCGAGCTGCTGGCGCCGGCGGGCGGGCTCGACCAGATGCTTGCGGCCATCGCCGCGGGCGCCGATGCCATCTATGCGGGGTTGGGCGGCTTTAACGCCCGCGTGAGCGCGCATGGTTTTACGGATGACGAGTTTGCGCGCGGCTGCGCCGTGGCGCATGCCCATGGCGTGCGCGTGTACGTGACGCTCAACGTGTTCGTGTTTGACGATGAGTTATCCGACGCGGTGGCGTTGGGAGCTCATGCACTGGAGCTGGGCGCCGATGCTCTGATTGTCGCCGATGCCGGGCTGGCTTGTGTACTGCGCGCGGCGATTCCCGGGGTCGAGATTCACCTGTCCACGCAGGCGGGCGCTCATAGCGAAGGCGCCGTGCGGCTTGCCGCCGATGGGCTGGGGGTCGAGCGCGTGACGACGGCACGCGAGCTGACGGTCGACGAGATTGCGGCGCTATGTGCCACGGGCGTGCCCATCGAGGTATTCTGCCACGGTGCGATTTGCATCGGCTATTCGGGGGCGTGCGAGTTCTCGGCCCTGCGGCGTGGGCGCTCGGCGATGCGCGGCGACTGCACGCAGCCGTGCCGTCTGGCGTACGACCTGGTGGACGAGGCGGGGCAGAGCGTTGTCGCCGTCGAGGGAGATCGCCTGCTGTGTCCGCGTGACTATCTGGGTATTGCGCATCTGCCCGAGCTTGTAGATGCCGGCGTGGCGTCGCTCAAGATCGAGGGGCGCATGAAGAACCCCGATTACGTATTCAACGTGGTGCGGGTGTGGCGCCGGGCACTCGATATGCTGTGCGACGGCGCGTGGGACCCCGATGCCGTGGAAGAGCTTGAGCGCGAGCTGGGGAGGTCGTTTAACCGTGGGTTTACCGATGCGTACCTGCGAGGGCGTTCGGGTGCCGAGCTGATGAGCTTTGAGCGCGCAATTAACCAGGGCGTGCGCGTGGGGCGCTTGGTCGCTGTGGGCCACGAAGAGGTGACCGTTGAGCTCGACGCCGCCGTGGCGGCGGGTGACACGCTCGAGATTCGGTTCTATCCGGGTGTCGACGCGCGTCCCGATGTGCCCAAGCGCTGGCCGCAGGTGCCCTGCCCGGTGGATGCCGCAGCGGGGGAGCGCGTCGTCGTGCATTGCAAGCGTAAGGTGGGCACGGGCTGCGAGGTATACCTGATTCGCAGCGCCGGCGTGTTGGATCAGACGGCGGCGGTGTTGGAGTGCATGCGGGCCGAGGCGGATGCGATTGCGCCCGTTGCTCGTGCCGTTGAGGTGCTGCCCTTTGAGGACGTTGCGGTGGATGGCGGTGCGTCGACGGAGTTGGTGGAGTGCGCGGTTCCCACTCGCATGGTTTTTGCTTGGCAGCTGATGGATGCCGACCCGCGCGGGGAACTCGATTTGTCCGACGCCGTTGTGGTGCTTGACGAGGTGTGCCGCGCGAGTGACGCTGACTGGACCCGCTCACTGATGCAGCGTGCCGGGCGCGTCGTCTGCCGCAACCTGGGACAGGTGGTGATCGCTCGCGAGCTGGGCGTGACGTTTGACGTGGCGGCGCCGGTGTTCTGCGCGAATCGGGCCACGCTTACCTGGCTGCGCGGACTCGGTGCGGGGCGGGTGTACTTGCCGGCCGAGTTGCTCGGCAATGATAGGGGGCGTATTGCCGAACTGGCCGCTGAACCCGGCGTCTTGGGTCCGGTCGACGCCGACCGTCCCGAGCTTATGGTGTGCGAGCACTGCCTGCTGACCGCCGAGGGCGTCTGCGCCACCGATGCGACGGGACAGGTCCGTTGCCGCGACTGCTTGCGTCGTCGGCAGGCACGCTATCTGGTCGAGCGTGACGGTACACGTCTGCCAGTTGCCATTGACGCATGCGGCAGGACGAGGATTTTCCTGTCGTAGGTGCCGCGTCGCGTCAGTTTGTTATCATAAGAGAGTTTATGGACTTCCAGCACCGCCGTTTTCGGCGAGGGTGCTATAGCAAAAGGAGGATACCCAATGCTGTCTGTTGACGAGCAAATGCGTATCATCACCTCGGGCGCCGCGCAGATCGTCCCCGAGGCCGACCTTCGCAAGAAGCTTGAGAAGGGCGAGCCCCTCAACATCAAGCTCGGCGTCGATCCCACCAGCCCCGACCTGCACCTGGGCCACGCCGTGCCGCTGCGCAAGATGCGTCAGTTCCAGGACCTGGGCCACAACGTTACCCTCATCATCGGCAACGGCACCGCGCTGATCGGCGACCCCTCGGGCAAGAACTCCACGCGTCCGCAGCTTTCGCAGGAGCAGATCGAGGCCAATGCCGAGACCTACGTGAGCCAGGCTATGAAGATCCTGGATCCCGAGAAGACCACCATCGTGCACAACGGTGACTGGATCCTTTCGATGGACCTGGCCGGTCTGCTGCAGGTATGCTCCAAGTTCACCGTCGCCCGCATCCTTGAGCGCGACGACTTTACTAAGCGCTACCAGTCTCAGACGCCGATCGCCCTGCACGAGTTCCTGTACCCCGTGATGCAGGCCTTCGACTCCGTTCAGATCAAGGCCGACGTGGAGATGGGCGGCACCGACCAGCTCTTCAACCTGCTCGCCGGCCGCGAGCTCATGGAGAAGATGGGCATGGAGCCGCAGATCGCGCTCACCATGCCGCTGCTCGAGGGCACCGACGGCGTGCGCAAGATGTCCAAGTCCTATGGCAACTACATCGGCCTGACCGACGCTCCCAAGGATATGTTCGGCAAGACCATGTCCATCCCCGACGAGATGATCGGCAAGTACTACCGCCTGGCGAGCTCGCTCACCCCGGCCGAGGTCGACAAGATCGACGCTGCCCTGGCCGATGGTTCTGCCGACCCCTACGAGCTCAAGCGCGCTCTGGGTCGCGACCTGTGCGACACCTACCACGGCGCCGGTGCCGGCGACGAGGCTCAGGCCGAGTTCGACCGCGTATTCAAGGAGGGCCAGCTCGCCGACTTCCCCGAGAAGCACGTTGAGCTGACCGTCAACGACGAGGGCCAGATCTACCTCGCCGGTCTGCTCAAGGACCTGGGTCTTTCGGCGAGCGCCGGCCAGGCTCGTCGCGATATCGACGGCGGCGGCGTCAAGATCAACGGCAAGGCCGTGGCTCCCAAGAGCTACAACATCGACCCAAGCGCCCTCAAGCTGGGCGACATCCTCTCCGTAGGCAAGCGCAAGGGTTTTAAGTTGGTCTAACGAGCGAGTTGACCTCACAAGTGCAATAAGGCCGCAGCCGGGAATCCCGACTGCGGCCTTTTTTGGTTACGACGATCCCTTGGGGACGGAGGGATCATTTGGCGGTGCCGTTAAGCGGAAGGGGTGTTATCGGTGGCCTTCTTTTGGGCATACAATGGCTATTGGTTTGCTGCGGTGAAGGCCTGTCCGCTCCGCAGCTTTTTTCTACGGTTAAAGGAGTATGTATGTCCGTTGAGGTCATGAGGTCTGTGATCGATGCTGCCGAGGGGCGCGTGCCCGTCGACACGCTGTTTACCAATGCGCAGATTGTCGACGTGTATGGCCAGCGTGTGGCGCCCGGCAGCGTTGCCGTCAAGGACGGTGTGATCGTCGGCGTGCTCTACGACGGTCGCGACGATGCCGCCGGCACCTACGAGGCGACCGAGGTCATTGACTGCCAGGGCCGCTATCTCGCCCCCGGCTTTATCGACGGACATCTGCACATTGAGTCCTCGAACATCCGTCCCGCCGAGTATGCGCGCATGGCGGCGACGCGCGGTACCACCACCGCTATTGCCGACAGCCACGAGATCGCCAACGTTTCCGGCCTGGACGGCCTGCGCTTTATGATCGAGGACGGCCGTCGCGCACCCATCTCCATCAAGTACATGATGCCCTCGTGCGTGCCCGCGCTGCCCGATGAGCAAGCAGGCGCTGTGATTACCGCCGCTGACATGCAGGCGTTTTTTGCCGAGCATCCGGGCGATGTCTTTGGCCTGGGCGAAATGATGAACTTGCCGGGCGTCTTTATGGCCGATCCCGAGACCTGCGCTCGCATCGATGCTGCTAACCAGACGCCGTCCAAGCAAGTCGACGGTCATGCCCCGCTCGTTGCCGGCAAGGACCTCAACGCCTATGCTGCAGCAGGCATTATCGCCGACCACGAGTCGACGATTCCCGAGGAGGCGCTCGACAAGCTGTCTCGCGGCATGTACGTGATGCTGCGCGAGGGTACGTGCAGCCATGATCTGGCCAACCTGTCGCCGATGCTGCTGGAGAATCCCGCGCGCGCCCGCCGCTGCTGCTTTGCGACTGACGACCGCGCTCCTTCCGATGCGCTTGCAACCGGCATGATCGACAATGCCTGCCGCGTGGCGATTGAGGCCGGTATCGACCCCGTGGTCGCTATCTCTATGGCGTCCCTCTCCACGGCCGAGGCGTTTGGCCTGGATCACGGCTGCCGCGACCCGCACGAGCTCCGCGGTGCGATTGCCCCGGGCAAGCGTGCCGACCTGCTGGTGCTCAATGACCTGACGTTTGCCACGGCTCCGCATCGTGTATATGCCGCCGGTGCCCTGGTGGCGCAGGACGGCACCTTTGTGGGCGAGATCGCACCCGAGATGGCCGAGGTTGCGGCCCTTGCCGATGAGCTGCGCGCCTCCGTTAAGCTGCCGAATCTTTCGCTCGACGTATTCGACTATGCCTTTAAGCCGGGCGAGGCCGTGATTGACGTGGTGCCGGGCAAGGCCATCACGGGCATGGTTCGTCCCGAGAGCGCCGAGGGCCTGCGCCGTATTATGCTGATCGAGCGCCACGGCCGCGGTGTGTCACTGCAGGCCGGGGGCGCCGACGGTGATGGTCCTGCGGGCCTGGGACTCGTTGGCAAGCATATCGGCCGCGGCTGGGTGCGCGGCTTTACCATCACGGGTGGTGCCATCGCCTCGACGATCGGACACGACTCGCACAACGTGTGCGTCGTGGGCGACAATGCGGCGGATATGATGACTGCCGTTGAGGCCGTGGGCCAGGGCGGTCACGTGCTGGTGCGCAACGGCGAGGTCGTGGCGCGCATTCCGCTGGCGCTCGGTGGCCTTATGAGCGAGGGCACGGCCGAGGACGTTGCCGCGCAGCACGACGACTTTATGATCAAGGCGCGTGCCATGGGCATCGAGCCGCCGCTCGACCCCATCATGGGCATCATTTTCCTGCCCCTGCCGGTGATCCCGACGCTCCGCATCCGCCCCGAGGGCATGTTCGACGTCACGACCTTCACCTACGCCGACTAGTCATCGGGGACGTTCTTAAACGACTAGTCGTCGGGGTGGCGTGTCGCCTGGCGTCGCGACCGTAGGACCTCTAGCATGTGTGAGCTATTTGCCAGGTCCTTGTAACGTTTACGCCCGCGGAGTCTTATTTGAGCTCCCTTTGGGTACGTTGGAATTGGATATACGTCCGATTCCATCAAGCCCGAAGGGAGCTTTTCTATGTTTAAACTGATTGCATCCGATATGGACGGCACGTTGCTTGACGAAAACAGCCAGGTGCCTCCCGAGACCTACGAACTGATTCTGGCGCTACACGAGCATGGCGTGCATTTCGCCGCATCGTCAGGCCGTCGTTACGACCGCCTGTGCGAGTTCTTTGCACCTGTTCGCGACAAGATGGACTTTGTCGCCGCTAACGGCGCCCAGGTCTACGCCGACGGTAAGATGGTAGACCGCGAGGTGTATTCGCACCTGGCGATTCGAAGGCTCGCCCAGGCCGTCGCGACGTTTCCCAATCTGCATCTTGCACTTTTTGACCGAACCAAGTCCTTCTTGCTCGATGACGAGTGCAAGTTCGTGCGTGAGGTCGATAAGGACCTTCCCAATGCCGAGCGCATTTGGGAGCTGCCCGATCCCAGCGTAAATATCATCAAGGCGAGTATCTTTTGCGATGACGGTGCCGTTATGGACAGCGCTTACGTACTACAGCGCGAACTCGGTCAGCTCTTTACTTTTGCGCCTTCGGGCAACGCGTGGATCGATGCCATGCAGCCCGGCGTGTCGAAGGCCTCGGGCATCGCGCAGCTCGCGGAGCATTACGAGATTGGACGCGACGAGGTCATGGCGTTTGGCGACTCGATGAACGACTACGAGATCATTCGCTTTGTCGGCACGGGCTGCGCGATGGAAAACGCGCGTCCCGCGCTCAAGGCGGTGGCCGATCGTGTCGTAGGCTGCAACCGCGACCACGCCGTTCAGCATGAGCTCCGTCGCGTGCTGGAGAGTCTCTCCTAATCCGGCAGCTGGCGACGTTCCTTTTCTGCCGACAGTGGGGGACAGTCCTTGCAGCTTTTTGCGAAGAGTGTCCCCAGTGACTAGTCTTAAGAACATCCCCAGTGACTGGCCAATGACTAGGCGAGGGCGGCCATGATGGTGCGGGCGACGCCGTCGTGGTCGTTGTCGTATTCGGTGATGGCGTCGGCGGCCTCGCGGTCTTCGGACTCGGCGTTGATCATGGCCATGCCGTGGCCCGCTGCCTGCAGCATGGGGATGTCGTTGATGTTGTCGCCGAACGCCCAGGCGTCGGCGAGACGCTCGCCCAGATGCTCACATAGCCACGTGAGGGCTGTCCCCTTGGTGGCGCCCTCACCCATGACCTCGATATTCATGGCGTAAGAACGCGTGATCTCAATGCCTCCGAGCGTGTCGAGCGCCGCCGCGATGGCGTCGCGATCGGCCGGGTCGTGCCAGTACATGGCGATGCGTTCGAGCGTCTCGACCTCGTCGATCTTGCTGTCGATATCCATGTCGATCGGTGTTCGTGTGCGCTTGAGCGAAGCCGCGATGTGGGGGTCGCCGCCGCAGAACTCATCCAGGCGCCCGTAAAGCGAGCGGGGGAGGAAGCACTGTCCATCCGCGAAGATATCGAAGGTCACATCGTGGCCGGCGGCAATGCGATGGATGCGGTGGGCAATGCCGCAATCGAGCGGACGGCTCAAGATGCGCGTGGCGCACGAGGCGTCGGTGGGCACATCGTCGTCGAGTTGCCAGACGCTGGCGCCGTTGGCACAGACCGCGTAGTGTACGGCGGAATGGGCGAGAATGGGCTCAAAGATGCCCGACAGCGGACGCCCCGTGCAGGGAACAAACTCGATGCCACGACGTGCGAGCTCGTCGAGCATTGCCCAAGTGGCGTCGCTCATCTGCTTATCGCTCGTCAGCAGTGTTCCGTCCATATCGGAAAACACAATCATTTGATGCAGCCCTTTCTATTGGCAAAAAAGCGTGGCCAAGGGCTTGGGTCCCTGGCCACGCTCAAGATCTATAACGGTCCGCGTCCTATCGGTCGGCGAGTGGCTTGTACTCCAGCGGCTCGATCACCGGACGATAGGCCGGGCGAATAATACGGTGCGCGCAGAAGAGCTCTTCCATGCGGTGCGCCGACCAGCCGGCCATGCGGGCGACGGCGAATAGCGGCGTAAAGAGCGTCTCGGGCACGCCGAGCATCTTGTAGATAAAGCCTGTGTACAGGTCGATGTTGGCGCAGATGGGCTTGGTCATGCCGTGGTCGCGCATGACCTGGGGTGCCAGGCGCTCGATACGCTCGATGAGTGCGAATTCCTCGCCCAGGTCCTTCTTGGCGGCAAGTGTGCGCGCGTAACGGCGGCATACCTCGGCGCGCGGGTCGCTGAGCGTATAGACGGCGTGGCCCATGCCGTAGATGAGGCCCGTGCCGTCGAAGGCCTGCTTGTCGAGGATCTTGCCCAGGTAGGCCGCGACCTCGTCCTCGTCCTCCCAATTGGAGACATGCGCACGGATGTCCTCGTGCATGGACACGACCTTGGCATTGGCACCGCCGTGGCGCGGGCCCTTGAGCGAGCCGATAGCCGCGGCGTAGGCGGAATACGGGTCGGTGGCCGAAGACGACAGCACGCGGCAAGCGAAGGTGGAGTTGTTGCCGCCGCCGTGCTCGGCATGCAGCATGAGCATCACGTCGAGCAGCATCGCCTCATCGCGGGTGAACGCCATGCCGCCGCGCAGGACCTGTAGGATGGTCTCGGCGGTGGAGAGACCGGGCGTGGGGTGCGGCACGTGAACCTCGGAGCCGCGAAGCTTGGCGACCGAGGCCATGTGTGCGAAGGCGGCGATGCGCGGGAGACGTGCGAGCATGGAAATGGCGACGTCGATCTCATGCTCGGGCGTAATCGCGTCGGGCTCGGCGTCGAAGGCGTAAAGCAGCAACACGGCGCGCTGGAGCACATTCATGATGCTCGACGACACCGTGGTCATGGGGAACTCTTTGACGTATTCGTCGCTCAGATGCCTAAAGGCGCCCAAGCGCTCGCAAAAACCGTCGAGCTCCTCTTTGTTGGGCAGCGAGCCCGTGATAAGCAGATAGGCGACTTCTTCGTAGCCATAGCGATTCTCGGACTGGGCATTGTTGACCAGATCCTCGATGCTATAGCCGCGCAGCGTGAGCTTGCCCTGGTCGGGCACGACTTTGCCGTCGACCTTGTTGTAGCCGTGCACGTCCGAGATACGGGTAAGGCCCGCGACCACGCCCGAGCCGTCGGCATTGCGCAGGCCGCGCTTGACGTTATGCTCGACGAACAGACCCTCGTCGTACGGATCAGTCGGCAGGCCGTGGTAGAGGTTTTCGCTTTCGGGCGAAATCTGGCGGCTCGCCTCATAATCCAAGACCAGGCGGCTCAGATGGTCATCGAAGCGGTAGTAGATTTTCTTGGCGTCGTAAGCCATGCGCGCTCCTCTCGGGGCCGTATGGGGGGCGGCGTGCTTGGGTGCAGATGCGCCGGCCTGTTCCCGTACGGCCTGTTCGCTACAGGCGGTACATAAAGTTAAAGACGTCCTCGCGCTGGATGGACACGTTGACGCCCGAAAGCTCGCCGGCCTCGGCCAGCGCCTTCTGCAGCTCGGCGAAGTCGAGCTTGGACTCGGCGGTGTCGGCCAGCATGGTCATGGTGAAGATGTCCTCGATAATGGACTGCGTGATGTCGCGGATGTCGACATTGGCCTCGCCCAAAACGCGGGTGACGCCGGCGACGATGCCGGGGCGGTTCTTGCCAAGGACGGTGATGACGATGCGGGAGGACGAGATCTCGGCCATGGGAAACCCTTTCGCGTGGTTGCGGCGCGCGCGGGGCGCTCCGCTACGGTACAGTGTTCATCATTGTACCTGTCTGGCGCAAAAAAGGCGCGCTCGCTGCGGCGTTACATGCCTGCAACATGAGCGTAAGGGGGAAGGCCGTACGGGGAAGAGCCGTCTGGCGCGTGTCCGGCTCGTGTTGGGTTGATTTCCGATCTCAGCCGAACACATTGAGCGGACAGGCCGTTCCCGCAGTCAGCCGAACGCCTCCGACGGCTGATTCCGAACTGGAAGCGGAGGGCATCCCCGCCCTTCGGTAGGGGATACCGCTCCGCGGCGCATGCCGCGGGCGGCGCCCCTATCGGACCACCGTGACCTCAGTTGGGATGGGCCCAGCACTGCCGCGTACTCGGTGAGCTAGAGCCAACTGTTCGTCTTCACGGCGCGTATGGCGATATTTCGGTCGTCCGGCTCGGTGATGCCGTAGCCGAACGCCTGGAGCGTCTCGATGGACTCCTGGATCCTCTGTTGGAACATGGGACCCGGATCGACCCTCGGCCCGAGGTGCCCGCGCCAAAGGCACGGCGTGGCGTGCAGCATGTTATGGATTTTGGAGATGGGCTCGATGTCGGCGTAGACGTTGAGCGTCGCCATGGCGTCCTTGTGGCCGAGGATCGATTGGAGCGCCTTGATATCGCCGCCTTGGCGGATCCACTGCGTTGCGAACGTGTGGCGAAGGCCGTGGAACGTGATCAGCTCGTCGTTGGTGCCCATGAGGCCGTTGGTCTCCGAGAACGTCTTGAACGCCCTGCGGATATAGCTTGTCGTCGCGAAGGTCGCGCCCGGCTCCGACAGGATGTAGCAGTCCCCGATCTCGACCGCCCCGGTAAGGCCGCGCAAGCGCAGCTTTCCGCAGTCGATCTCGTGGGTCTCCTTCAGGAAGGGGAGTAGGCCGACCGGGTCGATGGGGATACCCCTGGCGTCATGGGTCTTGGTGTCCTTGATGAACGAACCCATTCCCTTCGCGTACGCCACCGAGTGTCTGATCGAGATCAGGCCCGTCTCGAAATCCACATCGCACCACCGAAGGCCGCAGACCTCGCCGATTCGCATCCCCGTGTGCAGGGCGAGTACGACCGCCCTCTAATCCTCGGCGGACCAATCGAGTCCGAACTCCTTTCGGGCATCCTCTTCGCTCATGACTTCGAGAAGGTCTCCGGGTTGGCAACGAAGGGCGAGGCATAGCTGCTCGAGTGTGTTGAAGCGAATGCCGCGAATATGGCCTTTTTTAATACGGGACAGGTTCACGGGCGTGGTTCCAATCCTTTCGGCAAGTTCGTTCGAGGAAATCTTTCGCTCGGCCATGATCTTGTCGAGGCGAACAATTACGGGCATGGCGTTTCCTTACGCAATCTCGTCGGAGTCGAGGTACAGCTCTCGGGCGTACAAGAAGAGCCGGGAAAGCATGAACAGGACGATGCCGAGAACCAGAGAGGTCCAATCGAATGATGAAGCGATCTCTTGGGCGCCGACGGCCCCCTCGCCGCCAAACATCGAAACGGAGGTTTTGAGTGAGCCGGCGTAGAGGCTGGTGGCAGCTTGAACAACGAAGAGAATGCCGAGCACCTTCAAGCATGTCGCAGACCCTTTCTTGAAGGGGTCTCCGCTCTTGATCGTCCACACGAGAACGGCGCTGAGGATGGTCGTAGCGATACCGATGACGGCAGGGACCAATGTCGAGATCGCAAGGGCTGGATACGCGGGGGAGTCTGCAATTACAGGGTTGTCGAGCACTTCGATTGCTGGCTTTAAGGAGAACGCCACTTGTGCGATGGCGGTGGCGCAAAGGGTCGCAGAGGCTATCGCACATGCGATGCGGAAGGAATGAAGCCGGGGAGTGCGATTGTCGGAACTCATAATAACCTCCGAAGAATTTAAAAAACTCAGGTTACTTTTTAACAGTTTATGTTAAATTGACTTTGCCGGCAAGTAATAAGGGCCGAGCATTTTGTTCGGCCCCTCTGTTCCGACTGGATGAGGTTAAGGTTGGCGATGAATATGCTCAAAATCTCGAAGGCGATCTTTAGGTCGCTTCTCTCCTCCAGGTCGCTCTGTGTTGTCGTTGTTGCGTTGATGGTTCTTTGTGCTCTGCCCGTCTTCAGGAGCGCGGCTGGCATCGACGGACGGGTCGAATACCTCGAGTCGGGAATAACCCGTGTTGAGCAGGAATTGTCAGCATCCTATGCGGATGCGCTTGTGAATGCGGGGGAGGACGGTGTCTATACCTCTTCATCAAGCATGCCCGCGCTTCTGTACCCTCTTGCCGCGGGACGTCTTATCTTGGCACCGCTCTCTCCCCTACTTCCGTTTCTGCAGATATCGGATGGAGAGTACACCTATTATGACGGATCGAAGGAGTACTTGCTATGGGTCGCAACGGCCGTTGCCGTCTCGTTCCTTGCCGCGCGTCTTAACAAACGTGAAAAGCTCATCATCCAGGCACCGATGGGCGAGCTGGGTAGACTTGTTGCATCGAGCGTATGGGCGAGTGTTTTTGCAATGCTTGCCGTCCTCGCCATCAATCTTCCAGGGATAATCGCCGCGCTTGTGAAGAATGGCCCGGGCTCGCCGTTCTATCCGATAGGCTACATTCAATATGCGACTCCGGTTATCAAACCGGCTTGGCTGGTGTTCGCGCAGACGGCCATCTTGCAATTCTTGGTGGCAGCGTTCATCTCGCTTGTCGTTCACCTTGCCGTGAAGATTGCCAATAACCCTACGCTTGGAATCGTGTTCGTATGTGCCCTGATGGGGGTGACGATGGTTCCCGGGTATTACGGAAGATCCATCGCTTTACGTGAGTTCGCCCTGTTGAATCCCCTTACGTATGCGAACACTGAGTTGACCGTCGGCGCCTATAGCCCGTACCCGACAACGCAGATAGTGAATCTGCCTGGACTTTGCTTCGAGCGTGGCGCGATTGCCCTCGTATGCGCAATCGGGATCGAGGTGCTGGCAATTAGCCTGCTTTGCGTTGCTGGAAAGAGCGGCTGCGCGTGCCCGATATCCCCGATTTGTCTTGAGAGAGGTTCCTTCACTGCATCGAGAACGGCAACTCGTTCGAGCGCTTGTGCCTCCGCCGTTGCATACGTAAGAACGATGGGGAAACTGCTCCTGCGTTCTCCTACCCTCGCCGTATGCGCGATTGCAATGTCGACGACGATGCTGGCCCCGGCTCTGGTCGAGATGTTTCCTGACGCTGATAACGTTTCCGCTGTTCGGTATAGGGATGGGGAGCTCCGTTCAATAGATCGGTATCTAGAGCAGAACGCTGCGAATATGGACGTCGAGGGCAAAGCGGCCCTGGAAGACATGCGGGATGCTCTTTCGGGTTTCGTGTACGCGCCTATGCCTGCGGAGGGGTTTCGAAGCCTTGCGACGTACGAGCGCGCTCGAGGTGAGCTGGGCGCGGCAGATGCGACTCTCCTGCAATCGATCGGAATCGAGCCGGAGACTCCTTCTCGTGCGGAGGCGCGCGCCCTTCTGCTTGAGTCGATCGCGAGCTTGCCGGACCCCAAGGTTTACGAGTTAAGTACGAAGATGCCCCCATTAATCCTCCTTTCGTATCTCCAGGCAGCGCTTCCCTCCTTATTTTTGCTGTTGCCCGTGGTTGTCACATCGCTCGCGTGCACCCACCTGCAGTGTCGTTCCCTTCTGGTTCTCCAGATCCCCGCAACAGCGCATGTGCGTTTTCTGACGGCTGTTGCGCTGGCTCTCCTGCTTGGCTTGGTGCTGCTTTTGGTGTCGATGGTTCCCGCTGTCGTTGTGTCCGTGATTAAGAACGGTGCGGGTGGATCGGAGTATCCCGTCGCTCTCATTCGGGCGGGAGCTTCGACAACGTCCATGGTGGGGGAGGCGGTGTTGTGCAGTATTCCGTTGCTGGTCATGGCATACGGCGTGATTTCCGTCGTCGCTGCGTTGACAGCAGCGATTAGCCGCAACCCCGTTGTCACCGGAATGGTTTGCGCGGTTCTCTTGGTGTTGGGTTCGTTGAGCGCTCATGTTGAAAGCGTGGGCATGGGCGTCGCGCTGCTGGCTCCATTCGCCTCGTTTGATCCCGCTTCCCAGGTGGGGACGATTGGGTTCCTTGGGCGAGGGACGAACGCGATGCCTTTTGGAGAGGTCGTCGGCGCATCGGGCGCTCTGCTGGTGGTCTTGGGCGCCGTATCTCCGTTGATGGTGCGCCTGAGTGTTCCAAAGATCGAAAGGGGATGATCTCGATGATTGACCTTCAAACGCTGACGATCTCTTATGGAAAGAAGGTGCTCGTAGATTCGGTGAACGCTGAGTTTGCCCCGGGTACGGTCTACGGTCTCGTCGCTCCGAACGGGCATGGAAAGACGACGTTGCTGCGTGCGATGGCAGGTTTGCCGGGTCCTCGCGTGGACGGGAGCATCGTTCTGGATGAGGTGCAGGGTACGGGTGCGAGAGAGGTCCGTTCTATGATCTTCTATGCACCTGGTGAGGGGACGCTGCTGTATCCCGGATTGCGTGCGGAAGATCACCTCAAGATGGTTTGCGATATGTGGCCGCATGCTCGCGATATCGAAGAGATAGTGGAACAAACGCAGATAGGCGAGTTCGCGAAGATGAGGATCCGCACTCTGAGCCAGGGCATGAAGCAGCAGCTTACCCTGGCGATTGCGTATGCGACGGGCGCGCGGTACCTTCTATTAGATGAGCCCATGAACGCGCTCGACCCCAGCAGGGTGGACTTGCATTCCGAGATTCTCAGGAAGCTGGCCGATTCTGGTACGTGCATCATCATGTCATCCCACATCTTGGATTCGGTCGATAGGCTGTGCGATGAGATTCTGTTTTTGAAGGATGGGAGGCTCATTAGAAGCATTCCGCAAGATGATGCTGCGCCGAAGTCTCCTGGATCCCATTTCGCAAAGCCTGCCGGACGCGCCGAGGGTGCGCTAAGCACGTATCGGAGACTCTACGAAAAGGGCGGGTAGAAATGTAAGTTAAAAATCTATGTGGCCAATGTGATACCGTTGAACCCGCGTATCGATACCGCTCAGCCATTCGCCTCGCCCCCGTCGCACGTATCTTCATTCGGTCTGTCATCATTAATCTAACGATGCTTTGAGGAATGTAGGTGCTTCTAAATGTACTGTCGACTTCTTCTCAAACTAATCCTAAGAGACAAGGCCGTATGGATTTGTACGCTCGTTCTCGCTGCAGCCTTCTCCGTCCCCATTGCGTTCAATTCACCCATCTACGGGCCCTTCTTTATGAAGCAGGGCATGCAGAGCTTTGTCGACGCATTCAATACGCGCGCGCCCCAGGCCAGCGGCACAGACCTATCTCCAGAGCAGCAAAATGACGCGGAGCTTGCAAGATACGCGAACGCCGCCCTTGCCGCTCAAACCGACGCCGCCTTTCTCGATTCTGCCGAGAGCTACTACGCGCTCATGGGCGAAGGCTTCCAATCCGGGTCCATCGTGGGAGACCGAGAGACCAATGACGCGGAGCTCGCATATTGCCGTGCTCTGAGCAGTTCCGGCATCACGGATATCCCGGCCTCCGCAAACGACCTGCCATTCCTTTCCTTCCTGCCTTACGCCGTTGCCATGGTGCCGTCTTTCCTTCCCTTCATTCCCTTCCTTCTCTCGTCGATACTCGTGCTCGGCGCCACAAGGCCCGGGACCCTGGCGGCGAAGGCGCCCGTGCCCAAATTCCGGCGCCTTATCCAGATCGTGTTTTCGATAATCGCCGCGGGGACCGCGATGCTCCTCGCCGGCCTCGCACCCGGGGGCATTTACGCCTTGGCCCTAAACGGCTTCGGGCAAATTGGGTACCCGATCGCCTTCTTCCATGACGGCGCGCTTACCACCACGACTGCGGGAAACGTCTTCACAGCCCTGCTTATCGCGCTTCTTGCGGGCGGAACCTTGATATCCGTTTGCTCCGTCGTCCTATCGACCGCAACGAGGCGCGTCCTCGCGGGCCCCCTCACCTCCGCGCTGCTTGTCGCGGCCCCGGTATTCCCGTTACTGTCCGATTCGGCACTGGAGCATAACGCCGCGCTCAATCTCCTGCCGCTGGCCGTATTCTCGCCTATAGAGGCAACGGGTTACGTAGGATGCTTCCCGACAGAATTCATTGGCTCCGGTTCAGGCAGCGCATCGATGCTTGCCGTGGCCCTGGCATACGTCGCGGTCTTTTTTGCGGTCGGCGCCGTTGCGACACGTTCGCCCAGACAGCCTGGACCCGCGAAAAAGCACCATGGGCTCGAACTTCTGGACGCGAGCGTGGGATACGGAAGCACGACGATACTTTCAATCGGGTCGCTTTTCCTGAGCCCGGGAACGGCGGCGGGCCTCGTTGCTCCCAACGGCTCGGGGAAAACCACCCTTCTTGAAGCGCTGTCGGGCCAATTTCCCACCCGTATCCACTCGGGAAGCCTGGCGGCAGACGGAATCAGCCAACGTCGATCAGCCGAATTTGCAGAACTCGTCTACCTGAGCTCTTCAGGCGGCGCGGATCTCTATCCCACGCTATCAGCCCTCGAGCACCTTGCTTTCGTTAGGGAGGCGTGGAAATCGGCCGCCGACATCGACTCGCTCTGCAGCTCCCTCGGAATCTCCCCATATCTCGACAAGCCGACCCGTAAACTCTCGACAGGAATGAAGCAGCAGGTAAAGCTTGCCATGGCGATAGCGACCGATTGCCCGTACCTCATCCTCGATGAACCGCTGAACGGTCTCGATCCGGGAAAACGGAAAACCTCCTGCGACGCGATGCGCAGCGAAGTGGCGCGGGGACGCAGCGTGCTCATTTCAAGCCATCTGCTCGACGACCTGGCAGACCTCACCAACTCGTTCTACTTCATCGAGGCCGGCACGCTCGTGGAAAAGATCAAGTCGTCCTCGCAGACGCTCAAGCAGGAATACCTCGATACATACGAGGAAGGTGAATGACATGAAACTATTTGAACAGCTGAAGTCCAACGCGTCGCGCATGGCTGTCTACGCCATCCTCGTGGCAACGGCTTTATGCGGAATCGCGGCACCCGTCTATGCGCTCAACGGAGAGAAAGGCGATGTCGAACCCGCGTACATGGCTTCGACGGTTAAAGACCGGTACAAAGCCTTCTCTGGAGACACGTTTTACGTAGCAGAGTACGACACGACCTACCGTCAGCTTCGCTACAACAAGGGCTACGACTATCTAGGCGCAGAGGCAATCAGCTATACGTCGGGTTGGTACCGCTCCAACTATGGACACATAACCCAGTTCAAGTGTAACTACCGTGTGTACAACTAAAGCAACCGGCCGGGACGAGGGGTGACGCAAAAGCGTCGCCCCCGTTTTTAACCATGCCAGCTGAACCTAGTTCAGTTTGGCTGATTTCCGATCTCAGCCGAACACATTGAGCGGAAAGGCCGTTCCCGCAGTCAGTCGAACGTCCCCGGGGCCCTTCTCAGGCCCCGGGGACGGCATTTTCCCAGTTGAAGGAACGGTGGAGATGTGTTTCGATGGGTCAGATTCGTGTCGTTCCGAAAAGACCGTGAACCTTTTGTGGGACGCGCGGCGCCGTGGTACCATAGCCGAGTTTGTTGTCTTGGTCGGAAACCAAGACGCCTTATGCGCTGATCGGTAACCAGCGCCTGACCAATAAGGAGTCCTACCATGAAGCAGGGTATCCATCCCCAGTATGTCGAGTGCACGGTGACGTGCTCCTGCGGCAACACCTTCAAGACGCACGCTACCGTGTCCGAGATGAAGGTCGAGCTTTGCAACGAGTGCCACCCGTTCTACACCGGCCAGCAGAAGTTCGTCGACACCGGTGGACGCGTCCAGCGCTTCGCCGACAAGTTCGGTGGCGCCGCTGCCGCCCAGCTCAAGAAGGCTGAGGAGGCCAAGGCTGCCAAGGCCGCCAAGGCTGCTGAGGCCGAGGCCGCTCGCAAGGCCGCCGCTGAGGCTAAGGCTGCCGAGAAGGCTAAGCGTGCTGCTAAGTTCGCCGAGGAGGCTGCCAAGCAGGCCGCCGAGGCTCCCGCAGAGGCTCCCGTCGAGGAGGCCGCTGCCGAGGCCGAGACCACCGAGGCTGCTGAGTAAATAGCTCGCCGCGGAATCGCTCGCATTCATGGCATAAGGGCCGTGCATCCATTTGGGTGCGCGGCCCTTTTCTTTTTATTGGTGCAAGCTAACCTGTCCCCGTGGCACCAAATGGCAGAGAGACGGCGTTTGCTCAGATAAAACTTGCCAAAATAAACCTGTCCCATTGTGGCAGGTTGGTCATAGTTATTACGTGGCGGTCGAGGTCGACCGTATAGGCCGCGCCTTGTTTGGCTAAAGTACAATCATCTGTGTTTAACTCGCCCGCAGCTGCACGGCGTGGGCGATGGCCAAAAAGGAAAACCACATGGGATTCATGTCAAAGCTGCTGTCCTTTGGATCCGATAAGGACCTTAAGCGCTACTACAAGATCGTCGACCAGATCAACGGTCTTGAGCCCCAGTTTGAGAAGATGACCGAGGAGGAACTCCGCGGCCAGACCGATAAGTTCCGCGAGCGTTACGCCAACGGCGAGTCGCTCGACGACATGCTCCCCGAGGCTTTTGCCACCGTGCGCGAGGCTTCCAAGCGCATCACGGGCATGCGTCACTTTGACGTACAGCTCATCGGCGCCATGGCGCTGCACGAGGGGCATATCGCCGAGATGAAGACCGGCGAAGGCAAGACGCTCGTCTCCACGCTGGCCGGCTACCTCAACGCTATTGCCGGCAAGGGCGTGCACGTCGTTACTGTCAATGATTACCTTGCCAAGCGCGACTCCGAGTGGATGGGCCGCATCTACAAGTACCTGGGCATGACCGTCGGTCTGCTCCAGAACAACATGCCGCTCGAGCTCAAGCGTCCGGCCTACCAGGCAGACGTCACCTACGGCACCAACTCCGAGTTCGGTTTCGACTACCTGCGCGACAACATGGTCACCCGCCCCGAGCAGCGCGTACAGCGCGGCCACAGCTACGCCATCGTCGACGAGGTCGACTCCATCCTGATCGACGAGGCACGTACCCCGCTCATCATCTCGGGCGCCGGCACCAAGTCCGCCAGCACCTACAAGGACTTCGCGCGTGCCGTGCGCGGCCTTGAGCGCGGCGAGGACGTGTCGCACGACATGCTCACCGCCACCGAGGACGTTGAGCCCACGGGCGACTACGTCATGGACGAGGCCAAGCACACTATCGCCGCCACCGAGCGCGGCCTTAAGAAGATTGAGCGCCGCTTGGGTATCGATGACATCTATGCCGATCTCTCCGGTCAGCTGGTCAACCACCTGCAGCAGGCGCTGAAGGCCCAGTACATGTTCCACCGCGACAAGCAGTACGTGGTCACCAACGGCGAGGTCAAGATCGTCGACGAGTTCACCGGCCGCATTATGGAAGGCCGCCGCTACTCCGAGGGCCTGCATCAGGCCATCGAGGCCAAAGAGGGCGTGCTCGTGCGCGAGGAGAACCAGACGCTGGCCACCATCACCTTGCAGAACTACTTCCGTCTGTATGACAAGCTCTCCGGCATGACCGGTACGGCACTCACCGAGGATGCCGAGTTCCGCGAGATCTACAAGCTGCCCGTCGAGGTCATCCCCTCCAACAAGCCCGTGCAGCGTGTTGACCACGAGGACCTGGTGTACCGCACCATCCAGGCCAAATACAACGCCGTTGCCGACGACGTCGAGCGACGTCACGCCAAGGGCCAGCCGGTCCTGGTGGGCACCGTCTCCATCGAAAGCTCCGAGAAACTGTCGGCCGCCCTTACCAAGCGCGGCATCGCGCACGAGGTCCTCAACGCCAAGCACCACGAGCGCGAGGCCCATATCGTTGCCCAGGCTGGTCGCTATGGCGCCGTGACCATCGCTACCAACATGGCCGGCCGCGGTACCGACATCTTGCTGGGCGGTAACCCCGACGAGCTGGTGCGCGAGCGCCTGGAGTACGAGGGCCTGACCATGGAGGACGTAACGCCCGAGCAGCTTGAGCAGTTTAACGCCGAGGCCAAGGAGACTTGCAAGGCCGAGCGCGAGCGCGTTCTTGCCGCCGGCGGCCTGACCGTTATCGGCACCGAGCGCCACGAGTCCCGCCGTATCGACAACCAGCTGCGCGGCCGTTCCGGCCGTCAGGGCGATCCGGGCGAGACCCAGTTCTACCTGTCGCTCGAGGACGATCTCATGCGTCTGTTTGGCGGCGACAAGATGGACCGCGTCTCCAAGATGATGGTCACGGCTGACATGGGCGACGATATGCCCATCCAGCACAAGATCATCTCCAAGGCTGTCGAGAGCGCCCAGCACAAGGTCGAGAGCATCAACTTCTCCATGCGTAAGAGCGTCCTTGAGTACGACGACGTCATGAACAAGCAACGCCAGGTCATCTACGCCGAGCGCAATAAGATTCTGGACGGCAAGGATCTGACCGACCACATCACCGAGGTCATGCACGATACCGTGTACCGCTGCGTGCAGGAGTTCTGCACCAAGGACAGTCACGATGGCGAGCGCGACCTGGAGGGCCTGCGCAAGTGGGTTGTGGAGCTCACCGGCCACATCGATACGCCGAAGTTCCCCGACGAGGATTATGAGGCCCTAGCTGCCGATGTCCTGGCTTACGTAGAGAAGTGCTACAACATGAAAGCCGAGCGCTTGGGCGAGGACCTGATGCGCGAGCTCAACACCCAGGTCATGCTGCGCGTCATCGATACCCGCTGGATGAACTACCTGCAGGAGATGGACTACCTCAAGACCGGCATCGGCCTGCGCGGCTTTGGCCAGCGCGACCCGCTGGTCGAGTACAAGACCGAGGCCTACGGCGCGTTCCAGATACTCGTCGACACCATGTACGAGGATTACCTGCGCACGGTTCTGCGCATCGAGATCAAGGCTGCCCCGCGTGTCGTGGAGCACAAGGAGGAGCCCGCGCTCGAGGGTGCGCACTTCTCCGGTCCTGCCGAGGTCGATGGTGACAACGGCGACTCGGTGCTGCGCAAGCAGGCGCAGGTGCAGGCCCGCACGGCTGTCCAGGGTGGTCCGGCTGCCGTCAACAACGGTGGCAAGGTGACTACCTATCGCAAGTCCGAGAGCGACGATCCGTACGTCAACGTGGGCCGCAACGACCCGTGCCCCTGCGGTAGCGGCAAGAAGTTTAAGTACTGCCACGGCAGGAATCGTTAATGGCTGAGGCTTTAGAGGTAACGCCCGCCGAGCTGGACGCGTTCGCGGATCGGCTCGGCGAGGTCGAGTCGTATCTCCATTTGGACGAAAAGCGCACGCGCGTGACCGAGCTCGAGGCCAAAAGTGTTGCCCCTGGCTTTTGGGATGACGCCGACGCCGCCCGTGCCACCATGGAGGAGATCGCGCGTACCAAGGAAGATATCGCTGCCGTGGACACCGCGCGCGGCGAGCTATCTGACGCCCGCGCGGCGCTGGAGCTTGCCGAGGAGATGGGGGATGACCCCGACGCCGCCGCCCTTCGTGAGGAGGCTACAGCCACGGCTGAGCGCCTGGCACGTGTCATCGATGAGCTTGAGCTTTCGAGCTGGTTTACCGGTGAGTTCGATCACGGCGATGCCATTGTGACCATCAAGCCCGGACAGGGTGGTCTGGAGGCCCAGGACTGGACCTTCATGCTCTTTAAGATGTACATGAAGTACTGCCAGCGTCGCGGCTGGAAGGTCACCATCAACGACTGTCCCGCAGCCGAGGTCATCGGCATCGACCGCGCGACCTTTACCGTCGAGGGCAAGGACGCATTTGGCATGCTGCGCGCCGAGGCCGGCGTCCACCGCTTGGTTCGCATTAGCCCCACCGACGACAAGAAGCGCCGCCAGACCACGTTTGCCGGCGTCGAGGTCATCCCCGTGCTACCCGATGATATCGACATCGAAATCAGTCCCGATGACATCCGCGTGGACGTGTACCACGCGAGCGGCCCGGGCGGCCAGGGCGTTAACACCACCGACTCCGCCGTGCGCGTGACGCATTTCCCCAGCGGCATTGTGGTCACCTGCCAAAACGAGCGCAGCCAGATCCAGAACAAGGCCGCGTGCATGCAGATCCTCAAGGCTCGCCTGTACGAGATTGAGCTCGAAAAGCGTGCCGAGGCCCTGGATGAGATTCGCGGACCCAAGACCACGATTGGTTTTGGCAACCAGATCCGCAGCTACGTGCTCTACCCATACCAGATGGTTAAGGACCTGCGCACGGGCGTGGAGACCAGCAATGTCGAGGCCGTTCTTGACGATGGCGATCTGGATCCGTTTGTGATTGGCTATCACCGTTGGGCTACCGGCAACGCCGATGCGGAGGTTCCATCTGCCTAAACCGCTCGGTTTAGGCGAGGATGAATTAAAACCCTCCCAGCAGGGTGGTTTTGTATCCAGAGCAAACCCTGCGCAGGGGTGTTTTTTGTCCGGCGAATCGGTAGAATCGAATACAAGAAGAAGTTCAAAGCGCATCCGATGGGGTGCGCTTTTTTGAGGGAGGCAGCATGGCATACCGTCTGGACATCAAGCGCATTCTTTCGATGAACTTCTTTCACGACCTGCCCCAGATTATGTTGGGGTGCGCTCTGGCCGCTATTGCGACCGACCTGTTTTTGATTCCCAACGGCCTTGCTGCCGGTGGCGTTACGGGCCTTGCCACCATTATCCAGGCGGTCGGTGCATCGCGCGGCCTATCGCTTCCCGTTGGTATTCAGACGATCGTGATGAACGCCTTGCTGTTGTTGGTCGTTATGCGCGAGGGCGGCATGTTCTACGTGGTGCAGACCGCGACGGGCTTTGTGCTGCTGGGCTTCTTTACCGATCTGTTCGCCCCGTTTGTAGCGCCTCTGGCACATGCAGACCTGATGCTCCCTGCCATGTGGGGCGGCATTATTACGGGCATCGGTTACGGCATGGTGTTGCGCGCCGGCGCCAACACCGGCGGCTCGGACACGATTGGCCAAATCATCTCGCGTAACACCTCGCTGCCGGTGGGCTCGACCGTCATGGCGATCGATGTTGCCGTGTGTGCGCTGTCGGCTCCGGTCTTTTCAATCGAAAACGCACTGTATGCAGGCCTTTCGATGGTCATTAGCGGCTACGTGATCGATGCCGTGGTCGATGGTGGCAACAAGCGCCGTATGGTACTCATCATCTCGGACAAGTTCCCTGATATCGCTGCCGATATCATGTATGGTCTGGGTCGTGGTTGTACCAAGTTTAAGGCGACTGGCATGTATTCGGGTGCCGAGAAGCCGGTGATTATGGTCATCGTGAGCCGTCGAGAGCTCAATACCCTCAAGACGATCGTGCGCGAGCGCGATCCTCACGCCATTGTGACGGTCGCTGACGTTACGGAAGCCTTCGGCGAGGGATTCAAGGACATTAGCGCGTAGGGTCGATCGCGTTCCATCCAAAAGACGTTCACATTGATAAACCGTTTCATCAGCGGTTCTGCCTGCTAAATTGTTCAAATAATGATAAAAACTCTGGTAAAGCCATCAGTTTCCAGCATAATGAATGACGTACGTGCATTGCGGCTGTGTTGGGATTACCTTCGGTGCCGTGCGCATTTTGTCTAATGAGGATGAAAGGAAGGCACAATGAGCGACGAAGAGCTCAAAAAGGTTGCCAACGAGGTAAGGAAGGGCATCGTCACCGGCGTGCACGCTGCCAAGTCCGGCCATCCGGGCGGTTCGCTCGGCGCTGCCGACATCATGACCTATCTGTACTTTGAGGAAATGAACGTCGACCCTGCCGACCCCCGCAAGGCCGACCGCGACCGCTTCGTGCTTTCCAAGGGTCACTGCGCGCCTGGTCTGTACGCCGTGCTCGCCGAGCGCGGATTCTTCCCCAAGGAGGATCTCGAGACGCTGCGCCACATCGGCAGCCACCTGCAGGGCCATCCCAACATGAACGACACCCCGGGCGTCGACATGTCCACCGGCTCGCTCGGCCAGGGCATCTCCGCCGCCGTGGGCATGGCCGTTGCCGCCAAGCACTGGGGCGACGACTATCGCACCTACGCCCTGCTGGGCGATGGCGAGAGCGAGGAGGGCCAGGTCTGGGAGGCCGCCATGTTTGCCGGCAACCAGCAGCTCGACAACCTCTGCGTGATCGTCGACCATAACGGCCTGCAGATCGACGGCCCCGTCGAGGAGGTCAACGACCCCATGCCGCTCGCCGACAAGTTCCGCGCCTTCAAGTTCCATGTGGTGGAGCTCGCCGACGGCAACGACTTCGACCAGATCCGCGCTGCCTTTGCCGAGGCCCGCGCCACCAAGGGTCAGCCGACCACCATTATCGCCGAGACCACGAAGGGCAAGGGCGTCTCCTTTATGGAGAACCAGGTGGGTTGGCACGGTAAGGCCCCCAACGATGAACAGTTTGAGCAGGCCATGGCAGAGCTCACGGCCGCCGGAGAGGAGCTCTAGGATGGCAGACGTCAAGAAAATCGCCACGCGCGTAAGCTACGGCGAGGCCCTCGTCGAGCTCGCCAACGAGCACGATGACTTTGTGGTCCTCGACGCCGACCTGGCCGCCGCCACGCAGACCGGCAAGTTTAAGGCCGCCTGCCCCGACCGCTTCTTCGATGTGGGCATCGCCGAGAGCAACCTGATGGGTGTTGCCGCCGGTATCGCAACCACCGGCCGCGTCGCCTTCGCGAGCAGCTTTGCCATGTTTGCCGCCGGCCGCGCCTTTGAGCAGGTCCGCAACTCCATCGGCTATCCGCACCTTAACGTTAAGATCGGTGCCACGCACGCCGGTATTTCGGTGGGCGAGGACGGTGCCACGCACCAGTGCTGCGAGGATATCGCCCTCATGCGCGTCATCCCCGGCATGACCGTGATCGTTCCCGCCGACGATGTGGAGGCCCGTGCCGTGACGCGCGCCGCCTACGAGTGCGACGGCCCCGTGTACATGCGCTTCGCCCGTCTGGCCTCGCCGGTTATCAACGACCCCGAGACCTACAAGTTCGAGTTGGGTAAGGGCATTGTCATGCGCGAGGGCGCCGATGTGACCATCATCGCCTGCGGCCTGATGGTCGGCGAGGCGCTCGAGGCCGCCGAGCAGCTCGCTGCCGAGGGCATCGACGCCGAGGTCATCAACATGCACACCATCAAGCCCATCGATGCCGACCTGATCGTTAAGAGCGCCGCCAAGACCGGCCACGTCGTGACCGTCGAGGAGCACTCTGTGATCGGTGGCCTGGGCAGCGCCGTTGCCGACGTCCTGTGCGAGCAGCGCCCGACGCCGCTCAAGAAGATCGGCGTCAACGACACCTTTGGCGAGTCCGGCCCGGGCGCCGAGCTCCTGCACAAGTACGGCCTGGACGCCGCCAACATCGTGGCGACCACCAAGGAGTTCTTGGCCTAGGACAAGACGAGGCAAAGTATCGCTTCAGCAACCGTATGCAATCCATAACAGGGGCGTCCTCAAAGAGGACGCCCCTGTTTTTTGTCGGCAACAAACAAATTAGGCCCGCACCAAGTAAGGGCTTTCTCCGGGAAACGGGCCCAGACCAGCAAAGCGCAATTCAGACCCTCCCAACTTTGTGTGCACGGCATCTCAAGCTGGTGCGCCGGCCCCCTAGTAGTCGCAGGCCGGATACAGGGCTACTTTCCAAATCTTTCTGCAGGACGGAGGAGCCCCCGCCGCACGTAGTGCGCAGCGGAGGCTCCGACATGTCCGAGGACGATTTGGAAAGTAACCCTGTGTCCGGCCGGAGGGACCCAAACACGGCCATGCTTCTTATGTGCAGCAAAGCTAATGCTGCTAAAATATTAAGCGCTCATGTAGTTTAAACGCACGACGATAAGGAGCACCAGTGGGTAACCACTTCCGTACCTCCGGTGCGGGCGATGATGCCCCCAAGACGCAGGCAGGCGTCCAGGGCAGTCGTTTCGCCACTCCGGATTCAGAGGGCCAGCCTGTTGCTCAGGCCCCCGCTCAGCCGGCAGATCAGGCACAGCCGGCATCCGATCCCTTTGCCTACAATCCCACCAGCGATGTCGCGCTTTCCGGCACGGCGGGTTTTGAGCCCGTTCAGGCCGTGACCGCTCGCGTGGAGCAGCCTCAGGCTGGTGCCGCCACGCCGCAGCCTACCATGGCCGGCATTCCCGACCCCTTGGCCCCTGCGACGCCGGCTCCTCAGCCTGCGCAGTCCGGTCTCTTTGCCGCTATTCCCGACCCCACGCAGCCTGCTGCCCCGGTGGTCGAGAGCGATCAGGCAGCCGAGGTCGCAAGCCTCGATAACGCGCTCAACAACCCCGATTTTACGTCGGTGTTTGCGCCCATCGATCCGCAGGCCAGCCGCAAGAAGATGGCCAAGCAGGCCGGTGTCGAGCCCGTCATCCTTATGGAGCATGTCACCAAGATCTATCCGGCACAGCCCAACAAGCCTGCACTCGACGACATCAACATCGAGATCTATCCGGGCGAGTTCGTCTTCCTGGTCGGTCACTCCGGCTCGGGTAAGACCACGCTGCTGTCGACGCTCAACCGTGACGTCAAGCCGACGAGCGGTCGCATCCTGGTTGCCGGTCAGGACCTCATGAAGATCAAGAACCGCAAGGTTCCGTTCCTGCGCCGCCAGATTGGCGCCGTGTTCCAGGACTTTAAGCTTCTGCCGCAAAAGACTGCCTACGAAAACGTGGCGTTTGCCCTGCAGTGCATCGGCAAGCCCAAGGGCGTCATTCACAGCCAGGTGCCCGAGGTGCTGCGTCTGGTCGGCCTGGCCGATCAGATGGACTCGCTGCCCGACCAGCTTTCCGGTGGCGAGCAGCAGCGCGTTGCCGTCGCCCGCGCTATGGTCAACCGTCCGCCGCTGCTGATCTGCGACGAGCCGACGGGCAACCTCGACCCGGCGATCTCGCTGGGCATCATGAAGCTGCTCGAGCGTATTAACCGCACCGGCACCACCGTGATTGTCGCCACGCACGACCGCGAGATGGTCGATAGCATGCACCGTCGCGTGATCGCCCTCGAGGGCGGCCACGTTATCCGCGACCAGGAGAGGGGAGGTTACGGCAACTATGGCACCAACTAACGTGGGCTACTCCTTCAAAGAGGCAATCAGCCACTTCTTCCGTAACTGGACTACCTCGCTCGGCGCCGTCATCACGATCTTCCTTTCGCTGTTTATCATCGGCCTGTTCATCATGGGCTCCGCGATGCTGAACTCCGTGATCGGCACCGTCGAGGATCAGGTTGTCATCAACGCGTTCATTAGTGATGACGCCGATCAGGCCGATGTTCAGGCTTTTGAGGCCGAGCTTAAGACGTGGAATAACGTCAAGTCCGTGACCTATAAGGACAAGGACGACGCACTGGCCGAGTATACGAGCAAGATGTCGGGTAACGCCGACGCCACCATGAGCGCGCTCGACGGCCAGAACCCGCTGCCCGCCTCGTTTGCGATTGAGATGGACGATCCGTCTCAGGTCGAGAGCACGGCCAAGAAGCTCAAGAAGAATGCCGACTTCCAAAAGATCGCGGACGACGGCGACGTCAACGCGAGCGTACTGTATGGCCAGGAGGAAGTAAGCCGCCTGTTCCAGGTGACCAACTACATCCGTATTGCCGCCGTGGTGCTCGTCGGCCTGCTGACCTTTATCGCGTTCATCTTTATCAACAACACGATTCGCCTGTCCATCACGGCGCGTCGTCGCGAGATTGCGATTATGCGCCTGGTGGGCGCCAGCAACGGCTTCATTCGTGGCCCGTTTATCACCGAGGGTGTACTGCAGGCCATTTTGGGCTCGCTGCTTTCCATCGGCGTTCTGGAGCTGCTGCGCAATCTGATGATTCCGCGTCTGCAGGAGAGCATCGGCTGGATGTCGTTTGCCCTGCCGATGCAGTACTACCTGGTGACCTATGCTGCGCTGATTCTGGTCGGCGTGATTATCGGTCTCTTTGGTTCTGCCATCGCCATGCGCCGCTACCTGCGCGTGTAGGCATGCCTGGAATTCATCCCTTCCAACGGGTCGTCTCTTATGGGGCGGCCCGTTTTTTGTCCCCTAGGGGACGGCAGGAAAGCGAATCATTTGGGTAGACTCTTTGGAGTTCGCAATCGATAGTTAGGAGGCGCCATGGGGCGCAATAACAAGCATAAGCGTGGAGCTCGCAATAAGCGCGGGCCGGTGCGCAGCGAACGCCGTCCGAGCCTGACCGGGCGCGTGCAGCTCCATGAGCATAGCGCCTACGTTGTAACCGAAAACGGCGACTACAAGGTCATGGGTCGCGGCAAGCGTGAGATCATGGACGGCGATACCGTTGCCGTGAGCATTAAGAACAGCCCGCATGGCGAGCGTCGCGCCGTGATCGAGGGCGTGGTTGAGCGCGCAGCTATAAGCGTGGTGGGCACGTACCAGACCGCCGGTCCGCTCGGTGTGATTGAGCCGCTCGATTCGCGCCTGAAGGCCGACTTCTTCATTTTGCCCGAGGACACCTCGGCGGATCGTCTGGGCGTTCACCCGGGTGATGCTGTTGTCGCGCGCATTTTGACCTACCCGACGCGCCTGGAATCGGGTACCGTGACAATCGAACGCCGCATTGGCGGAGATGACGCGCCCGATTTGGGCGTTCAATATGTGATGGCGCGTTACGGCTATACCGATAGCTATCCCGAGGCCGCGCTAGACGAGGCCGAGGGGCTTTCGCTCGATGTGTCCGCGGCGCTTAAGGACCCGCTCCGCCGCGATCTGCGCGACCGCTTTGTCATCACGATCGACCCGGTCGACGCGCGCGACTTTGACGATGCCATTTCGCTGGAGCGCACGCCCGAGGGCGGCTATAAGCTGGGTGTGCATATCGCCGACGTTTCACAATATGTGGCTTGGGACGGGCATATCGATCTTGAGGCTCGCCATCGCACGACATCGGTGTATCTGGCCGATCGCGTGCTTCCCATGCTGCCCGAACGCCTGTCCTGTGACCTGTGCTCGCTTCGCCCTGACGAGGACCGTCTTGCGTTTACCGTCGATATCGAGCTCGATGAGCAGGGTCGCGTGCGGCATTACGATCCGTATCCCAGCGTGATTCGCTCGCGTGTGCGTATGGACTATGACGGCGTCGAGGCGCTGCTGGTGCGTGCCGGTGCGGTTGAGTATTCGGTGCTGGAGGGCGCGGCTGAGGATGTTGCGGCTGCCGAGACCTCGCGCGAGGAAGCGCTTGAGCGCGGTCTTGCGTGCGAGGAGACCGCCCGCGGCTACAACATCGACCTCGGCGATTTCCTTGTCGCCGCCAACGAACTCGCCGAATTTCGCCGTCGTATTCGTCGCGCCCGCGGCTCAGTCGATTTTGATACGGCCGAGATTCGCGCTCTATTGGATGAGAACGGAGTGCCCGTGCAGATTGTGGCGCGTGAGCGTTCGTGTGCCACGTCGCTTATCGAGGAAGCCATGCTGCTCGCCAACGAGTGCGTTGCAGAGTGGCTGGCAGACCGTGATATCGAGGCCTGCTATCGCGTGCATGAGGATCCGAGCCCCGATAGCCTGCACGGTGCCGCCGTTGCGCTGGCGCAGCTAGGCATCATCGACGATCGCCGTGCTGCCGGTATTGCCCTGGGGAGCCCCGATGAGCTGCAGGCTGCAGTTGATGCTGCCGCCGGTACGGCCAACGCGCCGCTCGTCAACACGCTGCTTCTGCGCAGCATGCAGCGCGCGCTGTACAAGCCGCGCAACGAGGGCCACTTTGCGCTCGCCGCGCCGTGCTACTGTCACTTTACGAGTCCCATCCGTCGCTACCCCGATCTGGTGGTGCACCGCGTGCTCAAACTGCAGTTGGCCTATGAGCAGCTCGGCGGCAAGGACGCCTTGGTCCGCACGCCGCGGCTGATCGGCAAGGGGCGCGAGTCGCTGCCGCGCATTCTGCCGCAGATCTGCCGCGCATGCAGCGATGCCGAGCGCGCGGCGGATGCCGCCAGCCATGCGACGCAAAAGATCAAGATTGCCCAGTACTATGAGGACCGTCTGGGCGAGCGCTATGCCGGAACCGTCTCGTGGGTTAGCAGCATGGGCCTTTTTGTGCGCTTGGACCTAACGCAGGTCGAAGGCTTGGTTTCGATCAAGAGTCTGGGCAACGAGTGGCTCGAGTTCGACGAGGACGCGCTCACGCTCACAGGTGCCGACACGGGCACCCGTTACGAGCTGGGGCAGCGCGTGATTATCGAGGTCTCGCGCGTCAATACCACGCGTGGGCACTTGGACTTTAAGCTTATCCATTAGCCAAATCCCGACTCATGGTGGGGGAGCGGAGGGCGGCCTTTCGGGACCGCCCTTCGCATTTGAATCGTGGCTACCTTGCCGTCTGCTCGGCCGCCCGCTTTCCTGCTATTTGGGAGGTAAAACCTACCAAAATAAACCTGTCCCTTTTGGCAGGTTTACAAGAAAGCGGGGATGAGATGGCGACGGTGTACGGGTATGCGCGGGTGAGTTCGCGCGATCAGAATCTGAATCGGCAGCTGGATGCGCTGGGCGCCTATGGCGTGGGCTCAGCGAATATTTATGCCGACCATGCGAGCGGCAAGGACTTCGATCGACCGCATTATCGCGAGCTGCTGCACGTCCTGGGAGACGGGGACGTGCTGGTGGTGCTTTCTATCGACCGACTTGGTCGTAATTACTCCGAGATTCTTGAGGAATGGCGACGCATCACCAAGGAGCTCGGGGTTGCCATTGTGGTGTTGGACATGCCATTGCTTGACACGCGCGCTAGGGCCAGCGGCGCGCCGGATGTGACCAACACCCTGATTGCCGATATTGTGCTGCAACTGCTGAGCTACGTGGCGCAGGTGGAGCGCGAGAATATCCATCGGCGCCAGGCGGAGGGAATTGCAGCGGCGCGGGCGCGAGGGGTTCGTTTCGGTCGACCTCGCAAGCCGTGCCCTCCTCAGTTTGAGCTGGTGCGCGATAGCTATGAGGCAGGCGATATTACCCGCAGCCAGGCAGCAAAGTGCCTGGGCGTGTGCGTGGGGACGTTCGATCGCTGGATGCGCGAGGCGGGGTAGGGGTTTGCGTCGCTTTGTCGCTTCCTGTTGCGATTCAAATTTTGATACGGTGACGATGCCATTTGGGGCTACACTCGCTGATATTCAAAAAAGGAGGTTGGCCCTTGGCGCGCGTAAAACAAATAATCGGATGGACCGCGATCGTTCTGTTCGTTGCAACGCTGGCGGGCATCTGGGTGCTGACGGAGCAAAATGCGGTGGAGACGTCGTTGCTGAGCGAGTCCACCGCGCGTGTGGTGGAGGGTCAGGCTACGGGCGTTCAGGCTGCCGATGCCACGGGTGAAGCCCAGACAGAGAACGGAATGACCGGGGGCGCCGATTCGGCTGCCTCGAATGTCCGGTCTGGCCGACTTGCTTCCATTCGCATGTGGGTGGGCACAAACGTCCGTCGCGTTGCCCATACCGTAGAGTTTTTCTTCGTCGGATTGTTCGCCTCGGTGGTCGTGGTTTGCTTTTCCAGGCGTCCGTGGAGCGTATGCTCCCGTTGCGTGCCTGTATTGCTCTTTTGCGCCGCCTGCTCCGTTGGCGATCAGGTACATAAGATCTTTGTTCCCGGCAGGCATTTCGACGTTATCGATTTAGGATTCGATGCTGCGGGCTATGTCACCGCCATGCTGTTGGTATTGCTGGCGGCGGCGTTAGTGCGCCATGCGACTCGGCCGATCGGCGCCCATGCGAGGCGCTAGCCGGTAACAAACCCGTTTCTGATAATGCGACCTTGTTGAATTATTTTGTGTCGCGCGTATTTCCGAGCGGTCGGATTTGAGGGGCGAGCGGTAGAACGCTCGCCCTTTGTGCGCCACGATGCGGCACAATGTACCGCAAAAGCTGTTTGTATCCGGTACGAATCGTTCGTTGGTCTTTAATTCTTCTCAACGGAGGTGTTTGAGATGGCAAACGGATTGCTTTTGCGGCTTCGCGAGCGTGAGCTCAGCGCGAGCCCGGCGGAACGCAATGTCATCGCATATGTAAGCGCTCATCCGCACGAGGTGGTCGGGCTGTCCGTCCGCGGTCTTGCCGATGTCACGTTCTCCTCGCCCTCGAGCATTTTGCGCTTTTGCAAGCGTTTGGGTTTTGCGGGCTACAAGGAGTTCCAGCGCGAACTGATTGCCGAGCTGGCGCTCTTAGGTGACAAGAAAGACATAGCCCTCGAGGACATCTCCATGGATGACAGCGTCGAACGTATCGTGGGGAAGGTGATGAAAAGCAACGTGCGCACAATCGAGGCGACGGCGCGAACGCTCGATTACACCGTCTTGGAGCGATGCGCGGCCCGTCTTAAGCGGGCACGCGCGGTCAATCTGTTCGGTATTGGTGCCTCTCGTTTGGTCGCGCACGACCTGGCGCAAAAGCTCATGCGTGTCGACAAAGAGTGCCATCTGTACGACGACTGGCATGATCAGCTCTTATGTGCCAAGAACATGCATGAGGGCGATATGGCAATCGCCTTTAGCTACTCGGGCTTGACGCAAGAGGTGCTGGACTGCACCGCCGAGGCTCAACGTCACAACTGTCCCGTTGTGGCCGTTACCAAAGTAGATGGATCATCCAAGCTTGCCACCATGGCCGATGCCGTGCTCGGCGTCGCTGCGAGTGAACCCTTGGTCCGCAGCGGTGCCATGGCTTCGCGTATGGCCCAGCTTATGGTTGTCGATGCCCTGTACGCTGCTTACGTTGCCAGCGACTACGAACGGGCGACGCATGTCATAAAGCAAAACTACATCGAGAAACAGGAAAGATGAGGTGAATGAAATGCTCGATTTAACAAAATTCACGACCGAACAGCGTAATCAAAGGTCAATGGACCTCGATACGATGACATCGCTGCAAATCGTCACGACGATGAACGATGAGGATCTTCGTGCCGTCCAGTCGGTCACGAAAGTGTTGCCCCAGGTTGCCATGGCAATCGACTGGGCTGCTGAGACACTCGAGCGCGGCGGGCGCGTCTTTTACATGGGCGCAGGCACCAGCGGTCGTCTGGGCGTACTCGACGCTTCGGAGTGTCCGCCCACGTTTGGCGTGTCACCCGATCTGATTGTCGGGCTCATTGCCGGAGGCGAGACGGCGTTTATCAAGGCTGTCGAAGGTGCCGAAGACAGCGAGGAGCTTGGCGCGAGCGACCTGCGGGAGCGTGGACTCTCGGACAAGGATCTTGTCGTTGGCCTGGCGGCAAGCGGCCGTACTCCTTATGTGGTGGGCGGTCTTGCGTACGCCAAGGCAACTGGGTGCAAGACCATTGCAATTGCCTGCAACCAAGGGTCGAAGATCGGGGAGAGCGCAGATCTTGCCATTGAGCCCGTGCCCGGTCCCGAGGTGCTGACCGGCTCAACGAGGCTCAAGGCGGGAACGGTTCAAAAGCTCATTCTCAACATGATTTCGACCGGTGCCATGGTCAAGATCGGCAAGGTATACCAAAACCTGATGGTCGATGTGCAGCAGACGAACGAGAAGTTGGTGGTGCGCGGCCAGAACATCGTGATGGAGGCGACCGGCTGCACGCGCGAGCGCGCTGTTCAGGCGCTTGCGGATGCCGGCGGCCACGTAAAAACCGCTATTGTCTCGGTGCTGTTGGACTGCGATGCCGAGCAGGCTGCGGTAGCTCTTGAACGGGCGCACGGCCATGTCCGTACTGCGGTGAGTGGCCATGAGAAGAGCAATGCCGATGTCCAATAGGTGCACGGCGTGAGCTGATATGACATCCAGACGAGATACCCAATACAAGGAGGAGTTATGACGAACAAAGAGCTGGCTCAAAAGCTGCTGGACCTTTTGGGCGGTAAAGACAACGTGCTCGCAAACGCGGCGTGCATGACGCGCCTGCGCGTGACCGTCAAAGACACGGGCAACGTCGACACGGAGGGTATTAAGGCGCTCGACGGCGTGATGGGCCTGGTCGAGGACGACACGATGCAGATCGTGCTGGGTCCGGGCAAGGTGAATAAGGTGCTCGAGGAGTTCTCCAAGCTCACCGGCCTTGCGAAAGGCGTTGCCGACGAGAGCGTGGTTGACGCTGCGGCCACAAACAAGGCCGCGCAGAAAGCCAAGTACGAGTCCAAGCCGGTTCAGGCCTTCCTCAAGAAGATTTCCAATGTCTTCGTCGCCCTGCTTCCCGGCATCATTGCGGCTGGCCTCATCAACGGTATCTGTAACGTCATTAACGTCTCGACGGCAGGCGCGCTTGCAGGCGAGTGGTGGTACCAGGGCATTCGTTCCATGGGCTTGGCTCTGTTTGCCTATCTGCCCATCTTGGTGGGCTATAACGCGGCACGTGAGTTTGGTGGCTCCGCTGCGCTGGGCGGCATCGCCGGCATGATGTGTATCGCCAACAGTGCCATGCCCCTGCTTGCGCCTGGCGCGGCTGATCCTGCCACTGCCATTCTGCTGCCGCTCACCAGTGCGCAGTACAACCCCGCGGCGGGTGGCATGATCGCGGCTCTCATCGCTGGTGCATTTTTTGCCTGGATGGAGCGTCAGATTCGCAAGGTTATGCCCAACGCACTCGACACGTTCTTGTCCCCGCTGCTGGTGCTCATCATCGGCGCCTTTGCTCTGATGCTCGTCATCCAGCCGGTTGGCGCATGGCTGACGACTGCCATCTTTAGCGTTTTGACCTTTATCTTCGAGAAACTGGGCGTCCTGGGCGGCTATATCCTGTCGGCAGGCTTCTTGCCGCTGGTGTCCGTCGGCCTGCATCAGGCGCTCACGCCGATCCACGCTATGCTCAACGATCCCGACGGCGCTACCAAGGGTATCAATTACCTGCTTCCCATCCTTATGATGGCTGGCGGCGGCCAGGTCGGTGCCGGTTTGGCGCTGTACTTTAAGACCAAGAACGCCAAGCTCAAGAAGTACGTCGCAGAGTCCATTCCCGTTGGAATCCTGGGTGTGGGCGAGCCTCTGATGTATGCTGTTACGCTGCCGCTCGTTCGTCCGTTTGTGACGGCCTGCCTGGGTGCCGGATTTGGCGGCGCGCTCGCGGCGCTGCTTCACATCGGCACGGTTTCTCAGGGCGTTTCCGGTCTGTTTGGCCTACTGATCGTTGTTCCTGGCCAGCAGCTCGGCTACGTTGCCGCTATGCTGCTTGCCTATGCCGCCGGCTTTGTCCTGACGTGGTTCTTTGGCGTCGACGAGCAGAAGATCAACGAGTTCTTTGGCGAGTAGTTTGATATCGCGAGCCGTGTTGCTCGGGGCTCGCGGTGCGCGGCAGATTTCTTGATGCTATGGTTGTGCCGGCGGGGCTAGCTGCTCCGCCGGCCTTTTTTAAAGGAGCGTTGAAGCGTGAAAACGGGTATTTCGATTTATCTTTCCAGCCCTCTGCAGGATATTGAGCGGACGATTGAGCGTGGTGCCGCGGCGGGTGCGCGCTATGCGTTCACCTCGCTGCATATTCCCGAGGATGGGGGAGCGGCGTATGCCGATAAGGTCCGTCATGTGCTGTCGCTGCTTTCCGCCCGCGGCATTGCGCTCATTGCCGATGTGGGGCCTCGCACGTGCGATTTGCTCGGGCTTGAGCGCATCGAGGACTTGCGCGATCTGGGGTTGGAATACCTTCGTTTGGACTATGGCTTTAGCGCCCAGCGGGTCGCGGAGCTGTCCGGTGTATTTCGCATTGTGGTCAATGCATCGACAGTGAGTTCTGATGAAATCGCATCGTGGCGTGAGGCCGGTGCCGATGTGACTCGTTTTGCCGCCTGCCACAATTTTTACCCCAAGCCTTATACCGGTTTAGCTCTGGAGGACATTGCTCGGGTGAATCTTCGTCTTGCGGCGCTTGGATTCGAAATCATGGCTTTTGTGCCGGGTGATGCTAACGTTCGCGGGCCGGTATTCGAGGGACTGCCGACGGTCGAGGCGCAGCGCGGTCGCGCGTCAAAGGTTGCCCTCAATATGCTTGAGCTTGCACATGGCGCCGATTGCGACATTGTGTTGGTCGGCGACCCCGATCTTTCCGATGCGGGCTGGGCGCAGTTTGCTCAAGTTTCCGCCGGATACGTGGACCTGCAATGCGAGCTTGAGCTCAGTTATGCCTATGTGCGCGGGCAGATTCATCACGACCGACCCGACTCGAGCGTCCTCATCTTTAGGTCTCAGGAGTCACGTACGACGCTTAAGCCGGATTCCGTGCCGACGGATGCCGGAGCCGGCCTGCCGCGAAAGGCGGGGTCGATCGCTGTGAGCAATAGCGGATATGGGCGCTACGAAGGCGAGCTTGAGATTGCGCGGGTCGATCTTCCCGGTGACGAGCGCATGAACGTTGCGGGCCATATCACGCCCGAGGCAATGGAACTGCTGCCGTTCATCAAACGCGGATTCGGGGTACGGTTCGTTTAACGTGTGACCCGCGGGCTACAATTGGCCCATCATACGAAGGCGCCTCGTGTGGCGTGTGCCTGCGTTGGCCGATCTATATTCGGAGGATTCCCATGACCGTACTGTTTGTTGAATATTCCAAGTGCTCGACCTGTAAGAAGGCCAAGGCATGGCTGGACGAACATGGGGTAGAGTACATCGACCGCGATATCGTTTTGGACAATCCCACGGCTGATGAGCTTGCGACCTGGATTGCTCGTTCGGGGCTGCCGGTGCGGCGCTTCTTTAATTCGTCGGGCATGAAATATCGAGAGCTGGGCCTGAAGGCGCGTCTGGATGCGGGCATGACGGATCGGGAGTGCTACGAGCTGCTGGCGACCGACGGCATGCTGGTCAAGCGTCCGCTGCTGGTGGGCGACGACTTTGTGATTCCAGGCTTTAGGGAATCGGCTTGGGCCGAGGCGTTGCTGTAGCGGCTGCGGAAAGTGCGACCCGGAATTCGCTTCCAGAATGGGATGCGCTTTCCCAAAGTGGCCGGTTGCGGAAAGCACGTCCCATTCTGAGCTTCGATTGTGGGACACGGTTTCCGGTTGAGGGCTCGACGGGAAAGTAGGGGCCAGTTTGAGCTTGAAATCTGGGACGCACTTTCCGCCGGCGGGCCTGCCTCAGTCAGTCCGCCAGCTGTGCCCATTCGTGCGGATCGTAGACTTTTACGTGCTTGTTGGGCTTGCCGCTCCAGTACTCCTCGTCCATAAAGGGCAGATATGCCTGGACGCCGGGGCAGATAAAGGGAATCCGCTGCTGTTGCAGTCGCTCGCGCTGGCGCTGCTCCAGGTGCGCCTCGGATATGACGGTCGGCATGCCGGACAGCTCGACGAGGCTTGCCTGGATTCGCTTAAGGTCGGGGAGTCCCGCGTGCCATGACATCCGCATGATCAAAAAGGATGCACGGCGGTATTTTGCCTGCACCACAGTAATGGCGGGGCGCAGTGTGGGATGGATTTTGTCCCGTTCGGGCCAAAGGTCGGCAGTGATCTCGAGGCCCAGGGTCTCCCATAGGTAATCAAGCTCTTCGTCCATGGCGCCTCGATATCTACGTGATCATTGATACTTCGATTGTGTTGCCTGGTGCTATCGTTTTCGCGGTAGAATCTGCCAACGGTTGACGGCTACCGCTCGCGGCGTTTTGCCCTTCGTGTACAGCGGTCGGCTTCACAGGTCCTTCACGGGTTGGAATAAATTAGGCCAATTTGACTGAATTTCAAAAAAGTCAAAATTGGGGCTTGCGTCACGGCGAGACTTCCCGTATATTTCTTTCTTGCGCAAAGGCACAGCCGAGCGCAGCGATGCAGTCATTGGGATGTCGTCTAATGGCAGGACAGCGGATTCTGGTTCCGTCAATGGGGGTTCGACTCCCTCCATCCCAGCCATTGCATTTGCTACATATGGCCCGTTCGTCTAGCGGTTTAGGACGCCGCCCTCTCAAGGCGGAGATCACCAGTTCGAATCTGGTACGGGCTACCAAAATTGAACGCCCGGGCCTCGTAAGAGACCCGGGTTTTGTGTATTGACCGTATATACGGCGCCTGCCGTGTTTCGCTCAGATCGAGGAGTAGCCATGGATCTGCCCATCAGCTTGCAAGACATCACGTATGCCGAGAACTATCTGGCGCAGGGCGACCTGGCTACGGCGACACCGCTGCTGGAGCGTCTGGTGGAGCTCGCCGAGGAGTATATCGACGCTGAGTGCAAGACGGAGGAGAAGCGCCAATACTTTAGCTTCGATAGCAAGTTTGAGCGCTTGGCCTATCGCCGCGTGGAGAAGGATCCGCGCGAGCTCGTGCAGGTCGAGGTGCCGTTTGACCGCCTGTACTCTGACATGGCGTTTGCCTACATTCGCCAGCAGGATTATGTGAGCGCTCGTAATGCCCTGATGCAGGCTGTGCGTTGGGACCCCATGAACTGCAACTATCGCTTGGATTTGGCGGAGCTGTTCCGCGCACTCGAGGACAAGCAGGAATGGGCATCGCTCTCGTTCTCGGTGCTGGAGCGTGCAAGCGATGGCAAGTGCGCCGCCCGCGCTTACGCCAATCTAGGTCAGTACTTCTTGGAGTCCGAGACCGAGAACGTTTCGGCTGCCGTGGGCTGCGCGCGTCTGGCGCTGCGCCTGGCGCCCAACGATGCGCATACGACGCGCCTGCTCAACAAGATCCATACCACCTATCCGGATGCCGCTGATGAGAGCGACGACCATGTGATGGGTGAGCTCGCCCTGCAGGGCGTGCCGACCTCGCCTTCGGCCGAGATTGCCATCTGCCTGATCATGTGTGCGACCGATGCTGCAAGCGACGGCGACAAGCAGGAGGCGACGCGCCTGACGGTGCGTGCTCGCGACTTGGTGGGCGAGGAGGCCTGCGCGGCGATTATCAAACTGGTGCGCGAGAGCGATGCCGAGCTCAATGCCGAGCGCAAGGCAAAGCGCGAGACTGCGGGCTCAAACGCCGATGAAGCCAAGGAGGCCGGCGATGCCCAGTAAGCGCGAGCGCAAACTCATTTCCAAGAATCGCTCGGCACATCACGAGTACTTTATCGATGAGACGTTTGAGTGCGGTATTGAGCTGAGCGGCACCGAGGTCAAGTCGATTCGCGAGCGCGCCTGTCAGATCACTGACACTTTTGCACTGATTCGTGGCGGCGAGTGCTGGCTCGTCGGACTGCATATCCACCCTTATAGCCATGGCGGCGTGTGGAATCGCGATCCCGACCGTCGGCGTCGTCTGCTGCTGCACCGCAAGGAGATCGACTTTCTTGACGGCAAACTTCGCAACCGTGGTTATGCGCTGGTTCCGTTGGAGCTCTACTTTAATACCGACGGCCGCGTAAAGCTGCTGTTGGGTTTGGGTCGCGGCAAGAAGCTCTACGACAAGCGCGAGGACATGGCCAAGCGTGATGTCCAACGCGAGATCGACCGCGCCCTTAAGGAACGCAACCGCTAGGCACTCTGTATAAGTTGCGGTGGAATACGGACTGTTTTGCCTGTTTGAGGGGCTATTCAGTCCCTATTTCACCGCAACTGCGGGCGTCTCATCTTTCTTACTGTTCTGACACATATGTCTCAAAGGCGGCGTCCGTTATGGGTGCCGCCTTTTTTGTGGGTACATACATCCATGAGGTTCAATCCTGGGTTAGGGGAGTGATCGTTATGGACAAAACTGCGTTCTTTACGATGCCGAGCGGTCTGTATGTGGTGAGTGCCGCGGCCGACGGGCTGCGTGCCGGCTGCGTTATCAACACAGCGGTGCAGGTGACATCCGCCCCGGCGCGCATCTCGGTTGCCGTGAACAAGGAAAATGTCACGTCCGGCGTAATCGCATCGGCTAAGGCTTTTGCGCTGACCGTGATTGACCAGACCGCCGACATGCTCTATATCGGCAACTTTGGCTTCCGCACCAGCAGCGATTACGACAAGTTTGCCAAGTACGAGACCCACGAGACCGCGCTGGGCATGCCCTATGTGCCCGAGCACGCGGCGGCGCTGTTTAGCTGCCGTCTGATTGATGCCGTGGATGTGGGCACGCACCTGCTCTTTATCGGTGAGGTCGAAGATGCCGAGCGTCTGAGCGGCGAGGCCCCGCTGACCTATGACTACTACCACAAGGTGTTAAAGGGCAAGACGCCGCCCAAGGCTTCGTCGTATCAAGGCTAGAAATGTTCTAAAAATACTTGCATTATATTATTGAGAATATATACTAATAAGCAAGTACACCAGCAGTCACGTTCGAGAGGAGAACATCATGGCTGAGGAGAAGAAGACGTATAAGTTTGTGTGCACCGTTTGCGGTTACGAGGTTGAGGTCGACACGCCCGAGCTGCCCGAGGATTACGTGTGCCCGGTGTGCGGCGTTGGTCCCGATGAGTTTGAGCTTGTCGAGGAGTAGCTCGTAGACACACGACGATTAGCCATACAGAGCTCTGTCCAAGGGTCCCGGCTGGATATTCCGGCTGGGACCCTTTTGATTTATCTGACGGTTTAAAACGGCCTTACGTGTTACAGATTGAGACGTTATATCTGGACAGCCACGCCATCCCAATTACATCCCCGTTAGCAGCACGATGTCGAGAATCGTCACGATGACGCCGATCCCTACGAGCAGCGCGTTGAGCGGGCGCGAGTTGGCGTATTTGCCCATAACGCGGGGCGAACTGGTGAGTCGTATGAGCACAAAGACCGTAATCGGCAACTGAAGCGACAGCAGCGCCTGACTCCAGATGAGACCCTCAAAAGGATTCGGGACGATCAGGCACGCAGCCACTGCGCCGACGAAACAGACCGTCACTCCAATCGATGAGTGCCGGTCGTGGATGTCGTATTCCTCGTCGAACATGCCCGCGGTGATGGTGCCTGCCGCCATGCCTGCCGTCACACTACTCGAGAGGCCCGCAAACAGCAGCGCCACCGCAAAGATTGTCGAGCTTGCTGGGCCCAGAATGGGGGAGAGCGTGTCCGCTGCGACGGCGAGATCGTCTACGACAATGCCGTGCGCAAAGAAGGTCGTTGCGGCCAGGATGACCATGGCCGAGTTGATTGCCCAGCCCACGCCCATCGAAAAGAGCGTGTCGAAGAGCTCATAGCGCAGACGCTCTTCGATAACCTGCTCGCCTTGGCCTTCGAAGTGCATGGATTGGATGACCTCGGAGTGTAGAAAGAGGTTGTGGGGCATAACGACCGCACCCAGGACACTCACGATAATCGCGGCAGAGCCAGTGGGCATACTGGGCGTGATCCAGCTTGCGGCGGCTTGCGGCCAGTCGACCTTGACTAGCGTAAGCTCAGCCAAAAACGAGAGTCCTACCACGCCGACGAAGGCGATGATCCAGCGTTCGGCACGCTTGTAGGAGCTCGTCATGAGCATCGCCATCGATGCCGCCGCGACGATGACGCAGCCGGCGCGTACGGGCAGGCCAAAGAGCATTTGAAGCGCGATCGCACCGCCCAGGACTTCGGCCATGGCGGTGGCGATGGTCGCGAGATAGGCGCTGGCGAGTACCGCGCGTCCCACGATGCGGGGGAGGTAGCGTGTCGTGGCCTCGGCAAGACAGGTGCCCGTGGCGATGCCCAAGTGCGCCGCGTTGTGCTGCAGCACGATGAGCATGATCGTGGACAGTGTGACGATCCACAGCAGCGCGTAGCCAAACTGCGAGCCGGCGGCCATATTGGAGGCCCAATTGCCCGGGTCGATAAAGCCGACGGTCACGAGCAACCCGGGGCCGATGTGCCGCGCAATGTCTAGGCCTCCGTGACCGTCGGTGCGTCGGGAGCCAAAATGATGTTTGAGATGGTTGAGCATGGTGAGCTCCTGCGTGCCGTTTGTTTGACGCCGCAAATGATACCCGTTTTATGCTAAAAAGTTAACCAAGACTAACAAAATTGTTGTATTTGAATAGGATGGTGAAAAGGGGGTTGCCGAAATGTCTTGATCTGTAACAACTGACCGCCAAAACTGGCCCTTCGTGTTACAGATCGAGACAAACCAAAACCGTCCTGCAGAAAATCTCAATCTGTAACATCTAAGCGCCAAAATCGGCTCCTCCTGTTACAGATTGAGATGTTTGAAGCGGTGGGCTGACGGGCCGAACCTGGGGCCCTTGTTGTCGTCCTTGAGCTCGGCGGCACCCACTCGCAGGGCGCGCGTTACGCGATTGTTTCGAAACGGGTGGGAAACACAACGGGCCGGCGATGCTCCTAGTATCCCTATTCAACTGACTGTCTAAATATCTAGGGGAGGATCGCGATGCAGGCAGATTCCGCTCAGCAGCAGGGCCTTTATCGCCCCGAATTCGACCACGATGCATGTGGCATCGGCGCGCTTGCCGATATCAACGGTGAGCGTCATCACCAGATTCTGGACGATGCGCTGTCCATTCTGGTCAACTTGGAGCACCGCGGCGGCACCGGACTCGAGAAGAACACCGGCGACGGCGCCGGCATCCTGTTCCAGGTTCCGCATCACTTTTTCCGTAAAGAGGCTCAAAAGTGTGGCCAGATTCTGCCGGCAGAGGGCGACTATGGCGTGGCCATGCTGTTCTTCCCGCAGGACGAGAAGGGCGTAGAGGATGCCCGCCGCGTGTTTGAGGAGGGCTGCGCCGAGGCCGGCGTGCCGCTGCTCTTTTGGCGCGAGGTGCCGGTTGACCCGCACGACCTGGGCGAGACGGCCCGCGCCTGTATGCCCACTATCCTGCAGGCCTTCCTGGGCCGTCCGGACGACACGCCCGCCGGCGATGCCTTCGAGCGCCGCCTGTACGTGTGCCGCCGCACCATCGAGAAGAAGGCCGACGCTGAGTTTGCCCTGCGCGACAAAATCTTCTATGTATGCTCCATGAGCTCGCGCACCATCGTGTACAAGGGCATGCTGGTCGCCACGCAGATGCGCCGCTTCTTCATCGATCTCAACGACGCCGCCGTCAAGACGGCCGTGGCGCTCGTCCACTCGCGCTACTCCACCAACACCACGCCCAGCTGGGAACGCGCGCACCCCAACCGCTTTATCATCCACAACGGCGAGATCAACACCCTCAAGGGCAACGTCAACTGGATCCGCGCCCGCGAGCCCAACCTGTACAGCCCCGTGCTGCAGCATGATCTTGAGCGCGTGATGCCCATCATCAACCGCGAGGGCTCCGACTCCGCGATTCTGGACAATGTGCTTGAGTTCCTGGTCATGAACGGTCGCCCGCTCACGCGTGCCGCGTCCATGTTGCTGCCCGAGCCGTGGGACCACAACGACAGCCTGAGTGAGGAGCGCCGCGCCTACGACGCTTACCAGTCCATGCTCATGGAGCCGTGGGACGGTCCTGCCGCTATCGCCTTTACCGACGGCCGTACCCTGGGTGCCGCCCTCGACCGTAACGGCCTGCGCCCGGCTCGCTACTACGTGACGCGCGACGGCCGCTTTATGTTGGCGAGTGAGGTGGGCACCATCGAGGTGAGCCCCGAGAACATCCTGACGAGCGGCTGTCTGGGGCCGGGCCAGATGCTCGAGGTCGACTTTGCCCGCGGCCGCGTGATCTACAACGACGAGCTGCGCGCTCGTTACGCCAAGGAAAAGCCCTATCGCGACTGGATCGCCGAGGAGACGCTGACCGTCGACGCGCTCGACAAGCCCGTCGCGCCCACGCCCGCCGAGGATACCGAGGTGCCCGCCGCCGTGCGCATGGCCAAGCTCGGGTATCACTGGGATGATGTTGACGAAGTCGTGCGTCCCATGGCCCAGCAGGGCAAGGCGCCGCTCGCCTCGATGGGTATCGATGCGCCGCTGGCCTGCCTGTCCAAGAAGACGCGCTCGTTCTTTGACTACTTCTATCAGCTGTTCGCCCAGGTCACGAACCCGCCCATCGACGCCCTTCGCGAGCATATGGTCACCTCGACCACGCTCTACCTGGGCAACCACGGCAACCTGCTCGAGGACTCTCGTACGGCCTGCCAGCTGGTTCGCCTGGAGCGCCCACTGCTGAGCGAGGAGGAGTTCGACCGCATTTGCGCCATCGACCGCGTGGGCTTTAAGACCCGCCGTTTCCGTGCCGTCTACCGCCGCGATGCCGGCGAGGGCGCGCTGCAGGCTGCGCTCAAGCAGCTTGCCGAAGACGTCGAGGCTGCGGTTCGCGATGGCGTGAACATCGTGGTGCTGAGCGACCGTGCCGCTGCGGGCGAGGTGCCCGTGCCGTCGCTGCTCGCCGTGGGCTGCGTGCACAACCACCTGATCCGTGCCGGCGTGCGTACCTTTGCCGACATCGTGGTGGAGTGTGGCGACGCCGTGTCCCCGCACGACTTTGCGGCGCTGGTGGGCTACTCCGCGAGCGGCATCTATCCGTACAACGCGCATGCGTGCATTCGCGACTTGGCGGCGCACGGCGATCTGGACGTGACAGCCGAGCAGGGCATCGCCAACTACAACAAGGCTGCGACCGCCGGCATCGTCTCCATCATGTCCAAGATGGGCATCTCCACGGTGCAGAGCTACCACTCCGCGCAGATCTTCGAGGCCGTGGGCTTTACGCCGGAGTTTGTCAACGCGTACTTCGCCGGCACGGTGAGCCGTGTGGGCGGTATGGGTGTCGAGGACGTCGAGCGCGAGCAGAATGAGCGCTACGACGCCGCGCTCGCTATCCTTAAGAGCCCGGCTCCCGATCAGCTGCCCACGTTGGGTCTGACCAAGTGGCGCCCGCTCGGCGGCGAGGATCACCTCATCGATCCGCAGACTGTCTACTTGCTGCGGACCGCCTGCCGTGAGGACAGCTACGACACCTTTAAGGAGTACAGCGCCCGCCTGCACCGCACCGGCCGTGCCGTGCGCCTGCGCGACCTGCTGGACTTTGATGCCGGCGGCCGCACCCCGGTGGCACTCGACGAGGTCGAGCCCGCGCTCAACATCGTTCGCCGCTTTAACACCGGCGCCATGTCGTACGGTTCCATCAGCAAGGAAGCACACGAGTGCATGGCCATCGCCATGAACCGCCTGCACGGCCGTTCCAACTCGGGCGAGGGCGGCGAGGATCCGCGCCGCGAGACCCCGCTGGCTAACGGTGACTCCAAGAATTCCGCCATCAAGCAGGTGGCAAGCGCGCGCTTTGGCGTGACGAGCCGCTACCTGTGCAGCGCCTTTGAGATTCAGATCAAGATGGCCCAGGGCGCCAAGCCCGGCGAGGGCGGCCACCTGCCCGGCAAGAAGGTCTACCCCTGGATCGCCGAGGTCCGTCAGTCCACGCCCGGCATCGGCCTGATCTCGCCTCCGCCGCACCACGACATCTACTCCATCGAGGACCTGGCGGAGCTTATCTTCGATCTTAAGAACGCCAACCCCGGCGCACGCGTGTCGGTCAAGCTGGTCAGCGAGGCCGGCGTCGGCACCATCGCCACCGGTGTGGCCAAGGGTGCCGCCGACAAGATCTTGATCAGCGGCCACAACGGCGGCTCCGGTGCTGCGGCGCGCGATTCGATCTGGCACGCCGGTCTGCCGCTGGAGCTTGGCCTTGCCGAGGCCCAGCAGACGCTGCTGCAAAACGGCCTGCGCTCACGCGTGGTGCTCGAGGCCGATGGCAAGCTCATGGACGGCACCGATGTTGCCGTCGCCTGCCTGCTGGGTGCCGAGGAGTTTGGCTTTGCGACCATGCCGCTCATCTCCATGGGCTGCCTCATGCAGCGCGACTGCCAGCAGGATACCTGCCCGGCCGGCATCGCTACGCAAAACTGCCGCCTGCGTCGCGGCTTCCGCGGCAAGCCAGAGCACGTCGAGCATTTTATGCTCTTTGTTGCCGAGCAGCTGCGTGAGGTCATGGCGAGCCTGGGCTTCCGCACCGTCGACGAGATGGTCGGCCATCCCGAGTGCTTGCGCCAGATTGAGGTCCCGGGCAACCGCAAGGCCAACCTGCTCGATCTGTCGCCCGTGCTGGCGAGCGCGACCTGTGAGTTTGGTGCCCATATCCCGGGTGCCGACGGCCGTCACTTCCTGCCCCAGATGGCTGCGGACAGCGAGCTCGACAAGACGCTCGACTCCACGTTGTTTGTGCCCTATACGGCCGATCCCCGTGCGCACCTGCGCCCGATTCGCTTCCGCGCCGATATCGCCAACGTCAACCGCTGCGTGGGCACCATCTTGGGCAACGCGGTGACCAAGGCGCATCCCGAGGGCCTGCCCGCCGGCTCCATCACCATCGATTGCGATGGTTCGGCCGGTCAGAGCTTTGGCGCCTTCCTGCCGCGCGGCATTACGCTCAACGTGTGCGGCGACGCCAACGACTACTTTGGCAAGGGCCTTTCGGGCGGCGAGGTGTCGGTGCGCCCCAACCCGCATGCGACCTACAAGTTCGACGAGAACATCATCGTGGGCAACGTTGCGTTCTTTGGCGCTACGAGTGGCCGCGGCTTCATTAACGGCCTGGCCGGCCAGCGCTTTGGCGTACGCAACTCCGGTGCCACGGTGGTGGTCGAGGGCTGCGGCAACCATGGCTGCGAGTACATGACGGGCGGTCTGGCGCTCATCTTGGGCGAGGTCGGGCAGAACTTCGCCGCAGGTATGACGGGTGGCGTGGCTTATGTCTTCGATCAGTACGGCACGCTCGATGCCCGCGTGAACCACGAGAGCGTTGAGCTCAAGGCCCCGACGGCCGGCGAGCTGGCACAGATTCGTGCGCTCATCCAGGAGCACGTGGACGCGACTCAGAGCCCGCGCGGCATTAAGCTACTCTACAGCTTTGAGACGATGAGCAAACACTTTGTGAAGGTCATTCCGACCGAGTACGAGCGCGTGCTGGCGATTGTCGCCGCCGCCGAGGCCATCGGTAAGACGCATGCGCAGGCTGAGGAGCTGGCGTTTGACATTGTGACCGGTCGCGCGAGCGCCGCGGATGTCGCTCGCTTTGATGTCGCGGGCGGTACTGCGGGTGCTGTGCCCGTGGCTGCCAGCCCTTTTGCTTCGACCAAGAAGGAGGCGTAAGTGCCATGGGTAAGCCAGGTGCTTTTCTTGATATCGATCGCGTGGCCCATGAGTTGCGCCCCGTGGAGGAGCGCAGCCGCGATTTCGATCCGCTGTTCGTGGAGCTCGACGACGATGCGCGCCGTGCCCAGGCGAGCCGCTGCATGATGTGCGGCGTGGCGTTTTGCCAGATGGGCGCGAGCTTTGGCAAGGCACGCCTGAGCGGCTGCCCGCTGCACAACCTGATTCCCGAGTGGAATGAGCTGGTGTACCGCGGCCGCTGGGATGAGGCTGCCGAGCGACTGTCGCTCACCTCGCCCATGCCCGAGTTTACGAGTCGCGTGTGCCCGGCGTTGTGCGAGGCCGCGTGCAACCTGGGTTCGGTCGATGGCCAACCCACGACGATCCATGACAACGAGCGTGCGATCAGCGACCATGAGTGGGCAAATGGCGGTCCGCGCCGCTTTGAGCCGGCAGGGGAGGATGCACCCACGGTCGCTGTGATTGGCTCTGGCCCGGCTGGCCTGGTGGTTGCATGGGAGCTTGCACGTCGCGGTGCCCGTGTGACGGTATTTGAGCGTGACGACCGCCCGGGCGGCCTGCTCATGTACGGCATTCCCAACATGAAGCTCGAGAAGTCTGTGGTCGAGCGTCGCGTGGCACTCATGCGCGAGCTGGGCATTGTGTTCGAGCTGGGTGCCGACGTGAGCGATCCCAAGGTTACCGCCAAGCTCGACGACTTTGACGCCGTCGTGGTGGCTGCCGGCGCCCGTGCTCCGCGTGGGCTTTCGGCTGCGAACATTGATGCCCCGGGCGTGGTGTATGCCGTGGACTACCTGACGGCTTCGACCGTCTCGGTGCTCGATGGCGGCGAGCCTGTCATCGATGCACGTGGCCTGGACGTCGTCGTCATTGGCGGCGGCGATACCGGTAACGACTGCGTGGGCACCGCGGTACGTCAGGGTGCGCGCAGCGTGCGCCAGTTTGAGTTCTTGCCGGCTGCGCCCGATAAGCGCGCGGCGAGCAACCCCTGGCCGCAGTGGCCCAACGTTAAGAAGACCGACTACGGCCAGCAGGAGGCTATCGCTGCGATGGGCGGCGAGATGCGTGCCTGGGGCGTGGATACGCTCGAGGTGCTGCTGGACAAGAAGGGTGCGGCCGCGGGTCTGCGCGTGGTCGATCTGGACTGGTCGGCGGGAAAGCCCGAACGCATTGCAGGTTCCGAGCACGAGGTGCCGGCCCAGCTGGTGCTCATCGCCTGCGGCTTTACGGGTCCCGAGCATGGCGTGTTCGATGCGGTAGGCGTGCCTGTTGCCACCGCTGGTCGTCCGCTGCCTGTGATGGCTGCCGAGGGCTCGCACCTCGCGGCACGTGTCGACGGCGTCTCCGCGGATGCCGCACCGGTGTATGTGGCGGGTGATGCTCGTAACGGCAGCTCGCTCGTGGTGAACGCTATGGCCGATGCCCTGGCCTGCGCTGCCGAAGTCGCCGACGCGCTGGAGCTGTAAAGTAGTCATTTAAGAACGTCCCCAATGACTGGTCATTTTTGTCTAGTCGTTGGGGACACTCTTTGCGAGCGGTTCGTTCGTTTGTCGACGCGCGAGTGTCCATTCGGCGTCTTCTTGAGCTGTGGTGCTCTGCTGTTTCTGTGGTGGCCGGGGGCGCTTGGCTCAAAAGGGCGGGTTGGCCGCCTATGTTTACCTGCGGTTTTGTTCCAGTGCGCATTTTCGGTCAAGCTTTTCGTCAAGTGTTTGGTCAGCATCTGGTTTGCAGCCGGAGGCCTATTTTGCCCGCGCTGGTCGTGGCTGCCCACCCTCCTCGTAAGCTCAAATTGAGGTCCATCAGTTTGAGGAGGATGCCATGACTGATCACGCTTTAGATCGAGCGCAGCTGGCCGAAGCCGTCGGCAACGATATTGCCGACATGGCCCATTTTTGGATGCTGCGGAAGTTCCAGTTTTTGGAGCCGGCGCGTGAACAGTTCGAGATCATTGTCGACCCGTGGCTCAGCTATTGCACCGAGCCTTCGCAAAACGAAATCATGGCCTACAACATGGCATTTACCGATTGGCTGCTCTTCGAGCGCCCCTATCGCCATGGCAAGACGTTGCTCGAGCTGTATGTTGAAGAGCCGCCGACATTGCTTTCGCCTGCCTCGCTCAAGCGGCTCGAGCAGGTACGCGACACACAGTATTTCTCGCGCTTTGGCATTTTGGACAAGGATCCTGCGAACGGCATGGTTGCGCTGAAGGATACGCGCACCGACCGTCGCTTTGATGTCTACGACCCGCATATCGTGCAAAAGGAGCATTGGAGCGACGGCGCGATTGCGGTGCGCCTCGCCTGCGTCGACGATGTCTGGCTGACGGCGGGACAACTCTATCTGTATGACATCGCACGCCTGAGTGACACGGCGGTCGATGGGCCTGGTGCGGTGCATCCGGAGGACCTGCAGGATGGCTTTGACACCTCGTGCATCAGTTTCTTCTTGCGTCTGGTCCGCGACATCATGGGCGCCCAGGGGCGGTACGTAAAGTCGCTCAACATCTACGAGCAGGAGTGGGAGTAGGGGATGTTACTGGTGTCGCTCTGCTGCCCTGACTTTGTCTCAATCTGTAACGTTTGGCGGCTGTTTGGGCCCGTAACTGTTACAGATCGAGACATTTCCCTGGTGTCGCTGGGGTGGGACTGCAACGTATTCCGTCCCCCACATCCCCTCTTCCCTCCGTTAACCGATATGCTCGACTTTAGGTCGCTGCATTAGGTGATAATGGACAAATGTTCAAGTTAATCGTGAGGGAGGAGCTCGATATGGCGTCTGCCGATCGTTCCACGTTGTTTATCAATGCGACCGTCCTGGATGGTTCGGAGCATATGGAGCCGCAACCCGATATGGCCGTGACTGTTGAGCGCGGTGTCATCACGTGGATGGGGCCGAGTGCTGTGGCGCAGGCACCTGCAGGTGCCGAGGTCATCGACCTGGCAGGTGCGTATCTCATGCCCGGTCTCATCAATATGCATGTGCATCTGTGCGGTTCGGGCAAGCCGGTTTCGGCGGGCGATGCGGGCGCGCTGATGAAGAAGCTCGATAATCCCGTGGGGCGCGCCATCGTGCGCCATATTCTTAAGGGCAGCGCCCAACAACAACTGGTAAGCGGCGTGACCACGGTGCGCGGCGCGGGCGACCCACTGTTTGCCGACATCGCCGTTCGTAATGCCATCGACGCCGGCAAGTATCAAGGTCCTCGCCTGGTGGCGCCGGGAACGGGCGTCACGGTGCCGGGCGGCCATGGTGCGGGCTTGTTCGCCCAGGTGGCAAACAGTCCCGCCGAGGCAGCCGAACAGGTGCGCGACCTGTATGCGCGCGGTGCCGACGTCATTAAGCTGTTTGTAACGGGCGGTGTGTTCGATGCGACCGAGGTGGGCGAGCCGGGTGTGCTGCGTATGCCGGTGGAGGTTGCCGCGGCGGCGTGCAAGGCGGCGCACGAGGTTGGCCTTCCGGTCATGGCCCATGTCGAGAGCACCGAAGGTGTGAAGGCCGCGCTTCAGGCCGGCGTCGACACAATCGAGCACGGCGCTCCGATGACCCCCGAGATCCTGGAGCTGTACCGCGGCGCCGCGGGAACACAGCTCGAGGGACGCGCGCCGAGCGTGACCTGCACAATCAGCCCCGCACTGCCGTTTGTACTGCTCGATCCGGAAAAGACCCATTCGACCGACACGCAAAAGAAGAACGGTGACATCGTGTGCTCGGGCATTATCGAGAGCGCTCGCGCGGCGCTGGAAGCCGGCGTTAAGGTGGGCCTGGGCACGGACTCGAGCTGCCCGTTCGTGACGCAGTACGACATGTGGCGCGAGGTGGCTTACTTTGCCAAGTACGTGGGCGTGAGCAACGCCTTCGCACTGCATACGGCTACGCAGGTCAATGCCGAGCTACTGGGCCTGGGTGGCGAGACCGGCACAATCGAGTGTGGCAAGGCAGCCGATATCCTGGTGACGCGTAAGAATCCTCTGGATGATCTGTGTGCCCTGCGTGAGCCGATGCACGTGATGTGCCGTGGCGATCTGGTGCGCAAGCTCAAGGTGAAGCGTATTCCCGAGGTGGACGCCGAGCTCGACGCGATTATGGCCATGCCTGCCGAGGCGTTGGCCGAGGAGCTTGCCCGCGATGGCGTGGCACAGGTGTGACAAAGGGACGGTCCCATTGTCATAATCAAAAAAGCCGAGGTCTCAGCGCGAGGCCTCGGCTTTTATTTTGTCCTATGGTGTAGCGGCTAGGAGCGCGTCTCCATCTTGGCGTGGCACTTGGGGCAGGTGACGCGAATCTTGCCCTTGCCCTTGGGAACGGAGAGCATCTGGCCGCAGTTGGGGCACTTGAGGTATGCCGTGGTTTTGCGACCCTTCCACATCTTCTTGGCCGTGCGCTTGGCGCGCTCAAAGTCTTCCTTGCTGGTGCCGGCCGCGCGCGAGGTGCTGGCCGCTGCAGTTCTACCGCCCAAGCTGGCGACGAACTTGCCCAGGCCGGGGACGTTCGCGGTCGCGGCGACAAAGGCCTCGTTCTCCTTGCGACGTGCGTCGACGTTTTTGGACAGGCCGCGCAGCACGCCAATCACGATAACGGCGATGGCGATCCAGCTGAGCCACTGGATGCGGGCTATCGATCCGACCATCGCGATGACGATGCCGGCAAAACCCATCACGATGGTGAGTTCATCGGCACCATTGCGACCCTTCATAAAGTCATTCATGCAAATTGCCTTTCGTTCGATATGCTGCACGCCTTTATACCCGATTTAGAGCAAGGGGGACAGGTTAATCTGCACCAATGTGGTGCAAACATACCTGTCCCCAATGCCCCAATTACTTGGAGAGCTTGTCGACGACGCGTTCGATCTCGGCGAGCTTGGCAGCTTTGAGATCTTCGTCGCCCGATTCGATTGCCGAAGTCACGCAGCCCTCGATATGCGCCTTGAGCACGTCGGCGTTGATGCGCGCAATGAGCGCCTGCGTTGCCATGAGCTGCGTGGAAATATCGACGCAGTAGCGGTCCTCATCGACCATCCGCAAGATGCCGTCGATCTGGCCGCGCGCCGTCTTGAGCATGCGGGTCACCGATTTGTGGTCTGCCATCATGGCGGGTCCTCGTTTCTGGTCGATCTTCCGGATGCCCCCGTCAGTTGCGGTGAAATACGGACTGTTCAAAGGCCTAGGGCGGCCCAACAGTCCGTATTTCACCGCAACTTCTGAGGATTGAGTAGGCAGCGCCTGCTACGCGGCGGTTACGGACAGGGCATGGAATTTCTCGCCGGCGCCCTCGACGGCGGCGGCGAGCTGCTCGGCGGTCACGGTGTCGGCGCACTCCACCTGGACAGTCTGGGTCTCGTGATCGGCGTCGGCATCGGTCACGCCGGCAACGTTGAGCAGCGCCGTCTCGACGGTGGCGTCGCAGTGGCCGCACATAAGGCCGGAAGTCTTAATTGTGAAACGCATGGATATTCCTCTCTGTTGTGTCGGCTTTCCCAGGCACCCGACCTTGACCTTCAAGCCGTCGCTCGCGTATCAAAGTACGCGTCGCTCCTCTTTCAGGTCAATCTCGGGCATCTGGAAAACCCGTTCTAAATGGACTGAATGGTGAGCCTATTTTGCCACTTTCGGCTTAAAGGTTCGCAGGCGCAGCGCATTGGACACGACGCAGACACTCGACAGGCTCATGGCCGCGGCGCCGAACATCGGCGAGAGCTGCCAACTCGTGAGAGGGAAGAACACGCCCGCGGCAAGCGGAATGCCGATGCCGTTGTAGAACAGCGCCCAGAACAAGTCCTGCTTGATGTTGCGGATCGTGGCGCGCGACAGCTCGATGGCGCGGGCGACGTCCATGAGGTCGCTGCGCATGAGCACCACATCTGCCCCCTCCTTGGCGATGTCGGCGCCGGTGCCGATCGCAAGGCCCACGTCGGCGCGCGCCAGGGCGGGGGAGTCGTTGATGCCGTCGCCCACCATGGCGACCTTGCTGCCCGCATCCTGCAGCTCGCGCACGTGGCGTTCCTTGTCGGCGGGGAGGACGTCGGCGATGACCTGCTCGCTGCTCAGCCCCACGCGGCGGGCGATGGCCTCGGCCGTCACGCGGTTGTCGCCGGTGAGCATGCACACGTCGACGCCAAGCGAGCGCAGTGCGGCGATGGCCCCGGCGCTCGTCTCCTTGACCTCGTCCGCCACGGCGATGGTACCGACAAGCTCGCTGTTCTTGGCAAAGAACAGCGGCGTCTTGCCCTCGGCCGCGAACTGTTCGGCAAGGCCGGCGGGAACCTTCACGCCCAGCTCGTCCATCAGACGCACGTTGCCGGCGGCGATGACATTCTGCCCCTCGCGTGCCGTAACGCCTCGCCCGGGCACGGCGGTAAAGTCCTCGACCATGCGTGCGACGATTCCGCGCGCCTCGCACTCGGCCATAATCGCCTCGGCCAGCGGGTGCTCGCTTGAGCGCTCCAGCGCAGCGGCCAGCTTGAGCAATGCCTTTTCGCTCATGGCGGGCGAGCCGTCAGCGCGCGTGGCTACCGTGATATCGGTCACAGCCGGCTTGCCGCGGGTGACGGTGCCCGTCTTGTCGAGCACCACGGTGCCCACGCTGCGTAGGTTCTCCAGCGCCTCGGCGCTCTTAAACAGAATGCCCATTTCGGCGCCCTTGCCGGTGCCGACCATAATGGCGACGGGCGTGGCCAGGCCCAGCGCGCACGGACAGCTGATCACCAGCACGGCCACGGCGGAGGTGAGCGCCTCGTTTATGCTGCCGGTCAGTGCCATCCACACCGCAAAGGTCACGGCCGAGATCGCAAACACCACGGGCACGAACACGCCGGCGACTTTGTCGGCCATGCGGGCGATAGGCGCCTTGGTGGCGTTGGCGTCCTCGACGAGCTGGATAATCTTGGCGAGCGACGTGTCGGCGCCCACGCGTGTGGCACGGAAGGTAAACGAGCCGGTACGGTTGACAGTGGCGGCGTTGACGGTGTCGCCGGCGGTCTTTTCCACGGGGATGGACTCGCCGGTGAGCGCGCTCTCGTCCACGGCCGAAGCGCCCTCGAGTACGACGCCGTCGACAGGGATGGACTCGCCGGGGCGCACGCGCAGCACCTGGCCGGGAAGGATGGCGTCGACGTCCACAGCGGTCTCGGTGCCGTCGTCGGCCACGATGGTCGCGGTCTTGGGCGCCAGGTCGATGAGCGCCTCGATGGCGCCGCCGGTCTTGGACTTGCTGCGCGTCTCGAGGTATTTGCCCACGGTGACCAGCGACAGGATCGTGCCGGCGCTCTCAAAATACAGATTGTCCATGCCCGTTATCATGGCCTCGTGTACCTGACCTGTGGCCAGCTGGTCGGCCATGATAAACATGGCGTAGAGCGACCAGGCAATGGACGCGGTGGCGCCGACGGCGATGAGGGCGTCCATGGTGGGCGCGCCGTGCGCGAGCGATTTAAACCCATTGATAAAGTACGCGTCGTTGACATAGACGATGGGGATGAGCAGGACGAGCTCGGTGAGCGCGAGCGTCATGCTGTGGGTGTGGTCGGTGAAGACGCCGGGCAGTGGCCAACCGAGCATGTGCCCCATGCCTATGTAGAACAGCGGGATGAGGAAGATGATCGAGATGATGAGGCGGGTACGCATGGCAGAGGCGGCGGCCTCCAGCTTTTTGGTGGGCGACTCCATATGGGTGACGCCAGACCTGGCCTGCGAGCTGCCGCTTGAGGCGGCGTCGGTGCCCGCGCTGATGGGCGAGGCCGAGTAGCCAGCGCGATCGACAGCGGTGCAGATATCGTCGGGGGAGACCTGCGCAGGGTCGTAGTCCACCAGCATAGAGCCGGCGAGCAGATTGACCGCGACGCTTTGGACGCCGTCGAGCTTGCTCACGGCACGGTCCACGTGCGCTTGGCACGCGGCGCACGTCATACCGCCCACGTCAAACTTATCCTGAGCCATGGCTTCTCCTTTCTGTAATTTGGTGTTGGAATTGTTAACCTGCTGATACTATACACCCATACCCCCTGGGGGTATACAGTGGAGATTGAAATGTATGCCATTCTGTTATTGGCCGAGGTGATAGCCAGGTCGGCGGACCGTAGCCGGTCTAATGTCTCAATCTGTAACAACTAGACCCGTTTTTGTCGAGTAACTGTTACAGATCTAGATATTACATCGAGCCACAACTTAACGTCTCAATCTGTAACATCTGGGGACTGTTTTGCCTGCTAGATGTTACAGATCGAGACAAACCATTCGAGGGTAACCCGAACATCTCAATCTGTAGCAGTAAGACCGATATTTGGGTCCTAGTTGTTGCAGATCGAGACAATCTCGGAGCAGATGCCCTGGCCGTTCAATGTAAAACGCCGGGGCGCCCGCGTGATGGGTGCCCCGGCGTATGCTGAGCAGGGTTTGCGAAGCGGTGGAAGGGAAGAGAAGCCGTCCTCCCGAAATCCTTACTCCTGACGACGTTTCTTGTCGGTTAGGAAGACGCCGGCGGCTACAAGCACGACGCCTCCGATGACAAACGTCTCACCGGCGAGCGCAGCATTGTCGCCTGTGATGGGAAGTGCCGAGTTGGCGGCCGTCTTGGCGTTGCCAGCAGACGGCTTTCCAGCAACCGGCTTAGCGGCAGCCTGCGTGATCTTGGCCTGCTCGGCCTTCGCTGCCTCTTGCTCCTGGCGGGCGATCTCGTCCTTCAGGGCTTGCTCGGCGGCTACGCGTTTTGCCTTCGCCTCGTTGTAGGCATTGAGCGCCGCGGTGTAGGCGGGCGTCGCAGCATCAAGGTCTGCCTGAGCGGCATCAAGTGCGGCCTTTGCGTTATGTTCTGCCTGCTTGGCGGCGACGCACTTGGCAAAGAGGGCATTGAGCGTATCGTTCGCGTTTGCATCGGAGCCGGTTGCGATGCCGTTTTCGACATTGACGGACTTGAGCTTTCCGAGAGCGGCGGCAGCGGCGTCCGGTGCGGCCTGAGAATTCTCGACCGCCTGCTCGGCATTCGCTACGGCATCATTCGTCGCACTAAGAGCAGTTTCGGCCGCAGTCACTGCTGCGTCGGCGTCCTTCTTGGCTGCCTCGGCCGTGGCGAGATTATCGGCCGCGTTGTTCAACGCATCGGCATGTGCCTGCTTTGAAGCAAAGTCGTTTTCCGCCGTGGTCAGATCGCTCGCGGCGTGCTCCGCGGTCGCTGCCTTGGCCTCGACGCCGTCCTTGGCGATAGTGAGGGCCTGCTTCTTGGCAGCCGCGTCGCGCTCCGCCTTTTCAAGAGCGCTCTGGGCAGACGTCTGAGCCGCCGTGGCTTCATCGAGCGTTTGATGGGCCTTGTCAGCCTTCTCCTGGGCCGCAGCAACATCGGCAGAATACTTGGCAAGTTCCTTCCTTGCATCTTGCAGAGCCTGCTGCTTTAAGAGAGCCTCTGCCTTGGCGTCATCAACCTTCTTCTGACTCTGAGCGGCTTGCTCTTGCGATGCCTTAAGCTCGGCGCGCTTCTGGTTGACGACCTGCTCTGCGGGCGCCACGTTGCTTTGGGCGGCTTTAACCTGGTCTTCGGCTTCGGCAACTTTTCCGTTTGCCTTGGCGAGATTCTGCTCTGCTTGAGCGACCTCGGCAGCGGCACCTGCCACGTTGCCATTTTCGGTGGCAAGGTTGCTGTTCGCGGTATCAACGCCTTCTCGCTTTTGAGCGACGAGGGTCTCTGCTGCCTTTACGGCATCGGCTTTCGATGCCGCTGTGCTGCGCTTTTGCTCAAGGTTCGCTTTTGCAGCGGCAAGGTTTTCGCTGGCCTTGGAGAGACTCAGCTGATACTGATCAAAGAGACTCTCGAGTTCATCGATTGAATATTCTTTCTCGTACGAACCGTAGTTGTCGTCAACCTCCAAGATGTAGGTATATGAGAGATGAGTTCCTCGAGAATTAATGCCGTATCCCATGGTTTTGGCGTCAGGCTGTACGATATTCAAATAGTGGCCGACGGTGCCAAAGCCTACCTTTTGCTCTCCGAATTCGGTGCCGTGGCTCCAGAAAGTATCCCAAGCATCTTTGGGGGCAATTTCGCCAAGGCCGGCTTTCGCTGCGGCCTGGTCAAATATATTCTTTTCCTCATCAACCCACTGGTGTGCGACATTTCTTTTCAAGTCATAGTTCCATGCGGCATTTTCGAATCGCGCATAGTCTGAATGGTCTAGCATGGCGTCTGAGTAATTGGAGTTCGACTGAGCAATTGCCATCTGCTCGGCCGTCACCTTAAGCTCGCTAAGGCCGACGCTTTTGCGATATTCATTAATCTCGCGCAGCTTGCCAAACGAAAGCTTGGCGTTGTCGAGTGACGTGCCGTCCTTTTTATCGCCGATGGTCGTTGGGTTTAAGTCGCTCTGCTTATAGATGATGTCTGCAGCATCGTTGGCACCGATGAATTGGTAAAAGCCGATGACGCTCTGCGCCTCCGCCGTCGTAGCCTTATCGGCTGCCGCCTTGCACGTATCGTATGCTTTCTGTGCATCGACAACGGCTTGATCGGCGGCCGCCTGGTTTGTCTTGGCAGTTTCGAGCGCCTTGTCTGCTTGCTCCTTCTCGGCTTTTGCCTGGTCGACTTGTTTCTGAGCGGCCTTTGCCTTCTCCAGCTCGGCAGCATGCACCTGCTTTGCCGAGGTCAACTCCGATTGCGCCGCATCGGCTTTCGCCTGGGCTGCCGTTACATCATTTTCGGCTGCTGCGACTGTCTGCTTCTTGGCTTCGAGCTCGCTTTCGGCACCGGTGAGGGCGTCCCGCTTGGATGCAACGTCACTATTTGCCTGAGAAAGACCTGCTTCGGCAGCCGCCTGCTGCCGCTTCGCCTGATCGAGTGCGCTTTGGGCGGCATCGACCTTTGCCTGAGCGGCGTCATACTCCGGGCCCTCGGCGCCTGCCTTTGCGGCTGCCAAATCGGCTTGCGCGCTGTCATACGCTGCCTGTGCCGCGACTACCTTACCATCCGCGGCGGTCTTTGCCTGTTGAGCGGAAGCCAGCGTGCCTGACGCCTCGTTGTAAGCGCTCTGCGCGGCGCTCCGAGCCTGCTGGGCATCGGCGAGTGCGGAGTCGGCAGCGGTTTTTGCGGCCTTTGCCTGGTCAAGAACCTTCTGGGCATCTGCGGCAGACTGCTCGGCGGCCTTGATTTCCTCCGGCGTTGCGTTGGCGGCTGCCTTCTGGGCTTCCTCAAGCTTGGCCCGTGCGTCGGCTGCCGCCTGCTTTGCGGAGTCGAGTGCCTTCGTCTTGCTTTCGGCATCGGCCTTGGCCGTGTCGAGCTTGCTCTGGGCATCCTTTAACGTGGCGCTGGCGCTGTTGGCCGCCTTGACGCTTTCATCGAGTTGACGGGCGTATTCGGCACGCGCGGCGGCTTCTGCCTGCGAATTGTTGGAGACGGAAGCGTCGTAGGCAGTCTGGGCGTTGTCGCGGACCGTCTGCTTTTCGGTATAGGGGGCAACCGCCGTGTCGTAGTCGGACTTGGCTTCTGCCTCGGCAGCCTTTGCGGCGTCGATTGCGGCCTGCAAGTCGGCAATTTTCTGGGCGTTCGTCTTTACTGCGGAGCCTGCCGCCTCGCCGGCGTGGGCGGCGAGCGGGGACATGATTGCGTCCTGTGCCGTGGTGTCGCTCAGATCGTTGGCAAATGCCGAGAACGGGGCGAGCAACGACGAGCCGGTCATTGCGATGGTGGTGGCTGCGGTGACGGCGAGTCGCGCGGTCTTGTGACCCGCGAATGCGCGATGGGGCTCGGCGCCGCCTGAGACTTCCAAGTGTTTAGGTGCGTACTTTGCCATTTCTTCTCCCAATCGTTGAAGGGGTACCTATGACAATTCGTACGTTACGACCGCCGAAAGGGTTTCTGTTGCGCAACATTGGCAAGAAAATATCGACACACTTGAGTCACATTTATGAGTCGAAGTTCTCGGCAAGCTAATGTCTCGTTCTGTAACATCTAGCAGCAAATATGACCTCTAACCGTTACAGATCAAGACAATTGCCGGGGAGGGGTCCCGTCACGGCAAGACGCCCGCCGCCTAGATGCAGAACCCGGGGATCACACAGGTTAGCTTGTTTGGCTTTTCCGCAGGCGTTGCGTACGTAAAGACGTCGCCGTCGTGGCCCACACGGTTTATGTAGAGCGTGCCTTCGGTCTCCGATGAGTCGGGGCTCACCGTGCGCTCCCACCAGCAGGTGTCCTTGCCCTTCCACTGGCGGACCATCGTCTCGTTCGTGGAATACGGGCTCACCTTGAGCTCGCGGAAGAGCTGATACTCCTTGCCCTCGCCGTTGTAGATTCTTGCCAGGTAGTGATAGTCCTTGGCAAACGAATCGGGCGGTTGCGTACCGCACAGCTCGACCATGGCGGGCAGCCAAAGGGTTGCGGGCAACTCGCTCAGACACGATGCACTGTTGGCGGCGCCAGCGTTATTCGAGACCTTTTTGACAGATTTGATGAGCGCGCGCAACTTGTTGGGCAGCAGCTTAAGGCCGTCGCCGTCGAGCCATTCCCGCAGCTCGCAAACTGCCCAGCCGGCGCTCGGCGGTTCAGCCGCAGCGTTGCGCTCGGCAATACCCGCGTCGAACATAAACGTCAGTCCGGCCTTGCCCGTCCCGTCCAGAAGCTCATCGTGACGGATGCCCACAAGCTGCGCGCCGACCTCCAGCCCGTTGGTGAGTTTCACGCGCTTGGTACACGGATAGGGGATATGCCCATCGGCATCGAGCAGGTGATAGCGCTTGGCAATCTCGCGTGCCTCGCTACGGGTCTCGGCGGCCTTAATCTTGAGCGAAATCTCCTGCAGCTGATCCCAGGTGTAGTCGTCAAGTGAACCGCGGATGCCGTCGAGGTAGTCGGGGATGCCAAAGCCATGGGTTGCCGCCCCGATAACGCTGAGCCCCGCAACGGCTGCGATAGCGCCGCCGATAATAAAGCGGCGGCGGGTCATGGCATCGTGGCGGGCCTGATTCAGGATCTCTCGTGCGCGCTCGCCGGCGACGTCGACCTTAAGGTGCGTGCCAGAATCGATATCAATTGCGGCCTCGTCTCCTGCACCTTCGCGGCCTTCGGATTCGGCGTCGGTGAGGTATGCCGAGAGCACCTCGAGCATCTGCTGCTCGGTGGGACGATCGCACTGCTCGACTGAGAGACCCTTCATGATGATCTGGACGAGCGCCTCATCGCCCTCGCAGCGCGGCTCGAGCGGTGCCGGCTTGGTCTTGGTCTTTACGAGATAGAACGAGCCGGTTGCAGCGGCGTCCGTCGACTCAAAGTCAAACGGTTTGCGACCGCTGTAGAGCTGGTACAGAATGCTCGAAAGCGCATAGACGTCGATTGCCGGCGAACGGCGAAGGGCCGCGATGCCTTCGATATCCTGCGTGAGCATCTCGGGCGCGGCGTATGCGGGCGTGGCAAAACGCCAGATGTCGGCGCGCCGGGTGATCGTGTCGTCGCCGAGAGCCATGGTCGCGGAGCCCATGTCGATGAGGCAGGGGTCAAAGGAACAATCAGCAATCTGCTGCTCGAGCGTTCGGCTGGTGGTGCGGAACATGATATTGGCAGGCGACAGGTCGCGATGGATGACCGGATTCACGAGGCCTTGGGTAATCAAGAGCGCACGAAGCACGGCGTTTCCGACGGCGGCGACCATCTGGGTGGTCAGCCCGCCCGAGGCGTCGTGCGGAAGCAGGGGCAGCGCCTGCTTGAGCGAGGTGCCCTCGACCCACTCCATGAGGATGAGAGGGTCATCCTCGCACGATCCGTAGCCATAGACGCGCGGAAATCCGCGCAGGTGCGAGACGGTACACAGATGACGGTACTCCTCGAACAGCGCGGCGGTGCTGGCCAGGTGCGCTGCCGATTGCTCGGCGGAGCGGTCGGGGGCTTGGCCGGAAAGGATAGCGTTGTCCTTGAGCAGCTTGACGGCAAAGACCTCGCCGCTCGTGTTGGTCGCGCGCAGCACGTGCCCGATGTTGCCGTTGTTGCGGTGGGCCGTCTGGAGAATAAGCGTCATAAACCGACGTTTGGCGTCGTCCTCGGCGCTGGGGTTGACCGCCACGGAGGTATCGAACGTATCGAGACGGATGAGTTTGTCGCCATAGGCGCTATCGGTAGTATCCATGGCGTTCCTTTGTCTGGCATGGGTTGCCGCACGTATACGCGAGCAGTGCGGATATCGGTAAAGTACCATGATAGCCGCACTGCCCACGTATACCGCTGAGCATTGTCGTTTACGACGCAGAAGGTAGAAGACGAAAGACGGACGGCGACCGTCTTCCGATCGCCGTCCGCGCTAGTCCACAATGACAAGGAATGTCGTGTAGAGACCCAGATGGAGCCTGTCGCTGTTTTCGATTTCCACTGGGGGATAGATCTTGCCAGGCTCGCGTTGGTCGCGCGGCGGCTCAATCACAATATCGCCGTCACCCGCGCCCGATTCGAGCACTGTGCCGTTGGTCGACCCAAGGCCCTGGGCGTACCAGTGCTCACCCTCAAGCCAAATGCGAAGATGCTCGCGCGATGCGTCGGCGCCCACATCGGTGATGCTGGGCGAGGTTTTGGGCAAAGAACCAATCACGGTGCCGCGCGGATCGCGTGTGAGGGGATGGATTTGCATGCCGGCGCAGTTGTCGGCATGGGTTCTGAGCAGACCGAGGTTGGGGGCGACGGTGCGCGGCTGCTCCAGGCTGCTCATAAAGCCACGTCCGACGGTAGTTTCGGTGGTGCCAAAGTGCTCGCCCGTCTTGCTGTCGCAAAAGCGCTCGACGGTGGCCACGCCCTGAACGGGATCGGCGAGCGCCCCCGTTGCCACAAAGAGCATAAGGTAAAGCGTGCTTTTCTCGCGCACGGCATTGCCGTCAAAGTTGTCGATGCGATTGAGGGCATTTGCATATAGGCGGCTGTCCAGCTTGTAGCTGGCGAGAGCCGACATCATTTCGTTGGCGGCCGGACCGCGATAGTGCTCGGCGATTGCCCGATAGGCGGACTCGCCGCCGCCGAGCTTGCTGCAGATTGCCGAGGAAAGGTTGAGCGTGGTGACGGTAAAGTCGCTGTAGATGGAGGGCGCGCACTGGTCAGGCTTGCGATGGACGATGTAACGGGTGAGATACGAGCGGTTGGAAGAGCATTTCTCGAGCAGGGTACTGCCGAGATAAGAGTTTCCATTGATGAGCATTCGGGCGATCTCGAGATGTTTAAGACCGCCGAACGAGCGAATATCGTTATAGAGGACCGAGCAAGGCGTCTCTGCTGCCACGGATACCTCCTTTGATTGCTTCCTAGCCAATATGGCGATAGGAATTAATGGCCCCCGGTGGGCGACGTATTAAATGGCTGCGCAATATATAGCGTAACTAAAGCAACATTATAGGCCACATGTTCGAAATTGCAGGAAGACTGAGAGATTTGGTTTGGACTGGACGGAAATCCCCCTCTGTCTTGATCTATAACAATTAGGGCCGATTTTACTCGTTAACTGTTACAGATTGAGACGTTTGTGAGCCGTGTCGACCGTTTGTCTCGATCTGTAACACGTAGAGGAAGATTCGCCCTGTAGATGTTACAGATTGAGACAATCAGCCGGGCCCACCTCGTCCGCCTCGTCATCTGTGGTTTACGTGGGGGCATGCGAAGCACGGGTATACTAACCGGCGGCGAATCTGCTCCATCGCTTAGAGCTGCTGCGTCTGGACGGCGCGTGATAGGGCTGCCAAAGCGATCGCCAGCGTGCTGAGCAACGTCCTCTCTGTGCGCACCTGTTTTTGTATGTATTAGCGCACTACCAAGCACGCCCGCGCGGCCGCATGCCGTGCCCATTGCGCGTGCAGATAAGGAACAACAACATATGCGTAATTCTGTATCTGACGTCACCGACGCCGAGATTCTGGACGAGACCCGCGAGGCCATGACCCAGGCTGCCTTCGATGCCGCCGATGAGGCCAATGCCGCCCAGGCCGTCGAGTCCGCTACCGAGAGCCTGCCCGCCTTTGACGAGCTGGGCCTCTCCGACGAGATGCTTCGTGCTATCGAGAACCTGGGCTACACGGCGCCCACGCCCGTGCAGGCCGGCTCGATCCCCGTAGTGCTCGAGGGCCGTGACCTGCTTGCCGCCGCTCAGACCGGCACCGGCAAGACGGCCGCCTTTTTGCTGCCGACTATGAACAATCTGGAGCACATCGCTCCTCCCAAACCCGTGCGCGAGCGTGGCGGCCGCAACCGCCGTCGCGGTGCTAAAAAGCCCGAGGGCAACGGCCGTGGCCCCGTGATGCTCGTCATCACCCCCACGCGCGAGCTTGCCCAGCAGATCGACGAGGTCGCAAGCAAAATCGCCGACGTCACCGGCCACGTTGCCGTGACCGTCGTGGGTGGCGTGAGCTACAAGCCGCAGACCGCTGCCCTCAAGTACGGCTGCGACATCCTGGTCGCAACGCCGGGCCGTCTGGTCGATCTGATCGAGCAGGGAGCCTGCCATCTGAACGAGGTCAAGGTGCTGGTGCTCGACGAGGCCGATCGCATGCTCGATATGGGCTTTTTGCCCGCCGTTCGCCGTATTGTGCGCGAGACGCCGGCCGAGCGACAGACGCTGCTGTTCTCGGCCACGCTCGACGAGGAGGCCGTAGGCGAGATCACCGACCTGGTGAGCGACCCGGCCCGCGTGGAGATCGCGCCTGCCACGTCGACCGCCGACACTGTCGACCAGTTTGTGTTCCCGGTGTCCATCGAGGCCAAGAACAACCTGCTGCCCGAGTTCCTCAAGAAGGAGGGCCCGGAGCGCACCATCGTCTTTATGCGCACCAAGCACCGCGCCGACAGCTGCTGCCGTCGCCTTGAGCGCAAGGGCATCAAGGCCGCCGCGATTCACGGCAACCGCAGCCAGGCCCAGCGCGAGCGCGCGCTTTCTGCCTTCCGCGACGGCACCGTCGACGTGCTGGTGGCAACCGATGTTCTCGCCCGCGGCATCGACATTAGCGACGTGCGCTACGTCGTGAACTTTGACGTGCCGGCCGAGCCGACCGACTATATCCACCGCATTGGCCGTACGGGCCGCGCCGGCGAGCTGGGCTGGGCCATTACGTTTGTGACCGAGCAGGACGTCGACGAGTTCTACGAGATTGAGAAGCTCATGGACAAGACGGCCGATATTTACGAAGCGGGCGACCTGCACGTGGGTCCCAACCCGCCCGCCGTTGACCCCGAGCGCGATCCTGCCGCCTTTAAGGTGAAGAAGAAGACCAAGCGCGGCAAGTCCAAGAGCAAGAAGAAACTCGAGCAAGCGCGTCGCGACGGCAAGCGCAACGGCGACGATTACGGCGATGTTGCCGGTCGTTCCAACCGCGGTCGCGACGAGCGCCGCGGCGACGGCGAGCGTCCGAGCCGTCCCAAGCGCGGCGGCAAGACCCGCGTGCGCGAGGGCGTTCAGGCTCGCGTAGACGAGGCTGTTGAGAGCGTGGCCCGCGAGGTAGCTGCCGAGGAGCGCGGCGGTGCCGCTGCCGTCGAGCAGGCCCCGCGCGGTAACCGTGCCGAGCGTCGTGCCAAGCAGTTCCAGGGCGAGGCGCATCGCCGTCGCCGCGAGGACGAGGACCGCGGTGGCCGTCGTCGTGTCGATCGCGAGGACGAGGGCCGTGGCTCGCGTGGCGGCAAGCGCGGCTCGGGCGACCGTCGTCGTTCCGGTCGCGATGACGAGCGCGGTGGCCGTGATAAGCGTCGCGGCGGCGAGGGTCGCGGTGAGCGAGGTGCCCGTGGCGGTGAGTCCCGTGGCGGCAAGTGCTTTGAAGAGCGCGGTAGCCGCGGCGGCGAGCGTCGCGAGGGTGCTCGCGGCAATGGCGGCCGCAGCGGCGCTGGCCGTTCTAACGAGTCGCGCGATCGTCGTGATCCGCGTGCCAGCCGCGATCGTCGCGATGACTGGCGCAACTACGACGATACCCGCGAGGAGCGTCGTGGCGGCTATCGTGGCGGGCGTGGCGGCAACCAGGCCGGCTCCCGCGGCGGCCGCGCCGGCGGTCGCGATAACCGTGGCAGCTATGGCAACAGCCGTGGCGGCAAGCGCGGCGGCAGCTCCCGTCGTCCCGGTGACGGCGGCGGCAAGCGCAAATAGCATACGCATCGCCCACTAGAGCGAGGTGAACCAAGGGCCCTGAGCAACTACGCTCGGGGCCCTTTTTGTTTGCCGTATCCGATCGCTAGTTCAAATGTGATTTTCTCGGGAATGCATCTGGGGGATGCTGAGGACCTATTTTCCGCCATGCAGCAATGGGTCCTATGGGGTGCGCCGTGCATTTTTTGGAGTATTCTGCAGTTCGAGTTGTCTGCATATGATTCGACGTCGCCAACGGTGGCCTTCGGATATCCCTAGCGAGCGTTCCGAGTCAGATTTCGCCGTTTTCCGGAGCAGGGGCGCGTCATTCTCGCCATGTCGGGACTTAGAATGATACGGCGCCCTATAGTTTTGCCCACCCGCGGCGGTGCTGGCGCGGTCACGTTGCAGAATACTCCGTTTTTTGCACGGGCCAGGATGGGGTACCTCAGGAGAACACGGCGGTATCCCGTAAATATATACAATCTGTACCGTAATTAATACAAAACGAAGAGGCAGACAGCGTAGGGTGGGTGCATTGGGGTGTTTGGTGCACCAAAACGGGGATCCCACGTACCGTATACTCTGGCTGGATGTGAAAACGGCTTGACGCGTTGCCAGGCGTAGGGGGAGGGTGCCTCGATGGACGTATTCGAAATTGTGTTTAGTCCGACGGGTGGAACGCGGAAGGTGTCTGGCCTTGTGGCCGGGGCGCTGGACAAAAATACCGTTACCGTCGATCTGACCGATAGCGGGCTAGATTTCAGCGCTGTCTCGATGACTGAGGACGACGTGGCCGTAATCTCTGTGCCGGCGTATGCCGGTAGAATCCCGGCTGTGGTGGCTGACCGGTTGGGCATGGTGCGCGGCAACGGGGCTCGGGCTGTTTTGGTTTGTGTATACGGAAACCGCGCGTTTGAGGACACGCTCGTAGAGCTGGAGGACGTTGCGAAGCGCGCCGGATTTAGGGTGGTTGCAGCGGTTTCTGCTATTGCTGAGCATTCCGTTGCTCGTCAGTTTGCTGCTGGGCGACCGGATGCGCAGGATGCGGCGCAGCTCGCAGAGTTTGCGCAGCAAATTCAGCAAAAGCTGTTGACTGAGGATGCATCCGAGCCCTCTATTCCCGGCAATCGTCCTTATAAACAAGCCGGAGGTCACCGCATGGCACCCGAGGCAACAGAGGATTGCGTCTCCTGCGGTGCATGCGCCGCGGCGTGCCCCGTTTGTGCTATCGACAAGGGCGACCCCAAGCGAGCAGCTGGCGAGGCGTGCATCTCCTGCATGCGCTGCATTGCCGTATGTCCGCGAGGCGCTCGCAAGCTTGATCCCAACAAGCTATCCGCTGTTTCCCAGATGCTGAGCAAGGCTTGCGTCGTGCGGAAGGAATGCGAGCTCTTCATCTAGTGCATACGAAATTGGTGCATTGGGGACAGGCTAATCTGCACCAACCTGGTGCAAACAAACCTGTCCCCAACGCACCAGAGTGAGGAGTGCCCCTGGGTGCCGGCAGAAAAGGAACGTCCCTAAGTGCCGCCTAAATACCGTTTATCGAAGAAAAAATACCGCTCACCGGTCATAATGATTGTTCTGGCTTTGGGCTTGTCTACAATAACTCCCGTAAAAAGAAATGCGGAAGGTTACCGAGTCCCTCGGACGTGGGCCTAACCATAGTCTTTGAACGGGTGTGTCTCTATGGATGCATTCGCTTGATTTTGGTTGGGCTATATTTATGAAGGGACATGCCACCATGGGTTTCTTTTCTCGCCTGATGGGCGGTTCGGATGAGCAGAAGACTGCAGCTTCCGAGTTCGAAATCCTCGCTCCCGTTTCCGGCGAGCTTGTTCATCTAGAAAATACCAATGACCCCGCTTTTAGCAGCCGTGCCGTGGGCGATGGCGTTGCCGTGGTTCCCCAAGAGGGAACGGTGTGCGCTCCTGTTTCCGGCACCGTCGCGGCGCTGTTCCCGACCGAGCATGCACTGGGCATCATGTCCGACGACAGCTCTGCTCAGGTGATGCTGCATATCGGAATCGACACTGTTAAACTTGAGGGCAAGGGCTTCCATGCGCTTGTTGCCCAGGGTGACCATGTCGACGCGGGCCAGCCCCTCGTCGAGGTCGATTTCGACGTGGTTCGCGCTGCCGGCTTTGATCCCACGGTCTTCGTTATCGTGTGCGAGCGCTCGGAGAACTCGACTCTTCGTGAGCATGCTTCCGGCCCTGTTGCTGTTAAAGAGCCTGTCGTCTGGCTTTCCGAGTAAATTCTTGTGGTGGGTACCGTGGTTATCAAGCGAGTTTTTAACAACAACGTCGCAATGGTCACTTCGGACGATGGCTCCGAGCTCATCGTCATCGGTCGAGGCCTCTGCTTTGGCCGTCATGCCGGCGATGCCATCGACGAGGCGTCGATCGAAAAGACCTACGCGTTGCAGGAGGGAACTTCTCAGGATTCGCGTACGATTGACCGCTTGGCACATCTTTTGGAGTCCATCCCCACCGTCAACCTCGTGATTGCCGAGGACATTGTTCAGATGCTCCGTCGAGAGCTCAATGTTGATATCAACGACAAGATTCTCATTGCTCTCGCAGACCATATCAGCCTTGCTTTGGAGCGCGAGCGCAAGGGCGTCTCCTGTGAGAATCCGTTGCTGCTCGAGATCCAGCAGTTCTATCGCAAGGAGTATGCACTTGCGGGCCGTGCGCTGCAGATTATCAAGGAGTATATGGGCATTCAGATGAGCGAAGAAGAGCAGGGTTTCATTACGCTGCATATCGTCAACGCCACCATGCCGCAACGCTCCGATCGTTTGATTGTTTCGGTCCAGCTTGTTCGCGACGTGCTCGCGATTGTTTCCAAGCGCTATGCTACGACCCTCGATGACACCTCGCTGCCTTACGAACGTTTCGTTCGTCACCTGCAGTTTTTCGCACAGCGAGCGCTCGATCCTACGGCAGGGCAAATCAACGGAGACGCGCTGTTCCGAATCGATGAAACGGCGTATCCGTGCGCATTCTCGTGCGCGGACGCCATAGCCGCCCACTTGTCGTCTACCTATAACGTTGTCGTTACCGATGCTGAGAAGAGTTATCTCGCATATCACATTGTTAACCTGCTTGGAGAACCTGGTCTCTAGGCATAACGTGCCCACACATCGATTGATATAAGGCAAGGCTCACGGTCTTGTCCAGGGCACATCTGTCTTAATTTGCGGAAAAGGAAGGGGAGTACCGCTATGACCGCAAAAAAGAAGTTCAATTTCAAAGCGCCGTTGGAGGTGTTCGCGAAGTCGATCGTTCAGCCGATGATGTATCTCTCGGTTGCCGGCATCCTGCTCATCGTGGGCATCATTCTGACCAACAAGACCATCTGCGCTTTGGTCCCCGTACTGGGCTCCGGTCCGTTCCAGCTTGTGGGCGCCGTTGTCTATCAGTCGCTGATGTTTATCATCAACAACCTCTCGATTCTGTTCTGCGTGGGCATCGCCGGCGCCATGGCAAAGAAGAACAAGGGCCATGCTTCGCTGATTGCCCTGATGTCGTTCTTCCTGTTCCTGCAGGCTAACAACATCGTGCTCAACGCCACCGGCTCTCTTGCCGATGCGAGCGGCATGCTCGGTCTTACCGGAACCGGCCAGGCCACCGTTATGGGCATTCAGGTGCTCGATACCGGCGTGTTCGGCGGCATCATCCTTGGTTGCATCACCGGTGCCGTGTTCAACAAGTACTCGAACAAGCAGTTCCCCATTGCCCTTTCGATGTTCTCGGGCGTCCGCTTCCCGTTCCTGATTATGATCATCATTTCCTGGATCATGGGCGCTGGCTTCTGCATCGTTTGGCCTCCGGTTCAGGGTGCCATCTCCTCCGTTGCCGGCATCATTAAGGAGTCGGGCAACATCGGTCTGTTTATCTACGGCATGCTCAACAAGCTGCTCGTTCCCACCGGTCTGCACCACCTCATCTACACCCCGTTCCAGTTCTCCGATGTGGGTGGCACCCTGACGCTGGGTGATCAGGTTATTGCCGGCGCCTATCCCATCCGTGTTGCCGAGATGGCAATGACGGGTCAGCCCTTCTCCGATAGTACGTATTTCAACAGCTACACCTTCAACAACCTGTGGCCCTACATCGGTATCGGTCTCGCCTTTATCGTCACCGCTTACAAGGGGAACAAGGATAAGACCAAGGCCGTTATTATCCCGCTGATCATCACCGCCGTGCTCTCCTGCGTGACCGAGCCCATGGACTTCCTCTTTGTCTTTGCCGCTCCCGTGCTCTTTGTCGTTCACTCGGTTCTTTCCGGCATCTTCCTGGTCCTGCTCAAGGTCCTCTCCGTGCCCGCTTCGACTGCAGGCGGCATCATCAACATCGTGGTTTCCAACCTGGTCCTCGGTGTCGATAAGACCAACTGGCCGGTTATGCTGGTGCTTGGAGTCGTCAACGCCGCTCTGTACTTCTTCCTCTTCACCTTCCTCATCAAGAAGCTCAACCTTCACACGCCTGGTCGCGAGGAGGAGTCCGAGCTCGCCGAGTCCGTTGCCGAGGGCGAGGCCGCCGCGTCTGTCGCGGTGAAGCAGGGCGCTGTTGCCGCGGCTCCCGCAGAGGGCGTCGACGCAGGTATTGCCGACCTGGTCGCAGGTCTTGGCGGCAAGGACAACATCGAGGAGCTCGAGAACTGCTTTACGCGTCTTCGCGTGAACGTTAAGAACCCGGACCTCATCGATGAGAACCTCATCAACCACGTGCCCAACAGCGGCATCAACCGCAACGGTAACAATATCCAGATCATCTTTGGCATGAAGGTCGCCGAGATGCGCGACAAAGTCGAGAACGCAATTGAGAAGGAGCAGTAAACAATGATCATTACTCTGTGTGGTGGCGGATCCACCTTTACCCCCGGCATCGTCAAGTCCATCGCCCTGCGCAAGGACGAGCTCGACGTTGACGAGATTCGTCTGTACGACATCAACGAGGAGCGCCAGCGCAAGATCGGCGTGCTCGTGGACTGGATTTTGCACGAGGACCTTGGCCTGGACATCAAGCTCACGGTGACTACCGACAAAAAGACGGCTTTCACCGACGCGAGCTTCGTGTTTGCCCAGATGCGCGTGGGCGGCTACGCCATGCGCGAACAGGACGAGAAGATTCCGCTGCGTCACGGCTGCGTGGGTCAGGAGACTTGCGGTTGCGGCGGCCTTGCCTACGGCATGCGCACCATCTTCCCCATGGTCGAGCTGATCGATGACGTTGAGAAGTACGCCAAGAAGGACTACTGGATTCTCAACTACTCCAACCCTGCCGCCATCGTCTCCGAGGGCTGCCGTGTGCTGCGTCCCAACGCTCGCATCATCAACATCTGCGACATGCCGATCGCGATCATCGACGTGGTTTGCGCCGCGCTCGATATCGACAAGAAGGATGTTGAGTACGATTACTTTGGCCTCAACCACTTTGGTTGGTTCACCTCGATCCGCCACAAGGGCGAGGAGGTGCTCCCGCAGCTGCGCGAGTACATCAAGGAGCATGAGATTCTGCTGCCCGATTCTTACCTCAAGGGCATGGGCTCGCTCATGGCAAAGAAGCCCGAGGAGGCCGTCGACGAGCACCCCGAGCAGAACCGCCACACCAAGGGCAGCTGGTACTACGTCTGGAAGGGCGAGTACGAGATCATGGAGTGCTTCCCGGAGTACCTGCCCAACACGTATCTGAACTACTACCTGCAGCAGAAGGAGTTCGTCGAGCACTCCAACCCCGAGCGCACCCGTGCTAACGAGGTTGAGGAGACGCGTGAGAAGAACCTCTTTGATGGTATCGACCATTACGAGAAGACGGGCGAGATCGACGAGGGCACGTTCTATGCGGGCAGCCACGGCGACTGGATTGCCGATCTGGCTATCGCTCTGAAGAACGACACCAAGCAGCGCTTCCTGGTCATTTGCGAGAACAAGGGCGCCATCCCCAACATGCCCTACGACGCTATGGTCGAGCTGCCTGCCTACATTGGCAAGAACGGCCCCGAGGTCATCAGCCGCGACAACATTCCGCTGTTCCAGCAGGGCCTCATGATGCAGCAGCTGAACTCCGAGAAGCTCATTGTCGAGGCTACGATCGAGGGTTCGTACGAGAAGGCGCTTAAGGCCTTTACGCTCAACAAGACCGTGCCGTCGATGAAGGTCGCCAAGGAGGTTCTCGACGACATGATCGAGGCCAACAAGGGTTACTGGCCCGAGCTTAAGTAAAAGCAACAGGGTCGCTGGCCGCATGCCTGAAGCAATGCCCCGCCCACGTGATTGCGTGGGCGGGGCATTGTCGTTTGGTAACGCGTTTTATCAAATATGGCATTTATCTGCGATAATGTTCATTTTCACCGCTGATGGTGACATTTCATACCGCCTGCCGAACTGCGTGGAGACCTAACAACTTTTTAGGTCAGTGTTGTGCGTGTAGCAATTTCGCCCGGCCTCGCCTCCGGGCTGCCATGTGAGAGGGGATCTTATGGCTCGACTGCACGTAATGGAACGCAGCCACGCTCAGGCCGTCATGGACGACCTGCACGATGCACTCGGACGTCGTCTGGCGGTGAGTTCACTCGCCCCGTGCCCCGTCGAGTTTACGGCGGCGCTCGTCAACCTGTGCTCCACCCAGAGCTGCGGCAAGTGCACGCCCTGCCGCGTGGGCCTGAGCGCGCTGAGCGACCTGCTCGCCGATGTGCTCGAGGGCCGCGCCGACGAGTCCACGCTCAACTTGATTGAGCGCACGGCCCGCACCATCTACCTTTCGAGCGACTGCGCCATCGGCTACGAAGCTGGCGCCATGGCACTCACGGCCATTCGCGGCTTCCGCGACGATTTTGAGCACCACATCCGCGAGCACTCCTGCGGCTTTGACCGCGAGGCTCGCGTCCCGTGTGTCTCGGGCTGCCCGGCGCACGTCGACATTCCTGGTTACATCTCGCTCGTCGAGGCAGGCCGTTATGCCGACGCCGTCAAGGTCATCCGCAAGAACAACCCGCTACCGCTCGTCTGTGGCCTGGTGTGCGAGCATCCCTGCGAGATGCATTGCCGCCGTGGCATGGTCGACGACCCCATGAACATCCTCGCCCTCAAGCGTTTTGCCGTTGAGCATAGCGACCTCAACGACCACAAGCCACATGTAGTGGACAACACCGGTAAGCGCGTCGCCGTGATCGGCGGCGGCCCGGCCGGCCTTTCCTGTGCCTACTACCTGGCCGTGATGGGCCACAAGGTGACCATTTTTGAGCAGCGCCACCACTTGGGCGGCATGCTGCGCTACGGCATCCCCAGCTATCGTCTGCCGCGCGAGCGCCTGCAGGCCGAGATCGACTGGATCTTGAGCGCCGGCATCGACGTGGAGCTCGACCACTCCGTGAGCGGCGAGGAGCTCGCCCGTCTGCGCGACGAGTTCGATGCCGTCTACCTGGCCATCGGTGCCCACAGTGACAAGAAGCTCGGCCTTCCGGGTGAAGAGGCGCCCGGCGTGGAATCGGCCGTCAAGATGCTGCGCGCCATCGGCGATGACGAGCTGCCCGACCTGAGCGGCCAGCGCGTGTGCGTCATCGGCGGCGGCAACGTTGCCATGGACGTGGCACGCTCCGCCGTGCGCTGCGGTGCCGAAAAGGTAAGCATCGTCTACCGCCGTCGCATCTGCGATATGACGGCCCAGGACGCCGAGATTGCCGGTGCCCAGGCCGAGGGCTGTGAGGTGCTGGAGCTCACGGCGCCGCTCGCCATCGAGACGGGCGAAGATGGTCGCGTGAGCGGCCTGCGCGTGCAACCGCAGATTATCGGCGAGCCCCGCCGCGGTCGTCCGGCTCCGCGTGCCGCCGCTACGCCCGAGCGCGTCATCCCCTGCGAGCGCGTGTTTGTCGCCATTGGCCAGGACATCGATTCCAAGCCGTTTGAGGACATGGGCATCGCCTGCAAGTGGGGTTGCGTGGTCACCGACTCGGACGGTGCCGTGCCCAACTTCGATGGCCTCTTTAGCGGCGGCGACTGCCAGACCGGCCCCGCCACCGTCATCCGTGCCATCAACGCCGGCCGCGTGGCTTCGGCAAACATCGACCGCTATCTGGGCTTCGACCACAAGATCAAGCTCGACGTGGAGCTGCCGACCGTTCAGTTTAAGGGCAAGCACGAGTGCGGCCGCTGCGAGCTGGGTGAGCGCGAGGCCGGCGAGCGTATTCACGATTGGAATCTGGTCGAGCAGGGCCTTACCGAGGAGGAGGCGCGCCAGGAGGCAAGCCGCTGCCTGCGTTGCGACCACTTTGGTTTTGGCGCGTTCCGCGGAGGGAGGAACCTGGAATGGTAGAGCTCAACAACCCCACTGTCAGCGATAACACCGAAAGCGGAGCACTCAATATGGTCAAGCTCACTATCGATAATTGCGAGGTCGTGGTGCCCGAGCACACCACGATCCTGGACGCGGCCAAGTCCGTCGGCATCCAGATTCCCACCCTGTGCTACCTGCGCGATCTGAACGAGATCGGCGGCTGCCGCGTGTGCGTGGTCGAGGTTGAGGGCTGCGACCAGCTGGTTGCCGCCTGCAACAACTACGTGCTCGATGGCATGGTGGTCCACACCAACAGCCCCAAGGCCCGCGAGGCGCGCCGCACCAACGTGCAGCTGCTGCTTTCGCAGCACGATTCACGCTGCACGAGCTGTGTGCGCAGCGGTAACTGCAACCTGCAGACCATTGCCAACGACCTGGGCATTTTCTATCTGCCGTATCAAAGGCATTTGGCGGGCGAGGGCTGGGATTTCGATTTCCCCATCATCCGCGAAAACGACAAGTGCATTAAATGCATGCGCTGCATCAAGGTGTGCGAGAGCGTACAGGGCCTAGGGATTTGGGACCTGACCAACCGCGCCACGCATACCGCCGTGGGCACCCGCGGGCGCGTGCCGATCGGCAAGACCGATTGCGTCGCGTGCGGCCAGTGCATCACGCATTGCCCGACGGGCGCGCTGCGCGAGCGCGACGACACCGAGACCGTGTTTGACGCCATCGCCGATCCCGACAAGATCGTGCTGGTGCAGATTGCGCCGGCCGTGCGTAGCGCCTGGGGCGAGGAGCTCGGCATTCCGCGCGATGAGGCCACCGTCGAGCGCCTGGCCTGTGCGCTGCGCCGCGTGGGCTTTGAGTACGTGTTCGACACCGATTTCTCGGCCGATCTCACCATTATGGAGGAGGGCTCCGAGCTGCTCGAGCGCCTGGGTAAGGCCGCCAAGGGCGAGGGCGACAGCCGCAGCTGGCCCATGTTCACGAGCTGCTGCCCGGGCTGGGTACGCTTTGTGAAGGCGCGTTACCCCGAGTTTGTCGACAGCCTGTCCACGTCCAAGTCGCCGCAGCAGATGTTCGGCGCCATCGCCAAGACCTACTACGCCAAGGTGCTGGGCGTGGAGCCCGAGCGCCTGTTTGTGGTGTCCGTGATGCCGTGCACGGCCAAGAAGGCCGAGTGCGCGCTGCCGAGCATGGTGGGCGAGGGCGGCACGCCCGATGTGGACGTTGCGCTGACGGTGCGCGAGATGGTGCGCATGGTCCGCGCGAGCCACGTGAGCGTGGATACGCTAGTTGAGGAGCCGCTCGATACGCCGCTGGGCTTTGGCACGGGTGCGGGTGTGATCTTTGGCGCCACGGGCGGCGTGATGGAGGCCGCCGTGCGCTCGGCCTATTACCTGGTGACGGGCAAGAACCCCGACGCCGACTTCTTTACCGATGTGCGCGGCCTGGACGGCTGGAAGGAGGCCGTCGCCGATATCGATGGCACTAAGGTGCGCGTCGCCGTGGCACACGGGCTGGGCAACGCTGCCCGTCTGCTCGACGCGATTCGCGACGGCCGCGTGAGCTATGACTTCGTTGAGGTTATGGCGTGCCCGGGCGGCTGCGTCGGTGGCGGCGGTCAGCCCATCCACGACGGCTGCGAGCTGGCAGCCGGGCGTGGCCAGGTGCTCTGGGGCCTGGATGCCGCTGCGGACATTCGTTTCTCGCACGAGAATCCCGATGTCCAGGCGTGCTACCGCGAGTTCTTGGGCGAGCCGCTCTCGCCGCTGGCTGAGGAGCTGCTGCATACCGACCATCACGCATGGACGATGCCTAACGAGGGGACGTGCTAGCGATGCGCGCGTTTGATTTTGAGATGTCGCGCCGGGGGTTTGCCTCGGCGCTTGCCGCGGGTGCGCTGTCGCTCGCACTCGCGGGCTGTGGCGGCGGGGCTGCCGGTGCCGGGTCCGCCGCGGGCTCGGCTGCCACGGACGGCGCCGGTGCTGCTGCAGAGCCGGTCGAGGTGCGCGTCGCCTCGCTCAAGGGGCCGACCTCGATTGGTCTGGTGCAGTTTATGGACCGGGCAGTCGATGGCGAGACGGACAATGAGTTCGACTTTGCGATCAATACTGCCGCCGATGAGATTGTGCCCAAGGTCATTCAGGGCGATATCGACATTGCCCTGGTGCCCGCCAACGTGGCGAGCGTGCTCTATAACAAGACTGAGGGCGCGGTGCAGGTCATCGACATCAACACGCTGGGCGTGCTGAACGTTGTGACGGGCGACGCGAGTGTGACCTCGTTTGGCGATTTGGCGGGCCATACCGTCTATATGACGGGCAAGGGCACCACGCCGGAGTACGTCATGAACTACCTGCTGGGGCGCGCGGGCCTGGCCGGCCAGGTGGCGCTTGAGTTTAAGAGCGAGCCCACCGAGGTGCTGTCGGCCCTGCTTGCCGATCCTTCTGCCGTGGGCGTGCTGCCCGAGCCGTTCAAGACCGCTGCCATCGCAAAGAGCGAAGGCAGGCTGTCGGCTCCGGTAAGTCTGACCGATGTGTGGGATGAGCTGGCAGGTGACACGGGTTCGCGCCTGCTGACGGGCGTGACCGTGGTGCGCCGTGCCTTTGCCGAGGAGCATCCCGAGGCCGTGGCGGAATTCCTGAGCTGCCATGCTGCGAGCGTTGAGGCCGTGAACGCGGCACCGGCGGACTGGGCTCAGGCCGTGGTCGATGCGGGTATCGTGGATAACGCCGCGATTGCCGAAAAGGCGATTCCCGGGTGCATGCTCGTGTGCCAGACGGGGAGGGATATGAAGGCGGCGCTCGGTGGGTACCTGCAGGTGCTGGCCGATGCGGACGCGAGCGCCGTGGGCGGCAAGCTCCCGGCTGACGATTTCTACTGCATGGAGTAGCCCGTGCGTGCGTTTGCTCGACAAATGACAGAGCGTATGAAGGCGGTGGCGGCAGCAGGTGCCGTTGCCGCCTTTTGGCTTGCCGTGTGGGTGCTGATGGCGGGTTTCGTGGCGCAGCCGTTGATTTTGCCGGGGCCGGGCGCCGTCGTGGTGGCGTTGCTGCGACTGGTATGCGATGCCGGCACATGGGCGATTCTGGCAGGCTCGGGTGCGCGAATCTTGGGCGGGCTGGCGCTTGCCGCGGTGTGCGGCGGCGTACTGGCGGGAGTCTCGGTGCGATCGCTGACGTTTGCCCGCTTGGTGGCGCCGGCGCTTTCGTTTGTTAAGGCGACACCGGTTGCCTGCGTGGTGGTCCTGCTGCTCATTTGGTTGGGGTCGGCGCGCGTGAGCATTGCGGCGGTCTTTTTGATGGCACTTCCGGGCGTGTATTTTTCGTTGGTCGAGGGTTTGACGCAAGCGGATAAACCGCTGGAGCAGATGTTTCGTCTGCATGGCGTGCGGGGCTGGCGACTGTTTTGCGCCCATACCTGGCGCGAGGTCCTGCCGTTTGTGCTTTCGTGTGCGCGTGCCGTGATCGGCATGAGCTGGAAGGCCGGCGTGGCGGCGGAGCTCATCGGCATGGCGACGGGCACCGTGGGCGAACGCATCTATCAGGCGAAGCTGCTCATCGAGACGGCTGATCTGCTGGCGTGGACCGTGTTGGTCGTTGCCGCCTCGTGGGCGTGTGAGCGCGTGCTGGTGTGGCTGCTGCGGGTTTCGGGACCCGTGGCGTGGCGCGCGGCCGTGCGGGCACATGGGCATGGACTGCGCGGGCGTGCGGGCGGCTCTGCTGGTGGCGGGGCTGCGGCGGAGCTTGCGCTCGCCGTGGGCGACCGGGCACCCTGGGCTCCGGCGCTGGATGGTCTGGTGCTCAACGTGCCCGCGGGCGGGCGTATCTGCGTGATGGGAGCTTCAGGCGTGGGCAAGTCGACGCTGCTTTCGTTGACAGCGGGGGAGTGCGCGCCGTGCTCGATGGTGTTTCAGGATACGCGCCTGGTTGAGGACGCCTCTGCTTTGGATAACGTGCTGGTGTGCGCCGATGCACGCGTGAATGCCTCGAGTGCCGCTGCCTTGTTGCGCCTGCTGGTACCGGGGATCGATGTGCATGCCCGCGTGGCCGAGCTCTCGGGCGGGCAGCGCCGTCGCGTCGAGATTGCCCGAGCCCTGCTGTGTCCGGGCGGCGCAGTGATTCTGGACGAGCCCTTTACCGGTCTAGACATCGCTGCGCGCGACGCATGCGCCGAGGCCGTGCTCGACTTGCTCGACGGCCGTATGCTGTTGCTTGCCACGCACGATTTCGCTGACGCTCGGGCCCTCAATATCTCGGACATCATCACGCTCTAAATACTTACCCAGCAACAAAATGATCCGTTTTTCTCCGTCTCCATAGGGCCGGGTATGGTATTCTATCTGCGGGGTAATACTTAGGAATACCAAGTAATACCAACGCCGTAGAAACAAATTCCAGATGCGGGCCAATCGGGTTGCCTTCACAGCCCGTCGCCCAGCCGCGTGGCCCGCATCTATCCGCATCACCGTCGTTTCAAAAAGGAAGCGCCATGGCAGAACACATGACCCCGGTTGTCGCGAAGGTCTTGCCCGAGGAAAAGGCGGCCTTCGCGGCGGCAACCCAGCTCGTGGGCACCACGCCGTCCAACGCCATCCGCATGTTTATCGCCGCGTTCAATCGCTGCGGCACCTTCCCGTTCGACATTTCGCCCAACGGGGCCTTTGGCGCTGCGCCCGATTCTCGTCAACAATGACCGTCCCAAACTGCCGGCACTTGGGGACGTTCCTTTTCTGCCGGCAGTTAAGGAACGTCCCTAAGTGCCGGGTTTTGAGGAGGTTGGCATGCTCAATGCGATGATTTGGGCGCTTGCCTGTTTTGGTGTTGTTGCTGCCGATATTGCCCTGAGCATGGTTCTGTTTTCAGTTCTCGATGCCGTGTCGGTGCTGACGGGCTATCCGATCGACAATCTCGATATCCAATGGTTCCAGGCTGCCGCTCAGACGGCGTCATTTTTGATGGCGCTGCTGTGGTGGCGCTATCTGTGGCCCCGCTCCTTCATGGCGCGCCGGCAAGGCGAACGCCCACTCGGCGGGGGAGCAGGCGCGGCATGGAAGCGCATTGCCTGCGTTGTCGTGATCGGCCTATCCATGCAGGTGGTCATTAGCTACCTATGCGACGGCGTACTGTCGCTGCTGCCCGAGGTCGCGGCAGACTATAGCGAGCTCGTCGAGGAGACGGGCATGGGCGATACCAGCCTTCTTGCTGTCTTGACCACAGTGCTCGGCGCTCCGTTTTGCGAAGAGCTCCTGGTGCGCGGCATCATCTTTGAGTTTTCGCTGCGTGCGTTTAATCCACAGTGCCGTTCGTTCTGGAAGCGCCGGCGCCGCGCGAACGCGCAGGACGGCGCCATAGTGCCCTGGGCGGCCCCGAGTACCTGGGGCGTCGCCGCGGCAATCGTGCTGCAGGCGGCGGTCTTCGGCTTTATGCACATGAACTGGGTGCAGGGCTGCTACGCGGGCGCTGCCGGCCTCATTTTTGGTTGGGTACTCGTGACCACCGGAAAGCTTCGCTACACGATTCTGCTGCACTTTGCGTTTAATGCCGGGTCGTATCTCATGGGGCTGCTGTGGTTTGTGGGCACACCGCTCGACGTTGTGGTCACGGTTGGCATCGCCGGCTTTGTGCTGGTAGAGGCGATGCGCTCGCTGCTTCGATTGCGCATTCCCGTGTCGCGCGAAGCTGATCGGTCTGAGTAATAACGCCTTTAATTAGACCGATGCGTCCTGAACGCACCTGGCGTTTCGCCGAATGCTTCTTTAAATTTTGAGTAAAAGAATGACATGTTGGAGATGCCGACTTTTCGGGCTACATACTGCACGCTGCGCTCGGTGTTATTGAGAAGATATGCCGCCTCTGTGAGCTGCTGGTTGAGCTTGATTTGCGAAAACGTTTTGCCGGTTTTTTGCTTGATCAAGCTGCTGAGATAGCTGGTGCTATAACCCGTATCGCTCGCAATGCTTTCGAGTGTGCAGTCGCCGTAGCTTCGCTCAATATGATTCAGAATCGACACGATGCGTTCGTCCGACATGATCGCCTGGTTATCAGTTGCGGAGCGTCGGTACAGTCCTCGAATGAGAACAAGGAATAGGCTGACGGCGAGGTGCCTCATGAGTTCATTGGAATAGGCATCTTTAAAGTGATATTCGATAAAGAGCATCTCGATGAGGCGTCGCGCATGTCGGGCGTATTCCTCTGGAAGAATGAGATATTTTCGGGCCTCGCGGTTTTTGGACACAAAATCAAATAGAAGATTCGTTAATGGTGACGCGTCGGGTAGCTGGCTCAGGAACAACGAATCGAACATTTCTTTTTTGAAGACGATCGAAATGACGATATCATGCTCGCCCTTAACGTATGGAACGCTTCTGACTACGCCGGTGTTGCAAATGAGCACATCACCCTTTTTAAGGAGCAGTGACCGTCCGTTGACGATAAACGTGCAGACGCCGTCGTACACGTAGTTAAGCTCCATATCCCGATTGATATGAGGAGGAATATCGGTAAAGCGCGACTCCTTGATAAGGCCCACGGGGTTTTCGTCGAGAGTTTCTTTCCAATCAAACAGATAGACCTCTTCGCCGTTAATGGTTGTGGTTTCCACCCTGTTATATCGCGGGCTGAGCTCTCCCGGATGTGTGCGATGCCACTCTTCGGTCTCGGTATGCGTATAGAGCAGCTGTTTGAGATTCGAATCCATGGGGTGTTCCAAGGGTGAACGGTAGAATCGATGCCTTAAACGGTATTATATCTAAAAAAATGTTATAAACAAACGCTTTCTATGCGATATCTTATGCATCTTGTTCTTCCTAGTATTGGGTTATCCGCTGGAGCATCCGATCAAGGAGGGCAAATGAGTAAGTTAAAACATGGGTTTGACTCCGACTTTTTATGGGGCGGAGCCATATCGTGCTCGCAGGCCGATGGCGCCTGGAATGAGGGCGGAAAGGGAAAGTCGACGCAGGATTGTCGATGGCTGGATGGTACCTGGACTCATGACCAGATTGAGGACAAGCATCAAAACAACCCCTTCTGCCATGACGAACTAATGAACGCTCTCGCAGATGATGGTGTTGAGTTCTACCCGTTTAGGCGCGGTAACGACTTCTATCATCACTACCGTGAGGACATCGCGCTTTTTGCGGAGATGGGCCTCAAGCTGTTCCGCACTTCTATTTGCTGGAGCCGAATCTATCCTAACGGAGATGATCTTGAGCCTAACCGCGAAGGCATCGAGTGGTATCGAAGCATGCTGGGTGAGTGCAAAAAGCACGGCATTAAAACCTTCGTCACCATGCTCCACTATGACATCCCGGTAAATCTTGTCACCACATATGGGGGATGGAAGAATCGCAAGACGATTGATTTCTTCGCCCGCTATGTCGAGACAATCGTTACGGAATTGGGCGATCTGGTCGATTTCTGGCTGCCTTTTAACGAGTTCAATGCAGCGCGTTTTTCGCCTTGGGACGGGGTCTGTCTGGTCAAAGACGAAGAGGGGGAGAACTTCGATCGAGCCATCTTCCAGTGCCTGCACCACGAGTTCGTTGCCAATGCGCGTGCCGTCGAGATTGTCCATCGTCTTTCGCCCGATACTCCCGTTGGCGGCATGATCGCTCGATTCTGTACGTATCCCGCCACCTGCCGTCCCGAAGATAACATGCAGGCTATTCACGACGACCAGTATTCCAACTGGTTCTATACGGACGTGATGGCTCGTGGAAAATACCCCGCTTATATGAATCGCTATTTCGATGCGTGTGATATCGAGATTCAAATGGAACCGGGCGATGAAGAGCTCATCGCTCGCAACACGGTCGACTTCCTGGCCTTTTCGTACTACTTTTCCCAGGTATCCACCTGCGATCAGGGATGGGAGAAGACTGCGGGTAATCTGGTCATGGCAAACAAGAACCCTTATCTCGAGACGAGTGAGTGGGGCTGGCAGCTCGATCCCATTGGCCTGAGGGTTACCCTTAACCAGATGTATGACCGCTATGGGCTGCCTCTGTATATCGCCGAGAACGGCCTCGGTACATCTGATGTAGTCGAGGAGGATGGCAGCATCCACGACGAGTATCGAATCGATTATTTGCGCCAGCACATAAAGTGCCTTAAAGAAGCGGTGATCGATGGCGTTGACGTGCGCGGATACATGATCTGGGGATTCATTGACCTTGTTGCCTGCGGTCCTCTTACGATGGACAAGCGCTACGGGCTTATCTATGTCGATCTGGATAATTGCGGCAACGGCACTGCGGAGCGCTCGCGTAAAGACTCTTTCTATTGGTATCAGAAATGTATCGCCACTAATGGCGAGGATCTTGGGTAGGAGTGATTGTCGTGGCAGACAAGAAGGAACTGGCCGCTCGTGTCCTCGAGCTCGTGGGCGGCGCCGATAACGTTGTTATGGCAACGCACTGCATTACAAGGCTCAGATTCAACCTGAAGGACGATAGCAAGGCAGACCTGGAGGCCCTTAAGACGCTTGACGGCGCCTTGGGCGCGCAGGTTAAAGACGGACAGTGGCAAGTTATCATCGGCGCCAGCGTGGGGTCGGTATATGACGAATTGGAGCCCATGCTAGGTGACAGGATGGGTGGCGAGGTCTCCGCCGACGCCGAGCAGCCTGAGCTCCAAAAAGGTTCGGCTCGCGTATTCGATATCATCACCGGCATCTTTTCCGCTATCATTCCCGCACTGGTGGCGGGAGGCATCGTAAAGGGCATCCTGGCTGCTATCGCGGCTTTTGGAATCGACACGGGTGCCGGCGACTTTGCGATATTCAATATGATTTCGGATATCCCGTTCTACTTCTTGCCGTTTTTGCTGGCAATGTCTACAGCTGATAAGTTCCGGGTCAACCGTTCGCTTGCGCTTTGTGTTGCCGGATCGCTGATGTACCCGACCATTGTCAACGCTGTCGGTACGGGCGAGACGCCCCTTGCGCTGTTCGGTTTTGCGGTGCCGATTTTTAGCTACGCCGATTCCGTGTTCCCGGTTATCTTTGGCGTCATTGGCTTGTCTTTTGTATATCGTGCAATCGACAAAGTCGTGCCGGATCTTTTTAAGCTCGTTGTCGTTCCGGCGCTCTCCCTTGCTATCGTGATTCCCGTCAACCTGTTTGTGCTCGCTCCGATTGGTGCCTGGTGCGGTCTTGGTCTTGCCAACGGTATCGTTTGGCTATTCTCGACGTTAGGCCCCGTTGCCGGTTTTCTGCTGGGCTTCTTTATGCCGCTTATCGTGCTCTTCGGCATGCATCAGTCAACGAGCCCTATCCAGATTTCCAATATCGCAACGCTTGGGTATGACTATCTGCTCCCGATCTCTTTCTGCCATAACCTCGCCGAAAGCGGTGCGTCTTTTGGTGCAGCCCTGCGCATGACCGACGAAAAGCTCAAGTCCGCTGCAATGACGTGCGCCTTCTCAGCATTTATGGGAATTTCCGAGCCCGCCTTGTTTACCGTTCAGGTTCCTAACAGGACTCCGCTTATCGCTGCGATGATTGCGGATGGCATTGGCGGTGCGCTTACCGTTGTTCTCGGCGCAAAGTGCTTCGGCTTTGTTATGCCCGGCATTACCTCGTTGCCCGTTTATGCCGATCCAAGCGGCAATCCCATGAACCTGATCATGATTATCGTCTGCATCGCTTTGACTTGGGTTATCTCTGCGGCGCTCTCGTTTGCGCTCTATGGTCGTTTCGACAAAAAGTAACGACGTTTTGAGATAGACAATATTAATCGGCCGCTCGCCGGGGAATCGTTCTGCGACGCCCCAGCGAGCGGCATTTTATTGGTGGGGCGTGTCGTGTCGCCAACGGCGGCATGCCGCCTCGCCGCGCTAGTTGCGTCTGCCGCCTCCGTTGGCGCCCTGACGCCCCTGTGCCGCGCGATTGCGACCGGCAGTGTTCTGCGCGCGGGACATACCGCCGTGACCCTTGCTGCCCTTGGGCCCCTTGCCGGCGGCGCCACCGTGGGCCTTGCCGCCCTTCTTGCCGGTGCCATGCCCACCGCCGGCAGACGTCTCGCCCGGGCGTGGCGGCACGGGGCGAATCAGGCAATGCTTGGTATAGCCGATCAGATCACGACGCCCGGCCTTCTCTAGCGCCTCGCGCACCAGCTTGTAGTTCTCGGGCTTGCGATACTGGATGAGCGCGCGTTGCATAGCCTTCTCGTGCGGGTCGCGCGCCACGTAGATCGGCTCCATGGTGCGCGGGTCCACGCCGGTGTAGTACATGCAGGTCGACATGGTGGACGGCGTAGGGTAGAAGTCCTGCACCTGCTCGGGCATGTAGCCCATGTCGCGCACGGCCTCGGCAAGGTCCACGGCTTCCTTCATCGTCGAGCCGGGGTGGCTCGAGATCAGATACGGCACCACGTACTGCTTGAGTTCGTACTCGCGGTTCAGGCGCTCAAATTTGCGACAGAACGCATCGTAGACGGCGCGGCTCGGCTTGCCCATCACGGAGAGCACCGCGTCGCTCACATGCTCGGGCGCCACGCGTAGCTGGCCCGAGACATGGTGCTCCAGCAGCTCGCGCAAAAACTCGTCCGAGGCATCGGCCATAGTGTAGTCAAAACGGATGCCGCTGCGGACGAAGACCTTCTTGACGCCCGGCAGCTGGCGTAGGTCGCGCAGCAGCTGCGTGTAGCCGCTCTCGTCGACCACCATGTTCTTGCACACGCTCGGCCATAGGCAGCGCTTGTTCTTGCACACGCCGTGCTTGAGCTGCTTGTCGCAGGCGGGACGGCTAAAGTTGGCCGTCGGTCCGCCTACGTCGTTGATGTAGCCCTTAAACTCGGGATCGCGCGTGAGCAGCTCGGCCTCGCGCATGATCGAGTCGTGGCTGCGCATCTGCAACACGCGGCCCTGGTGGAAGGTGAGGGCGCAAAACGAGCACTCGCCAAAACAGCCGCGGTTGGAGCTGATCGAAAACTTGATCTCGGCAAAGGCCGGCACGCCGCCCGCCGCGTCGTAATCGGGATGCCAATCGCGTGCGTAGGGGAGTTCGGCCACCTCGTCCATCTCGTCGGTGGTGAGTGTCGTCGACGGCGGGTTTTGCACCACATAGACGCTGTTGGGATAGGGCTCTACCAGGCGATGGCCGGTGATGGGGTCCATATTCTGCTGCTGCACGTTAAAGCTGCGCGCGTAGTTGAGCTTGTCGGCGGCAAGATCGTCCCAGCTGGGCAGCAGGTCGTAGTCGTAGACCTCGTCGAGCGAGTTGGTGCGGTAGACGGTGCCGTTGATATAGGTAATCTGGTCGACGGGCAGTCCCGCGTCGAGCGCGTCGGCGATCTCGACAATCGCGTGCTCGCCCATGCCGTAGATGAGGATGTCGGCGCCCGAGTCGAGCAGCACCGAGCGCTTGAGCTTGTCCTGCCAGTAGTCGTAGTGGGCCAGGCGACGCAGGCTTGCCTCGATGCCACCGATAATGATGGGGGCGTCCTTAAACGTCTGGCGGATGAGGTTGCCGTAGACCGTGACGGCGCGATTGGGACGGCGCCCCTCTTCGCCACCGGGGGTATAGGCGTCGGTGTGGCGGCGATGCTTGGTCACCGAATAGTGGTTGACCATAGAGTCCATGTTGCCGGCACTGACGAGAAAGCCTAGGCGCGGCTCGCCGAGCACGGTGATGCTGGCGGGGTCGGTCCAGTCGGGTTGGCAGATGATGCCCACTTTGTAGCCGTGCGCGTCGAGGACGCGGCTGATGATGGCCATGCCAAAGCTGGGATGGTCCACGTAGGCGTCGCCGCAGATGTAGACAAAGTCGCACTGGTCCCAGCCGCGTGCATCCATGTCGGCTCGACTGACGGGGAGGAATTTATCGCGGCCCGGGCGCCAGGGGCGGGCGGGCGCTGCCGGGGTATGAGCGGCGTGGCCGCCCTGGGCCTTGCCGCCACGCTTTTGCTGCTGGCCCTGTTTGCCCTGCTGACTGCGCTGGTTGTTCTGAGCGTGCTGAGGCTTTTTTGCCACGATCCCTCCCGGTGTTTGTATGCTGCACGTAATTGTAACCAGTCTTTTTGGGGCGGGGCTAAAAAGACTGGGGGAGTACATGAGCTGGGGATCGGCGCGTCGATGCGGGGACCGTTTGTTTCCAGACTGTGTATCTGCGCGTTGGAGAACCCGTCTCGCGCGCACGCCATGTTGTCAATGGGTTACAGTATGAACGGCGGCTATGTTTCCGCCAACGCACGAGAGAGTCGTCAACAAGGAGGATGCACGACGATGCAGCGTGCCAAACAGATATCGGAGTCTATTGAGCTGGGCATCATCTTGGCGCTCGCCGGTGGCTTTATGGACGTCTATTCGTACATTGGGCGCGATCATGTTTTCGCCAACGCGCAGACAGGCAACATCCTGCTCGTGGGCGTGAGCATCTCGGAGGGCAACTGGGCACTTGCGGGACGCTACTTCTTCCCCGTGGTGTCGTTTGCCGTGGGCATTATGCTTGCCGACCTGGTGCATGAGCGGTTTGGCAGCGTGATTCACTGGCGCCAGGTAACGGTGTTCTTTGAAGCCGTCATCTTGCTGGGCGTGAGCTTTATCCCGGGCGGCAATTTCAACCTGCTCGCCAACTGCCTCACCTCGTTTGCCTGCGGCATGCAGGTCGAGAGCTTCCGCAAGATCCACGGTCACGGCATCGCTACGACCATGTGCATCGGCAACTTGCGCAACGCGCTGCAAAACGTGGACGATTACATCATCACCCACAGGCGCGGCTTTTTGGAAAACGGCCTGCTGTACTTTGGCGTGATCTTTACCTTTGTGTTTGGCGCCGTGTTGGGCAACTGGTGTATTGAGCGCATGGGCCTGCACGCCATCGTCGTGGCGAGCTTGCTGCTGTTTGTCGCGTTTGCCATCATGTTCATCGACCGCGAGCGCGACTTGCGCTTACGCTGGAAGGTTGCGGCCGAGGCTTGGAAAGAGGGCTGCCGAAAGTAACCGAATGCGGCAAAGGGGCTGTCCCTTTGCCGCAATATTTTTCATCGTCTGTTGAAACGCTTTAAATAGTTTGACGTTCTCACGCGTTTTTTGTTTCAAAAGCGTTAGGATGGGACTCATAGCGTGGGGCGTAATGGATGCCCCGCACACGATGGGAGGCTATCAATGGCTAATCGTTTCGTTCTCAATACCATCTCTTATCATGGTTCCGGCGCCATCAAGGAGATCCCCGGCGAGCTCCAGCGTCGCGGCTACAAGAAGATCTTCGTCTGCTCCGACCCCGATCTGGTCAAGTTTGGCGTTACCGCTAAGGTGACCGACGAGCTCGACGCCGCCGGCATCGCTTGGAGCCTCTACTCCGAGATCAAGCCCAACCCCACGATTCAGAACGTTAAGGACGGCGTCGAGGCCTTCAAGGCCGCCGAGGCTGACGCTATCGTGACCATCGGTGGCGGCTCCTCCATGGACACCGCCAAGGCCATCGGCATCATCATCAACAACCCCGAGTTCGCCGATGTCCGCAGCCTCGAGGGCGTTGCTCCCACTAAGAACCACGCCGTGTTCACCATCGCTGTGCCGACGACCGCCGGTACCGCCGCCGAGGTGACCATCAACTACGTCATCACCGACCCCGAGAAGGTCCGCAAGTTCGTGTGCGTCGACACCAACGACGCCCCCGAGGTCGCCGTCGTCGATCCCGACATGATGGCCTCCATGCCCGCCGGCCTGACCGCTTCCACTGGCATGGACGCACTGACCCACGCCATCGAGGGCTACACCACCAAGGGCGCCTGGGAGCTTTCCGACATGTTCCACTTTGAGGCCATTAAGCTGATCAGCGAGAACCTGCGCGACTCCGTCGCCGAGGCCAAGTCCGGCCAGCCCGGCTCCGGCCGTGAGGGCATGGCTCTTGGTCAGTATGTCGCCGGCATGGGCTTCTCCAATGTTGGCCTGGGCATCGACCACGCCATGGCTCACACCCTGTCCGCTCACTACGACACCCCGCACGGCGTCGCTTGCGCCATGCTGCTGCCGATCGCCATGGAGTTCAACAAGCCGGTTTGCGCTGAGCGCCTGGCCAAGGTTGCCGTCGCCATGGGCGTTGACACCACGGGCATGAGCACCGCCGAGGCCGCCGATGCCGCCATCGCCGCCGTCAAGCAGCTTTCCGCCGACGTGAACATTCCGCACGTCTGCGAGGCCATGAAGGCCGACGAGATCGAGGTTCTGGCCAAGGACGCCATGGCCGACGCTTGCTTCCCGGGCAACCCGCGCGAGGCGACGCTCGACGACGTCATCGAGCTCTTCAAGAAGATCTGCCCGGCTGCCTAACTTGGTTCGGCGGGCCCCTGCCCGTTAGCCCCACAATCGTCCTCGGACATGTCGGAAGCCCCCGCTGCGCACTTCGTGCGGCGGGGGCTTCCTCCGTCCTGCGGAAAGATTGTGGGGCTAACGGGCAGGGGCCCGCGGCTCGTTATCGTGGCGGGCGCAGTTCTGGGGAGCTCGATGGGTCATCTCGATAGGTAAAAAGATGGTTCGCGGTGGTATTGTTGCTGTGAGTTTAATTCGATATGAAAGGGTGACTTTGGTGTCCCAGATGGATTCTACGCTCTCCTATATTACTGACCAGTTGAAGGCGCTTACCTCGATTGCTTCGCCTACGGGGTTTACCCGTGCGGCGACTGATTATCTGATGGAGACCCTGCGCGATATGGGGTTTGGGCCTGAGCGTTCTAATAAGGGTAACGTGCTCGTTGAGCTTGGCGGCGAGGGCGAGCCGCTCGTACTGGCGAGCCATGTCGATACCCTAGGCGCCATGGTGCGTTCCATTAAGGACAATGGCCGCCTGCGCCCCACGACGCTCGGTGGGCATCAGTGGTCTACGGCCGATGGCGAGAACTGCACCGTCTACACGCGCGACGGCAATGTCTACACGGGCGTGGTTCTTAACACCGAGCCTTCGGCGCACGTGGCCGACGAGCCGGTCAAGACCATCGAGAAGAACATGGAGATCTTGCTCGACGAGAACGTCGACAGCAAGGACGATGTGCTCGAGCTGGGTATTCAGACCGGCGACATCATCGCTATGGATCCTCGCACGACGGTGACGGAGAGCGGCTATATTAAGAGCCGCTTCCTGGATGACAAGCTATCGGCCGCCATTTTGTTGGGCTTGGCGCGTGCCGTCGCCGCTGGCGAGGTGACGCTTTCGCGTAAGGTTTCGCTGCTCTTTACCGTGTACGAGGAGGTGGGCCACGGCGGCGCCTTCGTGCCGGCCGACACGCGCGAGATGATCAGCGTTGACATGGGCTGCGTGGGCGACGACCTAGGCTGCACCGAGCACATGGTGTCGATCTGCGCCAAGGATTCGGGCGGTCCGTACAACTACGACCTGGTGACGGCGCTGTCCAATATCGCGCGCGAGCTTGAGCTCGATTACGCTATCGACGTGTATCCGCATTACGGTTCGGACGTCGAAGCCACGCTCTCTGCCGGCTACGACATTCGCCATGGCCTGATTGGCCCCGGCGTGTACGCGAGCCACAACTACGAGCGCAGCCACATCGACGGTGTGCGCAACACCTACGAGCTCGTCCGCGCCTACGTCCAGCGCTAGGGAAGTAGTTTGCGACTCGGCTGACCAATCGCTAAGGCCCGATTTCTCGGGCCTTTTTTCGCCTTAGGTCGTTTAGTATTATGATGTATGTAATATGTTAACTAAACGCGTAAATTACTTAACGAGGTGATGCGGCATATGAATACATCTGAGTACTTATCTATGGGTGATGCCGCCCGCCTGTTGGGCGTTACGAAAGCCCGCATATCGCAACTTGCCGCATCGGGAACGCTCGCGTGCGATATTGTGGGCGGACGGAAGATGGTTGAGTATGATTCTGCGCTCGCTTATCAAAAGGTCCGCAAACGTGGACGCCGTCCTGCGGCCGATGTGGGGCGCAAGTTTACGCTGATGTCGGCCGACCATGAGGTCGCGCATGTATCATTTGATCCGACACGTGAGTTTCCCTTCGAAATCGCCGAGGTGCTCGATGCGCAGAGGATGCCGTTTGGCACGTGCTCGAGTTCTTCTCCTACGGTGAATAAACGGGAGCTCAACGTGTGGTGGAGCCATCGGTCGGTGCCCGATGTTCGCCCCGGGCTTATCTCGCGCTACCGCGAGCTGGGAATTGTCAACGGCGTTGAGGCACCGGTTCAGTGCCTGGGCCTCTCGCTTTCGGATTGCTATTGGCTGCGGCCGGCAGAATGCGACGGGCTCGAATGGCGAAACCTCAATTACTTCGAGAATGATTTTGAGCGATCGGCGCCCGAGGGGCGTTCGGGTTGGCTGGAGGGCATCGGTCTTAAAAATCCCGACAACACATCCGAGGGCGAGCTTCCTAAATCGTGGATGATTCGCAACGGTGTTCGCGTTCTGGTCAAGGGGTGCGGCATGGACGACCAACGGCCCTTTAACGAGGCGGTTGCAACGGCTCTGCATCGTCGCTTGCTTTCCAAGGGGGAGTTTGTTCCTTACACGGTTGAGCGCATGTTCGATGGCCCTGTGTGTCTGTGCGACGACTTTCTTGACGGCCGCGAGGAATATGTTCCGGCTGTTTACGTTAAGAACGCCCTTGGTGGCCAGCGAGGAAGTTCGACGTACGACCGGTACTGCCGCTTTCTTGGTAAGCATGGAGCAGACGAGGCTGCCGTGAGAAGGTCTATGTCGCAGATGATCGTTTGCGATGCCCTTTTGGCCAACAGCGATCGCCATTGGCGAAACTTCGGCATCATCCGCAATGTCGACACCCTGGAGATAAAACCTGCTCCGCTGTTCGATAGCGGCAACTGCCTGTGGTACAACGTACCAACTGCCGTGCTCGCAGCTGGGGAGTTTGGGTTTTCCGCTAAGCCGTTTGGGCCCGACCCTTCCGTCCAGCTGGCGCTTGCGGATTTGCTCGATTGGTTCGATTCATCGCGGCTCAACGGATTTGTTGATGAGGCGATCGAGATTCTTTCGCAGAGCAAATGGGCCACGGCGGAGGGTCGACTCGAGGCCATCCGCCGCGGCCTCGAGCGTCGCGTAATCGAGGTTGGTGCCGCTGTTGAGGTACTTCGACACGTGCAGCGATAAACCCGCGGCTACTTAAGTGCGCCGGTCACGGTGCCGCCGCCCAGGACGATGTCGCCGCGATAGACTACAACGGCTTGGCCGGGGGCGATGGCGCGCTGCGGCTCGTCAAAGGTCAGCAACATTTGCCCGTCTTCGCCGCACGTAAGGATCGCTGCCTGGTCTTTCTGTCGGTAGCGGTACTTGGCGCCCACGCGGATGCCGCCGGCATCCAGCTCGGCCTCCATGCGGTCGGCAGGGGCGCTCCAGATCCAGTCGTTGGCCGTGAGCGCCGTGGCCGTCAGGTCCTCTGCCTCGCCCAGATGCACGGTGTTGTTGACGGCGTCGACACCCGTTACGTACACGGGATGCGCCATCGCGACGCCCAGGCCCTTGCGCTGGCCGATGGTGTAGCGCAGCGCGCCGTTGTGGCGCCCGACCACGCTGCCGTCGCGCCACATAATGTCGCCCGGTGCAGCGGGATGTCCGCAACGGCGCTCGATATAGCCCGCGTAGTCACCGTCTGGAATAAAGCAGATATCCTCGCTTTCGGCCTTCTTGGCGTTGATGAAGCCCTGCTCGGCGGCAATCCGGCGCACGTTGCGCTCCTTGTCCAGACCCGCCAGCGGAAAAATCGTGCGCGCCAGACGCTCCTGCGTAAGCGAATACAAAAAGTAACTCTGGTCCTTTTTGGGGTCCTCGCCGCGATGCAGCTGCCAGGTGCCGTCTGCCGCCTGGCTTGTTTTGGCGTAATGGCCCGTGGCGATGTAGTCGCAGCCCATGTCCAGCGCTGCATCGAGCAGCGCGCCAAACTTAATATGGCGGTTGCAGATGATACACGGATTGGGCGTCAGCCCCTCCTGGTAGGCGTTCATAAAACGCTCGACAACGTTGCGGTCGAAGGTTTGCTGCAAGTCGAGCACGTGATGGGGTATCCCCAGGCGCTCGGCGACGGCCTTTGCATCGGCGATGTCGTGGTCGACCTTACTCATGCCCGTGGCGGGATCGGGCGCGGGGCAGGTGAGGCGCATGGTGGCACCGACACATTCGTAACCCTGACTTTTGAGCAGATACGCGGTCACGCTGGAATCGACGCCGCCGCTCATGGCGACGAGCACGCGCTTGTTGTGCATGGGGAGGTTCTCCTTGGTGGCATGTGGCCAAAAAAGAAAAGCGGCGCGGGAGGCTGGTTCCGCGCCGCAGACATTGTAGCAAGTTCGGGCGTCCTGTGGGACACCCTGTTGGGATGAGCTCAGGCTGCCAGAAGAGAGGGGAGACCGGCGTGCCTTGGACTCGTTCTAAGAACGAGAGCTCTAGTCCTGGAAGAGTGCCGTGGACAGGTAGCGCTCGCCGGTGTCGGCGAGCAGCGCCACGATGGTCTTGCCCTCGTTCTCGGGGCGCTTGGCCAGCTGCAGTGCGGCCCACACGGCGGCGCCGGACGAAATGCCCACGAGCACGCCCTCCTTGTGGCCCACGGCGCGGCCGGTGGCAAAGGCGTCGTCGTTCTCGACGGGGATGATCTCGTCGTAGACCTGGGTGTCGAGGACGTCGGGCACAAAGCCGGCACCGATACCCTGGATCTTATGCGGGCCGGCCTGGCCCTTGGAGAGCACCGGGGAGGTGGCGGGCTCGACGGCGACGACCTGAATCTCGGGGTTTTGCTCCTTGAGGAACTCGCCCACGCCGGTCACGGTGCCGCCGGTGCCGACGCCGGCGACGAAGATGCCGACCTTGCCGTCGGTGTCGTCCCAGATCTCGGGGCCGGTCGTGGCCTTGTGAATGGCCGGGTTCGCGGGGTTCACAAACTGGCCGGCGATGATGCTGTTGGGGGTCTCCTTCTGCAACTCTTCGGCCTTGGCGATAGCGCCCTTCATGCCTTTGGAGCCGTCGGTGAGCACGAGCTGCGCACCGTATGCCTGCATCAGCTTCCGGCGCTCGACGGACATGGTCTCGGGCATGGTGATGATCACCTTGTAGCCGCGGGCCGCCGCCACCGAAGCGATGCCGACGCCGGTGTTGCCGCTCGTGGGCTCGATGATGGTGTAGTCGCCACCGCGCACGAGCTTGCCGGCCTTCTCGGCCTCGTCAATCATGTTCTTGGCGACGCGGTCTTTGACGGACCCGGCGGGGTTGAAGTATTCCAGTTTGACGAGCACACGGGCCTTGAGGTCCTCGTCGGCCTCGAAGTGGGTGAGCTCCAGAAGCGGGGTGTGGCCGATAAGCTGATCGATGGACGTGTAAACATTGCTCATGGTGAACCTCCAAAGTGTTCAAATGACTGGATACCGTGTGGTTTTACGGTGTGTGTGGCAGCGAAACCCACAAACCCTATAGGTTGTTCGTTTTGCTGTTGGCAAGCATAGTAGACAGTAAAGCCTAGTAACGCAATAGGAAATAGAAGATTATTACGAGTCGATTAACCATCTTGACGGGAATAGGTATTTTCAAAACCAATTTTTCGGCTAGAATTTCTACGAATTAAAAGACCGAAAGGCAGCTATATATATGTTGGTTTCCACAAAGGGCAGATATGCCCTGCGCGTTATGGTCGACCTGGCCGAGCACCAGGCGACAGGCCGTATCCCGCTTAAAGAGATTGCGGCGCGTCAGGGTATTTCGGAGAAGTACCTCGAGAATATTCTGGCTACGCTCGTGCGCGCCAACATGCTCTCGGGCATGCGCGGCAAGGGCGGCGGCTATGTGCTCACGCGCCCGCCCGAGCAGTACACGGTGGGCGAGATCTTGCGCCTGACCGAGGGCAGTCTGGCGCCGGTCGCCTGCCTGGATGGCGACTGCAAGGGTTGCTCGCGCTCTGACGAGTGCCCCACGCTCGACGTGTGGAAGAACCTGGACAAGCTTATCAACGACTACCTCGACGGTGTGACGCTCGATCAACTTGTCGCTCCCAACGAAGGCTACGACTACGTGATCTAGCCCACCTGCCATTTGGGGACGGGGTGGAAATGGCAGATTCTCTCGCCCTTTGAGACTTGGCAAATAAGAAGGCCGCCCATTTTTGTGATGGGCGGCCTTCGTTTTGGGCTGTTGAGACGGGCGCGGCCGGAATGGCCGTTTTAGCCCTCGGCGATGCTGTCGAGGATGCTGCGCATGATGGACACCAGGATGCTGCCCATGAAGGCCGATCCAAAGCTGGCGATGGAGATACCCGCGCCCAGCAGATTGACCGACAGATAGCTGGCCAGCTCGAGCATAAAGCTGTTGACTACGAGCTGAAAAATACCCAGCGTAATGATCGTGAGCGGCAGCGAGATAACCGTCAGGAACGGCTTGACGAGCGAATCGACGATGTTCAGGAACAGTCCCACGAAGGCGAAACAGACCCAGGCCTCGGCAAAACCGAAGGGCTGGATGCCGGGGACGAGGAACGTGGCAATCGCGATGGCGATCGAGGTAAAGAGCCAGTTAAGCATAAAGCGCATGGTGTGAATCCTTTCTTGCGCAGGGTGCGTCGGCGTCGCGTGAAGCGGTTTGCTGCGGCAGCTTGGACGGCCGCTCGGGTGTGCCGCCTTGTTCGGCCGCCCATTGTCTCAGATATTCGTGGAGCTTACGTGCGCATTCGGTTTCAAAACGGCGTTCGTCCTGAAAAACGCGCCGCTGGCAGAGAGTCTTGTCGCTTTAGTTTGGTGGTGTGCTACACTGCTACGGGCAAAAGCCACAGGCGTTGCCCTATTGCATAGAACGGGCGAACGATGCCCGATGTCAGTATCAACTTCGATGCCTTATGGCGGGTTTGGCGGTGATCGATGAATATCGAGAACATGTTTGACAAGCCTGATGTCAAGCAGCTGGTCCACGCATTTAGTCTTTTGGATGACGAGAAGGATATCCAGGCTTTTTTGACCGATATCTGCACGCCGCGCGAGATCTGCGATCTTTCGCAACGTCTGCAGGTTGCGCGTTATCTGGATGAGGGCGAGCCTTATGTTGAGGTTCAGGCCCGCACCGGCGCTTCGTCCACTACGGTGAGCCGCGTTTCAAAGGCACTCAACGGCGAGTACGGTGGCTATCGCAAGATCCTCATCAAGCTGGAGGATGGCGAGTAGGCCAGCGGCAACAAACGAATTGCGCAGAACCGTCCCTTCGGGGGCGGTTTTTTGATCCTTTGGGGACGGAGGAAAACGGATCACTGGGTTAGACTGACCTCCTCGGTGATCCATTTTCCTCCGTCTCCAAGGGGTCAAATCTGTTGGCGTGGGGCAAATCTGTCCGCGCGGGCGGGTAGGATGGAAACATTGAATATTGCGAACGGTTTGAGTGGAGGACCATGCCTGTTCGAATCTATACCACCAACGCCGGCGCGGATTTGAGCGATGCCGAGGCGGCGCTGCTTGCCGACCTTATTGCCCGCCACGGGCGTGCCGTGCTGCTGGCGCCAACGTTTGCCGAGCTCGACCTGTGCCGTCATGATGCGGCGGAAGCCGGCGTTTCGCTGGGTATTGACTACAAGACGCCTACATCGTGGCTTCGCTCGCTTTGGGAGCTTTTGGGCGACGGGCGCGGTTTCGTCGACAACCTGCAGCGCCAGATGCTGTTTTCGGACATGGTAGCGCGCCTCGACGACGCCGACCTGCAGCCGCTTTCGCGCAGCCAGGGCACGGTGCGTATGCTCGCGCGTATGGCTCGCGATGTGCTGCCGGGTGTGGCAGGGACAGGCGCCGAGCGTTGCTGCGACAACGTTTGCAAGCCCAAGCCCAAAAGCGACGCCGAGGCTCGCGTGTTTGAACTTTTGTGCGCCTATGCGCGCGGTTTGGACCGTCGAGATATGGTCGAGCCCTGCGAGGCGGCTGACATTATGGCCGGCGCTTTGGCCGACAACCTGCCGGGGTGCGCCCGCGCCGTTTGCGTGTGCGGCGTCACGTCATTTACGTATAGCCTGCTCGAGCTGCTGTCCGCCGTGGCAAACAACGGGGGAGAGGTTGTCGTGCTGCTTGCCCGCGAGCAAGCGGCGATGCGCGAGGAGCTTGCCGCGGCATTTGATGTCCGCGGTGTGCTGTTTGAGATCGCGCCGCTGGGGGAGGGCGCCGCCGCGCCCCAGACTGCCTCCAAGTCCGCTGCTCAGCCTGCCTTTATTGAGGTCGCCGGCCCCCATGCCCGTGCCCATGCTTATGCGGACGTCATCGATAAGTTGGTGAAAGCGCACAAGGAGTCCAAGGACGATAAAGCTGCTGCAACACCCGCCGACCCCGTACGCGTGCTCGTTGTTTCTGCCCGGGCACCCCAGCTGTTCGGCGAGCTTGCCGCTCGTTTGGCGGCGCGCCACGTTGCTGCCGAGACGGCCGAGTTCACGGCGTTTTCCCAATCCATTGCGGGCAGGCAGTTCACGGCGCTCGCCAACCTGATCGAGCGTATGAAGGCCGCCGACGAAGGGGCAGCTTCTAAGACTGAGTGGTGGCCCGCTCCGGAGCTTACCGACTGGATTTACAGCCCGCTTTCGGGTGCCGACGCCGCCAGCGCGCGCACGTTCGACAAGAATATGCGACTGTCGCGCAGCAAGACCACTGCGGGCGTCAAGAGCCTGCTGCAGAGCGTGCAGGGCCAGGTGAGGGGCGCGCGTAAAGCGGCGAGCGACGAGAACTGGTTTAAGAACGTGCCGTGCGTGATCTCGGACGTGTTCCAGGCGCTGTGGCGCGACAAACCCGTGACGGCGCTCAAGGCCATGCTTGCCGTTGCCGAGGCACTGCCCGATCGCGCACTTGGCGGTCTCGACGGTCAGGCCCGTCGCCAGGCGGAGGTGGCCCTGCTGCGCCACGTCATCGACATCCTTATGAATGGCGCCCGTGCGCTCGACGTGTCGCAGGCCGCGACCGTGCCCGTGCTCGATGACATTCGAACCAAGGTGGACAAGCGTAGCGCCGCCTACGATTACGAGACCTACGAGGTTGACCGTGCGCCACGCGCCCAGGTTCGCTTTGCTTCGCTTGCCGATGCGGCGGCTCTGCGCCCCGGCAGCTACGATGCCGTGCTGTTTGCCGATGTCGATCTGGACAGCTATCCGCTCTCACACGAAGAGGGGCCGCTGACCACGCTGACGGCGAGCCTCGGTCGCGAGGGCGTGACGCTTGAGCCTGCGGCCTTGCTGCGCGCACGCTTTGGCCGCGCGATACAAGCGTCGCGCGGTCCGGTTGCGCTTGCCCGCGTGACGCACGATCGCCAGGCGCGCGAGTGCTACCCGGCTGCCGTGTGGACCGAGTTGCGGGCGCATGCCGAGGCCGCTAACGATGCTAAGGCCGCTGACGCCGACAAGGCCGCTGACGACGCTAAGGCCGTTGGCGCCGACAAGGCGAAGTGCGTGGGTGAGGGCGATATCGTAAGGGACTTCGATCCCGCGGCAGGCGAAGGTTTTAGGCGCGAGCGCGTGACCTGCGAAGCTCCTCAGCATCTGAGCGATGAAGCCATTCCGTATCTGGTCCTGCGCCGTCGCGATGGCGAGGGCGAGGATGCGCCGCTGGTGCCGCGCCTGACGTCTGCCTCGCAGATCGAGGCCTATTCGACCTGCCCGCTGTGCTGGTTCGTCTCGTATCGCGTCAAACCCCAGTCGATCGACGCCGGCTTTGGCAACATGGAGAAGGGCAACTTTGTCCATGACGTGCTGGAGCACTTGCATGCCCGTCTGCCCCAGGAGGGCATGGAGCGCGTGACGCCCGAGAACCTGCCACGTGCTCAGGAGCTGCTGCACGAGGTCTTTGCCGAGACCCTGGCCGAGCACGCCGGCAAGCGCGGTACCGAGGGCCCGCTGGTGCCGCTCTCTCCAGTGGAGGAGCGCCAAGTGGCCGAGATTTTGCCGCAGCTGGAGGGCGTGCTTGCCTATGAAGCCGAGGCGCTCGCGCCCTTCGCGCCGCGCTACCTGGAGTTTGCGTTCAACGAGCTCCAGGTCGAGTATGCCGGCTGGCCGCTTGGCGGGCGCATCGACCGCGTGGACGTGGACGCCGAGAATCGCGCCGTGGTAATCGACTACAAGCATCGCACGGGCGTTGAGGAGTTTAAGCTCGCCGACCCTACGGTGCGCGACGAGGAATCAGGCACGGCGCCCATCGACGATCCGCGGTGGCTGCCGCCCCATACCCAGACGCTTATCTATGCGCAGGCTATGCGCCGGGCGCTGGATCTGGACACCCGCGCGGCGCTCTATTTTTCGACCAAGGGCGGCAAACCGGCGCTGCGAGGCGCCGCGAGTGCCGAGCTGCTCGAGGAGGAGCGTGGTGACGGCCGCATCCCGGGGCTTAAGAAGGGCTTTCCCGGCGAGGGCGGCAGCATGGACTTCGACGCCCTGCTCGATCGCGTGGAGGACGGCATCGCCGAGCGCCTGCGCGAGCTCGAGGCAGGCAACGTTGCCGCCGTCGACCCGGCGTCGACGCAGGCCGCGCATGCGCGCTGCTCGTATAACCACGAAGGAACGTTTGTAAGGAGGGACGTGTAGACCATGGATCTTTCGACTTTGATGCCGCAACAACTGCAAGTCGTCAAAACGCTCGACCGCCCGCTGTTTGTCTCGGCAGGTGCCGGCTCGGGCAAGACCTTTACCCTCACGCGCCGCATCGTCTATGCGCTCTCGCCCGAATCCGGTCCGTTTGTCGAGCATCTGGATCAGGTGCTCGCCATTACCTTTACCAAAGATGCCGCGGCCGAGATTCGCGACCGCGTGCGTCGCGCGCTTATCGAAGAGGGTATGGACGAGGAGGCCCTGACCGTCGACGATGCGTGGATCTCGACCATTCACGGCATGTGTTCGCGCATCCTGCGCGCGCATGCGTTGGAGCTGGGCATCGATCCCGAGTTCACGGTGCTTACCGATACCGATGAGCTTATGGATCAGGCTGTTGAGCATGTGCTGGCCCGAGCGACGGCGCCCGATGCCGCCCCCGAGCTCGCCGCTTCGCTTAAAAGCCTCTACGCCTGGTATCCCATGGCAGGCGAGGGTGGCCTCTTTGGCGCCGGCACCACCATCAAGGGCCTGGTGCGTGAGCTGCTGGAGCTCTCGAGCCAGCTGCCGGGCGGTATGGACGACGTGTGCGTGGCGCGCGGCCAGGCCGATACCTCGGCACTCGCCGATGCCTATCGTGCGGCGCTGGGCGCAAGCAAGGCCGCGACCGAGAAAGCGCAGGTGGCACTCGATGCCATCGACGCGTTTGAGGCGAGCGGCAAAACCATGGAGGATGCGGCGCGACTCATGATGTCGTGCAGCATGCCTCGGGCGAGCAAGGCGTTTCCTAAGGAGCAGGTGGAGCTGCTCAAGGCCGAGGCCGCCGATGCATTTATCAATATCGTGCTTGCCTGCGGCGGTCCGGCGCTCGATGCGCTGGTGGGGCTTGCTCGTGCTGTGGAGGCTGAGTATCGCGCGCTGAAGGCCGGCCAGTCCGCGCTCGATAACAACGACCTACTGCGTATGGCGTACGAGGCGCTGCGCGACTATCCGGCTATTCGAGCGGCCTATGAGGGCCGCTTTAAGATGGTCATGATCGACGAGTTCCAGGATACCGACCAGATGCAGGTCGATTTGATCCGTTACCTGACGGGCGCGGGGGAGCGCGCACTGTGCACCGTAGGCGATGCGCAGCAGTCGATCTACCGCTTCCGTGGTGCCGAGGTCGAGGTGTTCCGTCGCCAGGAGCGCAAGGTGGGTTCGACGACGGCGTCCGAGACGGTCGCCACGTCCGATGCCCCCGCCGGCGAGCTCGTCAAGCTTGTACGCAACTTCCGCAGCCACGACGAGGTGCTGCGCTATGTGGCGCGCGTCTTTGACGGCGACACCGGTGGTTTGATGCAGGGGTTCTTGGATCTTGAACCGAGCGACGAACGCGAGGACAAGCTCAAGGCGAAGGCATCGCGCCGCCAGGCGATCTTCGTTGCCGGTGACAGTACGCAGGAGCGAACGCAGGCGAAAGCTCGTGCGATTGCGGAGCGATTCCAAGCACTCGTTAAAGCGGGCCAGCCCCAGGGCAGCATGGTCCTGCTGCTGGGCCGCATGACCAACGCCGATGTCTATGCGCAGGCCTTCCGCGACCAGGGGCTCGACTGCGTCATCGCGGGCGGCTCGGTCTTTGCCCAGGCTGCCGAGGTCCAAACGGTGCGTGCTCTGGTGTGCGCGCTTGCTAACCCGGCCGATACGGCGCAGGGTCTTATGCCGCTGCTGGCCTCGCCGATGTTTGCGCTCGGCGGTCAGGAGTTCCTGGCGCTGGCGACCAAGCTGGACGACCAGACGGGGGAGACCTCGCGCCGCAACATCGACGTGGGCATCATGAGCGATTGCGATGTGCCGGGGCTGCGGGATCTGCCGCTGCTGACGCGCGCCCGCGAGGTGCTGCGCTATGCGCTTCGTCGCGTGGGGCGCGATTCGTTCGCCGCCATCGCGCGCGATACTGTCAACGCCTCCGGCTGGTTTGTGCGTCTGGCGCAGCGTGGTCCCGAGGGCAAGGCCATCGCCGCCAACGTGCTCAAGGCGCTCGACGCCGTGGCCGAGGCAGAGGCCGAGCTCGGCAATTCTCCGCGCTCCATCGCGCTCGCCTTCGACCGCTTCTTGGCGGGCAAGGAGGCCCCGGGCGCGCTCAACGAGGAGGGCGACGGCGCGGTGCGCATCATGACGGTGCATGCGTCCAAGGGTCTGGAGTATCCGGTCGTAGCGGTTGCCGAGTGTTTTGGCGTGCGCAAATCGTCCGGTGCGGCTCAGATGGGGCGTGTCGAGGGCGGAGCGCAGGTCGTGGCGCTGCCGGCACGCTTCGACGGCGTTAAACTCGCGGACGGCACGTTCGTGAAGGGCGATGACGTCAAAAAGCAGTTTGAGCACGCGTTTAAGGGCAAGGGCATGTCGCTGTGGCTGCCGCCAGAGCTCATGGAGGACGTCTGTGCGACGGGCTCTCCCGCCGAGGCATTTGCCCGCCTGCGTAACGACGACCTGCAGCTTTCGCTCGAGGAGCGGGCTCGCTTGCTCTATGTCGCCATGACGCGTGCGCGAGAGCTGGTCATTCTGGCGATGGATGCCGGCGTGAGCCGCGGCAAGGTGACGGCGCCGACCTTCGACGTCGAGACCGATCTGACCTATGACGTGCTGCGTCGTATTCTGCCTACCGACGCTCTGGACATGCCGCAGCTCGATGCCGACCGCCTGGTGTTCGACAACTCCAAGCCGGGCGACTACGAGCTCATTTCGCTTTCGGACTTTACCTTTGGCGAGCAGGCGTTTGAGGCCAACGCTTCGCTGGATGCCGAGGGCAGGCTTGTCCGCGGCGATGCGGAGCCGGAGGGCGCCGGTGCGGATGCCCGCGCCGCCGTTCCCGGCCCTGCCGACCCCGAGCCCGATGCGTTTGAGCTCGTGTATCCCCAGACGGTGGGCGTGCGCATGGGCGCCTGCCCGTATCCGGCGCGCGATTCGTACAGCTACTCGTCAATTGCCGCGGCGCTGCATGCCGAGTCCGAGGACCGTGCCGCCGAGGCACACACGCCCATGGACGAGGCCGGCGATGATGCGGAGTCGGATGGTTCCGAGATGACGGATGCAGGCGTGGCCGCCGTTGAGCCCGCCGGCAACCCCATGGCGCTGGGCTCGGCGTTCCATGCCGCCTGCCAGTGGCTGATCGAGATGGGTGCCGATGCGCTGCCCGCTGAGCGTGCCGATGCGCTGGCGCGCCTGTGGTGCCTGACGCCGGAGCAGCGCGAACGCTTCGACGTTGCCCTGGACCGCTGGCTCAAGTCGGCGGTCCGTGCCGAGCTGCTTGCCTGGCCGTGCATCCGTGCCGAGGTGCCGTTCTTCTCGCTGGGCTGCGAGGACGAGGACATCGCCCGCTACGGTGCATATGCCGAGGGCGCCATCGACGCCTTGGCGACGAACCCGGCGGATTCGTCACGCGCGCTGGTCATCGACTACAAGACGGGCGGCACACCGGACGAGACGCCGGAACAGCTGCGGGAGAAGCACGCCCTGCAGGCGCGCGTCTACGCCGATGTTCTGCACAAGGCGGGCTTTGAGGCCGTGACCGTCAAGTTCGTCCGCGCGGAGCAGGTCGACCCCGCCAACCCCTGCGAGCCCCAAGTGGTCACCTACAACCTTTAGCCCTCAACAACCTGCGGTGGAATCCCTATCGATTCCACCGCAGTCTTTTTGGGACGGGGCTTTTTTAGCTACTTTGGGCAAACCCACGCGGCCGCCCCGGATAAAGCCCTCAATCGTCCAAATAGCACCGCAACGCATGGGAGAGCCTGGGACGGTACAATAGCTCGAACGGTTCAAACGAATAAGGAGCCATATGCAGCTCACCAAAACGCTTGGGGTGACGCCGGAGGAGCTTTTTGACGCCCTAGCGGGGTCCATCATGCAGGATATCGAAAACGCCACGGGCAAGCGCTCCAGCCGCAACAGGCTCAACGGCAATAAGTACGAGAAGCGTGCCCAGGCCGCAAAAAGGCAAGGTAGCTCTTCATCGGAAACTGTGAACACTTCAGGCTTCGAGTCAGTAGCGAGCGGCCCGACAAAAGTAGTTGATGGAAGTGCCAAATGAATAAGAATGCCGCTACGCAACTGCACATCTATTCCGCCTTTTTCGTTCTCGCGGGATTTGTTTTAAATCGGGGAGTGTTTCTACTTTTCCTTGCGGAGAAAGGAATGTCTGTCACGGAAATCGCGCTTTATCAAGCCCTGTTTAACATTACAACGGTCGTCCTCGAGCTGCCAACAGGGCTGATAGGCGATTTCTTTGGAAAGAAGTTTTCGATTCAAGTGGGCGTGCTGCTGCTTTTCTTCCATACGGCTGGCATGCTGTTGCTCTCAGGTCCCTTTCTTGTCGTGCTTTCCCTTGTTGAGGCACTCGCCTACTCCCTTCAATCGGGATCCGAACAAGCACTTTTATATGAAATTGCCCGGAATGCCGGTCAAGGAGAGCGTTTCCTCACCATCAACGCTCGGCTGCTTGCCGCGCAATCAATCGCTACGGGAATGGCGATTGTGCTCGGATCTTTCATTGCCCAAGTATCTTGGAGCGCCCTCTACGTATGTGTCTCCGTTTTCTATCTCCTGCAGCTTTTCCTTCTGTATCCCATTGAGAGGACGGAAGCGACCCGTTCTGAAAGCTCTGAAAAGGGAAGGTTTGACGCGGCCAAGATGTTCAGACGCGAAACCTGGCGTGTTGGAGAATCCGCTTTTGCGGTATTGCTTCTTCTAATCGGCACAAGCATGCTCGATGGATTCTATGGGAGTTATTACAACTTGAATCAGTTGGTATTCGACGCATTTGATGCTCCCGTCTCCATAATAGGAATCTTTTTCGGTGCATCCTATGCAGTAAATGCGACGGCCTACATTGCAGCAGATTTCTTCTCATTGCGTTTCGGGAAAAGAAATACCATGCTCGGCTCGATGCTAATCGAGGCTGGCCTTTTCATGATTCTTCCGTGGTTCGCTTCAAATCCGCTGTGTTTGTTTGGCCTTAGCATGGTGCTTTGTTTTCTCCCAGAAGTGGTGTACATCACTTCGGAAAACTTAATCCAAGACGCGATAGCGGACGATCTCCGCGCGACGATCCTTTCCGTCGCGTCTCTGGTAAGGGCTCTCTTTTCTGCAGTGTTTTTCTCCATATTTGGACATGTGTTGGGGTTATATCCCATTCAGATAGCGCTCGGTATTATTGGTGCAATCGCGATAGCAATTACCGCCGTTGTTTCATTAAAAATGGTTGGAATACAGGTCTCCAAGAATTGATATATCGATTGACGAGCTATCCGAAGCGTCGAGCCTTCTTGATGGACATGACTATTCGTCACAAATCATTCCGCGCATCGCCGGGGTTCCAGTAATACTCGATATATCTGGATGCCCTCATTCCCCTTTTTGAAGGTCCCAAATTGACTACCCGTGTTGGTTTGGCTAGGTTCGGGCGCTGTCCGTGCCGTGGGGTAAAATCGTTCAGTCAGAACACGAACCCGCATCGGAGCTCATCACATGGCATTCGTCCATCTGCACAATCACACTGTTTTCTCCATGCTCGACGGCGCAACCCGTATCCAGGATATGGTCAATCGTGCCGTTGAGCTGGGCATGCCCGCCGTGGCCATTACCGACCACGGCTACATGTATGGCGTACCCGACCTGGCGCTGGCCTGCGACGCCGTCAACCACAACACGCCCGAGTACAAAACCTGGAGCCACGACAAGGCCTTCTTGGAAAAGGACCGCCGCGACGAGCTGGTGGAGCCCGATCCCGAGTCCAGCCCGCGCGAGCATGCCCAGTATGTGAAGGACATGGCCATGTGGGACGAGAAGGGCAACATCGACGAGCTCAAGCCGCCTCTGGTCATCAAGCCCATCTTTGGCTGCGAGGTCTACTTTACGCCGGACGAGACGCTTGCCCGCGACCATAAGCCCGAGCTCTACCACATGATCCTTCTGGCCAAGGACCAGGAGGGATACGTCAACCTGATGCAGACGGTCTCCGAGGCCGCCGTGCAGGGCTTTTACTATAAGCCGCGCGTGACGCTCGACAACCTGCGCCGCCACGCCAAGGGCATGATCTGCACGAGCGCCTGCATCGCGGGCATCATCCCCAAATACATCGACCGCGGTGACATGGAGGGCGCCATCAAGTGGGCCGAGACCTTCCGCGATACCTTCGAACCCGGCGACTTTTACATCGAGATCCAGGAACACGGCATCACTACCGACAATGGTCTGACCGACGAGCAGATGGACCGTACGCTCATCGATATCGCCAAGCAGGTGGGCGTCAAGGTCATCGCCACCAACGACTTCCACTACCTGCGCCGCGAGGACGCGCCCGTGCAGGACGTCATCATGTGCATTGGCATGAACGCCAAGGTCGACGACCCTAACCGCATGCGCATGACTGGCTCGGAGTTTTACATGAAGACCGAGGAGGAGATGCGGGCGATGTTCCCGTATTGCCCCGAGGCCTGCGACAACACGCTCGAGATCGCCGACAAGTGCTACGTTGAGCTGGACTGGGACTCCATCATCCTGCCGCGCTTCCCGCTGCTCGATCCCGGCGAGACGCACGAGAGCCAGTTCCGCCGCGAGTGCGAGAAGGGCCTGCGCCAGCACTACGGCGACGACTGGGCCACGCGCGAGATTGGTGGCGTCAACATCAAAGAGCGCTTTGAGTACGAATACAAAGTCATCTGCGACAAGGGCTTTGCCGCCTACTTCTTGATTGTTGCCGAGTACGTGCAATGGGCCAAGGACAACGGCATCGGCGTCGGCCCCGGCCGTGGCTCGGCCGCCGGCGCTATCGTCGCCTACGCCATGAACATCACCGCGTTCGACCCGCTCGAGAACGGTCTGATGTTCGAGAGGTTCCTGTCCCCGCAGCGTACCGAGATGCCCGATATCGATATGGACTTCGACGATGAGCGGCGCCTCGAGGTCGTGGAGCACGTTCGCCAGCTCTACGGCCCCGAGAAGGTCACCCACGTCATCACCTACTCGACCATTAAGGCCAAGCAGGCCATCAACGACGCTGCGCGCGTCCTGGACTACCCGGTCTACATGGGCCAGCGTCTGTCCAAGATGGTCTCGAGCGACCCCAAGGTCAAGCTCAAGCAGGTGCTCGAAAAGCAACCCGGCAAAGAGGATCTGTTTAACCCCGATTTTGCCGAGGCCTATAAAAAGGACGACGACGCCCGCCGCATCATCGACACGGCGCTCTCGATTGAGGGCCTTACCCGTGGCGAGGGTGTGCACGCGTGCGCCGTTCTGATCTGCCGCGACCCCGTCAACGAGCACGTGCCCACCAAGCTCGACACCAAGGGCGGCGTCGAGATTACCCAGTACGAAGGTCATACCGTTGCCGACATGGGCCTGCTCAAGATGGACTTCTTGGGCCTGCGCACGCTGACGGTTATCTCCAAGGCCAAGGCAAACATCAAAAAGAACTTCGGCATCGACATCAAAGAGGAAGAGATTCCTTTTGACGACCCCGAGATCTTTAAGCTCATGGGTTCCGGCCACACCGCCGGCGTCTTCCAGGTCGAGTCCGCAGGCATGACGGCCACGATCAAGAACATGAAGCCCACCGAGTACAAGCACGTCGTAGCATTGATCGCCCTGTACCGCCCGGGCCCGCTGGGCGCCGGCATGGTTTCGTCCTACATCAACCGTATGAACGGCAAGGAGCCGGCGGTCTCCTACGACGACCGCCTGGACGACATCCTGGGCGAAACCTACGGCACCATGGTCTACCAGGAGCAGGTTATGCTCATCTCCGTCGAGATGTGCGGCTTCTCCAAGGGCGAATCGGACTCGCGTATCCGTAAGCCCGTGGCTAAGAAGAAAATCAAGCTGCTCACGTCGACGGTGCTCCACTGGGAGGATGGCTCCGACGAGACCACCTACGACCACTGGATGAACGGCGCCATCAAGAACAACTATACGCGCGAGGTCGCCCAGAAGATTTGGGACGATGTTCTCGAGTTCGCGTCCTACGCCTTCAACAAGTCGCACTCCGCCGGCTACGCCATTCTGGTTATGCAGACGGCGTGGCTCAAGGCGCACTATCCGCACGAGTACATGGCGGCCGTTCTGACGTCCTATACGGGCAAGACCGACAAGATCGTGCACTACGTCTCGGCATGCCGTCACGACGGCATCCCCGTGCTGTCGCCAGATGTCAACGAGTCCGGTACCGAGTTCACGGCTACCAAGGAGGGCGTGCGCTTTGGTCTGGCCGGCATCCGCGGCGTGGGCACCGGCGTGGCGCAGGCGATTATCGCCGAGCGCGAGGCGGGCGGCCCGTTTAAGACGCTGCACGACTTTGTCGAGCGCGTGGACTCGAGCCAGGCCAACCGCCGCGTGATCGAATCGCTCATCAAGGCAGGCGCCTTCGACTCCACGGGGTATCCGCGTCGCCAGATGATGCACTTTGTGGACAAGAACAACCCCGAGAACATCATCGATGCCGCGGTAAAGCGCCAGAAGGATCGCGCGAGCGGCCAGACGTCGTTCTTCGATATGTTTGGCGACGTTGAGGGCTCGGGCTTTGAGGTGAGCGTGCCCGATCCGGATGGCCAGGAATGGGACCGCCACCTCAAGTTGAGTCAGGAGAAGGAGGTTCTGGGCATCTATGTCTCGGACCACCCGCTGCGCCCGTTTGAGTATGCACTAGCCAAGGCGCGTGACTTCTCGTTCTCGCAGATCGACACCGGCTACGAAGTTCAGAATCCTACGGGCGGCACCATCAACCAGGAAATTCCCGAGGGCAAGGCGCTGTGGTGGGCCGGCATGGTCTCGAGCGTGTCCAAGCGCGTGACCAAAAACGGTGACCCCATGGGCATCGTGCAGCTCGAGGACATGGAAGGCGAGGCCACCGTCGTCGTGTTCCCCAAGACCTACAAGGAGGCCGAGGGGTACCTGTACGGCGAGGTCGATCCCGAGACCGGCGCGCAGCTGTCCGATGCCTTTGTGCGCATTAAGGGCAAGCTCGAGCGCTCGGACCGCGGCGACCAGATTATCGCGCAGGAGATCGTGCCGCTCGAGCTTAACGAGGAGAACAACAAGCCCAAGGTGTTTGAGGTCATGGTGCCCAACAGCCGCTTTAGCCAGGGCAATATGGCGCGTCTTGCCACGGTGCTTACCGCCAACCCGGGCGGCGACCGCGTGGAGATCTTTATCGAGCAGGTGGACGGGCGCGTGCTACGTGCCGAGGTGCCGGCCAAGGTCAACGCGCGCTCGATTCCGCTGCTGGCCGAGGCAAAGGCGATTGTGGGTAACCAGGGTCGCGTGACGGTTATCTAAGCTACCCCGGGTGAGATTGGAGGAAGTGATGGCGCAGGGGACGTTTGTGCAGGCGCTTCGCAAAGAGGCGGCGTTGAGCGGCACCTTTATGAAGGGCCGCTCGCTCATGCTCAACGGCGCCGTGCTGTCGATTGAGGACAGCGGCTCGCGCTTCTCCAAAAACGTGACGGTTGAGGGCTCGGTGCGCGGCTCGCGCGGCGACCTGTACAAGACGCACGTGGCGCTCGATATGGACGAGCACGAGGTTATCGACTACGACTGCGACTGCCCCGCCGCATACCGCTATCCCGGTATGTGCAAGCACGCCATCGCCACAGCGCTGGCGTACCTGGACACCAGCGGCATTGAGCCTGTTGAGGGGCTGCGCACGCCGGTTCGCACGTTTACGGCGCAGCCGAAACAGCCCGCGCGCGCCGCGTCCGCCGCGCCGGCCGTCAACCCCAACTTTCCCTTCCCGGCGCCCGTCCCCACGAGCCCGAGCCTTGTGGCGGCGCTTTCCGATCTTTCGGACGCGCGCATGGATGAGCTGGCGAGCATGCGCCGCAAACTTGCCGGTGCCGTTGATCCCGACGCCCCCAAAGCGGCGTTGGAGCCCTCGTTGGTGCCGTACTACAATCCGCTGTTCGCTGACCGCTTTAGCTGGGCGCTCGAGTTCCGCATTCGCTGTGGATCGGTCTCCTACGTGGTCAAGGACATCGACGGCATGGCCGATGCCTACGTGCGCGGCGGCACGTTCTCCTATGGCAAGAAGCTCACGTTTGTCCATTCACCTGAGGCCTTTGACGAAACATCGACAAAGCTGCTCAACCTTGTTGTGACGACAGTTGCCTATCTCGATGACATCACAAGCTCGCGTTCGGCGTCGTACGACTTTGCCCGCAGCGGTTTTGTTGCCGAGCGTCAGTTGCCGCTGTCCGAGCATAGCATCGTATATGTGCTGGACCTGCTGCGCGGCCAGACCATCTCCTTTGAGCCCGCCTGGTCGCGGGGGACGACGACGCGTCGCACCTACGACGTGGCGGTTGAGCTGTCTCCGCAAGGGGAGGACGAGGCGTCCGCTAAGCGCCCACCACTTCTTGCCGCCAAAATCGCGCCGGCGGCTGGTGGTAGCTATGACCTGCGCCTGCCCGCCGATATGTACTGCTTTGCGTCGGGCGATGCCGCCTACTTGGTTGACACGCGCCGCGCGCGCCGTACCGACGCTGCATTTGCTCAGCATGCCGCACCTTTTTTGTCGCGCTTGCTGCCGTGCCGCACGCCCGCCCATATTGCCGCCGAGCAGGTGGGTGAGTTCTGCCGTATGGCGCTGCCCATTTTGCGCGACTATACCGACCTCACCGCGCCCGCCGCGCTCGATACTGTGGCACCCGAGGCGAGCTTTGCCATGGCAATCGGCGTCGACGATGGTCTTGTGACCTGCAAAATTACGGTTACCTACGGCGATTGGTCGGCTGATCTCTTTAGTCTTGGTGCTCCGGGCAGTCCTTTCGAAGAGCAACGCCCCGGCGTTCCGCCCCGCGATACGCTGGCGGAGTTTCGCGTTATGGACACGGCTGCCATGTACTTCGATTTCTACGAGGGCGGCCTGGCGTTTGAGGAGCGCGATGACGAGAGCCTGTTCCACTTGCTGACCGAGGGCCTGTCTGCCCTGTCCGAGCTGGGCGAGGTCATGCTCAGCGACCGTCTGCGCCAGATTTCGGTCCGCCCTGCGCCCAAGCTCTCGGTGCGCGCGACCGTCAAGAGTAACCTGCTCGATGTCGAACTGGGCGCGAGCGGCCTTTCGGCGGCAGATCTTGCCATCTATCTGGACTCGTACAAGCGCCACCAGACGTTCGCGCGCCTGACGTCCGGCGACATCGTGCGCCTGGATGAGGGAGCGCGTGCCGCGTTTGGTCTTGCCGAGGACCTAGGCGTCGATGCCGTCGACCTGCTCGACGGCGTGTCGCTTCCCGCGTCGAGTACCCTTTTTGTCGATAGCATGCTCGCACGCACGCCGGCGCTCGAGGCCGATCGCGACGCTGCGTTCCGCCGCACCGTCGAGCGCCTGGACACGCTCGGCAAGATGGATTTTACGGTGCCGGCATCGCTCAAGGCAACGATGCGCGGCTACCAGGTCGACGGATACCAGTGGCTCGGCTCGCTCGAACACCTGGGCCTTGGCGGCATCTTGGCCGACGACATGGGCCTGGGCAAAACGCTCCAGATGATCGCGCATATCCTGGCGCGCGTGGAGGCGGGGGACACCAAGCCCACGCTCGTGGTATGCCCGGCCTCACTCGTGTACAACTGGACTGCCGAGCTGGAGCGCTTTGCCCCGTCGCTCGATGTGTGCGCCATTGTGGGCGCCAAGGCTCAACGTCGTGTACAGATTGCCGGCGTGGCCGAGCATAACGTGGTCGTAACGTCGTATGACCTTATGCGGCGCGATATCGACGAGTACGTCGAGCAGGATTTTGCCCGCGTGGTGCTCGATGAGGCACAGTACATTAAAAATCCGCTCACGCAGGTGGCGCGCGCTGCCAAGCGCCTGCCTGCCGGCGTGCGCTTTGCCCTGACGGGCACGCCCATCGAAAACCGCCTGTCCGAGCTCTGGAGCATCTTCGACTTTTTGATGCCGGGCCTTTTGGGGACGCGCGAGTCGTTTGCCAAGCGCTTTGAGAGCCCCGTCGAGCATGCCGAGGGCGATAGCGCCGCTCGCCTGCAGGCGCTCGTGTCGCCGTTTGTGCTGCGCCGTGTTAAGGAAGACGTGGTGGCCGACCTGCCCGAGAAGATCGAGGACACCGTCATGGCACAGCTTACCGGCGAACAACGCAAGCTCTACCTGGCCAACCAGGACCGCATCGCCCAGCAGGTGCAGCACCGCGAGGCTGGGGAGTTTAAGAAGGACAAGCTCAAGGTGCTCGCCGAGCTCACCAAGCTGCGCCAGATCTGCTGCGACCCACGTCTACACTACGAGGATTACAAGGCGGGGAGCGCAAAGCTCGATACGTGTATGGAGCTCGTGCACGGCGCACTCGACGGCGGGCATCGCATCCTGTTGTTCAGCCAGTTTACGGGTATGCTCGATATCATCGGTAAGCGCTTGGCCAAGGAGGACATCGCCTTCCTTAAGCTCACGGGCGCTTCGTCTAAGGAGAGCCGCGCCAAGATGGTCGCGCAGTTCCAAGCGGGCGAGGTCCCGGTCTTTTTGATTTCGCTCAAGGCGGGCGGCGTGGGCCTTAACCTGACGGCGGCCGACGTGGTCATCCACTACGACCCGTGGTGGAACGTGGCGGCGCAGGACCAAGCGACCGACCGCGCGCATCGTATTGGCCAGCAACATACCGTGACCGTGTACAAGCTCATCGCCAAGGACACGATCGAGGAGCGCATCATGCAGATGCAGGAGTCCAAGCGCGACCTGGTCAACAGCGTGCTCGGCGGCGACGGCATCTCGTCGGCGCTGTTTACCCGCGAAGATGTTCTGGCGCTGCTGGGCGGCGACGGGCGCTAACCCGCTCGGGTGGGGCCGCCAGGGCGGATAGCGCACGCTGCCCCATCGTCCCCGCCCGTTATGTGTTCATTTGCAATGCCGTGGATGGTTTGTCTGCCTTTGGGCATAAGAACCATCAAGAACATTGGCACGTCAGCAAAGGAGAACATCATGGCGAAATTCTTTAAGGACCCCGACGGTAAGCTCATTGCCGCCCTTGGCAACGACGTTGCAACCCCTGCCGGTTGCACGGAACTGACCGCAAACACTGAGGACGCGGCGCACGAGAAGCACGTGCCTGTTGTCGAGACCGAGCGCGACGGTCACGTGATTCGCGCACGCGTTGGCTCGGTCGAGCACCCCAGCCTGCCCGAGCACTATATTGAGTGGATCGCCCTTGAGGCCGAGGGCCGCTTAGAGGTCCATTACCTTGAGCCCGGCATGAAGCCCGCGACGTTTTTCGCGGGCGGCTCCAAGACCGGTACCGTCTATGCCTATTGCAACCTGCACGGGCTGTGGTCCGCGACGTTCTAGGAGCGCGCCCCCGCTCGGGGTATCATAGCTAGCATATGCACATGCGAGCGCCGGCTGCATTATGCGGCCGGCGCTTTTACTACGACAACGATGGTTTACGACGGAAAGGGCTGAGCCATGAAGCTCGCGCTTGCACAGATCGATATGCGCCTGGGTGATATTGAGGGCATTTGCGGCCGCATCGAGGACCAGGCTCGTCTGGCCCACGAGCGCGGGGCGCGCGTGCTGTGCGTTCCGGCTCCGCTCTTTATGGGCGCCATGCCCGGGGGCCTGGTGGGCACTGCCGACTTTGAGCACGACATGCTTGCCGGCTTGACTGGTGTCGCCGAGCGTATCCAGGAGCTTGACATGATCTGCATCGTGCCCGCGGCGGTTTCGTTTGAGGGCCAGCCGCTGCTCGACTACATGATGCTCAAGGACGGTCATGTGGTGCCGGCGCGTTCGAGCATTGCCCTGCAGCGTGGCGAGAACAACGACACGCGTTGGGCGCCGCCGGTGTTCGACGTGGACGGCGTGCGCATCGCCGTGATTTTTGACTTGGACCGCGAACTCGAGATGTTGCCGACCGGTGTTGACCTCATTGCGTATTTCCAATTCAATGCGTTTGACATGACCGACCGCGAGACTGCCGCCATTGCCGCCGTTCGCAGCGGCGCCTACCGCAAGATCGCATCCAAGCGCAGTGTGTGGTTTGCCTGTATGGCGCCGGTCGGTGCCTATGACGAGTCGGTGTATACCGGCGGTTCGTTTGTGCTCGACGACTGCGGTCGCGTGGTGGCCCAAGCGCCGTGTTTTGAGGAGAGCCTGCTGGTTCAGGAGATTCAGCGCGGCGTGATGCTCGATGCCCTGGAAGATCACGAACTGCCCGAGTTCCGTTCCGAGGAGTGGCTGTGGCAGGCGCTGGTGCTCGCCGTGCGCGACAACGCCCGGGCCCACGGTGCGTCGCGCGCCGTGGTGGCACTCGAGGGCGACTTGCCGTCGTCCCTGCTGGCGGCGCTGGCCGTCGACGCTCTGGGCCCACGTAATGTGATTGGCCTGGTGCTGGGGCGCAACCGCATCTTTACGCCGGCGCAGGAGGAGGCCGAGGCTGCTCGCTGTGCCGCCGTTCGCGCCATTGCCGAGCGCCTGCATATTCGCACGGTTGAGCGCGATGCGCCGGATGCCGCGCGCGTGCTCGACCGCGATGTGTCGGCGGGCGACGCCGAGCGCCTGCGCTCTCGCACGCTGGGCCTCATGCTGGAGGACACGGCGCTCGAGTTGGGTGCGATGGCGCTGAGCCCGCTGTCCAAAACCGAGTACGCACTGGCGGCGCCGGCGCTTTGCGGCGGCTACCAGGGCGATTATGCGCCCTTTGGCGATGTGTACCTGTCGACGCTTGAGTTTGTGGCGCGCGTGCGCAACCGCACGTCTGCCGTGGTGCCCCAAGAGCTCGTGACGCTCAACGCGGTGGAAGATTGTATGGAGCGAGTGCTGGCGCAGGCGCTCTCGACGCTCGACGGTCCGGTCGATATGCTCGACCGCGCGGCACAGCTGCTCGGCGGGGTCGAGCCGGGTGAGATCGATGGCGCGCTTGAGGCGCACGTGGACCGCAATCGATCTTTCGACGACATCCCGATGGCCGCTGGCAAGCCTGAGGCCTGCTCGCTGCTGCTGATGCTCGTTCGACAGGGTGAGGCTGCCCGCCGCATGTTGCCGACGGCGCCGATCGTTTCGTCCCGTTCGTTTGCCGAGCGCTCCTGGCCGTACATGCTCGCGTGGTCCGACCTGGGGCTTAACGGCAAGGAGCGTATGACGGTCGATTCGCTGGCGCGCGCCGAGGTGCGCCGTTTTGCTGACGAGGATACTAGTGAGCGCGTGCGAAACGAGATGATGGGCGTGCTGGGCGAGCTACTGGGTATTTCGCCCGAACAAATGGAGGAGTTGCGCTCTGAAGACGGTCAGCGTCGTTTACACGAGGGAATGAAAAAGTTCGAGGGCGAGGTTCAGGACGCCATCGATAAGATGATGGGCGGCCAGGGTGGCCCGCAGGGTGGGCACCAGGGCACGCCGATGCCGCATCCGCCGGTGGATCCGAGGCAGTTCCCGTTCTTTAGCCAGAACTAGGGCAGACGGAAACATTGCGGGAGAGATTCTCTTACACACATTGCTTCTGCCGAATCTATCTTGCTTTAAGCACTTTGGCCCCGTTGTGTTATTCTAGAACAGACGTTCGTGAATGATGCGCGGGGCCTTGTCTTGCGCTGTGCTTGTGGCGAGGGGAGGCTGGCTTGGTTATCTTGGGTATCGACCCCGGTTTGGCTCATACGGGTTGGGGGATTATCGAGGAGCGGCGTGGCGAGGTTCGCTGCCGTGCCTATGGCTGCATCGAGACCAGTGCCGGAAGTCCGCTCGCGGTGCGCCTGTCGCATATCGCCCATGACCTTAAGGGTGTCGTCGAGCGTTATCGACCCGATACCGCTGCTATCGAGAGTATCTACTTTGGCGCCAACGTTCGCTCGGCCATCCCCACGGCGCATGCCCGCGGTGCCGCGCTCGTGGCGCTTTCGGAGTGCGCGCTCGAGATTGGCGAATACACGCCTATGCAGATTAAGCAGGCTGTGGTGGGTACCGGTGCCGCAGATAAGCGGCAGGTCGCCTACATGGTACGCACGCTCACGCAGCTCGATCACGACCCGCATCCCGACCATGCCGCCGATGCCCTGGCCTGCGCCATCTGCCACGTTAACCTCAGCCGTACCCGGGCGCTTACCGGCGGCGAGTTCTATCAACAGAGAGGAACCGGATACTGATGATCTCCCAGCTCCACGGAACGCTTGTCGAGGCCACGATGAGCTCTGCTGTCGTCGATGTGTCGGGCGTTGGCTTTGAGCTCGGCATTTCGGGCAGCACTGCGGCCACGTTGCCGACGCCCGGCGGCGAGGTCCGCCTCTACACGCGTATGCAGGTGCGCGAGGACGCCATGACACTTTTCGGTTTTTCCTCAAAGGATGAGCGCACGATGTTCGATCGGCTCGTGTCCGTCTCGGGCGTTGGCCCGCGCTTGGCGCTCGCCGTTCTTTCCACCTATACCGTGGGGCAGCTGTATTCGCTGGTGATGGCCGAGGACGACAAAGGTATGGCCAAGGTGCCCGGTGTGGGCAAAAAGACAGCTCAACGTCTGATCCTGGAGCTCAAGAGCACCTTTGCCAAGGATAAGGGCTTTGTGCCGGTCGACGCGATTCCCGGACAGGTTGCGATGCCCGTGCCCGCTGCCGCTCCCTCGGCGATCGATGACGCCCGTGCGGCGCTCCTTTCCATGGGCTTTAGCCCGCAGGAGACCGATGTCGCTCTGAGCGGGTATGATGGGCAGGATATGCGTGTCGAGGATCTGCTCGGCGCGGCGCTTAAGCGACTCGGAATGGATGCGTGATGTGGGAAGCCGATGACTCTCAGGACCTGTGGGCGACGCCCGGCAACTCGCCGGCGGCATCCATGGCGCACGGCGAGCGCATGGTGGGCTCGGAGCTGACGGCCGAGGACCTCGATGTCGACCGCACTTTGCGCCCCCAGCGCTTGGACGATTACTGCGGCCAGGAGCACATCAAGCAGAGCCTGCGCGTGTTGATCGAAGCGGCGCAGAGCCGTGGGGAGACGCTCGACCACGTGATTTTCTCGGGTCCTCCGGGCCTGGGCAAGACCACGCTGGCCACCGTTATCGCCAACGAGCTGGGCGCTCAGATCAAGACCACGAGTGGCCCCGCCATCGCGCGTACGGGCGACCTGGCGGCCATCCTTACTAACTTGCAGCCGGGCGATGTGCTGTTTATTGACGAGATCCACCGCCTCAACCGTTCGGTCGAGGAGGTCCTGTACCCCGCGATGGAGGACTTTGCGCTCGATATCGTGATCGGTAAAGGCCCGGCCGCACGATCGATTCGCCTGGATATCCCCAAGTTTACGCTGGTGGCGGCAACGACCCGCTCGGGTATGTTGACTGGCCCGCTGCGCGACCGCTTTGGCATTTCATATCGCCTGGATTACTACACGGTCGAAGAACTCGCGCAGATTGTGACGCGCTCGGCGTCCATCCTGGGCGTGACGATCGACCACCCCAGTGCGCTCGAGATCGGCTCGCGTTCGCGCGGCACGCCACGTCTTGCCAACCGCCTGCTCAAGCGCGTGCGCGATTACGCACAGGTGCGCGGCAACGGCCCTATCGAGCTCGATATCTGCCGCCAGGCGCTCGAGTTCTTCGAGATCGATGAGCTTGGTCTGGACTGGATGGATATTCGCATTTTGGAGACACTCGCTAAGACGTTCTCCGGACGTGCCGTGGGCCTGACAACGCTTGCCAGCGCGGTGGGCGAGGACCCGGGAACGCTCGAGGATGTCTATGAGCCCTATCTGCTGCAGTGCGGCTTGATGATTCGCACGCCCCAGGGCCGCCAGGCAACGCTTCGCACCTTTGAGCACTTGGGGATTGAACCTACCATTTAGGGCGCTTTGTTTTGGCGGGCTGTTAAGCTATCGCTGAGCATTGGATAAACATATCGCCATTCATCGGTTACGGGTGTTTTACTATTGCGCGCCCGTGCTATGCTGAATTGGTCTTTTTCTCATTCGGTAACGAAAGGACCGCCCATGCCTACTGACATCGAAATCGCACGTTCTGTCACGCCGCTGCCTATTACCGAGGTGGCCAAGAACGCCGGCGTCGACGTTAAGCACCTGATTCCGTACGGCTTCGACAAGGCTAAGGTCGACTATTCACTGCTCAACGAGCCGACTGATCACCAGGCCAAGCTCGTCCTCGTGACCGCTATCAACCCAACGCCTGCGGGCGAGGGTAAGACCACCACGACCATCGGTCTGGCCGATGGCTTGCGCCGACGCGGCGTCAAGAGTGCCGTGGCCCTGCGCGAGCCTTCGCTCGGCCCCGTCTTTGGCGTTAAGGGCGGCGCTGCCGGCGGCGGCTGGGCTCAGGTCATCCCCATGGAGGATATCAACCTGCACTTTACCGGCGACTTCCATGCCATCGGTACTGCCAACAACCTGCTGGCCGCCATGCTTGATAACCACATCCAGCAGGGCAACCAGCTCGGTATCGACGTTAAACGCATCACTTGGAAGCGCGTCGTCGATATGAACGACCGTCAGCTGCGCCACGTCATCGACGGTATTGGCGGTAAGGCCCAGGGCGTGCCGCGCGAGGACGGCTTCGATATCACCGTCGCCTCCGAGGTCATGGCAATCCTGTGCCTGTCTACGAGCATTAACGACCTCAAGGAGCGCCTGGGCGAGATTGTTGTCGGCTACAGCTATGCCGGCGAGCCCGTTCGCGCCCGTGACCTTAAGGCTCAGGGTGCCATGGCGGCCCTGCTTAAGGATGCGCTCAAGCCCAATCTGGTGCAGACGCTCGAGGGTACGCCCGCGTTTGTCCACGGCGGTCCCTTCGCCAATATTGCCCACGGCTGCAACTCCATCATGGCCACGCGTATGGCGATGCGCTTTGGCGATGTCGCCATTACCGAGGCCGGCTTCGGTGCTGATCTGGGTGCCGAGAAGTTCCTCGACATCAAGTGCCGCATGACGGGCGTTCGCCCCAGCGCCGTCGTGGTCGTCGCGACCGCTCGTGCGCTGAAGTACAACGGTGGCGTCGCCAAGGCCGACCTCAACGAGGAGAACCTCGAGGCACTCAAGGCCGGCATGCCCAACCTGCTGCGTCACGTCGACAACATCCAGAACGTTTATGGTCTGCCCTGCGTAGTCGCCATCAACCGCTTCCCGACGGACACCGAGGCCGAGCTTGCGCTCATCGAGTCCGAGTGTCAGAAGCTCGGCGTCAACGTTAAGCTTTCCGAGGTCTGGGCCAAGGGCGGCGAGGGCGCGCTCGAGCTTGCCGATGAGGTCATGCGTCTGATTGAGCAGCCGAGCGAGCTCAAGTTTGCCTATGAGGACGGCGCCGATGTGGCCGACGCTCTTGAGGCCATTGCCACCAAGGTCTACCGCGCCGACGGCGTCGACTTTACGCCGGCCGCCAAGCGCCAGCTCGCCGAGCTGCGCGAGAACGGCTTTGGCAACCTGCCGGTGTGCGTGGCCAAGACGCAGTACAGCTTTAGCGACAACGCCAAGGCCCTGGGCGCTCCCGAGAACTTCCGCATCACGGTGCGCGAGCTCAAGGTTTCCGCCGGTGCCCACTTTGTGGTCGCACTGACTGGCAGTGTTCTGACCATGCCGGGCCTGCCCAAGGTCCCCGCGGCCGAGAACATCGACGTCGACAACGACGGCAACATCACCGGCCTGTTCTAAGCCTGCTGTCCATAGCTGCTAGCCCGCCCCGCCGTGCCTACCAAGGCCCGGCGGGGTTTTTTTATCCTTAGGCCCGCGCATGTCTTGTAGATACCGACGGGCTCTGCCCATCATAGGCTTTTGCGCGGGTAGAATGCATGGATAACTTGATGCTCACGCGCGACGGAAAGGAATCGTTGCATGGATCAGGACAAGACAACCGTGATGGGCGGCTACGGTTCCGCGCAGGCTGGCGATAGCGCCGATGCGACCCGCGTTGTTCCCAACCGCGGTTATACCGACCCCGCCGCGACGCAGCCTTCTGCCGAGCCCACCCGGGTTATGGGCTATGGCGACACGGCGCAGGATTCTTATGCTGCATCTTCGCAAGGCCCCTATGGCAACGCAGCTCCGGACCCGTTTGATTATGCGCCGCAGGATTCTTATGCCGCCTCGACACCGAATCCCTATGATGACCTGCCGCAGAATCCCATTCCGCAGCCTCAGCAGACGACGTATATGCCTCGCACGGCGCAGCCTCGCTACGAGTCGCGCGAGCCGTATCGCGAGTACCCCAAGTCGATTCCGCAATATGGCGAGGACGAGGAGAAGAAGCCGTCGCGTTCGTCGAGCGTGATCAAGAAGATCCTCATCGTGCTGGCGATCTTCTTTGCGCTGTCGGTTGTGTTTGCCATTGTGTCGGGCATGCTCAACAAGCGAGGGAGTTCAACGGCTGATACCGCTGCCGAGCAAACCGAGTCCGCCTCGTCTAGCACCGTCGATCTGAGCGATATCCCGGGGCAGTACTGGTCCAACGCCAAGAAACTTCTCAAGTCGCGCGGCGCCAATCTTTCGAATGCCGTGGTCCTGACTGATGATGGCTCAACGCCCGTCATCGATGCCAACTGGGTCGTTACTTCTGCTTACTATAACGACAGCGGCAACCTCGAAATTCAACTCACGCACAAGAATAGCTCGGGCAACTCGCCCGACGGCCAAAGCGGTACCGACAGCTCGAGCTCCAATACGCTGGAGGACTTGAGAAACAAGGCACAGGAGTTGGGAGACAAAGCGCAAGAGCTGGGCGACACGGCGCAGAACCTGGGCGACACCGCTCAGAACCTGGGTGATATGGCGACGGATGCCTGGAACGCACTGCAAAACGGCATCTCGGGCGCGCAGGGAAACTAGCTGTTAAGCGGGCTACAGTTGCTCGGCCGGACGCTCGGGCGAGCTAAAGCCCGAGTCAAACGTAACGACGCATGAGGCATTGGGTCGGCGCTCGTGCACGATGCGCGTGACGAGCTCCAGCAGCTCCTCGTCGGATATGTCAAAGCCGTCGGGACGCACAAGGTCAAACGAAACGAACCCGTCGTGCTCGTGCAGGTCGTGGATGGAGAGCGCGGGGTCGATCTGCATGATGCCGCGCTTGACCCAGCCGCGCAGGTCGTCGCCGGTGGTGGCGATGGGGTCACAGTGCAACGTGATGCCGATGCCCATCTGGCGCTTGATGTCGTGCTCGATGGTGTCCAAAATCTCGTGGTGCTCAAATGCGTCGCCCTCGCCGGGCATCTCCACGTGGGCGCTGGCAAACTGACGACCGGGGCCGTAGTCGTGCACCATCAGGTCGTGTGTGCCCAAGACCTGCGGATAGGACATGATCTTGTCGCGGATTGCCTGAACGAGCTTGGGGTCGGGCGCTTGTCCCAGCAACGGGCTGATGGCGTCGCGCACTAGACCCATGCCGCTGATGCAGATGAAGATGCCCACACCCAGGCCTGCCCAGCCATCGAGGTCAAAGCCGGTCGTCTGCGAAATAAGCGCCGCCATCAAGACCGAACCCGAGGTGATGACGTCGTTTTTGGAGTCCTGTGCTGTGGCAATGAGTGTTTCGGAATCGATACGGTTGCCCAGCGCGCGGTTGAATGCGGCCATCCAGAATTTGACGAGCATGGACAAGACGAGAGCGGCTAGGGAGACCAGCGTGTAGGCGGTGGGGGAGGGCTTGATGATCTTGGTGACCGACTCGAGGATCAGGTTGATGCCGACGGCGCAAACCAGGACGGCGACGAACAGACCGGCTAGGTACTCGTAGCGGCCGTGGCCATAGGGGTGGCCTTCGTCTGCCGGGCGGCTGGCAAGGCGGAACCCGAGCAGGCTTACGATGTTGCTCGAGGCATCGGAGAGGTTGTTGAAAGCGTCGGCGATGAGGGAGACGGAGCCGGCGAGCAGGCCCGCGATGCCCTTGGCCAGGCACAGAGTGATGTTGAGGCCAATGCAGATGAGGCTTGCGGCGAAGCCCGCGTTGGTGCGGCAGGAGGTATCGACCGGCTCGCCCTCGCTGCCGGGAACAAGCGTATGTACCAGCCGATTTACAAATAGCATAGCGGTCGTCCTCACAATCATGTTTAAGGGGATAGTGTAGCTCGCGCGGAGGCGCTGTGCACCGATGCTCAGAAAATGCAGTAATGGTCTGCCGGTGCTAACGAGCGAGCCTTCTCGTCTGCCTGGGTGCTCGATTTTGGGCCACATGGGTATGGGCACGTGCTTACCTGCCCGACATACTTAATGTCGACAGCCCCAGTGCAAAGGAGGACGTATTCATGGACGAGATGTTTGCCATTAAATGCCAAAACTGCGGCGGCCCTATGTACTCACACCAGGCTAAACGCAGCTTTGAGTGCGCCTATTGCGGCACGGTCGTTCCGTGGCAGGCCGATGCGGGGGAGCCCAAGAGCGCCCTGGGCATTCGCCATACGCCACTGACGGTTGTCGATGGGCTGCTTAAGCTCACGCATGTGTCGCAGCTCGAGCGCCCGGTGGACCCCGACTGGTATTTCTTTAATGAGCACTGGCGCAATCAGTCGGTTCTGGAGCATCTGCTGTGGGAAGACCGCGGCACGGCCCAGGAGTTCCAAGAGGCCACGCACGTGAGCATCCCCTGTCCCTTCTGCGGAGCGTCCTTTGAGGGCGAGTCGACCCAGCGCGTGTTTGAGCGCCCGTCCTGCGGCAATAAGATCGGTGTCGCCGACCTGCTCAAGCCGGGGACGTTTAGCAAGCGCCTGACCATGGGCGTTGGTGCGGAATATGTGCCCGAGCAGGGTATTCCCTGCGAGATAACGCCGCAGCAGGCGCGCGCCAATGCGCTTGAGCTGGTGCGCCGATATCCAGACGCCTTTGCCGGTCACGATGTGGAAGACGCGATTCAAAACGACATGATGCTCTTCTACTTCCCCATGGCGCTCGCGGACCTGCGCATGATGGCGTCCTTCCCGGGCAAGGGCCTGAGCAAGGAGACCCTGGTGTACTACGAGGTGCTCGACTGGGCATATCCCAGGGCAAACTACCTGGACGTTCGCCTTATGGGCATTCTGGAGCCATGGGACTTTGCCAAGGTTGGGTCGTTCGACCCGGCCATGCAGGAAGGCGACTTCCGCGTTGTCTCCGTCGATGCGTCCACCAAGGACCAGGTGGTCATTGACAAGCTGGCGCTCGACATTGTTGGCAACGATGCCGAGACTTTCCTGGGGCTCAATAAAAAGAGCATCCGCACCTGGGCGCGCAAGGCCCGCAAGCACAAGGACGGCCTGGTTATGGTGCCGGTCTACTTTGTCGATCGTCCCGCGTCGGATGGACGTAATGGCGAGCAGGTGCGCATTGCCGTGAACGGCCAGACGGGCCGTGCGGCGGCGGTGGTGTTTAGCGACAAGCGCGAGACGCATATTGTGGCGCCGCTCAATCCGAGCCTGCATCTGTCCGGCGAAAGCACCGTTCACGCCACGCCCGTCGAGGTCAAATACATCAAATCGCCATTCCTGTACCAAATTGTGCGCCGTGGAGGCGACGAGCAGCCACGTCAGGTGGCAGCGGCTGCCGAGGGTTCCTACCGAGAAGAAAAACCCAAGCGCAAGGGATTGTTCGCTGCGATCTTTGGGAAGTAGGGAAGCGGAGCCGGGGCGTCGGGCTGCATCGCAAGGTCATGAGACGAATTTAAGACTGCTGGGAACGTGCTACCATTGCCGATAGCCTTAATCTTGTAAGAAGCGGAGGCCAGATTATGGGTTTTGCGGATCAGCAGCTTCAGCTTCAGGTACCGTATTCTCCTGACGACACGTTTAATGCCTTGAAGGCAGCTATGGAAAAGCTGCCTAAAGTAAAAGTTGATAGTGCATCGCCCACAACAAGAACAGTTGCAGCCGAGATTGGTATGAGCCTTTGGTCTTGGGGCGAAAATATCAGTATTTCGGTTGTTCCAGTTGAAGGCGGATCTGGCGTTACTGTCAAGTCGTCATCTAAGGTCAGGGCAAACGTATTAAACGGGGGCAAAAATGCAAAGAATATTGCCGAGATAGTCGATGCCCTATCGAAGGAGCTTGAGCGGTATACGCAGGTTTCACAGACTATTGAGACGCTGGCGGATAGTGATTGATGTAGTTGCAAGGCTTGAGAGGCTTGCAACGCTGCGTGATAGTGGAGTGCTTACCGAGGAAGAGTTTGCTGCAGAAAAGGCAAAAATCTTTTTGTAATCAGACACGGTGGTTGGATTTGCATTCTATTATTGAACTTGGTTATACCAGGCTGAAAATATCGTGTGTAATAAAGGTGCGTAGTAGTCTCGTCTTGATTGGCAGATGTAAATAAACGGTGGAACGGCTGTAAAAGAGCCTTGCCACTGGGTAAAATCAGGATGTGCCGCGGAACCCGCTCCTCAGTCGGTCAACTTTGGAAGCGCGGGCAACGCAGGTGCTATCGTCTTAAAGGGTCGGCTGCAACCGATCCTTTTCTATGACTCCCTTCGCTATCCGTTACTGCTTATATTCCCGCCAGATCGAGTAGAGGTTCCGGGCAATGCCGGTCACATACATCGAGAGGCGCAGGATTTCAAGAAACAAGTTCATAGTTTGAATTGAGCCAGCATCTGCCCGAAGGTGCTGAGCTCGAACGGCTCATAAATGAGCGAATCGCCGTCCGCGGTCCTGTAGACCCCGCAGGGGAGGTAACGCCCGTCGGGGAGGATATAGAGGCTGGCTTCTTCCTTCAGTCCTACTGGAAATAGCGGAATCCCGTTTCGTCCACTTGGAACTCGTCTATATTTGCGACCTTCCTCTCCATGATGCCTCCTGCCTTATTTCTTGAATGGCGCCCTAAAACAGGCAGCTCTCAATCAACTCTTTACCGCGCAGGGTGTCGACCCACTCCTGCGGGATGGCGTCGATGCCGTATGCCGTGCCTGCGAGCGCGCCGGCGACGGCTGCGGTGGTGTCGGCGTCGTCGCCTAGGTTGACGGCGGCAAGCACGCATTCTTCGTAGCTGTTGGTGTTCACAAAGCACCAGGCGGCAGCCTTAAGCGTGTCAAGCACGAAGCCGCCAGACCTGATTTCGTGCTCAGGCACGCCTTTCAGGTGGAGTGCCCACGAGGGGAGCGCGTCGTTCATCACGGTCCTCATCAGCTCGACAAATATGACGCATGCATCGGTTGACGTTCTGTGGGCGTGCGTAATCGCGGAGACCTCGCTGACCTCTTCGTCTGTCGCATCGGTGAACGCCAGGGGCGCGATGCACATGAGCGATCCGTTGCCGTTGTCGCGCTCGCCGGAGCCTCCTTTGCCGGTGTGCAAGGCGCGGGCGGTTGTGCCGCCGTAATCGAAAACGCCGTCGATTGTATACTCGTCACGGGCAATCCAGCCGACGAACTTGTCGCGCATGTCCGCGGTGTCGATGTGCCCGAGCTCCCTAATCGAGTCGCAGGTAGCAAGCGTCATGGACGTGTCGTCGCTCCAGGTGCCGTCGGGCTGCCCATGCGTGCCGTAGCCGATCATGTCGGTGCATTCGAATGTGCCGCGGGGCCTGAACTCGTAGGGAACGCCCAGCGCGTCGCCGACGGCAAGCCCATAGATGCAGTCGCGCAGTGTCGTTTTCGGTCTGTCTGTCATGGAGCGCTCCTCTTATGTCGGGGGATATGAAACGCCGTCGGGGGTATCGGTCGCAACGTGCTGCTACCCTTGCGCTTCGCCATTAGTCGCTTCGTTGATGGCGCGGTACTCGGCACTCAGCTCGCGCGCCAGCTCTTCCTTGCTTGGAAGATACGGCAAGTATTTGGCGGCAAACACTTGGTCGTTGTCTTCGGGCAGCGTGTACTCGACAATCGAGTCGCTTTTGTCCGCGCAGAGCACGATGCCTATAGGCGGATTGTCGCCTTCGTTCATGAGCTCGCGCGTGTAGTAGTTCACGTACATTTGCATCTGGCCCAGGTCCTGATGCGTAAGATCGTCCGTCTTAAGGTCGATGAGCACGAAGCAGCGCATCAGATAGTTGTAAAACACAAGGTCAATATAGAAATGGCGCCCATCAAAGGTGATGCGCTTTTGGCGCGCCTCGAAAGCGAAACCACGGCCAAGCTCCAGCAGGAACTTCTGAAGATGCGTGATGAGCGCCTGCTCTAGATCGCTCTCGCGAAACGCAGTATCGTCCGAGAAACCTAAAAACTCCAGTACATATGGATCGCGGATGATATCCTCGGGGCGACGAGCCGGGGCGCTCTCTTGGATTTCCTGGGTGACGGCCTCCTTGTCCTTGCTGGCAAGCAGGCGCTCGCGGAACATGGTGTTGATCTGACGCTCGAGCTGACGCGTGCTCCAACGAGAATCGGCGCATTCGTTCATGTACCAGGCGCGAGCATCGGGGTCGGGAATGCGCATCAACCTGCGGTAATGAGTCCAGCTCAATTCGCTACGCAGTGCGTCGCGAATTGGAAACGCAAGAAAGAACTGACGCATATTGCGAAGGTTTGCGATGCCAAAGCCTCTTCCGAAATCCGCGGTAAGCCTTCTGGAGAGGCCTGCAATCAATGCCTCTCCATATGCTGCGCGCTCCTCTCCGCCCTGTTCATCAACAATGCTCTTGCCGATTTCCCAATATGCCTCAACCATCGCAAAGTTAACGGCGGTATAGGCCTTGTCGCGAGCGGCGTTTAGAATCGAGGAAACCTGCTTGTAAAAAACTTCTGGCACGATTGCCGATTCTCCACGGTTTACCAGTTCGCCCATCACTGTCGCCCCACTTTCCTCTTATGGAATGCATCTTTATCGCATTTAGTTTAAAGCCTCGCGCGGACACGAATTGCTGTGCTGTCTGGCACCTTCGCATGGGAGCCTTGCGGTGACTAAAATGTGACCATAGAGGCAGTTTTAGCGAACCCCATGGGAGTGACACGCATGGACAACAACACCTTGCTGTTTCAGGACAAGGGTTCGGGTAGGTTTAAAGACGTCAAAATTTACCCTAACCGTATCGAGGTGCTCAAGAAGGGCGCTTTCGGCGGCAAGCACACCGAGATTGTCTACCTTAAGGACACCACGGGGGTCAACAGGATCAAGGGCCGCGACGTTTTTCTGCGTAACAGGCTGTTGACTGCCTGTGTCTTTAGCCTCAGCAGTCACGCGAGGGCGCAGGAATTCGTCAACGTGCTCAATATGGTGATGTGACCGGGCGCTTTCGAACACAAAAAACCGGGATGCAAGGAGTCGCACCTTGCATCCCGGCTGAGCTAAAACGGCGCTGCTGCATGCCGTTGGAGCTTTAGCGCTTGATCTCGATATCGTCGAGCTTGACGTCCATGGCCTCGGTCTTGGCCTTGGCGATATCATCGGCAAACTCCAGGGACTTCATCATGGTCTCGACGGCGTCCTTGTGCTCTTCGACATTGTCGATGCGCACGTACACGCTGCCGCCGTCAACGTCGGTGAAGTACTCGGTCGTCACGCCGCCCGTGTGCGTGTAGGAAGCGTTGCGCCAGGTCTTGCCGTTGTACTTAACGGGATCATTCTCGGTCCACTCAAAGTCGGTCTTCCACTTGGCCTCGTAGTCAAACAGCTCGTCGGCGTTCTTGTCAGGGTCGAAGACGGGGATGAAGCGGTCGCTGGCGTGCTCGCTCTTGGTGAACTTAAACTGGGCCCTGTCGGCCGTGTCGCCGGCAACGTCGGTAATCTCGACGCCCTCGGGGACCTCGACCTTAAACCAAATGAAGTCGGTCCTCATATCCACGGTTGGCTTTTCCGCGCCGCCGCCACCGCTGCTGCCGGTAGCGCCACCGCTTCCGCCACAACCCACCAGGGCAGCCGCGGCAAAGAGGCTGATGCAGAGGGTGAGAATCGCTAAGGCCTTCTTTTTCATGGTCGTGTCCTCCTCAATCTGTAACCGCCCATGGATTACCTGCCTTTGCTGTACGCGTGGACGGCTCGCTAGGGTGGGCCATGTGTCCCATTCTGAGGGCCGGATTTGCGCCGTTAAGTGGCAATATGCGCGGGTGTAAAAGAGGGGAGGGCCGATACTGTCGGCCCTCCCCGGGTTGGGTGCCCGTTGTTTTAATGGGGCGCATGTGCACGGGTGCGCGTAGGCGCGTGCGGGTGTCCCGTTACTTGATCTCGATGCTCGAAATCTCGACTTCGCGTGCCTCGGAAACTGCCTCTTCCATGTCATCGGGGAACTCGATGGAGTTGAGGAGCGCCTCGGCTTCTTTCTTGTGCTGGTCGAAGTTCGAGATGAGGACGTAGACGCTTCCCGGCTCAACATCGGTAAAAAGCATGGTTGAGATGCCACTGTTGTCCTCGTATGTTCCGACGAGCCACGTCCTGCCGTTATACTCGACGGACCCGCCATCCTTCCACTGGAACGTATCCCCCTTCTTTTCCGCCTGGTCGGCGTGGGATTCCTCGGCCGTCAGCGCTTTTTTCCAAACGGGGATAAAGCGATCGGCCGAGGCGTTCTCGTCTTCGGGGAAGGTGAGCTGGACCCTGTCGGCATTCTTGCCGGCGGAGTCGCTTACGCCAACGCCCTCGGGCATCTCGACCTTAAACCAGATAAAGTCAGTCTTTTCGGCGACGGGGGCCTTTTCCTTGCCTTCGCTCTTTGAGGTGCTGCCGCCTCCGCCCGATGCGATCCCGCCGCAGCCTACAAGGGCAAACGCGGCAAAGAGGGCGATGCAAAGGGAAAGGATCGATAGGGTCTTTTTCTTCATGATGGTGTCCTCCTTGTCTGTCGATGACATCGTGTGCCGCGGATTGCTGGGGCGGCGGTTGCGCGTGCACATGATGACTTTGTTTGCTGTGCGGTTATTCCTCCATTCGTCGTCCGGTGCCGTGATGAGCGTTGCCCCAACATAGGGCTCCTTACCTATATGTATGCCCCAGCTTGTGCTGCCCGGGAGTCTCGAAAGGTGGACCATGTGTCCCATGTTTGGGGCGCTGGGCGCATGGGACGGCACGGCTCAGCATCGTCTTTTCCATGTTGCGCAACAGCGTCTTGGGTGGGGGCGTATAGACTTGGCTGTGACAAAAGCTAAACCACGAAAGGTCGAACGATGTTCTGTCAAAAATGCGGACAGCAAGTTCCCGATGGATCGACGTTTTGTACGCACTGCGGGGCCTCGCTGGCGGGTGGTTCCGTGCCGACGCCTACGGGCGCTGGTCCTTCCTCTGCCCCGGGCCTAACCCAGTCGATGCCGCCGGTCGCGCCTGTGCCTCAAAAGCCTAAGAGCAAGGCGCCGGTCATTATCGCTGTGGCATGTGCTGCTGCGGTCCTCATCGGTGGCGGCACGGTGTTTGCACTCACGATGCTTAACGGGTCCAAGAGCTCTGGCACACAAATCTCGATGATCGATACCGGGTCTTCGGACGAGAAAGATTCTTCTGCCAAGAAGAAGAGCGACAAGTCCAAGTCCAAGGAGTCTGCGTCGTCGGATGACGAGGCCGTTCCCGAAGACGAATCGGCATACTACGGCTCGGGCGATTCGGACGATTGCCTAACCGACGTGTATACGTACACGAACGACATGCATCCTTATAGCATGTCGATTCCCAATCGCTTTGAGATGGAAGATACTCCCAGCGGCAGTGGCGCCAGGTATGAGGATCCGGAGACGGGCTTTGTAATCAACCTGTTTGGCTACGTCAACATTAACGACGAAACCTCGCACGAGATGTTCGTCAACGCGGACACCTCGGGCAAGGCTGACCTCTATACCGCGGAGGGCGACAACTGGTACGTGGTTTCGTGGCGCGAGGGCGACACGATCATTTACGAAAAGACGATCGTCACGGATTCGACGATTGCCACGGCGCATTTGGAGTACTCGACTGCAAACCGCGACATGGGGTCGAAGATTATCGACACGCTGCTGCCGACGTTTCAGGTGGACTAGGCACCCGCGCCTATAGCAGGCAATCGGAAACGCCGATAGCCAGAGCTCCTGACAGCCTTTGTCTTATGGGCTAGACTGACTTGGACAAGATCGATGAATGGGACAACCGCTTCCTGGCGTCGTTGTCCCATTTTTTATTATGCGTGCGGCCCGTGGTGGCCGGCGCGGTGGGCAGAGGTGTTTCGATGAGCCAAGAGATGATGGATAAAACCTGCCGAGGGTTTGCCGAGGCGCTTGCCGCGCGCGAGCCGGTTCCCGGCGGCGGTAGCGCGAGCGCCTTTGTGGGCGCACTGGGCGCCTCGCTGTGCGGGATGGTCGCGCGCTACGGCGCAACCAACCCCGCGCTTGCCGATCGCGCAGACGATCTGACGCGCGCATTTGCCCAGGCAGACGAGCTGGCTCAGGAGCTCGTGGGTCTGGTCGCCGAGGACGTTCGTGCGTATGGCCAGGTGTCTGCGGCATACGGTATTCCTCGTGATGACCCGGCTCGACCAACTGCGATTCAAGATGCGTTGCATGTGGCAGCCATGCCGCCGTACCGCATTATGGATGCGTGCGGTCGTGCGCTGGCGCTGCTTGAGGACATGGCAGACAAGGGCTCGCGCCAGCTGCTGTCCGACGTGGCGTGCGGTGCCGTGTTCTGCCGCGCCGCCATGCAGGGTGCGAGCCTGACGCTCTTTGCCAACACCACATCTATGAAAGACCGGGCGCGCGCCGAGGAACTCGAGGCAGCGTGCGACGATCTGCTGGATACGTGGCTGCCGCGCGCCGATGCGCTGGCGCGCCGCGCCGCCGACGCCGCAAGGAAGAGGGGATAGCCATGGCCGAGCTGCTCAAGGGTGCTCCCGTTGCCCGTGCTTTGACCGAGGAGCTCGCTGCTCGCTGCGCCGCCCTGCGCGAACGGGGCATCGTGCCGACACTGGCCATCGTTCGTGTGGGCGAGCGCGAGGACGACCTGTCCTACGAGCGCGGCGCCCTCAAGCGCTGCGAGAAGGTTGGCATTGAGGCTCGCCGCGTTTTGCTTCCTGCCGATGTTTCGCAGGATGAGTTGCTGGCGGCTATTAAGGGCATCAATGCCGACCCCGCTGTTCACGGCTGCCTGATGTTTCGTCCGTTGCCCGCTGGGCTTGATGAGGATGCAGTTGCCGCGGCACTCGATCCCGCCAAGGACGTCGACTCCGTGACACCGGTTTCGCTGCTCACCGCGCTTTCGGGTCGTGGCGAAGGCTTTGCTCCCTGCACGGCCGAAGCCGTGTTGGCTTTGCTGGACCATTATGGCGTTGAGCTGGATGGGGCCAAAGTTGCCGTTGTCGGTCGGTCCCTAGTGATCGGCCGTCCCGTTGCCGCCATGCTTACGGCTCGCAACGCCACGGTGACGACGTGCCACACGCATACGCGCGACCTTGCTGCCGAGTGCTGTGCGGCCGACATCGTTGTTGCCGCGGTTGGACGCGCGCGCACGATTGGCACGGATGCGGTTCGCGAGGGCCAGACGGTCATCGACGTGGGCATTAACTGGGACGAGGCCGCCGGCAAGCTGGTCGGTGACGTCGATTTTGATGCTGCGGAGCCAGTTGTTGGCGCCATCACGCCCGTGCCGGGCGGCGTGGGCGCTGTGACAACGGCGATTCTCGCCAAACACGTGATTGAAGCGGCGGAGTGCGCATCGAAATAGGCGTTTTAGGCTGTATAGAGGGTCAGTTATATACCCACTGTGCAAAAAACGCCAAATATGAGTACTGTTGCAAAGATAGTCACATATGTTTTATGACATTTGGGCTTCCTAATGATATGCATTATCGTTAGGAAGCTCATTTTATTGAACCTATGGGGAATAACGTTGTCTTGCTTTTGGACAAATAGGGATTTTCGGCACTCATTACAAGGAAATTTGCTGCTACTAAATTGGTGACAGTACTCATATTTGGCATTTTTTGCACACAGAGGTCCCGAGGGGGTTCCGAGGGGTCGCGGTTTCGCCCTTTTTGCGCCGAAGCGATACACTGGTACCGTTTGATTTCTTCGCTCAAGGAGGATGCGCATGCCGTGCACAACGATTTTGGTTGGTAAGAACGCGAGCTACGACGGGTCGACGTTGGTTGCTCGCAACGAGGACTCGTCCAACGGGGTGTTTGAGCCCAAGCGCATGCGCGTGGTGCATCCCGACGAGCAGCCGCGCGTCTACACGAGCGTCCTGAGTCACCTGACCGTTGAGCTGCCCGATAACCCCATGCGCTACACGAGCGTCCCCGATGTTGTCCCGGGCCACGGCATCTGGGCCGAGGCCGGTTTCAACGAGCTCAATGTGGGCATGTCCGCAACCGAGACGCTCACCACCAACGAGCGTGTCCGCGGCGCCGATCCGCTCGTAGACTATGTGCCCGCCAAGGGCAACGAGGGCGAGGACGGCTATGTGCCGGCGCAGCCCGGCGGTCTGGGCGAGGAAGACATGGTGACCCTGGTGCTGCCGTATGCCAAGTCCGCCCGCGACGGCGTGCGTATCCTGGGCGACCTGCTCGAGCGCTACGGCACCTACGAGAACAACGGCATCGCCTTTAGCGACGTTGACGAGATCTGGTGGCTCGAGACCATCGGCGGCCACCACTGGATCGCCAAGCGCGTGCCCGATGACGCCTATGTGACCATGCCCAACCAGCTGGGTATCGATAGCTTTGACCTGGACGACGCCGAGGGCGCTCAGGTCGACCACATGTGCTCCGCCGACCTGCGCTCCTGGATGGCCGAGTGGCATCTGGACCTGACGCTGGGCGTTGAGGGCGACGGTCCGGCGACGGTCTTTAACCCGCGCGAGGCCTTTGGCTCGCACAGCGACAGCGACCACGTCTACAACACGCCGCGCGCCTGGTACATGCAGCGCTGCCTCAATCCCAGCGATGTGTGGGACGGTCCCGACGCCGATTACACGCCCGAGAGCGACGACATCCCCTGGAGCCGCGTGCCCGAGCGCAAGGTGACCATCGAGGACATCAAGTATGTGCTTTCGAGCCACTACCAGGGCACGGAGTACGACTGCTACGGCAGCAAGGGCACGCCCGCCACGCGCGGTGCCTATCGTCCCATCGGCATCAACCGCAACAGCCAGCTCGCCGTGCTGCAGCTGCGCCCCTATGCGCAGCCGGCGTATCGCGCCGTTCAGTGGATGGCGTTTGGCTCCAACTCGTTTAACGCGCTCGTGCCGCTGTACGCCAATGTCGAGACCATGCCCGAGTACTATGCCGACACGCAGGCTCGCGTGACGTCCGAGAACTTCTACTGGGCAAATCGCCTGATCGGTGCCCTGGCCGACGTCCGCTTCCATGAGTGCGGTCGCGCGGTCGAGGATTATCAGGAGAAGGTCGGCGGCATGGGCCACAAGCAGATCCACGACGTCGACGCTGCCGTGGCCGCCCTGCCCGAGGCCGAGGTGTCTGCCGAGCTCGCCCGCGCCAACGAGGCCTTTGCCGAGCTCGTGCGCGTGGAGACCGATGCCCTGCTGGGCAAGGTGCTCTACACCACCAGCTGCGCCATGAAGAACTCCTTCGCGATGAACGATAACGTAAGGTAAAGACGACCTTGCAACGAGCGAGCGGGACAAACGCCGTCAAAGGCTTTGCCCCGCTCGATTTCTATCTTGGCGGTAAAACGATATTGTGTCGTTCACCCAATCTTGGGTACAAGAACGCCAATGCAGTTGTTTGTGATTGGAGACAACCATGGTTATGAAACTCGATCAGCTTGTTAACGGCGCCATCAACGTTGGCTTTGGCGCTGCCGCCGTTGCCGTCGAGGGCAGCAAGAAGGTTCTCGACGACCTCAGTACCAAGGGCGAGCAGGTCCGCAAGGACACTGCCACCCCCGATATCGCCCGCAGTGTGTCCGACATGTTCGAGCAGGCCGGCGGTACCATCTCCGATCTGACCGAGCGCTTGGGCATGCAGGGCGAGACCGCGGCCCAGCGCGTGCTCGACGAGCTCATTCTGGCTCGCGTCCGCGTTATGACTGCTCCCGAGCGTACGGCCTTCCTGGCCCATGTGCGCGACATCGTCGATTCGGTCGAGGACAACGTGACCTCGGTGCCCGTCGAGTCCGTTGAGCCCGACGATGCGAAGGACACCGAAGAGGCCGAGTAGCAGCGCAGATGGCAGATTCCACCACCGATTACAACAATCTAGATCCCTTGGGTGACGAGGCGGCGGTTGTCGACGAGGTCGATGCCGCCGTCTCGGGCGCTCGCAAGAAGCCGCGCGCTGTCGATATGGTCCCCGAGGAGCCCGACGCGATGGCGCCGGACGAGGAATACCAGCTCACACCGGCAGGTCGCCGCGAACGCATCGGTCAGATCGTTCGCCTGGTCAAAAAGTATCGTGTGTGGGATAACCTCACGCCGGTGCGCCTGCGCCGCCTGCTCGAAGAGCTCGGCCCCATGTTCGTCAAGATGGGGCAGATTCTGGCTAACCGGTCCGAGATTCTGCCGCAACGCTTTTGCGACGAGCTGCGTCGTCTGCGGTCCGACGTGGAGCCGGTGCCGTACGAGGTCGTACTCAGTTGTCTGGAAGAAGAATACGGCCTGCGCCTGGGGGAGATGTTCGATGCGATCGACCCCAATCCGCTTGGTAGCGCATCGCTCGCGCAGGTGCACCGCGCTCGTCTGGTGACGGGCGAGGACGTGGCCGTCAAGGTGCAGCGCCCCGGTGCGCAGCAGGTTATGGCACAGGACATCGATATCATCCGCTCGGTGGTGCGTATCGTTTCCAAGTTCGTCAACACCGATCAATTCGTTGATCTGCACGGCGTAGTCGAGGAGTTGTGGACTTCGTTTCGCGAGGAGACCAACTTTTTGGCCGAGGCCAAAAACCTCAACGACTTCTACGAGTTCCATAAGAGCGTTCATGGCGTGACGTGTCCTAAATCCTATCTGGACCTGTGCACCGAGCACGTGGTGGTTATGGACTACGTCGACGGCATTTCGATCGCCGATCCTGAACGCTTGGTGGCCGAGGGCTATGACTTGGAAAAGATCGGTGCCGCAATCGTCGAGGACTACTCGACGCAGGTGCTCGATGACGGCTTTTTCCATGCCGACCCGCATGCGGGAAACATTATTCTCAAGGACGGCATCGTTTACTTTATCGACTTGGGCATGGTCGGACGCATGTCGAGTCACGATCGCGGTATCGTCAAGGACATGATTTTCGCCGTGGCCGAGGGTGACGTGCCCAAGCTCAAGGATTCGCTCATGCGCTTCGCCGTGACGCGTGGCGACTCGGCTGAGCTCGATCATTCGGCCTTTTTGTCCGATTTGGACTTTATCGTGGCTGACTTTGCGGGCCTTGACCTGAAGGATCTGGATATCGGCGAGTTTTTGACCTCGCTGTTAAACCTGGCGCGCAAAAACGACGTTGAGCTGCCGAGCGTGGTAACGATGTTTGCCCGCGGCATGGTGACGCTCGAGGGCCTGCTGACTGAGTATATGCCCAACGTCAACATGATCCAGATAATCCAGACGCATATCAAAAACGAGAAGAGCACCTATGCGCGCGTGCGTGATATGGGACGCGATCTTGCTGCGAGCAGCTATCGCGCGGCAAAAGGCTCGCTCGAGGCGGCCGAGTATCTGGGCTTGGCTTCGCGTATGCTCACGCGCGGCCAGCTTAAGGTGAACACGCAGATCATGAGCAGCGATAAGGCGCTGCGACAGCTGGGCGGAATTATCGACCGCATGTCGATGGCAATTGTGATCGCCGGTCTGTTTATCGGTTCGTCGGTGGTGTACTACGCACGCATCGAGCCGGTTGTGTTTGGTATCCCAGTCATTGGCTTTATGGGCTACGTGAGCGCGCTGGTGCTGGCGCTTATGCTGGGCCGCAATATCTGGCTCAACAGTCACGGCGGCAAGCACTAGAGGCTGCGACCGTCACCGCATTTTCCTATCGCAAACAATAGCTTTTACCTTGGGCTTCGCCTGCGTGCGAGGCCCTTTTGCGTGCTACCATATCGACGGTAATAATCGATGGTCTAGATGGTGGTGCGGAGACGCACGAATGCGCGGTTTTCCTGCGCGTTTGGGAGAATCGGGGTGCAAGTCCCCAGCTGTACCAGTAACCGTAATTCCTCTTGGCTCGGGATGTTCGCGTCGCAGATCGGACGACGTGCCCGAGTCGTTAAGGTTAAGTCGGATCGCCTCCCATCTTGCATGCGGCTGCGGCGTATGCCGCCGGTGTGCATAGGGCTCTGGAGGGAAGGGGGACCCCGATGGGGGAACTCGAGCGCAACATGCGCGATGACGTGGGGCAGCCTCAAGGCAACGCTCCGAGTATAGACAATGGGGGACAAATGGATATGTTTGAGGACGAGCGCGAGCGCGCCTCGTTGCATCGCCGTGGCGCGATTGCACGCGGTGTAGCCAAGCGCTGCCTGGTGGCATTCCTGGCCTTCGCGATGGCCTTTGGCACCACACCGGCTCAGCTGTGGGCCGAGGGCGCCGAGGGCATTGCCGGGGCTGTGGCTCAGGCGGCACCGCCTGCCGAGAACGGCTCTGGTGAGTCCGCGACAAGCCCTGCTGCCGACCTCAATGCGAGCGGCGTGGTGACGAATGGGGGCACTGCCGAGCAAGATGCCGCCGCGACAACTTCGGGCCCTACCGACAAGACTGAGGACGATAGCGCTGCCGGCAATGAGGCGACGGCTGCATCGACGTCCGATGCCTCGAAGCAGGACGCCGCCGTTGTCTCTGCCGCTGGAGAGGCCAAGGATCAGCCTGCCAAGGCCGAGAGCCAGGATGTCTCCGCCACGTGCTCCGTCGTCGGCACCGACGCCAAGGGCGCCCAGCAGACCTGGGCCGCCGCCCAGCAGATCACGCTGAAGGAGGGCTCGACCGCGGCCGACCTCTCCGAGCAGCTCTTCAAGCAGGCCGGCCTCAAGGCCGACTACGACCCCAACGGCACCTGGGGCTGGGCGCTCAACACGATCACGTCGCCCTTCGATAAGGACCGCAAGCTCGGCTACGACTCGGCGACCGGCGCGTACTGGCAGCTGTTCGTCAACGGCAGCGCCTCCGAGGCCGGCGCGGGCGGATACACGCTCAAGGACGGCGACTCCGTCGTCTGGTGCTACTCGAAGTACGGCGACCCCGCGCCCGCCAATCAGATTTCCGTTAGCTGCACCGTTGTCGGCCAGGACGCCTCGGGCGCTCAGCAGACATGGGCGCAGCCCACGACAGCTTTGGTGGAAGAGGGCACGACCGCTGCTGATCTTTCCGAGCAGGCCTTTAAAAAGGCCGGCATTGGCGCCAAAACGGGGAAAGGCACGTACGGCTGGTATCTCGAGTCGCTGACTTCACCGTTCAACAAGACCGTGACGCTTTCGAGCGAGAAAGTTAACGAAAACACTTGGAAATTCTGGCAGTTCTTCGTTAACGGTCAGGCGGCCAATGTCGGCGCGGGCAATTACACACTCAAGGCCGGGGACAAGGTTACCTGGGTCTATGGCTTTGATGGAACCATGCCCGGCCAGGTTTCCGTTTCAATGGAGATCATCGGTAAGAAGGATGAGAAGGCGCAGCGCTGGACCGATCCTTCGACGCAGGTGTTTGTCGAGGGCACGACGATCAAGGACGCTTCCACTGCCTACTTCGATGCCATTGGCATTGAGTCCAAGATGTACGACCAATTTGGTTATTGGGGTGTTCATAGTCTTGTCTCCCCGCTTGATGGCACCGAGCTGTCGGGTGCATGGTCGTTCTTTGTTAATGGCGTTCCCGGGCCTCAGCTCGATAGCGATTACGTGCTCAAGTCGGGCGACAAAATCGTCTGGGCTTACGCCCCTGGCGACACCGTTCCTAATCCCGATGAAGTCGTAGTCGATCCGAGCGCTTCGCGCCCGACCGATTGGAAAGCCGACTGGAGCGGCAATTCCAATGCGGTGGTCAAGAACGTGTCCACGCCTACGGGCGCGCTGGCAAGCTCTTGGACGTTCGATTGGAGGGCCTACTCGGGTGCCACGTATCCCAATGCGAGCGAGCCTATTGTCGTGAACGGCAACGTTTACCTTGCCGTGAACAAGCGTTTGCTTAAGATCGACGCCGAGTCGGGCAAGGTGCTTGCCGAGTCGAACCTTCAGACTGCGATTGGCTACACCACGCGTCCGATTTATACGAAAGGCTTGGTCATCGTCCCGCTCGACGGCGGTGCGGTCCAGGCTCTGACGGCCGATACGCTGACGACGGTTTGGGTCACTGACTCTGTGAGCAAATCTGCCCAGTCAAATTCCCAGTTGACGGTCGATGGCAACTATCTCTACGTTGGCACCGTTGATGTCGACTATGGAACGAGTACGTACAATAACGGTCATCTGACGCGTATTAATATACTGACCGGCGCTGTTTCTTGGCAGCATGTTAATGCTGATGAGGGCTACTACTGGACGAGCGCTACAGTGGGCGACGGCTATATTCTGGTTCCGACGAGTGCAGGTACCGTTGAGATGCTGAGCAAGTCGACGGGTGATGTGCTCGGCAGCGTTTCGGTTGGTGCCATCGTCAACTCCAGCTGTGTACTGTCCAAAGACGGCAAGCATGCCTATGTGATCTCGCGTGACGGCAAGCTCCACGTGCTGGCACTGTCGGACGCAAACGCAAGGGCCTCTTCGCGCATTTCCGAAGAACGCGTCATCGATCTTGGTCTTACGGGTTGTGCCTGCATGCCCACGCTGTATGGCAATAAGCTGATTGTCGGTGGCGAGGTTTCTGGCGGTTCGGCGCTGGCGATTGTCGACCTTGATAATGACTTTGCTACGACGTTGGTTTCGTCTGCCGATGGCTCCGTGCTTCCTGCCGGTGGCATTAAGGGCTCACCGCTCGTGAGTGTCCAGGCGGATGACACGTACGTTTATTTCACTGTCAACTATGGTGCGACTTCCGACTATGTGAACTACACCTCGGGCGGTGGCGTGTATCGCTACAAGATGGGTGACGCACAGGCGACCGGTGCGTTTAGCGCGGCGGGACACAACAATTACTGTGACTCGCCGATTGCCTGCGATGCCAAGGGTAACCTCTACTACATCAACGATTCCGGAACGCTTTTCAAGCTGAGTGGTGGCGTTAAGGTCTCGTTTGAGACTGGCGAGGGTTCTAAGGTCGACTTCCAGACTACGGCCGATGGCAAGCTGGTCAAGCCGGCCGATCCGACGCGCGATGGCTACACTTTCGGCGGTTGGTTCACCGATGAGGCTTGCACGCAGGCGTATGACTTCAGTATGCCGGTGACGGCCGATCTGACGCTGTATGCCAAGTGGACCAAGAATGCCACCAACCCTGGCGGCAATGGCGGTTCTGGCACTAATGGTGGCAACGGTGGCGCTGGCAACGGTTCCGGTGCTGGCACGGGCACGGGTTCCGGCTCCGGCACGAAGGGCCAGCAGGCCGGCGGCGCTATCGCCCCGGGTCATAAGCCGACGACCAAGACGACGGTGTCGACCAAGACCGAGACCAAGGACAACAAGTCCGACAAGAAGGACACCGATAAGTCCGATAAGAAGGACGAGAAGAAGTCTGACAAGAAGTCTGACAAGAAGGACAACAAGTCCGACAAGAAGTCCGATTCCAAGTCCGATACGGGTGCTGCTTCCACGACCACTGCTAAGAAGTCCTCTAGTGCTTCCGAGCAGGAGACTGGCACCAACCCGCTCGCCATTGTTGGCGTTGCCGCCGGCGTCATCGGTCTCGCCATCGTCGGCGTGTTCGTGTTCACCAAACGTCGGTAGGTGAGGGCTGTGTCCAATAAATCCAAGGACGCTGACCCCAAGCAACCAGATTCCTCGTTCATTCAGTTCGACGATGCAAAGCAACAGGGCGCCGCTTCGGCGGCGTCCGCCCCTCGCCGCAAGACGCTCCTCGGCGTCCTGACTGCTGCGTGCACCATTCTGATCGTCGTCTCGCTGGGTTTCGTCCATCCTTCCGAGAGCGGTGCCTGGTCCATCGACTGGATCATTCAGACCGTGACGGGGGAGAGCGTCGTAACCAAGGACACCAAGGTGTCTGGCGTGACTACGACTTCGGGCGAGGCCAGTTCCAAGGATTCCAAGTCATCGAATGACGCAAAAGATGAGTCCAAGCATTCTGATGAGTCCAAGTCCAAGGACGATTCCGAGTCTTCAAACAAGGAATCGGACAAGAACTCGGATAACAAGAAGTCCGAGGACCAGGACGGCAAGAAGTCTGGCGATAAATCCGCTGCCCAAAATACGGGAGTCGGTGATACTTCCAATGCGTCTGGCGGTGGCCAGTCGTCTGATGGAGCCTCATCCTCTAATGGTGGAAACGCCTCCTCGGGCGCCCAGAGCGGCTCGCAGGAGTCCAGCTACATAACAGTGACGGTTTCGGTCACATCGAGCGCTGTGGGCAATCCTGTGTCTTCTGGTGGCACCTTTACCTTTAACGAAGGCGCTACCGTCTACGATGCCCTGTGCGCGCTGGGCCTTTCTGTCAACGCACATGGCTCGTCGTACGGCACGTATGTCTCCGCGATTGGTGGTTTGGCCGAGAAACAGTACGGCGGCACGAGCGGCTGGATGTACTCCGTCAACGGCACAACGCCCATGACGGCCTGCAGCAACTACGTTCTCTCCAACGGCGACAACGTGGTCTGGTATTACGTTACAGGCTAGAGGCTTCGACATAGCGCGCCAGACGGGCGGTTCGGACAGACATCCGGGCCGCCCGTTTTTCATGCGAATGGGATTGGGTCGCCGGGTCTCTCGGCAAACAAAAAACCGGTTGGAATGGGAATTCCAACCGGTTATACATTCAAGCAAATAGCGAATCGACTACGACTGTGCGCCCTCGAGGAAGAAGCGGCGGCTGAAGTAGTTGTACCAGGTGACGAGGAACGTGGCGATGGCCTTCATGGCCTGGTAGCCGATGCTCAAAAACGTGACGCCCACAAACATGTACAGGTCGTTGAGGCCCAGGCCGATCACCGACAGGATGGTGAAGATCGTGAACTCGCGCTTGCGGCTCATGCCCTCGCGATGGTCGAACACGTACTTCATGCTGAGCCAGTAGTTGACCACGACGGACGTGGTAAACGAGACCGTGGTGCTCATCAAAAAGTCGAGGTGAAACAGCTCGACGAGCGCAATGAGCATACCCCAGTCGATGCCAAAGGAGATAAGACCCACGACAGCGAACTTGAGGAACTGCTTGGTATGAGGTTGTGCCAGTGCCTTGCGCACGTAATCACATCCAATGCGTTGATGAATCAAGCAGAGGATACTTTAGAGCTTTTACAAGGGAAACGTAAGGTCTTTGCCAAGAACTATACGAACTCGCCAAATTATCAAGTGCTAATCCGCAAACGTTGAAAATTTGCCCGTAAACGAGCAATGCCCACGAACAACACAGCGCTCGACGCGCGTCATCTGTGGGCATTGTAAAGCTGTAAGGTTGCGAGTTACTTGGTCTCGTCGCCTTCCAGGAAGATCTTTCGGGTCACAAAGTTGTAGACCATGACAAGCGCGGTGGCGCAAATCTTGGCGATATTGGCCTCGAGCCCCAGGCCGGCGTTGAGCGCCAGCACGATGCCGTCGTTGAGTCCCAAACCGATCACAGACAGCACGACAAAGATAATGAACTCGCGGCGGCGGCTCATGCCCTCCTTGTGCGCAAACACGTACTTCATGCTGGCGAGGTAGTTAAAGATGAGTGAGATGATAAAGCCGCTGGTGTTGGCGATTAGGATGTTGAGGCCCAGACCGTAGTGGAGCAGATTCATAATGCCAAAGTCGATGACCGTGGCAATGACGCCGACGACGCCAAACTTCATGATCTGCGCAAGGAGCTTTTGCATGGTACCTGCCTTATGGTGGCGCCGGGGCGCCGCGGGGATGACAAACTCAGCAAGTTTAGCCAATCCCCACGGGTGGTGCTAGGCGCGCTCCTCGATAGCACCGTTTCTATATGCATCGAGCAGCTGGCGCAGGTCCTGGATCTGGCCGCGGATCTTGGCACCGGAATCGGTGTCGCTCACCATGCGGCGACGGTCGGCCTCGTCAAAGCGGTTGGTCTCGCTTTCGATATCGACGTTGCGGGTGAGTGCCTCGGCAACCGTCGTAAAGGCCCGGTGCGACTTGAGGCGGCAGCCGCGCGAGCTCGAGATGAGCGTATAGCCGGCGATACCCGTCTTGGGATGGTAAGCGCGGCAGAAGCCGCCATCGATGACCAGCAGCTTGCCCTCGGCGCGGATGGGCTGCTCGCCCTTGGTGGTTTTAACGGGCGTGTGGCCGTTGATGATGTGGCCGGTCGGTGAACATGCCATGGGCGTGACGCCAAACTCGCGCATGATGTCGTCGCAGACCGAGGGCGACTTGGTAAGCGTAAAGTACGGGTCCATCGGCTCGACCCAGGTGCTCTTATCGGCGATATAGGCGCGCTCAAAGGTACGCACCAGGCGTCCGCTGGCGGGTGAGTTAAAGCCAATCCACAGGTACCACATCCAGTCGAGAGCGTCGCGGTCGCCCACACGCCAGGCGCGGCGGGCGATGTAGTCGCAAAAATCGAGATAATCGCGGCCAGTGTGCCAGGTGCCCAGGCAGTTCATGCTGCTAAAGGTGCCGTCTTCGTTGAGTGGCACGCAGCCATGGAACAGCAGGTTGCCGTTGGCAACCTTGTACATCGAGCCGTGGGAATAGAGGAAATCGATATGGCGATGCAGGTGATCGGCGGTGACAAACTCGGACACGAGCTTGTCGATGATGTGCTGCTCCTGAGACGTGAGCGTATAGGGGTCCGCCGGGTCGACGGTGGGGAAGTCGTTGGTCGTGAGCGGCCACACGCTGCCGTCGGCGAGCGTGACCGTGCCGGTGTCGTGTTCGATCTTGTCGAGTAACAGGCGGTCGGTCATGTCGAACTCGGGATGGCGCTGGATAATCTGGCCCTCGAGCTTAAAGAGCAGCACGTTGATGGCCTTGATCAGCGGGGTGATGGACTCGCCGGCGGTGTAGGTGGCATCAGCAAAGGCGACAAGTTCACGCAGCGAGATGCCGTAGTCGTTCTCCAGGATCTCGTAGTTGTCGTAGCGTAGGTTGTTGCGCAGCACCGTGGCGATGCAGGCAGGTTCACCGGCCGCAGCGCCCATCCACAGCAGGTCGTGGTTGCCCCACTGGATGTCGAGTGAATGGTAGGTGAGCAGGCGGTCCATAATCTTGGCCGCGCCGCCACCGCGGTCGAAGATATCGCCCACCAGGTGCAGGTGGTCGACGGCCAGGCGCTTGATGAGCGAGGCGAGCGACTCGATAAAGTCGTCGGCGCTGGCGGTCTCTAGGATGGACTCCACGATGCGCTCGTGATAGCGCACGCGATAGTTGTTCTCGTCCGGATGCGTGTGTAGCAGCTCGTCGATGATGTAGGCGTAATCGCGTGGGATGGCCTTACGCACCTTGGAGCGCGTATAGCGGCTCGAAAGCGAGCGGGCGACCATGATGAGCTGGTCAAGCATCGTCTTGTACCAGGTGGGCGAGTCCTCGCGCTGGCTGCGGACCAGCTCGATCTTCTCGCGCGGGTAGTAGATGAGCGTGCACAGCTCGCCCTTCTCGTCAAAGGAGAGCGTTTCGCCAAAAATCTCGTCGACATGCTCGCGCACGACGCCCGAGCAGTTGTTGAGGATGTGCATAAAGGCTTCGTACTCGCCATGCACGTCGCTCATAAAATGCTCAGTGCCTTTGGGCAGGTTGAGGATGGCCGAGAGGTTGATGATCTCGGTAAACGCGGATTGCTCGGTGGGAAACTGTCTCGACAGCAGGCGCAGATACTTGAAGTCTTGCGGATTGCGATCGAATGCGACCATGAAACACCTTCCGATAGGGCTGGTAAAACTGATAAACAGCGTAAAACGTTTATCAGTATGCGCCGCTTTTGTTTCGATTGGGGATGGGCGGCCGAATTGTTAGCCGAACGGTTTGGTAAATCGATTTAGTGGAGGTAGATATGGCGGTTGAGTGGAGACGATAGAGGGTGTTTTCTCAGATATTTATGCGTGGGGTCGGTGGAAACGATGGTGGTAAAGATGTTCGCTATTTTTGGTTCGATTTGGTAAATAGTGGACATATGTACCGTATGTAGGCTCACTGTGCGATAATTTGCGCAGCAATGAGTAAGGAGCCTCATATGAGTGATTTTGTCCTGACCTGTGAATCCGCCGCCGATCGAACTCGGGAGTTCTTTGAATCGCGCAATATCCCTGTCGTGTGTTTTCATTACGAGATCGACGATGTTGTCTATACGGACGATCTGTATCAGTCGATTACGCCGGACGAGTTTTTTGCCCAGATTGCCGCAGGCGCCATGCCCAAGACGTCTCAGGTGAGCGTGGGTGAGTACGAGGAGTTTTGGGAGCCGCTTGTTGCCGAGGGTAAAGACGTGCTGCACCTGACGTTGTCGTCGGGTATTTCGGGTACGTATGGCTCGGCTTGCGTTGCGGCGCAGATGCTCGCGGATCGCTATCCCCAGGGCGGCAAGGTGCGCGTCATCGATTCGCTGGCGGCGTCTTCGGGCTTTGGCCTGCTGGCGGAATGTGCCGCCGACGTGCGCGATAGCGGGGCTTCACTCGACGAGACGGCTGCCTGGATCGAGGAGCACAAGCTCAACCTGCACCACTGGTTCTTCTCGACCGATCTGTCGAGCTACCTGCGCGGCGGTCGCATTTCGGCTGCGAGCGCGATCATCGGCACGGCGCTTAAGATTTGCCCGCTTATGACGGTCGATTGCGAAGGTGGGCTGTCGCCACGTGAGAAGATTCGCACTAAGAAGCGCGCGATTTCCGAGATGGCTAAGACCATGATGGCACACGTGCAGGACGGTGCGGATTATTCGGGTAAGTGCGTCATGTCGCACTCGGCGTGCCGCGAGGATGCCGAGGCAGTTGCGGCGCTGATCGAGGAACAGATTCCGCAGCTTAAAGGCAAGATTGAGATCAATAACATCGGCACTCTGATTGGCTCGCATACCGGACCTGGCACGGTGGCGCTCTTCTTTATGGGCGACAAACGCTTGGATTAATTTGCCCCATCACATCGCTGCATGATTGCTCAAACGAAAACGGCCCGCCTCACGTTTGTGGGGCGGGCCTTGCTGTTGGGGTTAGCGTTTCTTTCCGCGGAAGAAGAAGCCGTGCAGTGACGGCTTGAGGCCGCGGTTGGCGCGATGCTCCTCGACGCGCTCGTGGATCGAAGCGACGCGCTCGATGACTTCGTCGGGAATCGGCACGTCGGGATTCATGTTCTCGACCTGGCTGACCTCGGCGGCGGAGACCTGGTCGATAATGGGCACATCGTCGTGCGAGATGACAGGTGTGGCGTCTTCCTTCATCTTGCGATAACGCTGCATCATGTCGGTCTGTAGCTGCTGGGCCGAAGGCGGCGTCCAGATGATGGCGTTGGCGCCGGCGGCGATGGTTTCACGGATGCTCTCGGGCGTCTTGCCGCCCGGCGCGATGAGCGGCAGGTTGGGATAGTGCTTGCGCAGCTCGCGTAGGACCTGGGGCGTGTTCTTGCCGGCGGCGATGTTGAGAATCTTGGCTCCAGCGCGCACCTTGGCGTGGGCATCGTCGTCGCAGCGAACGACCGTAGCGATGACGGGGATGTCGGCAATGTTAGTGATGTGCTCGACCATTTCGGCGGTGGCGGGGGAGTTGACCACACAGCCCGCCGCGCCCTGCATCTCGGAGACGGCTGCCATCTGAACGGAGCGCTTGCCGGTGGTGGTGCCACCGCCCACGCCTACGAAGACCGGGCACTCGGCGACGGTCAGCAGCGCCTGCGTAATGGCGGGCTGCGGCGTGAAGGGGTAAACGGCAAAGACGGCATCGGCGTTGGAGTTGCGGATGACCGCGACGTCGGTGGTGTAGATGAGCGATTTGATACGACGGCCGAAGAGCGTGAAGCCGCTGGCTTCCTCAATCTCGTCAGGCATGCGAAGGGCCGCCTTGCGCAGGCGCCCGTCGATGGGCAGCGGCTCCATGGGAAGCAGTCCGTTGGGGGTCACGGCTACCTGGGGTTCGGTGAACTCGTCTGCGAGCTCGACCTCGGAGAAATCGACCGAGGCGACGATGTCCTCGTGAACCTCGGCGGGCACATCGATGGGGGCTTGGTCGTTTGCCGCGGCAGGCGTGTCGAAGGAGCTGGTGCCGACGAAGGCGTCGACGCGCTCATTTAGATCGTTGAGGGTATCCATGGAAGCTCGATTCTATGCGATGACGGCCGGCGCGATGCAGCCGGAATTGCGAATGCTAAATCGTTTGACGAGTTGATTTTTCCCCGCCACGCAATTCGTTAGACCGAAGGGCCGGCGAACGTGAAGGAGCTGTGGTGGCGGGGATCGAGGTGCTATCTTGAAAGTCCCGTTTAAAAGAGAGGTGACGCGGTATGGAATTGACAGCAATGTTTGGCTCGATTGGCCTGTGTGTGGGCGCAATTGTTGCCGCCGCGGTCATCTACTTTGTGGTCACGGCCATTAAGGGCAAAAGGGCCGAACGCAAGGAGCGCACGATGCTTAAACAGCATCGCGACCAGCAGGGCAAACGCGCACGGAGATAGCTTGTTGAGTTTTGGATCCGTGCGCTAACTGCGTTTTCGGATCAGGGCAATGTAGAAGCCCTCAAATTCGCGGCTGGGCGGAATGGTGAGCGTGCCGGGCAGGCCGTTGGCGATGGCCGATACCTGACCCGCGGCAATGGCTTCGGTCAGGGCGTTGGACTCGATGCGCGGCTCCTCACCAGCTTCCTGGGCGCGGCGTGCCTCACTTTCGCTCGGCGTGCCATCGAGGGGGATAAGCTCGCAGTCCATGTGCTTGTCGAGGGCCTCTTGCAGGGCGTCCTCGTTTTCCTGCGGCAAGATCGAACAAGTCGAATAGACGAGCGTGCCGCCCGGTTTGAGGGCTCCCATGGCGCGGTCCAGAAGTGCTCGCTGCGAGCGGGCGCACCTGCTCAGCAACTGCTCGGTGAGGCCGCGCAGGCTCTTCTCGTTGCCGCTGACGACTGTGCCCGTGCCGGTGCAGGGAGCGTCGAGCAGGATACGGTCAAAGCGGAAGAACTCGTCGAGCTCGCGTGCGTCGATGCGCATGACGGGCACGTTTTTTGCGCCTTGGCGGTGGAGGTTGGCTTCGAGCTTCTCGGCGCGGGGAATGCTCATCTCGCAGGCGGTGAGGTGTGCCTGGCCCTGGGTGAGGGCGGCGATCTGCGTCGTCTTGCCGCCGGGGGCCGCGCACATGTCCAGGATGTCCTCGCCGGCCTGGGCGCCCAAGACCAACGGCGGCATCATGGACGACAGACTTTGCAAGTAGATCTTGCCGTCGCGGTAGATGTCGAGGTCCCACAGGTCGGAAACCTGGGCCTCGGGCAGGATGGAAGCGTCCGGGTACCATGCGACGGGGCGGTGGGCGATGCCGGCGGCATCGAGCGCCGCGGCGATGTCCTCGGCGGTTGCCTTGAGCGTGTTGGCGCGCAGCGTGACCGGGCGTGTGGCCGCGGCGCCGAAGCCCTCGATCATAAGCTCGGCATCGGCGGGCGCATAGGCGCCGGCGACCGTGTCGACCATAAAGCGCGGCAGGTCGGCGGCGGAGGGTTGGGCGGCAAGCTGGTCGGAAAGCTCGGTGGCGGCAAACTGCCTGAGCTTGAGCTCGGCCTTGACCTGCTTTTTCTGCTTACGACGACGCGGCTTGGACATCCGTCTTTCCTTCCCATTCCATTACATGTCGAGTGTTTAGTACTGGCTCTCGTGCTTGCTAAAGAAGTCGAAGCGCGGGGGCAGCGGCTTCACGCGGTGCTCGCCGGGCTTCTCGCCCAGGATCTCCACGAACTCGTCCGTGGAGGCAAAGATGTTATCCCAGCTAAAGAAAGCGACCGGGTCGACGTCGAAGTACTCGCAGATGAGCTCGCAGCCGGCCGGCACAATACCGTGCATCAGGACGGTCGCCACGCGCAGCTCGGTAAAGGCGTCGACGAGGGCCTGCGTCATCGCGGCGTTTGCTGGCTTGCCTTCGAGCTTGTTGGCGGCCTTGGAAGCGTCGCTCCAGCGCTTGTTGGCGGCGCGCAGGTAGTCGTCGCACACGGCAAGCGCGCGGTGCGTCTCGAACTTGTACATGGCCTGCTCAAAGGCGAGGGCTGCCTGCTGGGCGGCTTCGACCACGGTGTCAGAAGCGGCACCGGCGGGGATGCAGCCGTTGCGGTAGGGGCTCTCGTCGCCTTCCTTGACGGCGACGCCGTAGAAGCAGCTGCGGGCCAGACGGTTGAACACGCCGGTCAGCAGCGCGCTCTCCTTAAGGGCCGGGTCGATAACGCGCTTGTCGTCGCAGGCGCGTACCTCGTTGCCGTCCTTGTCCTTGCCGGTCACACGCGTGTCGTATGCCTTGGGGCTAAAGCTCACCGGCTTTTCGGATAGGCCGAGCGACAGCCAGTGCGCGCGCATCTGCTCGCAGGTGTAGTGGTTGAGCAGGTCGTCTGCCGGCGGGGGAGGCGTCTGCGAGGACGAGCTGGCCTTTTTGCCCATGTAGAGCAGGTGGTAGCAGGCGCTGACGGTGCTCTGCGTGAGGTCCCAACCCAGGGCCTCCCACATGGCGGTCTGCGCGATGCAGTAGAAATAGATGTTGTCCTGACCGATGAACTGGTAAATCTGAGCGTCGTCAGAGCACCACCAGTCGCGCCAGTCGAGCGAGCTGTGCTGGTAGGTGGGTGCGGGCACCTGCGTGGAGTCGGCGGCGGGCTCGCCCATGAGGGCGGCATCCTGGGCGGCGACGCCCTCGGTCACGCCGGCGGCCTTGGCATCGCGCGCGAGCACGGTACGCGTATAGCTGATGGGCGCCCACAGGCTCTCGGGCCAGCACCAGCAGGTGACGTCGGAGACGCCATCGACCTCGGGCACCGGAACGCCCCAGTCGATGTTGCCGGTGATGCGGAAGGGCACGAGTGCCTTGCCGCTGCGGAAGCGCACGCCACCGTTGGCGAGCACCGCGTGGGCGTCGTCGCGCTCCTTCCAGCTGGGGAAGGTGACGGTAAAGCTGCTCTTGTTGCCCTCGGGCTCCAGCACGGTGTGCTCGGGGAGCTGGTCCTCGACGGCATCGAAGGCCTCGCGGAACTTGTTCTGGATGTAGAGCTGAGCCGGCAGCAGCCACTCCTCCATGGTCTTGGAGACCACGGAGCGAACCTGCGGGTTCTGGGCGAGCTTGGCGGTGTAGGTCTTCATAAAGTCGAGGTAGGCCGGCAGGTCAAAGTAGAGATTGTCGACCGGGCGCAGCTCGGGCACCTCGCCGGTGAGCTGGCTCTTGGGCGCGATGAGCTCCTCGGGCTCAAACTGGTGGCCCAGATCGCACTCGTCGGCATAAGCCTTCTCGGACTTGCAGCCCTGGATGGGGCAGCGGCCGATGACCTGGCGGCCGTTGAGGAACGTGCCGGCCTTGGCATCGTAGAACTGCAGCGTGGAGCGCTTGGAGATGGTGCCCTGCTCGTGCAGGCGCTCGATAATCTCGGCAGTCACCTCGTTGTGGATCTGGGCCGCCGGCTCAAGGCCCGAGCCGCCGTAGATGTCGCAGCTGATGTTGTAGTTGTTGAGGGTCGCGGCCTGGCGGGAGTGATTGGACTCGACATACTCGCCGATGGACTTGTCGTAGCCCTCGTTCTCCTTGAGCTTGCGGTAGCTCTCCATGATGGGCGAACCGTAGCAGTCGGTGCCCGAGGTGAAGATGACGTTTTCGCGGCCCAGGCGGTCGCGCAGGAAGCGGGCGAAGAAGTCGGCCGGGACAAAGACGCCGCCGACGTGGCCAAAGTGCAGACCCTTGTTGCCGTAGGGCTCGCCGGCGGTAACGATGGCGCGGCGCGGCCAGCTGGGACGGTCGTTCATGGAGTATTTGGATGCCATGGGACTCCTTCGCATATAGGTAAGAGCGCGGCCGGGCACGGGGTTCGGCGGCGCGGTGGTCAATTCGTGCATATCGTTCGACATTATCGCACATGCGGGCGGGTGCGTGGCAGGGGCGCTATCCTAAGATGCTATGAATGAGATTTCCAACATACATGCGTTTGAGGACGAGGATTTTCTGCACGCCTGCTTTGTGTGGGGGATGGCAGTGCTTGGTGCATTTGCCGTGTGCCTGGTGCCGTTGTTTATGCTGCTGGGCGGGCCTGCGGACCTGGATGCTGCTGACGCGGGCGGCTGGACGGCGGTCTTGGGCTGGATAGTCGGCTTGGCGGTCGTCTCTGCGGCGTCGTTTGGTGTCCATGAGCTGGTGCATGCGGTGTTCTTTAAGCTGTTTGCGCCTGCTGGTGCTCGGGTGACCTTCGGAGCAAATCTCGAAACCTGCATGATTTACGCCTGCGCCGAGGACGTTGTGTATTCGCGCCGGCGGTACATGGCGGTTTGCCTGGCGCCGACGGTTATTGTGACGGCGGCGTTTGCCCTGGGGTTTACATGTTCGGGCTATCCGCTGCTGTGCTACCTGGCGGCCGGCTTGCATTTGTCGGGCTGTGTGGGCGATTGGTATTACGTGCGGACCATCCTGCGCGACCGTCGCATTGCCGCCTGCGAGGACACGTCCTTTGGCGTGCGTTTTTTCGCAAGGTAGTCTTTTTGGGATGATTTTTCTGGGAGAGGAGATGTCCATGAAGCCGCTGCTGCTGCATGCGTGCTGTGCGCCGTGCTCGCTTGAGCCGGTCCGCCTGCTGCGCGAGGAGGGGTTTGAGCCCACGATCTGCTGGACTAACCCCAATATTCAGCCGCACGATGAATGGCAGCGGCGCTTGGACGAGCTGCGCCGGTGGTGTGCCGATGGCGACATCGAGCTTATCGAGGCAGGCGAGGACCGCGAGCGCTGGGAGGCCGGCGTGGCCTCGCTTGGCGCCGATCGACCCCGTCGCTGTCGTGCGTGCTATGCCCTGCGTCTGGCCGAGGCATGCCGTGTGGCCCAGGATCGCGGGTTCGAATATGTGGGTACGACGCTCGCCGTCTCACCGTATCAGCTGTTCGACACGTGTAATGATGTGCTTGAGCGCTTGGCCGCCGCCCGCGGGCTCACCCCGGTGATTCGCGATTTTCGCCCGTATTATCCCGAGGCCACGCGTCGTTCGCGCGAGCTGGGCATGTATCGGCAGAACTACTGTGGCTGCCGCTTTTCGGCCGTTGAGGCGGCCATGGACCGCGCCCGCATCCGCGACGAGCGCAAAGCGTCCAAAAAGTAGTTCTTTTAGGCTGTCAGCCTGCTAGGATGTAGAGCGGACTTTAGCTATATAAGGAGAATCCGACGTGTCTATGCGTACCGATGATTTTGACTATAACCTTCCTGAGGAACTGATTGCCCAGGCTCCTGCCGAGCCGCGTGACTCCTGCCGCCTGCTGGTGGTGGATCGCAAAGGCTCCCAGGCAGGAACGCCGCTGGAGCATGGTGGCACCGTCGAGCACCGCATCTTCCGCGACATCATCGACTATATCGAGCCGGGCGATGTGCTCGTCATCAACAAGACGCGCGTGATGCCGGCCCGCCTGATCGGTCGCAAGGCAGGCTCGGGCGGCGTGGTCGAGACGCTGCTGCTCAAGCGTCGCGAGGATGTTGATCCGCTGGGCCATGTTTGGGAGTGCCTGGTCAAGCCGGGCAAGCGCCTGAAGCCCGGTGCCCAGATTGAGTATCGCGCCGGTGGCGCCCATGCGCCCGAGGGGGCTCCCGTGGTGCTGACGGCCGAGGTCATCGACTTTGTCACCGATAGCCGTGGTGGCCGTCTGGTGCGCTTTGAGCCGGCCGGTTGCAATGCCGCCGGCGACCCGCGCACGCTCGACGAGGCCATCCATGCGGCCGGCCACGTGCCGCTGCCGCCCTACATTACCGATTACGAGGGCGACCCCGAGAAGTACCAGACCGTCTACGCCATGAAGGAGGAGCACTCGGCTGCCGCTCCTACGGCGGGTCTGCACTTTACTCCCGAGCTCATGGCCGCTATCGAAGCCAAGGGCGCGAAGTTTGCCGCCGTCGAGCTCGAGGTGGGCATCGATACCTTCCGCTTGGTGGAGGAGGACGACCCTACGCAGCACGTCATGCACACCGAGCGCTACCACGTGTCGCAGGAGGTTGTCGACGCCGTGCATAAGGCGAAGGCCGAGGGTCATCGTGTGATCGCCGTCGGCACCACCGCGGTGCGCTCGCTCGAGAGTGCGTTTGACGCGGACGCGCCGGTGTCCGATCCGGCTGTGACGGCGCGCTATTTTGAAGGCCGCGAGGACGGTGCCGACACGCTCGGCCGCGGCGACATCGTGGCGCGCGAGAACGCCACGACGCAGCTCTACCTCATGCCCGGATCGACCTATCACGTGGTCGACGCGCTGATCACAAACTTCCACGTGCCGCGCTCCACGCTCATGATGCTCGTGAGCGCGCTTGCCACCCGCGACCAGATCATGGATGCCTACGCCGCCGCCATCGAGGAGCGCTACCGCTTCTTCAGCTTTGGCGACGCCATGCTCATTTGTTAGTTACGCGGTTCTACGAACCGCGTAACCAGTTGACGCTGCAAACGCCCCTAAGCGGCAATCTGACGTTCAATCGTCGGGCATGACCAGAAGGTCAATGCCCTCCTCTTTCACGTCACCTTGCTCGCTTAGGGGCGTTTTCGCTGACTTTGCCAAAGCATCGGCAGGTACTCATTGGGGACGTACTTAAATGAGTGCCTGCAGAATGAGAGTGGATAATCTCCCGTTTTTGGCCTGCTTGGGGGCTCAAAGTGGGAGATTATCCACTCTCGTCATTGGGCTAGTCGTTGGGGACGTTCTTGTTTGACTAGTCGTTTAAGAACGTCCCCAATGACTACTTGCTTGCGAACAGCCAGACTAGGATGATCACCAGGATTGCGGCGACGATGCAGACGATGGCGCCGGTGAATTTGATGCGTGAGTCGCGGGTGCGCTCTCGTACGTCGTCTTCGGCGGCCTCGAGCTGGTCGACTTCTTGCTCGGTCTCGGCGTGTTCGGCTTTGTCTCGGGCCAAGGATCCTGCAAGCGACTCAGTGATTTCTGGGTGGTCGTGCACCTCGGTCGCCTGTTCGATGATCGACTGTGCATGTGCGGCATCTGCTTGGGCGTTGGCGATGGTCTGCTCCTGCTCGCGGCGTGCCTTGTCCTCCGCGGCGATCTTCTCGCGCAGTTCGCGCTGACGAGTCGCGGCGGCGGTCTTCGCCGTCTGCAGCTCGTCGCGCGCGGCATCGGCTTCGGTCGTCACGGCTTGGTGCGCGCGTTTGGCTTCGGCAATGGGGGCTTGAGCCTGCTCGACGGCCTGCTCGGCTGCGGCAAGCGAGTGCTCAAGGTCGGCGGTGATGCGCGGGACATCTTCTTCGGCTTTACGCAGGGCATCTGCCGTGTCGGAAATCTGCATCGAGAGCTCGCTGGTGCGCACCGTATAGTTGGCGGGATTTGCCGAGGGATTGCGTTGCAGCTCGGCATACTCATGACGCAGCGTCTCGAGCTGGGCGCGCGTGGCGTCGACGGTTTGTTGTGCGGCGGCAATGCCGGCGTCTCGCTCTGCCTTCACCTTGTCGCGGATGCGCTTGGAATCCTCAAGACGTCGAACGAGGCGGTTGCCGGTCTCGCGTGAGCTCGCCTCGCGGGCCTCCACGGCGTCGAGCGCGGCCTTCAGACGGAGCTCAGTCGCGTCATCCTCTGTCTTCATTTGTTCGAGCTGACCCTTGAGCTCTGTCGCTTTGGAGGCGTGGGCATCACGATCAATCTCGGCGGCCGCTGCAATCTTTTGGGCCGTGGCAATCGCCTGGCGCTGGTCGGCGACGATCTGGTCGTAGCGGCCTGCGATATCCTGGCGCGTCTCGAGTTCCTCGGCCTGATCGGCAATGCGCTGCTCAAGTTCGGCCAGGTGGGCGCGGGCATCGGCAAGTGCCTTTTTCGCGGCGTTCATCTCGCGCATGGCCGAGGCACCCTGGGCGATAAAGGTGCCCACGGCGTTCGCAGTGTTCGAGACAGCGGTCCCCAGATCGCGGCTCGCGGCGGAGGAGTGCGGGGCGGTCGGGCGAGCGGTGTCGGCAGCGTCCGCATCGGCAGTCTGCGGCACGGCGATATTGCCGGTACCGCCTTCGATCACAGAAAAGCCTGCTGCGTGCGGGTCGACCGCATCGGTGCCAATCGTGGGATGCTCGAGCTGCAGAAACGAGGGCATGGTGCTGCCCTGGTCGGCAACCGGAGTCTCGCCGGGTACGAAGGTCGAGGCTGCCTCGGCGGCCTCCTCTTCCTCGGCGTCAACGTCAGCGTCGGCCACGGCGTCTTTCATCGCTTTGACGGCATCCATCATGGAGTCCATGACGGCGTCGAGCTCTTCTTCCGAAGAAACCTCGATAGGGCCCGCAGCTTGCGGAGCAGCATCCTGTACGGGGCGGTCGTCCTGAGCGGGCGCATCGTCGTTTTGCTCGTCTGCATCTTCGGCGCCAGGGGTTTCCGCCGTAGCGCTTTCGTCCAAGAATGGGCCGTCGAGGTCAATATCATCGCAGGTCACAGCGTCGGCATCTGCAGTGACGTCTGCGGAATCATCAATATGCTGTTGAGTCTGGGGGTCCAGCTCGTCTGTCATAGGCATGTGCTCCTCATCGTTGTTTGTCACCCTATGATAAAGTCTCGCGCCGACATCCCGCGCGCTGCAGCAAAGTTTCAAAACGTGTTCGATGGCTCGCGTCGATAGCAAAAACTCGGCCACTTTATCCAGTTTGTACTTGACATTCCCTTCGCCGAAAGACGTTGCGCCGTTCGCCTGCCATGGGCTTTATTTTTCACTTGAACCCGCTAAAGTTGCATTTCAGCTTTTGGCGCGTGAAGTTGGATGCGCGCAGTCGACGGGCAGGCCCGTCGCGATTTGAAAGGACTTTATATGGGACTTTTCACTGGTAAGACCGTGATCGTCACCGGCGGCGGCAAGGCCACGCTCAAGGACGGCTCCGCTGGCTCCATCGGCTACGGTATCGATATCGCTTTTGCCAAGGAGGGCGCAAACCTCGTCATTACCGGCCGCAACGTTGCCAAGCTCGAGGCTGCCAAGGAATCCCTCGAGGCCGAGTACGGCGTCAAGGTTCTGCCTGTTCAGGCCGATGTCTCGGCTGGTCAGGACAACGAGGCCGTCGTCCAGAACGTCATCGACAAGGCCATTGAGGAGTTCGGCCGCATCGACGCCGTCGTCAACAATGCTCAGGCCAGCGCCTCGGGTGTTACCATCGCCGACCACACCATGGACCAGTTTAACCTGGCCATTTATTCCGGTCTGTATGCCACCTATCTGTACATGCAGAAGGCCTATCCGCACCTGAAGGAAACCAAGGGCTCCGTGGTCAACTTTGCCTCGGGCGCCGGCCTGTTTGGCAACTATGGTCAGTGCAGCTATGCCGCCGCCAAGGAGGGCATCCGTGGTCTGACTCGCGTTGCCGCCAACGAGTGGGGCAAGGACGGCATCAACGTCAATATCGTTTGCCCGCTTGCTTGGACCGCCGCGCTCGAGAACTTCCAAGATGCCTATCCCGAGGCGTTCAAGGCCAACGTCCACATGCCGCCGGCAGGCCACTACGGCGACGTCGAGAAGGAAATCGGCCGCGTTGTCGTTCAGCTCTGCGGTCCCGACTTTAAGTATATGAACGGCGAGACCGTCACCCTCGAGGGTGGCATGGGCCAGCGCCCGTAGGAGTTACGGCGTTTTACCAAACGCCGTAACGGGCCGACGCTGCGCGGTCACCAGAGCGACAACTTGTCATTCAAAGAGGGCGGCATGACCAGAAGGTCTATGCCGCCCTCTTTTCATGCCAATTTGTTCGCTCTGGTGACCGCTCGCTGACATTGCCAGAACATCGGGGCTACCCTGGCTGTTGGATGTAGTCGTTGGGGACGTTCTTGTTTGACTAGTCGTTTAAGAACGTCCCCAATGACTACCTGCAAAATGAGCGTGGATAATCTCCCGTTTTTGGGCTGTGCTTTGGGCAAAAGTGGGAGATTATCCACGCTCATCCGGTAAGCGTCCAAAAATCCACGCTCATTTGCCGTGTCCCTGCCGTATCCTCCTCGCACCAGTTTCTGTCGAGTCGGTGCTTCTTGCGGGTTGCCCGTATAATGGTTTGCGTATGAACCGCAACCAAGGAGTTCCAGTTTATGGACCAGAAACTTTTTAAATTCGACCTGATTGCCGAGGATCCGACGACGCACGCGCGCGCCGGCGTACTGCACACCCCGCACGGCGACATCGAGACGCCGATCTTTATGCCCGTGGGCACCAAGGCAAACGTCAAGGGCATTCCTACCGAGACTGTCAAGAAGCTCGGCGCCCAGATCGTGCTCGCCAATACCTATCATCTGTCCATGCGTCCCGGCGAGGATACCATCGCCGAGCTGGGCGGCCTGCACAAGTTCATGAACTGGCACGGCCCCATCCTCACCGACTCGGGCGGTTTCCAGGTCTTCAGCCACAACGATGCCGTCAAGCTCACCGATGAGGGCGTGCGCTTTATCGTCAACGATTACGACGGCCGCCACGTGTTTTGGACGCCCGAGGACAACATGGAAATCGCCATGAAACTCGGCTCCGATATCTGCATGCAGCTCGACCAGTGCCCGGGCTATCCCGCCACGCGCGCCTACGTTGAGCGCGCCGTTGAGCTGTCGAGCATGTGGGCCGAGCGCTGCTATAAGGCGCATACCCGCGATGACCAGGCGCTCTTTGGCATCGTTCAGGGCGGCATGCACCTGGATCTGCGCCTGCGTTCGCTGCGCCATCTGGAGGAGTGCGGCGACTTCCCGGGCTATGGTATCGGTGGCTATTCGGTGGGCGAGGATCACGAGACCATGTTCGAGACCCTGGCGCCGCTCGTGAGCGAGTACATGCCCAAGCATAAGCCGCGCTACCTGATGGGTGTCGGCAACCCGACCACGCTCGTGCGCGGCGTTGGCGTGGGCATCGACATGTTTGACTGCGTGCTGCCGACGCGCACCGGCCGTATGGGCACGGCATTCTCCAGCGAGGGTCGCCTCAACTTCCGCAACGCTCGCTTTGCGCACGACGACGGTCCCATCGATCCCACCTGCACCTGCCCGGTGTGCACGGGCGGTTACAGCCGTGCGCTCATCCGTCACATGGTCACGCAGAAGGAGATGCTCGGCGGCATTCTGCTTTCGATGCACAACATCTACTACCTGCTCAACCTTATGCAGCGGGCCCGCCAGGCCATTATCGAGGGCCGCTACGGCGCGTTCGTGAGCGACTGGATGAACAGCCCTGCGGCGGTGGATTACTAAGAGCAGCACGGGCGCTTGCAGAGCGCGGGCAACGGCAAGGGGCGAGCGCCGGCCGGTCATCACGTTTGCTAACACCGCTTGCGCGACCGATGACCGATAGCTTGCAAGCACTTGATGCATCGTGGGTACCATACCGAATAGTTGATGTTCGGGCGGGTGTTTGGCGCACAGCGTCGACCCCGCCCGTTTTTCTTTTTCTCGATAGGAGTACCCATGATTAAGAATGAGAACGTCGAGGGCGAGCCTGTCTACGACGAGACGTACCGCCGCGGCCCCGTGGTCATGCGCGGCCCCATGATTCCTAAGGACAACACCTACGCCAACCTGCTGGCGCCCGAGGACTCGACCGACTGGCTGCATGCCGACCCGTGGCGCGTGCTGCGCATTCAGGCAGAGTTTGTCGATGGTTTTGGCGCGCTTGCCGAGCTTGGACCTGCGGTGACCATCTTCGGTAGCGCCCGCACGCCCAAGACCGATCCGCTCTACAAGGCGGCGCGTACCGTCGGGCGCAAGATCGCGCAACGTGGCGTGGCGGTCATCACCGGTGGCGGCCCCGGCATCATGGAAGCGGCCAACAGGGGAGCGGCGAGTGTCAACGGCAAGTCAGTTGGCCTAGGCATTGAATTGCCGCACGAGCAGGGGCTCAATAAATACGTGAACCTCGGCATGGACTTCCGCTACTTCTTTGTGCGCAAAACCATGTTCGTTAAGTACAGCTCGGGCGCCATCGTATTTCCCGGCGGCTTTGGCACGCTCGACGAGATGTTCGAGGTTCTCACGCTGGTGCAGACGCACAAGGTCAAGCGCATGCCGCTCGTGCTGGTGGGCACCGAGTACTGGCAGGGCCTATTCGACTGGCTCAACGGCCCGGTGATGAGCACCGGTATGATTAGCCCGCTCGATCCGGATCTGGTACACATTACCGACGACCTCAACGAGGCCGTTGACATTGCGCTCAGCGGGCTGATGTAGATCAATCGTGCCCACGCGACATGAATACGCATGGCAATCTGATGTTATCTAACATCAGATTGCCATTTATATTGGGTATACTGGTGTAAAAGACGAGGGCGAGGAGGTCGCAAATGTCTACAGCAACAGTTAAGCCTACGACGGTTCGAATCGAAGAGGGGCTCAAGGAGCAGGCGACTGAGTTCTTGGATTCGGTCGGCCTCAGCCTCAATTCCTATCTCAATCTTGCCGTTCGGCAGCTGGTAAATCAGCGAAAGATTCCTTTTGAGATTGTAGGAAGGGCGGAGGTGCCCAACGAGGTGACGAGGCGCGCCATGGTGATCGCCGAGGCTCATGAGCTGGGGATTTTGCCGGACGATAGCCTGTCATTCAATAACGCTGATGAGCTTATGTCATTCCTTGATGAGGAATAGCGATGTTCGAGATTAAAGTCGAGGCTCAATTTAAGGTGGACTACAAACGAACGATGCGCATGCATCCGCAGCTAAAAAGTGAGTTTAAAGCGGCGGTTGCAGAGCTTGTGGCTCATGGGTCACTTCCGGCGGAGTATGGCGCCCACGAGCTCTCAAACCCGGGCGGAAACTACAACGGCCACATCGATTTCCACCTATCCGATGGCTTGGTCGATGTGGTCGTTCTTTATCTTCCCCATAAGACTAACCCAGTGATTAGGCTGGTGAGAATGGGCACTCATCAGGAACTGTTTCAGGGTCCGCTGGGCTGATCGCCGATTTCTAAGTTGCGGTGGAATAGGGATTGATTGGCGGCTAATAAGCCAAAAACAGTCCCTATTCCACCGCAAGAGGTAAAGGTGCCCCTAGTGGATGGGCTGGTAGCGGGGGCAGTAGCTGATGGCGATGGCATCGACGCCTACGTGGGTGGCGATGGTGCAGCCGATGGGGCCAGTGCCGGCGTCTACGTAGTCCTGGCCCGCGAGCGCCTCGTTGACAAGTTCCTGCTCCTCGGCGGCGCCGGTCGTGAGCACGCGCACGCTTGAGCCCGGGTGCTCGTCCAAAAACGCGAGGCAATCTGCCATGGTGTTGGCGACGATGCGCTTGGCGCCGCGGCCCTTTTTGATTGCCTTGATCTCGCCCGATTTCCACTCCGGCGAAACGGCCAGGCGAATGTTGAGCATCTGCGTCAGCTGGCCGGCGAGCTTGGGGGCGCGGCCGTTTTTGACCAGGTTCTCGAGCGTGCGGGGAATCAGCAGCAGGTGGGCTTCGGGCAGCGTCGCGCGGATCTGCGCCTCGGTCTCGTCCAAGCTGCGGCCGTCCTCGCGCATGGCAAGCGCGTACTCCACCAGCAGGCCCTCGGCGCCCGAGCCGGTGCGCGAATCGATGCAGCGCACGTCGAGCTCGTGGGTCTCGGCGACCAGGCATGCGTTGGAATAGCAGGCGGACCACTCGCTGCACAGCGAGATAAAGATCGCGCTGTCGTGGCCATCGGCGCGTACGCGGTCAAACAGCGCCTTGAACTCGCCGGCGCTCGGCTGCGAGGTGTGCGGCAGCTGCTCGGAGCCGGCCATGCGGGCGACGTATTCCTCGGCGGTAATCTGCACCTGGTCGAGCAGGTCCTCGCCCTCGATAATCACATGCAGCGGAATCACGTAAATGCCGAGCTCTTGGGCACGGGCGGGGGAGATGTCCGACGTGGAGTCGGTTATGATGGCAAAAGACATAATTGCACCTTTCGTTGGGGCGCGGCAGCGCCGCCTTCTGAAAGCAAAGTGCGACAAGTATAGTGGAGTTGCTCTACATTGCTAGGTTCAATTGTTGAATAGTCAACAGTTTGAAGCGGTGGTGTGGAAATCATCAACTGGGGAAGAAGGGTGCCGATGGCGGCATTGCAACTTTGCGAGCGGCCGGTTGTGCTGTTCGATTTTGACGGCACGGTGGCCGATACGGGTCGGGCAGTGATGACCTCGACGCGCAAGACGCTGGCTGCGCGCGGGTTTTCGGAGACGCAGATGGGTGATCTGCGCCGCATGATCGGGCCGCCCCTGTGGAAGAGCTTTCACGACTTTTACGGCTTTTCCCGCGAGGAGTCGCTTGTGGTGGCCGATGAGTACCGCGCCTTTTTTGATGAACTGGGACCGGAGGAGTATCCCGTGTTCAATGGGGTCCCCGAGCTGCTGGATGGGTTGGTCGCCCAAGGCAAACGTATGGCCGTGGCGACGTCGCGCATGGAGGCCAAGTGCATCGACATGGTGCATGAGCTCGGGCTCTCTCAGTTTGAGGCGGTGATTGGCATGAATCCGCCGCAGGGACGCGAGACCAAGGCCGATTCGGTCCGCGATGCCCTGGCGGCGCTCGGCGCGACGGCCGACGATGCCGTGATGATCGGCGATCGCTTTAACGATGTGGAGGGCGCGCACGCAATGGGCGTGCCGTGCATCGGCATCTATTCGGGCGCGGCGGCGCCGGGCGAGCACGAGGCTGCGGGTGCCGATGCGGTGGTGCACTCGGTGGCCGAGCTTGCTAAACTTTTCGCTATCTAATGACGTGATGTGAGGGACGGGCGTGCCCGTCGCTCATTGCTAAGGAGGTCGTCCATGAATCAGGTGGAGCAGAGCGTCGCCGAGTATGTCGACGAGGTCTGGGAGGATGTCGTCGCCGATATCGAGCAGCTGGTGAGCTATCCGTCCGTGGCCGTTGCTGCCGATGCGGAGCCCGGCGCGCCGTTTGGCCGCCCGGTCCGTGACGCACTCGATTGCGCGCTCGGCATCGCGCAGAAGCTCGGCTACCAGACGAGCGATGACGAGGGCTTTGTGGGAATCGCCGATATTCCGGGCCGCGGCGATAAGCAGCTCGCGACCATCTGCCATGTGGACGTGGTACCCGCTGGCCCCGGTTGGAACACCGACCCGTTTGCGATGGAGCGCCGCGAGGGCTGGCTGCTCGGCCGTGGCGTGATCGACGACAAGGGTCCGGCGGTGCTGTCGCTCTACGCTGGTGCTTATCTGCTCAGGCACGGCATTGTGCCGCGCTATACCTTCCGTGCGCTGCTGGGCTGCGATGAGGAAGTGGGCATGTCCGACGTTCACCATTATCTGGAGAACCACGCAGACCCCGACTTTCTGTTTACGCCCGATGCCGAGTTCCCGGTTTGCAATGCCGAGAAGGGCCAGTTTGGGGCGACGTTCGTGAGTCCCAAGATCGACGGCGGGCGCATCGTGTCCTGGAGCGGTGCCGAGGCGAGCAACGCCATTCCGTCGCAGTCTATCTGCGAACTCGCGATTGCCGCCGATGAGCTGCCGGCACCGGTCGAGAACGCCGACCGCCTGGAGATCACGACGCTCGATAACGGGCATGCGCAGATTTTTGCCCGCGGTATTGGCGGTCACGCCTCGATGCCCGAGGGAACGATCAATGCCGTCGGCCTTATCGTGGCGTATCTGCGCGAGGCCGAGGACGCGTTTGGTGCCCGTGGCGAGCGCCTGCTGACGCCTGCCGAGCACGAGTTTGTCAAGTTTTTGGCTTTTGTGCATGCGGACGCCTATGGCCGCGGCCTGGGCATCGACGCGACGAGCCCCGCGTTTGGCCCGCTCACCTGCAACCCCGGCGTCATCCGTGTGGCGGATGGCCACATCGAGCAGGTCATTGACGTGCGTTTCCCCGATAGCACCAGTGCCGATACCATCTGCGAGCAACTCGAGCCGCTCGTGGGCCGCTTTGGCGTGACGTGCCGTGTGGGTCGTGCAAAGGTGCCGTTCTCGGTCTCTGCCGACGATCCGGCCGTGAAGGCGCTTATCGATACCTATAACGAGTTTACGGGCAAGCATGCCGAGCCCTTTGCCATGGGCGGCGGCACGTACGCGCGCAACTTTGCCCGCGCCGTCTCGTTTGGCCCCGAGGAGACCGGCCTGGAGCTGCCCGCATGGGGCGGCCAGATGCACGGCCCCAACGAGTGCGCCAACGAGGAGCAGCTCAAGCAAGCGCTCAAGATTTACATCGTGGCCATCCTGCGCCTCAACGAACTTGAGCTGTAGGGCTTCCCCAGGCACCCGACCTTGCCCCTCAAACCGTCGCTTGCGTACCAAAGTACGCGGCGCTCCTCTTTCGGGGCAATCTCGGGCACCTGGGAAACCCCTATATCCTGCTTGGATACAGACTTGCATTACGAGCCCGGTGCTTCGGCCCGGGCTTTTTCTGTTGCGGTGGGGTAGTCATTGGGGACGTTCCTTTGGTGTAAAAGGTGCGCCATGTTCGGCGCTGGATTGTTATCCGTTTGTAAAGGCTGGGCAGAGCTTGCGGTAAAGGTCTATCAATAGCCCGTAAGAAACCGCAGTTGGCGCGAGCGCTGCCCGGTCGGGGCCGTATCTTTCCAAACAGCAAAGCGGGCAGGGTGCCCGCGATTCGCATGTATGAAAGGAAGATCATGCTCGATCAGGCTTATTCTCGTCGTCAGTTCCTCGGCCTCGCTGGTGGTCTTGCCAGCATCGTCGGCCTCGGCCTCGTTGGCTGCGGTGGCGCAGACGCTTCCAACGCTGCCGACAAGGGTAGCGCCGCTGCTGCCGAGTCCGTCTCCGGCGAGGTGACCTACGACGGTGCCTCTTCGTTCCAGGCTCTCGTCGAGGCCGCTGCCGAGAAGTTCATGGATGCCAACCCGGACGTCTCCGTCTCCGGCTCGGGCAACGGTTCGGGCAAGGGTCTGACCGCTGTCGCCGCCGGCACCGTCACCATCGGTAACTCCGACGTCTTCGCCGAGACCAAGCTCGAGGCCGACCAGGTCAAGAACCTCGTCGACCACGAGGTCGCCGTTGTGGGCATGGGTCCCGTCGTCTCCAAGAACGTGACGGTCGACGACCTGTCCCTTGAGCAGCTCAAGGGCATCTTCTCCGGCCAGATCACCAACTGGAAGGAGGTCGGCGGCGACGACGCCACCATCGTCGTGCTCAACCGCAAGGCCGGCTCCGGTACCCGCGCCACCTTCGAGGCGGCCGTCTTTGGCGACGAGACCGTCGACTTTAAGGGCGACGCCGAGCTCGACAAGTCCGGCGATGTCCAGACTCAGATGGGCAGCACCGACAACGCCATCTCCTACCTGGACTTCTCGCACTTCGATGACTCCAAGTTCAACGCCATCAAGGTCGAGGGCGTGGAGCCCAAGAGCGCAAACGTCACCGACGACTCCTTTAAGATCTGGGCGACCGAGCACATGTACTGCGCAAAGGACGCCGACGATGCCACCAAGACATTCCTGGAGTTCATGCTTTCCGACGACGTCCAGGACAAGCTCGTCGAGGAGCAGGGCTTCATCCCCGTCTCTGCCATGAAGGTCGTTAAGGATGCCAGCGGCAAGGTCTCCGCTAAATAAGTAATCGCCCCGGAAAGGTTTGCAATGGCAAAACAGCTGCCAAAGCGCGACCTTGAGAACGTGGGCCTGGGCGTCACGGGCGCGTGCGTAGCGCTCGTGACGTTTGTCGTTGCCGCGCTCATCTTTATGGTCGCCCAAAAGGGCCTCTCGGCTTTTCTCAAGGACGGCGTTTCGGTCGTCGAGTTCTTCACCGGCACCAAGTGGGACCTGGCCAACATAGCCGAAAACGGCCTACCCTACACCGGCGCCCTGCCCCTGATCGTCACCTCGTTTGCGGTCATGGCACTCTCCACGCTCATCGCACTGCCCATCGCCATCGGCTCTGCCATCTTTGCGGTCGAGATTAGCCCTAAGTTTGGTTCCAAGGTCTTTCAGCCGCTTATTGAGCTTTTGACCGGCATTCCCTCGGTCGTCTTTGGCCTCATCGGTTTTCACGTGGTTGTTGGCCTTATGAAGAGCGTTTTCCACGTGAGCACGGGCCTGGGCATCTTGCCCGGCGCCATCGTGCTGGCCGTTATGATCCTGCCTACGATGACCACGCTTTCGGTCGATGGCCTGCGCGCCGTGCCCGACAGCTACCGCCAGGGCTCGCTCGCGCTGGGCTATACCCGCTGGCAGACCATCTGGCACGTGGTGCTCAAGAGCGCCATGCCCTCGCTCATGACCGCGGTCATCCTTGGCATGACCCGCGCCTTTGGTGAGACGCTCGCCGTGCGCATGGTTATCGGCGGCATCGAGGCCATGCCGACGTCGCTGCTGTCGCCGGCGTCCACCATCACCACCACGCTCACCACGTCTATGGCGGTCTATGCCGAGGGCTCGGCCCAAGACGATGTTCTGTGGGCGCTCGGTCTGCTGCTGATGGGCATGAGCCTCATCTTCATCCTGATTATCCACATTATCGGCCGCAAGGGGGCGAAGGCTCGTGGCTAGCACGCGCATCCATATCGACGAGGCGAGACTCGGGCGCGTCCAAAAGCAGGATCGTATCGCCACGGGCGTGCTGACGGCAATCATCGCCATCGTCATGCTCATCGTCGTCTCCATGGTGGCCTATATCCTGTTCGAGGGCATCTCGACGCTGTTCCAGCCGGGTTTTCTCACGCAGCCGTCGCGCGCCAACGGAACTCAGGGCGGCGTACTCTACCAGCTGTTCGACTCGTTCTACCTGCTGCTGATCACTCTGGTCATCTCGGTGCCCATCAGTCTGGGCGGGGCGGTCTTCCTGGTTGAGTACGCGCCGAACGGCCCTATCCGCGACATCGCCTCCACCGCTATCGAGACGCTGTCCTCGCTGCCCTCCATCGTCGTCGGCATGTTCGGCTTTCTGGTGTTCTCGGTGCAGCTGGGCTGGAAGTACTCCATCATCTCCGGCGCCGTCGCGCTCACCATGTTCAACATCCCCATCCTAGTGCGCGTGATCCAGCAGGCGCTCGAGGACGTGCCACAGGCCCAGCGCGATGCATGCCTGGCCATGGGCCTTACCCGCTGGGAGGCCACGCTGCACATCCTGATTCCCGAGGCCATGCCCGCCATCGTGACCGGCATTGTGCTTTCGGCCGGCCGTGTGTTTGGCGAGGCCGCGGCACTGCTCTTTACCTCGGGCATGAGCTCGCCGGTGCGTCTGAACTTCTTGAGCTTTAACCTGTCGAGCCCCACCTGCGCCTGGAACGTGTTCCGCCCCGGTGAGTCGCTCGCCGTGCACATCTACAAGATCTATGGCGAGGGCAGCCCCGAGGCCCAGCAGATCGTCTGGGGCACCGCGGCGCTGCTGATGATCTGCGTGCTGCTGTTTAACGTAGTCGCCCGTATCGTGGGCAAGCAATTGGCAAGGAAGATGACGGCCGAATGAGCGAGATGAATGCAACGCCCGCAACTGAAGCGGCATCGTCCGAGACCCAGGATTTTCTGTCGAGTGTGGGGGAGAGCGAGAGGCGCGTTCGCGTGAGCGGCAGGGCCGTGAGCGACGAGGTCGTGCTCTCCACCAAGGACGTCAACGTGTACTATGGCGACCACCATGCCCTGCACAATACGTCGCTCGACTTCCACAAGGGCGAGATCACGGCGCTCATCGGGCCTTCGGGCTGCGGCAAGTCGACCTTTTTGCGCAGCCTTAACCTGATGAATCGCGAGATTCGCGGCTGCTGCGTGGAGGGCGAGATCAACTACCGCGGGCGCAACGTGAACACCAAGACCGAGAACACCTACGAGCTGCGCCGCTCCATTGGCATGGTGTTCCAGCAGCCCAATCCTTTCCGCAAGTCCATTCGCGACAACATTACGTTTGCGCCCAGGCGCCACGGCATCACCGACCGCGACGAGCTCGATCGTATGGTCGAGGAAAGCCTGCGTGGTGCGGCGTTGTGGGACGAGGTCAAGGACAAGCTCGACAAGAGCGCCTACGCGCTTTCGGGCGGCCAGCAGCAGCGTCTGTGCATCGCGCGCACGCTGGCGCTCAACCCCGACGTGATCCTGTTTGACGAGCCCTGCTCGGCGCTCGACCCCATCTCGACGCTGGCGATCGAGGACCTCATGTCATCGATCGTTGCCGACCGCGCCATCGTCATCGTGACGCACAACATGGAGCAGGCGTCGCGCGTGTCCAACCGCACGGCGTTCTTCTACATGGGCGATATGGTCGAGTACGACGAGACTGACGAGATTTTCCAGCGGCCCAAGGACAAGCGGCTGAATGATTACCTCACCGGCATGTTCTCCTAGTCCGGGACATGCTTGAGGCCCGCGGCGGCCACGGTTGCCGCGGGACTGATTGGAGAGGCGGGTCATCTCTTGCGGGAGATGGCCCGCCTTTTTGCTCCGCGACCGAAACGACCACCACAAAGGGGACAGGCACCTTCGTGGTGGTTTGGGGTGGGGCTCGCTGCTATCATGGAAAACGTTGAATTTCTACGAAGGAGCAGGGCATATGGCGATTCTTTTGGGATGCGATTCCGTCAGCCTAGAGTTTCCCACCAAGCATATTTTCGATAGCGTGACGCTCGGCGTGGGCGAGGGCGACCGTATTGGTATCGTCGGCAAAAACGGCGACGGCAAGTCGACGCTGCTGAGCGTACTCGCCGGCACGTTGGAGCCCGACGACGGCCGCGTGACGCATCGCCGCGACACGACGATCGGATTGCTCGGCCAAAAGGACAACCTGGTCGATACCGATACCGTGCACCATGCCGTCGTCGGTGACACGCCCGAGTACGAGTGGGCCTCGAGCCCTCGTACGCGCCAGATCCTGGCCGGTCTTATTAGCGACGTGCCCTGGGAGGGCACGGTGGGCGAGCTTTCGGGCGGTCAGCGCCGTCGCGTGGACCTCGCGCGTCTGCTGATCGGCGACTACGACGTGCTTATGCTCGACGAGCCCACCAACCACCTGGACATGCGCACCATCAACTGGCTCGCGCGTCACTTAAAGGCCCGCTGGCAGCGCGGCCAGGGCGCGATGCTCGTGGTCACGCACGACCGCTGGTTCCTGGACGAGGTCTGCACCAGCATGTGGGAGGTCCACGACGGCCGGGTTGATCCCTTCGAGGGCGGTTACTCCGCATATATCCTTCAGCGCGTGGAGCGCGACCGCATGGCCGCGGTTACCGAGGAGCGCCGTCGCAACATGGCGCGCAAGGAGCTTGCATGGCTGAGCCGTGGCGCCCAGGCCCGTTCCACTAAGCCCAAGTTTCGCGTGGAAGCCGCCCGCGAGCTGATCGCCGACGTGCCGCCCGTGCGCGACGAGCTGGAGCTCAAGCGCCTCGCCGTGAGTCGCCTGGGCAAACAGGTCATCGACGTGATCGACGTGGACGCCGGCTATGCCGATACCGACGGCGCGCCCAAGCAGGTGCTCTCCGATGTGACCTGGCTTATCGGCGCGGGCGACCGCTATGGTCTGCTGGGTGAGAACGGCGCCGGCAAGTCGACCTTGCTCGACGTGATTCAGGGCAAGATCGCGCCCCTGCGCGGCCGCGTGAAGATCGGCCAGACGGTGCGCTTTGGCGTGCTGTCGCAGCAGCTCGAGGAGCTCGAGCCCTACATGGGTGACACGATCCGCGAGGTTCTGAGCAACTATAAGAAGTATTATGTCATCGACGGCAAGGAGACCTCGCCCGAGAAGCTCTGCGAGCGCCTGGGCTTTACGACGCAGCAGCTCTGGAGCCGCATCGGCGATCTTTCGGGCGGCCAGCGCCGTCGCCTGTCGCTGCTGCTGACGATCCTGGACGAGCCCAACGTGCTTATCCTGGACGAGCCCGGCAACGACTTGGATACCGACATGCTGGCGATTGTCGAGGACCTGCTCGACGGCTGGCCGGGCACGCTGATCCTGGTGACGCACGACCGCTTCTTGATGGAGCGCGTGACCGACCAGCAGTGGGCGCTGCTTGACGGTCATCTGACGCATATGCCCGGCGGCGTCGACCAGTACCTGCGCCTGTGCAACGCTACTGCCGAGGGCGAGCCCGTGGGCGCGCCGAGCGCCAAGACCGGCACGTTCGACACCGGCGCCGCAGCGGTTGCAGCCGAAAAGCCCAAGTCGAGCGGCCAGCCCAACGGACTTTCCAATGCCGAGCGCCAGAAGCTCCGCCGCGAGGTGAGCTCGCTCGAGCGCAAGATGGAGACGCAGCGCGCCCGCGTGGAGGAGGCCGAGGCCGCCATGGCCCAGGTCGATCCCACCAACTACACGGCGCTGGGCGAACAGCAGGCAAAGATCGACGAGGCCCATGCCGCCATGGACGAGCTGGAGATGGCGTGGCTCGAGGCGAGCGAAAAGCTCGAGGGCGAGGAGTAGGCGAGGATGATCAAGGCCGCGTTTTTCGATATCGACGGCACGTTGCTGAGCTTTAAGACCCATCGGATTCCGGCGTCGGCGCAGCAGGTGCTCGACAGCTTTCATGAGCAGGGGATTGCGTGCGTGATCGCCACGGGTCGCCCGACCTATCAGATGCCCGATTGGCTGTTCGATCTTGGTTGGGATGCGTACATCACGCTTTCGGGTCAGCACTGTTTTGATGCCAAGGGCGTTTACCGCAGCTGCCCGATCGATTCGGACGACGTCGCGGCGATTGTGGACCAGGTGGCGCAGGGGCGCTATGACTCGCTGTGTATGCAGGGCGAGAACTCGTTTGTGAACCGCCTGTCCGAGCGCGTGGTGACGGCCGGCAGCAACGCGGGGATTGTCTACCACGAGGAACCGTTTGAGCATGCCTTCGATGCGCCGGTCTACCAGTTCTGCGCCTTTGTGGACCCTGCCGACGAACATATCGTGACCGACGCGGTGTCGCATTCTCTCACTACGCGCTGGTGTGATTTGTTCTGCGACATTATCCCTGCCAACGGCGGTAAGGACCTGGGTGTCGCGGCGACGCTGGAACGCCTGGGTGTCGACGCGAGCGAGGCGATTGCCTTTGGCGACGGCGAGAACGACCTGTCGATGTTCTCGGCCGTGGGCACAAGTGTGGCCATGGGCAACGCGCAGGAGACCGTGAAAGCTGCAGCGACCTATGTGACGACCGCCGTGGATGACGACGGCATCTACAACGCCGCCAAGCACTTTAGGCTGATGTAACTGCGGGCCGGCACCCGGCGCCTGGGGACACTCCTTGCGGGGCGTCCCCATTTTGTTTTCGTCCCGCACGTTTTGTGAAACACGGCTAACTTTTAGGCAAAGTAGTAAGACATGGGCAACTTTTGCGGTAAAGTAAATCAAGCAAAAGTATCCAAAGGCTAACTAGAAGCCATCGCGAAAGGCGGCCCATGGCCCTGCGTGAATCCGGAGAAGACTATCTCGAATCGATCTACGTTCTATCGGAACGTCAGGGCATCGTGCGCTCGATCGACGTTGCCGAATACTTGGGCGTAACCAAAGCAAGCGTCTCTAAAGCCATGGCGGCCTTGGAGAGCACCGGCTACGTGGAGATGGGCAAACGCGACGTGCATCTGACGGAACGCGGTCTTGAGGTTGCCCGTCAAATGTGGGAGCGCCACTGCTTTTTCGTGGGGCTGCTGGAGGATGCGGGTGTTTCGGCTGAGGTCGCGTCGCAAGAGGGCTGCCACATGGAGCACTGCCTGAGCGAGGAAAGCTTTGAGAAGCTGAGGGCGATGCTGGGACGGGACAGCGACCGGGACCAGTAGCCCCGCCAACCAAGTCCAACTCAGACAAGGAACCCCGCCAGCAAGCGATGCCCAAGAACCGCCAGCAACGTTACCGCAGGCCGGGACCGGGCTTGGTTTTTGAAAACACTCCGCAGACCAGAAGCGCCCCCGTTCGTAGCTCCGAAGGAGCAGAACGGGGGCGCTTCATTGGTCGAGGACGTTTTCAAAACCAAGCCCGGTCCCGGCCGGAGGGACCACAGGCGCTACAGGTTCTTGACACCCATCGTGCGCATGGCGTTCAGGATAGCGATGATCGCCACGCCTACGTCGCCAAAGACGGCAAGCCACATATTGGCGATACCCAGCGCTGCCAGCACAAGGATCAGCAGCTTAATGCCCAGCGCAAAGATTATGTTCTGCCAAACAATCGACATGGTCTTGCGCGCCACGCGGATCGCGCGGGAAATGTTGGACGGCTTGTCGTCCATCAGCACCACGTCGGCGGCCTCGATCGCGGCGTCGGAGCCCATGGCGCCCATGGCAATGCCCACATCGGCGCGCGTAAGCACAGGAGCGTCGTTGATACCGTCGCCGACAAAGGCGAGCTTGCCCTTGCCACTTTCGGCCGCGAGTAGCGCCTCAACGCGCTCGACCTTGTCGCCCGGCAGGAGCTGCGCGTGGAACTCGTCGAGACCGAGTTGCTTGGCCACAGACGCTGCAACCTCCTCGCGGTCGCCCGTGAGCATGACGGTGCGGTTGATACCGGCGGCATGCAGGTCGCGAATCGTTTGCTCCGCATCGGCCTTAACGGTGTCTGCAATCACGATGTGGCCGGCGTACACGCCGTCAACGAGCACGTGGAGGATCGTGCCGACAACCTCACAGTCCGGTGCTTCAACGCCGGCCGCGGCGAGCATTTTGGCGTTGCCAACGACGACGTGCTTGCCGTCGATGGTTGCCGTCACGCCGTGGCCCGCGTCGTTGGCGGAGTCGCTCACGCGCTTGGGGTCGACCTCGCCCTGGTAGGCGTCGCGCACGGACTGCGCGATGGGGTGATCGGAGAACGACTCAGCAAGGGCTGCGACTTCGAGCAGCGACTGCTCGGTATAGCCAGCCTCGGGGTGCACCGCGACGACTGAGAACGTGCCGTTGGTGAGGGTGCCCGTTTTGTCGAAGACGATGGTGTCCACGTCGGCGAGCGTCTCGAGGTAGTTGGAGCCCTTGATGAGAACGCCCAGCTTGGACGCGCCGCCGATGCCGCCAAAGAAACTCAACGGTACGCTGATCACGAGGGCGCACGGGCAGCTGACGACCAGGAAGGTCAGGCCGCGCAGGATCCAATCGGACCAAGCGCCAGTCACCAGGCCGCCGCCAAGCGCGAGCACCGCGGCAGCGCCAGTGACGGCGGGGGTGTAGACGCGGGCAAAGCGCGTGATGAAGTTCTCGGTGCGCGCCTTCTTTTCGCTGGCATTCTCCACGAGCTCCAGAACACGCGCGACGGTTGACTCGCCAAAGGGCTTGGTGGTGCGCACGTGGATGAGGCCCGTCATGTTGATGCAACCGCTGATGATATCGTCGCCGGTCTTGGCCGGGCGGGGGACCGACTCGCCCGTGAGTGCGGCGGTGTCGAGCTGGGTTTCGCCCTCGACGATGACGCCGTCGATAGGCACGCGCTCGCCGGGCTTGACCACGATCACGGTGCCGACGGCGATGTCATCGGGAAAGACCTGTTCGAGTGTGCCGTCGGCTTGCTCGACGTTAGCGTAGTCGGGCGCGATGTCCATCATGGCACTGATCGACTTGCGGCTCTTGCCCACGGCGTATGCCTGGAACAACTCGCCGACCTGGTAGAACAGCATGACGGCGGCGCCTTCGGCCATGTGCGGGTCGGTATCGGGGAAGAGCACCATGGCAAACGCGCCGATGGTCGCGACTGCCATAAGGAAACTCTCGTCGAAGGCCTTGCCGCGGCGGATGTTATTGAATGCCTTTTGCAGTACGTCGTATCCGGCAATCAAAAACGGCACGAGGAACAGCGCGAAGCTGGCGTAGATGTTGCCGGGCTCCCCAAATGCGATAGTGAGGGCGCCGAGCTCGTCGAGGGCATAAACAACGGCAAAAACGCCCAGTGCTACCAGGATGCGGTTGCGCTTGTGCTCAAGGGACTCTTTCTTCTTGCGCTTCTTCTTTTTCTTTTTGGGATCGGCGGCTGCCATGATTCAAACCTCCCATTTGAGTGTATGAACACTTGCTCATATAATTTCGCGAGCAAAGGCCGCGGCAAGCGCGGCCTCGCAGGTCAACGTATGCGCGGGTTAGAGAATGATCTCGCAGTCCGGCTCGGCGTCGGCGGTGAACTCAACGACGCGGTCCAGGACCTCGTCGAACTTGGCGTCGTCGGCCTCGAGCGTCAGCTTCTGGGTCATAAAGTTGACCGAAACGGACTTGACGCCCTCGAGCTTGGCAAGTTCGTCCTGAAGCTCGCGCGCGCAGTTGGCGCAATCGATCTCGTCGAGCTTAAACTGCTTTTTCATGGTGGGTTCCTTTCCCTGTGTTAGCGGTCTGGGTGCCGGCCGCGCTGATACCGTGGGTGATTGCTATTCGCAGATATGGCTCATGCCCTGGTTAAGCATGGTGTAGACGTGATCGTCGGCGAGCGAGTAGAGAATGTTGCGGCCGTCGCGGCGGAACTTGACCAGGTGCGACTGCTTAAGCGTGCGCAGCTGGTGCGATACTGCCGACTGCGAGGTTGCGGTCGCCTCGGCGATGTCGGCCACGCAGAGCTCGCGGCCCATGAGGGCATAGAGGATCTTGATGCGTGTGGTGTCGCTGAAGACCTTGAACAGGTCGGCCAGGTCGTACAACAGCTCCTCGTCGGGAAGGTCCTCGGGCGAGCAGGTGGTGGGGACGATCGGCTCGGTGGCCTCGATGCCAGTCTTTGTTTCATCAGCGTGGCTGCTCATTGCAACATCCTTTCATATGAACATGCGCTCATATAAATTACTTCCGATTATATGAGCGCATGTTCATATGTCAATGACGTACAGGTAATTCGTCGCATAAAATGATGGGGAATAGTGGACGAGATTCCGGACTGAGCGGTTTTGATAGCCGATGCCGGGGTGGGTGCCCCCGCGCCGTGCAAAAATTGGAGTATTCTGCAACTATAGGGGGTCCGTTAATCTATTCCAGGCCAAATAAAGCCGCTCAAGAGTTATCCAAGGGCGGTAAACAGACAAGGTCTTCCTCAAATGTTGCCTAACGTTCCCGTTCGATAGCGTTTTTGTTTTTCATTTGGATTAACTTGTGGGTGCTGGAGGGCCGACCCTGCTGAATACTCGCAATTTTGCACATCGCTAGGGTACCCACCTTGTTAGCCGGTCTAGCTTCCGGCCCCGAAGATTCTGCCCTCGGGCGCGAGGCTGCTTATTTGGGCAAATGATGGGCTGTCGGATTCGACAGTCTGCATGTCATCGATTGCCGGAACTTCATTTATTGTCGGGTCATCCAGCGTGATGCCTTCGAGTGTTGCTTTTTCGAGGTCGATTCGTTGACGATCTTCGGAATCCTGGCGAAGCTGCTTCTGAATTCGCTTTTTCTCTTCTATAAACCTTCTGAGCACAAACTGTCTCAGGTCCTCTTGCATGATTTGAAAGTCTTTTGGCAGACGCGAGGGGCGTATGCCCTCTTTCCGTTGGATCGCCTCCATGACCCTAACGAAAGCGCTGGCATGCATAAAGGAATAACGACTGACGGTGATGATTCCGCATCCCATGGACGCAAGCGCATTCTTGCGCTCCTCATCGATGGCGCGGTCTTCTTCCGCGTCATGATAAAACCCGTTGTATTCAATGTCTGTGCGAGATTTCTTTAGATACGCATCCATAAAGAACTTTTTGCGTCTCGTGAGATTCTTTGCGGCAGCGGTGACCTGCACCTCGTAATCGGTCTCAATTCCCTTAATACCAAGCCCTCCTTCGCTTTTAGGCAGCGTTAGCATCATGACAAAGGCCGTTTCCATAGGAGACCGGCATCCGTCGCGCACACATTGGATTGCCTTTCGGGCAAGGGCCAGACCGTCGCATCTGGTAATGGAATTAAAGAACTGTTTTAACCTTTCGGTCGAGGTGAGCGCGAAACGCTCGTTATACGAGGTGGAAGAGCCGGTTCCAAGGGAGTAAGCGCCGCACAATTCAAAGTAGTACTCCACCAGTTCGCGAAAAGGGAGATAGGTGGCGGCCTGAAGTGCGCAAAGCTCAACGCCAACAATGAAGATGCCATCTTTGAGCTCTATAAAGCGTGAGTTCGAGAATCGTTTTGACGAAACGTGGCATTGACAGTTCATTGCATAGCGCGCATTCCTGCGATCAAACACCATTACCTCGAGGCAATCATTTGCGTCGAGGGAAACATCGTGTTTGGTGAGCCATTCTGCGGCTGCGTCAAGGAGCGTTCCGGTGGGACATGATCCGTAAATCGCGGCAGGGTTACAGGGCTCGGTGTCTTTCGCAGACGCCGAATGCGCGGCCTGGTAGACCGCTTTTGCAGTGGTATGTGACAATACGATACTCATGGTATATATCGTGTCAGCTAATGCCGTGTTGATGGCGCTGAGTGGGAAAGTCGTTTTAGGGGCCTAACCAAATGCTGTCCAAAAGCTTGACGCAATTATGGGTTGGCATGCCTAAAATCAATGTTATCGCAGCTTAGCTATAGCATATAAAAACTCAATTGCTGCACATTTGATATCGATGCATCACCATCCGACAACGAATTACGTGTCGGGAATTGGCCGAAATCGTTCAAAATGAGGGTTCAGAATTTGTGATGGCAGATCTATCTGTGGAACGTAGGGCGGCCCCGCTGCGGTGTTTCCCGCTGCGAGGCCGCTCGTGAGCAAGCAGTGTTTGTCGCAGGCGTTGCTATTTCGCGAATAGGTTCTTGAGGTTGAACTCGGCCTGTACCGTGCGGAGCATGAGGTCGGTGTCGTCCAGACCCAGATGCTGCTCGTTGGCGTCGGGCGCGAGGGTGCCGCGACGGCGTGCCCAGTTCTCGAGCGCGGCGGGGGCGGACTCGCGGGGGAGCGAGCGCACGTCGGCGTCCAGGCTGCGGCAGATCTGGCGCGAGTCGATGACGATGATCTTGCCGGCGCGGCGTGCCTCGGCGTAGCCGTCCAGGTGGATCTTGAACCAGCTGTCCTCAAAGGCGGCGTTGTGTGCCATGTACGGGTACTTCCTTATAAGCTTGAGCAGCTGCTTTTGCAGCTCTTTGTTCTCGCGGAACGGCTTTTTGCCGTCGATGTCGTCCCAGGTGATGTGGTGGATATTCGACAACGGCACATCCTCGCCGCGGTAGATGTCGGGCAGGCCGCAGTAGTGTGCCTCGGCGTCATGCGGGACGGCGTCGCTGGTGAGCTCCATGATCTCCCAGCCCACGTTGATGATATAGCCGCGCTCGGGTGCACGGCCGGTGGTCTCGATGTCGATACCGAGCACGGTGCCCTGGATGGGCTTGCGGGCGTAGGCCACGCCGAGCGCGTCGCGGTCGCCGCGGATTTCGCGCATAACGGACGCGGCGGTGCGCTTTTGCATCTTGCCGATGGCGGCGCAGGTGTCGGCATCGGACAGGCCGCGCGAGAGCGTCGCGGGCGTCACGTTGCGCAGACGCGCCTCGCCAATCTGGTCGCACAGGTCGCGGTTGCGGTCGGCCAGGTCGCGCACGGTGGCAAAGTCGAAGCCGGGGTCGCCCTCGGCGGTAAAGTACTCGGTCTCGAGCACCTTGAGGGCCTCCTCGCCCTTCTGGCGCTCGGACTCCATGGCGCCGTGGTCGCCGTAGATAAACATGGGGATAAACGGCTGGCGCTCGTATTCGAGTGCTTGCGATACGTTCATATGCTACTCCTTGGACGGGCCGCGTTGTGCGGCTCGAGGTTACTGAGTTATGGCGAGATGATAGTTTACCATAGGCAACTATTGGCACCGCGCCCGGGACAACTACAATACCCTAGTTGACCGCTAGGACTTTTACAATGCTGCCGAAAGACACGAAAGGTTCCATCCGTCATGGATTTACTGATTGATATTCTGCTCGACGCCGGCAAGGACACGCTGTCGCTGCTGCCGTTTTTGTTGGTGACGTATCTTGCTCTCGAGACACTTGAGCACGTTGCGGGCGACCGCGTCAACGGCGCTATCAAGCGCGCCGGCGCTGCGGGTCCCGTGGTTGGCTCGCTGCTGGGCATGGTGCCGCAGTGCGGATTTTCGGCCATGGCAGCAACGCTGTACGCCGGCCGTGTCGTGACCTTGGGCACGTTGGTGGCGGTGTTCCTTTCGACCTCCGATGAGATGCTGCCGCTGTTGCTTGCCGAGCAGGTTCCCGTGCAGACTATGGCGATGCTTTTGGCTTCGAAAGCGCTGATCGCACTGGTCACGGGTTTTATCGTGGACGCTGCCATTCGCGGCCTGCGCCGTAACGCCCGCGCGCACGCGGCGATTCGCCGTACCGTGCTGGGAACCGCGGCCAACCCGGCCCACGTGAACTGCGCGCACGACGACCACAGCGGCGGTGACATCATCGACGAGGTGGCCGAGGCAGGCGTGAGCGCCGACCACATCCACGAGCTGTGCGAGCGCGACCATTGCGGTTGTGATGAAGACGAGGACGAGCACGAACACGGACATGGCCACGATCACGGTCATGAGGGCGAACATGAACACCATGACGGTCACGGTCACTCTCACTCCCACGAAGGGACGCCTGTCCTGTCGATCATCCGCAGTGCGATCTCGCACACCGTGCAGGTCTCGGTATTCATTTTTCTGGTGACGCTGATTCTGGTCGCCGTGCTCGAGACGTTCGGCGAGTCCACGATCGAGCAGTTCCTGCGCGGCAACGAGACACTCGCTGTCCTGGGTTCGGCGCTTGTCGGGCTGATTCCCAATTGCTCGGCGAGCGTGGTCATTACACAGCTGTATCTGGAAGGCGCGCTGCAACTGGCGCCGATGCTCGCCGGCACGCTCATTTCCGCCGGCGTGGGTTATCTGGTGCTGTTCCGCACCAACCGCAGCGCCCGCGAAAATGCCGTGTTCCTGATCATGATGTACGTCATCGGCGCTGGCTGGGGCCTCATCCTCTCCGCCGTTGGCCTCTAAGTAGGCCTAAAAAATGGGCTTCAAATAGCCATGCTCAGCGCCTGCGCAATGCGGCGACGCATGGCATTTTGAAGCCCGTTTTTTGTTGAGCAATGGATTCCGAGCGCTCACACCGCTCAAAACAAAAAGGTAGATTTTAGGCATGTCTCAAAAATCTACCTTGGTTAGTGCAGCAACTCGGTGAGGTTGCGTTTAAAGCGGGCGCGGTCTTCGCTGGTAAATGCTGCCGGACCGCGAGTGCGTCCGCCGGCGCGGCGTACCTTCTTTTCCTCGTGGCGAATAAACAGCTGCATGTCGATGGTTGCTTTGTCGTAGACGCGTCCGCGCACACCGATAGCGGCGGCATCGCGCCCGAGCACCATGCTCGCCAAGCCAATGTCCTGCGTCACGACCACGTCGCCCGCCTGCAGGCGTTCGACAATGGCAAAGTCGGCGCTGTCGGCGCCCACGCTCACGTCGAGCGTCGTGACCCAAAAGCCGCGTCGCGCGTGCTCGGCATCGCGCGGGTCGTCGCGGCGAATGTGCCGTTCCAGGTTTTGCGTGCTGTTGCCGGCGATAACAACGGCGACGCCCGCCCGCCGCGCGCAGTCAATCGACTCGCGTGTGACCGGGCAGGCGTCTGCATCAATAAAGAGCGTTCGTGGCATCTAGCGCACCAGTTTGCCAAACTGAATGGCGCGAACAATGAGCGTCACGCCAAACACCAGCAGCGCGGCACCGCTAAAGATGACGAGCATCTTGGCCGACCACAGCGGATAGATAAACACGAACATGCCCGCGATGATGGAGAGCGCGCCGCTCAGGATGGCGAGGGCGCGGTTGGCGGAAAGCTCGGATTCCAGAATCGACATGACGCCCTCGACGATCCAGCCAAAGCCGGCGACGACCACCACGAGCGTGGTGAGCGTCGCGGTCGAGAAGGCCTGGTTGCGCAGGATTATGACGCCGCCCAGAATGATGAGCAGGTTGGAGATGATGCTCGTAACGCGCCAGCCGGTGGGCAGCAGCGGCTCGAAAACAGCGGTAAACAGCCTGATCGCGGCCGTGATCACAAAGTAGATGCCCAAGACGGTCGTCAGGAAGACGAGGGATTTGGCGGGCGCAAACAGCAGTGCGATGCCGGCGACGAGCGCCAAGACGCCCGTGATGGCGTAAATCCAGCGCACGGCCTTGACGGCCTTGCCTGCCATGCTTTTCTCGTCAAATCCAAACGCGCTCGATTGCTTGTCATCGTTCTTAAAGATGCCCATGATGTCTCCTTTCCGTGCGGCGTAAGCCGTAGCTCTTGCAACCAGTATCGCCCAAGGGCGCCGTCGCGTGGGGCGGGAAGGGCGAATGGGAGCCTCATCTTCCCGAATTGTTACCTTTGTTCCCGTTTGGATGCGGAATATTCAACAGGTGTGGAACATTGCGCCGCTGTGTGTAATTGCCTACGTTTTAGGTTAGATTTTCTTAAGAACAATTGGCTTTTATTGGGGGTCTTATGAACGAAGCTGTTCCCGCGGCGCCGGTAAGCGCCGAGTCGATGGCAAAGCAGGGTTGCGAAAAGCTTGGCCTGGACACGTTTGACGCGCTGGTCCGCCGCGCCCGTACGTGCCGCCGTTTTGACGAGTCCATGCGCGTGCCGCGCGAGTTTTTGCTCGAGCTGGCGGAACTGGCGCACCTGGCTCCCTGCGGCGCCAATGCTCAGCGTCTGCGTTTTCATGTGGTGAGCGGTACCGAGGATTGCGCGCGTGTATTTGATGAGCTTGCATGGGCCGGCGCGCTTAAGGATTGGTCGGGTCCTGCCGAGGGCGAGCGTCCGACCGGCTACATCGCGATTCTTGCCGAGCGCGCTGTTCCGGGTAAGCCCGCCGCGCCCATCACCGAGGTCGACACGGGCATTGCCGCGCAGACGATGATGCTCGCCGCTCGCAGCGCCACGCCCGAGGTGGCAGCCTGCATGTTCAAGGCCTTTACGCCCCACGCGATCGATGCTATGGGGCTCGATAACGACAAGTATGAGCTCAAGCTGATCATGGCTTTTGGCGTGCCGGCCGAGACGCAGATGATCGATGCGATCGATTCCAACCCCGACGGCTCAATTAATTACTGGCGTGACGATGCGCAGGTGCACCACGTACCCAAGCGCCCGCTCGCCGACGTGCTGGTGTAGCTGAGCGTCACCGCGGCGTGATCAGACGGTAAACCACCACAAAGGTGCCTGTCCCCTTTGTGGTGGTACGAGGGGAGGGTGTGTGGCAGATCTGTATTTGGTGCGGCATGGGCAGACTGAGCTCAATGTGCAGAGCATTTTGCAGGGCTGGCACGATTCGCCGCTTACGGCGCGCGGGCGCGAGCAGGCGCTGGCGGCGCGTACGGCGTTTGCGGCGCGTGGCGTGGCCTTTGATCATGTGTATTCCTCGCCGTTGGGCCGGGCGCGGCATACGGCCGAGCTTATCGTTGGCGAGGGCCGTTCCATTGAGCTGGTCGATGACCTGCGTGAGTGGCATTTTGGCTCGCTGGAGGGCACATCAAATCGCGAGATGCCGCCGCAGCCCTGGGGCGATTATCCGGTGGCCTTTGGCGGTGAGTCGGAAGTGCAGCTTCAGTCGCGCATGGTCGCGGCGCTGTCCCGCATCATGGCCAGGCCGCAGCACGACTGCGTGCTGGCGGTTTCCCACGGCTCAGCCTGCCAGGAGTTTCTTGAGTATGTGACTGGCGGGGGGGAGCTACCCGACAACGGTGCCGTGCTTCATTTTGGCTATTGCGATGGGGCGTTTTCGCTCTTGGGTTGGTAACGAACGAAAGGACCCCTATGAATAAAGATCTGTATCTGGTCCGTCATGGACAGACGATATTCAACCTTAAGCGTATCATTCAGGGGTGGAGTGACTCGCCGCTCACACAGCTGGGCTGCGATCAGGCGGCGCGTGCCGGCATGTTCTTGCGTGCGCGCGGCATTGAGCCCGACCACGCCTACACCTCTACGCTGCACCGCACCGAACAGACCATCGCCAACTTGTGGCCGGGCTTGGCGTACGAGCGCCTGGACGGCCTGCGTGAGTGGTTCTTTGGCGACTTTGAGGCCGAGCGCGTGATGCTCATGCCCGAGCGCCCGTGGCGCGATTTCTATCGCCAGTTTGGCGGCGAGGGTCAGGTGCAGGTGCGTGAGCGCATGGTGACGACGCTGACCGAGCTCATGCGACGCCCGGACCACGAGTGCGTCCTTGCGGTGAGCCACGGATCGGCCATCAAGGAGTTTTTGGACCACGTGAGGGGAGCGGCGGCCGACGAGCGCGAGCGCGTGCCGGGCAACTGCTCGGTGCTGCATTTCGTGTTTGACGACGAGGCCGGTACGTTTGAGCTGATTGAGATTTTTACGCAGGAGGATTACGCGCGCGAGCTGGGTCTTGAACCGCTTGTGGTTACTGCAGGTCCGCAGCGCGGATAACGCGAGCGTGGCGGCACGGGTCGCCGGCATAACTTCTCGATGCAAAAGGGGCGGAGATGCATGTACCTGCTGCATCTCCGCCCCCCCCTGTTTGTTGAGCTGCCGATTTTTGTGCTGGGCGGTCTGGTCTTGCTAGAACCGCGCGACCTGGTGCGTGAGCAGACCTGTCGGAACTTGCGGCGCGGCGCCGCTGACCTGCGCGGCGGGGAAGAGCACGGCAACGGTAAAGTTGAACGGCTCCTTGCCGGTGTACGTTCCGGCGGCACGGGCCTCATCGGCCAGCAGCTGCGACGCCCCGGTCAGAGCGGCGGCGTAGGCGGGGTCGTCGGTCAGCGCCGGCTCCGGTGCTTGGTCGAGCATAGCGCGGATGGCCCCGACGGCGTCCTCGCGCTTGACCTCCCACACGTGGTGCGTAATGCCCGCAGGATCGGTGACGGCGTAGAGCGAGGCGCCCTCTTTGGCAGCGCCCAGGATGATATCCATGACGGGCGAGGCCTCGTAGGCGAGCGACACGGGGCGCGGCTGCACCTTGAGCTCGGCGATCGCGCGCGCGGCGGCGGCCACGTCGGCGCTGGCATCGCCCTTGTCGCCCGCAAGTACACTCGTCGGGCAGATCGCCACGACACCCGTCACACGTCCCGGCTCGCCCGAGCATTCGTACACGTAATACGCCGCGCCTGGATCCTTGAGCATTAGGCCGTCAGCAATGGCGCCGCGCAGGGCGTCGTTGCCGCTCAGGATACCGCCCATCGCAGGCAGCGCCTCGAGCACACGGTCCTGAGCCGGGCGGATGCAGGGAAACGGAAGTGCTTTCATGGGCGGTCCTAACGCACGAGTCGGTTTGTTCGCGGCTTATTATGCCCCAACTTGGCCGCTTGCGTCCCAGAGCGTGTTATCGGCAAGCGCGATGAGCACGTTTTGGCAGCGAACGATATCGGCATGGGGCACATACTCGTTGGGCTTGTGCGCGAGCGCCAACGAGCCGGGGCCGTAGCTCATACAATTGCGGTTGCCTGTCTTGCCGGCAATGACGGCGGTATCGGTGTAGCCGGTAAAGAAGCCGACGGTCGTGTCCGCGTCCGTTACGTCATCGGCGGCACGCTTGAGCGCTGCTAGAAGGGGAGAGTTCGGGTCGCGCTCGATGGCGGGGCGGTCGCCCGTCACTGTGTAGCTGCCATGGCAACCGGGAACGGCGGCTTCGGCGACGGCGATGGCATGCTCGACCATATTGATTGCGGCGGCCGTATCGGTCGGCGGGGTCAGGCGCATGTCGACCCAGACTTTGGCGCGGTCGGGTACGACGTAGGGGCGATATCCGCCCTCGATTTGGCCAAACGTGATGGTCGAAGGCCCCAGCTCATCGTGCGCGGGCAGCGCCGCAAACGCGCGACGAAGCGAACACACGACCTCGGCCATGGCGGCGACGGCATCCGCGCCCTTCCAAGGCTGGCTCGCATGCGCCGTCACGCCAGCCATTTCAATCTCGAACCACGTACGCCCCTTGTGCGCCACCTGGATCTGTCCGTCGGTGGGCTCGGTGTCCAGCACCCATTCGCGCGAGCTGACCCAGCCAGCATCGATCGCGGCCTCTGAGCCGCGCATGAAGTCTTCCTCGTCGACCGAGCAGATGAGCGAAAAGCCGCGGCGTGGCAGCGCGCCATCCGCCGCCACGCGCTCGAGCGTATGGATCAGTGCGGCAATAGCGCAGGCCAGGCCACCCTTCATATCGCAGGCACCGCGGCCATAGAGTTTATCGTCGCGCACAACCGCCCCAAGCGGTGCGATGTCTGCGTCCCAACCATCGCCCAAGGTGACGGTATCCATGTGGCAGATATAGATCAGCCGCGGCTCGTCGCTTTGGCCCGGCACGGTGACTTTAAGGTTGCGGCGCCCGGGCAGCACTTCGAGCTCCTCAATCTGCACGGCATCGAGCGCAGAACTATCAAGTTGTGCCAGCTGCTGCTCAATGAGCCTCTTAATGAAGCGCTCAATTTCATCCTCATACGCGCCCGGGTTTGAGCTGTCGATCCGCACGAGCTCCTGCGCAAGCCGCCAGGCAAAGTCCTCATCAACCATATGCAACCTCACAATCAGTCTGCTTTCCAAACCGATTGTAAGCCTCTTGATAGATCCGCGGCGTGCGCGCAGCGGTATTTACCGTTCGCAGGCCGAGCCAGCGCGTTTGCCGTCCAGGCGGGTTTACAAACGACGCGGTGGGTACGTACCCTTCATGGACGACATGCTGTGCGACATATCTGCCTTTCGGTATCACCGGATACCCCCACAGGTCTTGGCAATAATGCCGGACCTGCCCGATTCTGCGGACGATCCGCGCAGGGAGCACCTATGTGAGCATCCGCTCGTCAAGCATTTCCTGGGCACCCCGTTACACGTGTTGGCGCAGGGCGTCTGCGGGCGCAAGGGCGATCGCATTGTCAGGCATGTTTGGAACGGGGAGAGGCCGTTTGATTCCGTGCGGCAGACGGAGTTTGGCCTCGATGTCGCGTCCCCGCTCTTTACCCTGCTGACCCTGGCTTCCTCGGTCTCAAACGAGCGTCTAATCATGTGCATGTATGAGATGTGCGGCACCTTTGCCGTGTGCAAGATTGCGCCTCAGGTAAAGTCGGCACTTGAGCAGGCATATGGGAGCCGATGGAGTGACGCACGGTCGGGCTGGGAAAACGTAAAGGATGTCTCGGGGAATCCAACGGACTTGTGGAAACGACCTCCCTTGATCGAGCTCTCTGAGCTTATAGAGTTCGTCGATAAGGTCCGGGGGCTCCGCGGCGCTAAATCGTTCATACGAGCCGCGAAATGCATTACGGGGGTGGCAGCATCGCCGCTCGAGGTCCAGGCTTCGATGCTGTTTGGCCTTACGAGGTTGCGCGGCGGCGAAGGGCTGAGCCTTACCAATAACGTTGAGATTCGTATGACGCGCAGCGCCCGCCTGATTTCGGGGCTTGATAGGCGCTATGCCGATATCCTGCTGGCAAATAAGGACGGCAGCCGAGAGTGTCTGGTTGAATGCCAAGGTAAAGCCATTCACGGATCCATTGAATACAAGATCTCGGACTCCGATCGAACGACGGCCTTGCAAGCCATGGGATATCCCGTCGTTCTGATGACCTATGGTCAGCTGGCCGACTTCGATGCCTTCCGCGTGGTGATGGAGCTCATCATGTCCTATCTCGATGTGCCGCTGAAAGACAAGACGCCGCGACAGCAGGAGCTCGAACGGCGGCTTCGTGAGGAGATTTTTATCGATTGGGCGGGAATGTAGTCGCGCGGTGGGTAAACGGTAGCGCGAGCTAGAGTTCTGGTCGCAAAAAGGCTTCAATTTTGCCTTGGAGGGACCCTAAAAATGCTATCTAGAATAAGTTGTTTCGGAAAATAGACAGTCAACTTACATTCGGCACATAGAGACCGATTTTTACCTACTAAAGTCCCTGATAAAGCTGTTTATCAAAGCGGGTGTGCTTAGCGACTGGAGCCTCACTATCGATTATCTGAAAAAACTTGTTCCGGGTATCATTTTAAAGTCGTCCGGAGCAACAAAATCGCCCCCCGTTTCGTGAAAACGGGGGGCGAATGGGCTTCGTGGTCTGTCTGGCAGGCTTGGCACCGGCGCTATTTAATCACGCGCACGCGATACATCGACGGAATCTGCTTGAGCGCCTCGATCGTGCTGCCGTCCAGGTGCTCATCGGTGTCGAACATAGTGTAGGCGTTCTCGCCAGCGGACTCGTTGGTCATGCGCTGCACGTTGGCGTTGTCCTTGGCGAGAATGGCCGTGATCTGGCCGATCATGTTGGGCACGTTGGCATGCAGGCAGGCAATGCGGCTTGCGGCGCGCGCCTTGCCCATGCTGCAGGCGGGGTAGTTGACGCTGTGCGCGATGTTGCCGTTTTCCAGGTAATCCTTGAGCTCGCTGATGGCCATGTCGGCGCAGTTGGCCTCGGCCTCGCCGGTGCCGGCGCCCGAATGCGTGGTGATAAACGTATTGGGCATCTTGACGGTCTTGGGCGTGGCAAAGTCGCAGCTAAACCAGCTGAGCTTGCCCTCGCGCAGGGCGGCGTCGACGGCGTCCTCGTCAATGATGGTCTCGCGCGCGTAGTTGATGAGCACGGCGTCGGGCGCCAGCAGGTTAATCTGCTCGGTGCTTATCATGCCGATGGTGTCTGCCTTGCTGGGCACGTGCACGGTGAGGTAGTCGCAGCCGCGGCACAGATCCTCGAGCGTGCCCACGCGCTGCACCTCGCGGCTCAGCACCCACGCGTGCTCGACGGAAATGAACGGATCGTAGCCGTAGACGTCCATGCCCAGGTCGACGCAGGCGTTGGCGACCTTGGAGCCCACGTTGCCCAGGCCGATGACGCCGATGCGCTTGCCCTTGAGCTCGCGGCCCACAAAGGCCTTCTTGGCCTTCTCGGCGTCGACCTGGATCTCGGGGTCGTCGGCGTTGTTGCGCACCCAGTTCATCGACTGTACCACGCCGCGGCTCGAGAGCACCAGCATGCCCAGGACGAGCTCCTTGACGGCGTTGCTGTTGGCACCGGGGGAGTTAAAGACGACGACGCCCTTCTTGGCGTACTCCTCGACGGGGATGTTGTTGACGCCGGCGCCGCAGCGGGCGATGGCGCGGATGCCCTCGGGCAGCTCGTAGCCGTGCAGGTCGGTGGAGCGCATCAGGATGGCGTCGGCCTCCTCGGCGGTGCCCACAAACTCGTAGCCCTCGCCAAACTCGACCTTGCCGTCTTTGGTGATGTCGTCGATGGTCTTAATCTTACGCATGGAAAAACTCCTTAGCAGGTTTTGATCTAAACAGGGTGGTTTGAGATGGCTGGTCGGCCCGCGTGCTGCGGGCTAGTTAGATCGCGGGCTCAAACTATGCTGCGCTTCGAAGTCCTTCATGTACGTGGCCAGCGCCTGCACGTCCTCCATGGTGACGGCGTTGTAGACGCTGGCGCGCATGCCGCCCACCAGGCGATGGCCCTTGACGTTTTGAATCTGGTGCTCGGCCGCGCCTGCGACAAAGGCCGCGTCGAGCCTGGCGTCGTCGGTGCGGAAGGTGACGTTGGCGATGGAGCGACTGTCGGCCTGCGTGGTGCCATGGAACAGTTTGCTTTGCTCGAGCAAGTCATAGAGCAGGTTGGCTTTGGCCCAGTTGCGCTCGGCCATGGCGGCAAGTCCGCCGGTCTGCTCAACCCAACGGAACACCTTGCCGCACACGTAGATACCAAAGGTGTTGGGCGTGTTGAGCATGGAGCCCTTGGCGGCCTGGGTCTTAAGGTCCATGTACTGCGGCGTCTGCGCAAAGGCTGGACCGTCGGCGATCAGGTCGTCGCGCACGATAACCACGGTGACGCCCGCGGCGCCGGCGTTTTTCTGAGCGCCGGCGTAGATGAGTCCGTAGCGCTCGACGTCGAGCGGCTGCGACAAAAAGCAGCTCGAGACATCGGCGACCAGCGGTACGTCGCCGAAGTTAGGCAGCTCGTGGTACATGGTGCCAAAGATGGTGTTGTTCTGGCAGATGTAGACGTAGTCGAGCCCGCCGCCCGCGGCCTCGGCGGCAATGCGCGCGTTGATGTCGGCCATGGCGGGAATGCGGTCGAAATTGGCGTCCTCGGAGCTCGCGAGCAGCACGGCCTCGCCGTACTTGGCGGCTTCCTTGTACGCCTTGTTGGCGAAGTTGCCGGTCACGACGTAGCCGGCGCGGCCGCGGCGCATGAGGTTCATCGGGATGCCCGCAAACTGCAGCGTGGCGCCGCCCTGCAAAAACAGAACACGGTAGTTATCGGGGATGCTCAGCAGGCGGCGCAGGGTTGCCTCGGCGTCGTCGATGATCTGCTGGTACATGCTAGATCGATGGCTCATCTCGAGCACGGACATGCCGCAACCGTGGTAGTCCATCATCTCGTCGGCGATCTCGGCGAGCACGCTGGTAGGCAGCGCGGCCGGGCCAGCTGAGAAGTTGTGCACACGTGCCATCTTCTAGTTCCCCTCGTAGTCGTTTGAACGTTCGGGATACTTTAGCACAGTGCAGCGTCAGGCGCGACCGCATCACGGTAAAACTCGAGTGCGCCGCTATGATTTACAGGATGGTTACATGGGGGAGGGCTTAGCTCGAGGCTCGCATCCGATCCGTCTCGGCCTTCACTCTATGTTGAGTGTAGCGGAGGGTGGGGACAGATTCACAAGCGCGCCTGTCTGACAAGTGTGATTTGGGGGGATCTCGTCAAAGCTGCTGAGCTGAGAAAATAACCGTTAACCGGATTAAATTTTGTTACTCAACATTTGACACTCTGTGCGTGGTAACTTTTTTACCAACAGGTATGATTAATGACAAGTGCGCCGCGCCTGCCTGCTGGGCCGCGGCGCACTTGTGACAGCCTTTGACACCCTTGGAGCGTGTACTGTGGATGTAACCACAAAAAGCGTTCGGGGGGGGGTGCTCACCCGCGAGCAATTCCTCCCGCATGAGATGCGCATCGTCGCTGCCCTTCGTATGCAGGGCGCAAGTGACGAGCAGGTCATTGTACGCGTAAAGAGCGAGAACCTCTTTCAATATCCCACGGAGCGCATGGTCGCCAACCGCGCAACCGTGTGCCTTCGCCGCCTTGACGCCATGGTGCCCACGGACGCCGTATGCGCCGCGCGCGGCATCGACCCCAAAACCGCCGTCGAGGCTGCGTCATCCCTAGCCAGGCTCATGGCATCCGGCACTCCCACGCAGGCGGACCAGGCCATCTTCTACAGCATGATCTGCCGCTACGATATCGTGCGCGAGCTCGTGCTCGTCGAGGTAGGGGAGCGCCTACAAAATTTCGATTATGCCTTTACGGCGGTTGACCTCAACGCCTTTATGACACGCTTTACCACGGAGTATCCGGACGCGGCCCGCTGGACTGAGGCCACGGTCAAGCGCATTAAGGGCTCGCTCCGCCAGACGCTCCGCCATGCCGGCCTTATCGGCGAGGGCCAGGGCCCGGAGTCCGAGCGCCTGTCACCACTCTTCCTCGATTCCGATGTCGAGCGAGCCTTGGTTCAGCTGGGCGAGCAGTCGCTTATCGCGGCCCTTACCGGCAGGGCGGTGATGTAGCGTGGCTCCCGTCAAAAGCGCCGTCGACCCTGTTATCACCCCGGCGACGGATCTCACCACCAATATCGGCATCCATTCCCGCAAGAGCGTCGTGGCGGCGCATGCCCGCTCTCAGCACGCCTGTCAGGAATTTGAGCGCCGTGCGCAGCTTCTGCGCGAGTGCCTGTGCAGCGAGGACTTTTTGGCCAACAAGGGCATAGGCAATGAGATCGGCTTCCACACTTTTTGCTATGACCCCGCGCTGGAGTTTGAGGCGCGTGCATTATTTGACACCCTTTCACGCGATGCCGAGGCCGACAAGCTTCCGTGCACGCTCAAGGTCGTGAACCTTTACGACGCCGTGCTGGCAATTCTCGAAAAGCGCCGTGTCCTCAAGGCTATCCCGCACCAAGAGGAGCGCCGCGGTACCCAACGCGTGCTCGAGGACGTGGCCAAGTTCGCCTCGCCCGAGAAAGTTGCCGCGTACATCCTTGAGCAGACCAAGCCGTACGCGCCTAGAGACGTCGTTCTCCTCACCGGCGCGGGCGAGGTCTTCCCATTCTTTCGCATGCACACGCTTCTCCATTGCATGCTTGCGGATTTTGATGAGGTGCCTGTGGTCGCCGCCTATCCGGGCAGTTTCAACGGCTCTTCTTTCCAGCTCTTTAACCGTCTGCCGGCCGACAACTACTACCGCGCCATCGATATCTCGTAAGCACGGCTCCCCGCAGGCAAGTCCCTGCCGCCGGTAACAACCCTTTGCCATAACGTTCCCAAACCCAAAGGAGCACCCATGGACAACACGATCATTCGCGACCTCTTTGCAAAAGACATCAACCGCTCCATCAACGGCGTGGTCAAGGTCCAGGATTCAAAAGATGGGTCCATTCGCCAGGAGCTTGACGAGTACGTGGTGACGCGCGAGTTGCAGAGGCACTTTGCCACGTTCTTCAAGGCCTACGGCGATGCCATCGATGAGCCCACCGACAAGATCGGCGTGTGGATCAGTGGTTTCTTCGGTTCCGGTAAATCGCACTTCCTCAAGATGCTGAGCTACCTGCTCGAGAATCGCCAGATCGGCGGCAAGAGCGCCATCCGCTACTTTGACGGCAAAATCGTCGACCCCATGGTCGCGGCTGCCATGGAGCGCGCCTGCTCGGTGCCCACGCAGGCCATCCTCTTTAACATCGATAGCAAGGCGGGCCAGTGGAAGCAGGGCGATACGGCTCCCACGGCGCTGCTTCGCGGCTTTGAGCGCATGTTCTACGAGGCGCGCGGCTTCTACGGCGAGGACCTCAAGCTTGCAAAGCTCGAGGACTACATCGATTCCCTGGGCAAGACCCAGGAGTTCCGCGAGGCCTTTGAGCGCGTCAACGGCGAGTCCTGGCTCCAGGCCCGCGACACCTACAGCTACTTTGAGGACGACGTCGTCGAGGTGCTGCAGAGCGTGCTCGGCATGAGCGAAAAGGCCGCATGGAACTGGCTCGAGGGTTCTGAGGACGAGGTTTTGGCCCCCGATGTCTTTGCCAAAAAGGTCAAGGATTACGTGGACGCTCAGGCAGCGGCCCACGGTGGCAACTTCCGTTTGCTCTTTATGGTCGACGAGGTGGGTCAGTTTATTACAAACGACCAGGACCCAAGCCTTATGCTGAGCCTTCAGACCATCGTCGAGGAGCTGGGTGCCGCCTGCGGTGGCCGCGTGTGGGTGATGGTCACGAGCCAGGAGGCCATCGACAACCTGAGCCTGCCCGTGGGCAACGACTTTTCAAAGATCCAGGGCCGTTTCAATACCCGCCTTTCGCTCTCCAGCTCCAGCGTGGACGAGGTCATCCAACGCCGTGTGCTCGAGAAGACCGCGCCGGCGGCCGATACGCTTGCACAGGTCTACGAGCAAGACGCCGCCGTCCTCAAAAACAACTTTACCTTTGAGGGGGGGCTCGCGCTCCGACCTTGCCGGCTTCGCCAACTCCAAGGATTTTGTGGCCAGCTACCCGTTTGTGGGCTACCAGTTTAAGCTTCTGCCCGACGTGATGACCGAGGTACGCAAGCATGGTGTTAAGGCCAAGCACATGTCCACGGGCGAGCGCTCCATGCTGAGCGCGTTTCAGGAGAGCGCTCAGGCCATCCAGCATGACCAGACTGGTGCACTCGTGCCGTTCTGGCGCTTCTTCGACACAATCTCCAAGGATTTGGAGCACGGCATCATTCAGGTCGTCGTCTGTGCGGAGCGCGCGGCTGAAAACGCAGAGGGTCTTGAGAGCTACGATGTCCGGGTGCTTAAGCTCCTGTACTTGATCCGCTACATCGGCTACGTCAAGGCCACGGTCGAGAACATCTCCATCCTTATGATCGATAGCCTGGACGTGGACAAGCGCGCCCTTAAGGACCGCGTCAAGGAGTCCCTCGCCCGCTTGGAGCGCGAGAACAAAGTGGCGCGACGGGGCGATACCTACAGCTTCCTCACCGACGAGGAGCAGGAAATTGCACAGGAGATTGCGCGGACCCCGATCGACAACGCGAAGGTGATCGAGTACATCAAAAAGCGCCTGTTCGACAGCATTTACAATGCGTACAAGTTCCATCGCGATCCTAATGACTTCCCCTTTGACCGCTACGTGGATGGCTCGATTCATGGATCCAGCAAGGGTGGTATGGAACTCTCCGTGGTGACCATGGCCGGCGACTTGGCACGTGCGGACGATGCCGAGCTAGCATTGAAATCCGTGGATAAGGCCATCGTGGCCTTGGGCGACGAGGTGGATTATTGGGCCCCACTCGTCAACGCCGCTAAGATTCGCATGTACGCCCAGACGCGCAATCTGCAGGAGCTACCGCCGAGTACCCGCCAGATTGTCGAGGCAAAAATGCGCGAGGCAGCCTATAACGAAAAAGAGGCCGATGCCCTTTTGAGCGAGGCCGTGCTCCATGCACGTTGCGCGGTCAACGGCCGTATGGTCGAAGTTCGCGCCACCAAACCCGCCCAGGTTTTTGAGCAGGTGCTCGCGCAACTGTGTGACGTTGTTTTTGAAAAGGCTGGCTACATCGGCGCGCCGGTTGAGGACGATTCCGATATTCGCTCCACGCTGGCGGGTAACGTCCAGGCGGGGCTCGATGGCATGGATGCGGGCAACACGCGTGCGCTCAGGGAGGTCGAGGACTACCTCAAAGTGCAGCATCAGCGCCATCTGGATACCGCTATGGGCGATATCCAACGCCAGTACCAGCAAAGGCCCTTTGGCTGGCGTGAGGTCGACATCGCCAATGTGGTGGCGCAGCTCGTGGTGGAGCAGCGCGCGCAGGTGTTGTTTGGCGGCCAGACGGTCCAGGCCAACGACAACCGTATGGTGGCACTCCTGCGCAAGGATGCCGATAAGGCCCAGGTGCGCTTGCGCGTGCGTATGAGCGACCGGTTGCTGCGTGCCACGGGCGAGCTCATGCGCGACCTGTTTGATCTCAAGACCGTGCCCTCCAACGAGGATAAGCTCGTGGCCGAGCTCAAAGAGCGCCTTGAGGGCTTGCGCGAGGCGTGCCTCGCCATAGCACGCGACTACTACACGGGCATCAAGCCGGCCTACCCGTATCCCGGTGAGGACGAGTGCGAGAAGATGCGCTCGGAGGTGGCCGACGTCCTTAAGGACCAGAACGAGGCCGAGGCGTTCTTGACCACGTTCACCAAGCATGAGGAGCGCTTGCTCGATGCCAAGGAAGACTTTGACAAGGTGGTTGAGTTCTTCGAGTCCAATCAACGAACAGCGTTTGACCACGCCAGGGATTTCTTGAACCGCACCGAGGGTATCGAGTATGCCTCCGATGACATTCCCAGCGCGGTGGAGAACGTGGCAAAGGTGCGCGAGATCCTCAAAGATCCCAAGCCCTACGGCCGTATTAAAGACCTGCAGCCGCTTATGGATCCCGTCGAGGAAGACATGAAAAAGCTGCTGGGCATCCGCCGCAATGAGTTTTTGTGTCGCATCGAGAGCGATCTGCAAGACCTGCGGGCGCAGGCCGAGAGTCAAAAGGGCTTTGTCAATCAGGCCAAGGATGCCGTAGCAGACGCCGGCACCAAATACGAGTCGTTCAAAAACCGTGCCCACAGCGCTCAAAGTCTCAACGAACTGAGCGTTGTTGCAACTAACTGGGGCGACTGGCTCAGTGCGGCGGCCAACGAGATGTACGACGCTGTGGATGAGGCCCGCGTGCGTATGGACAACGAGTGCCGCACCACCGAGGTCATGAGTACGGGTGAGGTGGTCAAGAAGGTCTCCAACAAGGGCGCCGCATCGTCTGCTCCCGTGCCCGCGCCCAAGCCCCAACGCAGGATCAAGACTGTGCGCCGCGCCGATCTGGCCAAGCCGAGTCGTCTCTTGTCCGCAGGGGACGTGGAGCGCTACGTGGACGACCTGCGCTCCCGCCTTATGCAGGCGCTCGCTGCAAACGACGAGATCCGTATCAACTAACCCGCGGAGCCACCGGTGCCAAAGCGCGCACCGGTGGCTTATGGCGTTTAGAAAGGCTCATCAACCATGAACGATTCTGCTCTTAAGAGCTTCTGCACCTGGGCCCGTACGGAGCTCATCAAAGGCGTGGAGGCGCAGATGGTGCGCTACGGCATCACCGAACCTGCACCCGCGCCCGTTGGGTCCGAGACCGTTAGCGGCCTGCCCCTAAGTCCTGCTGAGGTTGAGCAGCGTGATGAACTGCTGCGCATGCAGGCGGAGGTGGGTCACGAGGCGCTCTGCGACCGTGCGGCCTATACCTGGTTCAACCGCATCGTGGCCATTCGCTTTATGGATGCACGCGGATGGCTCCCCAGCCGTATGCGCATGCTGAGTCGTGCGGACGGCAGCCATGGCAGCGAGGCCGTGGAGAACGCACTGGACGTGGAGATAGCGACGGCCGATGCCGATCGCATAGCCGAACTCAAGATGGCGGGCTTGGATGAACCGCTGTGGCGCTACCTGTTTATGGCTCAGTGCGAGGAACTTGCCGATTGCCTGCCGGGCGTCTTTGAGCGCGTGGGCGGAGCCATGGAGCTGCTGTTGCCCCAGGGCCTCATGATGGCCGACGGCGTGGTGGGCAAACTCAATGTTGTCCTCACTGACGAGGACTGGCGCGAGGACGTGACCGTTCTGGGCTGGATGTATCAATACTACAACGCTGACGTTAAAGACGAGTTCTTCAAGTCCAAGCGCAAGGCCGCAGCGGCGGACATCGCTCCCGCCACTCAGCTCTTCACCCCCGAGTGGATCGTGCGCTATATGGTCGAGAACTCGCTCGGCCGTCTGTGGATGCTCAACAATCCGGGGAGTTCGCTACGCGAGCGCATGAAATACTATATCGAGCCCGATGCTGAACACGAGGACTTTATCCGCATCTCGAGCCCCGAGGATATAACCCTCTGCGACCCCGCATGCGGCTCGGGCCATATCCTGGTCTATGCATTTGAGCTGCTCTTCCATATGTACGAGGAGCGCGGCTATCGTGAGCGCGAGATTCCCGAGCTTATTCTTACTAAAAACCTTGCGGGCATGGAAATCGATTCCCGCGCGGCGCAGATCGCGGAGCTGGCGCTTGCCATGTGCGCCCGCGAGCATGACCGTCGCTTTTTCAAGCGCGCCGTGCGCGCCGACATTACCGTGCTCACGAGCATCCCGCTGGGGGAGGACGAGCTCCCGGGTAACAAGAAGCTCGCCGAGGAGCTGAGTCATTTGGGCGAGATCGGCTCGCTGCTCAATCCTTCAGAGGACGAGATTGACGAGCTCAAGGCTGCCGCCGCGAGCTGTTCCGACGACCTTTTTGCCTCTGCGACCAAAACTAAGCTTGAAAGCGCCGCCGTTATCTGCAAGAAACTGTCCCGTCGTTTTACCTGCGTCGTGGCAAATCCTCCGTATATGGGCAGCAGCAGCTTTAACCCCTTCATGAGCAAGTGGGTCAAGAAGAACTACCCCGACGTGAAGAGCGACCTCTGCACGTGCTTTATCGAGCGCGGTTTTAACCTTGTCGAGGATAAGGGCTACGCCGCAATGGTTACCATGCAGAGTTGGATGTTCCTGGGCAGCTTTGAGAAGATGCGCGCCAAGGTTATCGACAACAAGACAATCGTTTCCATGGCCCATCTGGGACCTCGCGCGTTTGATGCTATCGGCGGCGAGGTCGTCAACGTTACAGCTGACGTGATCTACAACCAGCATTCGGACGCCGAGGGCGCCTATGTGCGCCTTGTTGATATCAACGGCTCTGAGGCCAAGAGGCTCAAACTGGTCGAGGCCATCCAAAACCCCGATTGCGGCTGGTTCTACCGCCGCGACGCCGGCACCTTCAAGCAGATTCCCGGCATCCCCATCGCCTACTGGGCAAGCGACGGACTACTCTCTGCGATGGCTGATGGCGTTAAACTATCTTCGTTCGGAAGAACGTCTAAAGGAATTATCACTGGTAAAAATGATAAGTTCATTAGGCTTTGGTGGGAGTGCGCCGTTGGGACTATCGGTTTTTCGTCATCATCTGTATCCGATTTATTTAGTGGCAGAAAATGGCACCCCTGCACAAAGGGAGGCTCTTATCGTAAATGGTTCGGTAATCTTGACTCTGTAATTGATTGGTCAAATAACGGTCACAGTGTGTTTGAGTCGGCCTCGCGTGAAGGAAACCATGCGCAAGATTATTCGGATGAACTGAAATTCAAGCCCGCCATTTCATGGTCGGCGATTACTTCGTCCATCCCTTCGTTTAGGTATGCGTCCAATTGTCTTTCAGAGCATGCCGGCATGTGCCTTTTTGTTCCTGAGGATAAAATCGGTTATATGTTGTCGCTGCTTAACTCCAGCGTTTCTAAAGAGTATTTTTCGTTAATCGCTCCAACTCTGAACGTTAACGCTGGTGATGTGGATAAATTTCCCGTCCTACTGAGTTGCTTCAATCTCGTAGACGGGTTATTTAAGGAAAGCAGAGGATTATCAAAAACCGACTGGGACTCGTTTGAAACCTCCTGGGATTTCAAGCGTCATCCTCTCGTTTAGGAGTCCACATGTCGCAGAAGAAAAAGGCTAACAATAATAAATGCGCACATCCACCTCTTAAGAATGATGTGTCGTGGATAAAACAGGTTCATGAATCGTATAAGGACGATGTCTCTAAGAAAAAACTACGCATATATTTGCAAAGATTTGTATCCGAATCAGAAGCTATTGATGCTACGAGGCAGACCAATGGGTTTATTACTGATTTGAATATTTATACTACTGTTCAGGCAAATGCGTTTCTTGAACAGATGTGTTTCGACAGTGCCGTTAAAACAAGATGGGCATATACCCCTAATGACCTTGCAAAAGCGGCCCACGAAGCAGGTAGCGATTCATCTGATTTTATTAAACGAGATTACGAGTTTGCCCTCATTTGCTTATCAACAGCGGCTTGTCTTAACAAAAGGATTGCTGGGCTTTCAGAATTCAAGCCGGGTGCGAAGACCAAAACAGGCAGGAGAAAACAGAATAAAAGTTCATTTAGAAGACTTGACGCCGTTTTTAGACATCTGAGGAATGCTCTCGCTCATGGTCAATATTTGCGAGTTGTTAAGCCCGATGGATCAGTGTGGTGGGCTTTACAGGACGCAAACGGTAAAGGAAACGTCACGGCAAGAATGCTACTGAAAGAGGATACGCTTGATGCATGGGTGAATCTGCTCTCGCTAAGAGACAAGAGATATAGAGATAAAAGCTAGTAGTTAGAATAGGTGCGAAATTGCATCGCCTTAGTTCCTCAAGCTTCCTGTACAGCGGGGAGAGCGTTTTAGCGGTTTTTTTGGATACTGCAATCCATTTTTTCGCAGTGGTTTCCAACAGCAACGAAAGGATGGCCTACCATGGCCACTTTACTTCAAGATAAATATGAGGCTCGCAAGGCCGAGGTCAATGCTCGATTTGAACAGCTTCGCGCTAACGAGGAGGAGCTCAACCGAATCTTTGCTAAGATCTACAACATGGAGGGCGAGGTGCCCATCGAGGTCGAGGATAAGTACGTTTCGGTGGCGCGCATCTTCGATGCCGCCGACGAGATTCCCGAGAGCTATAAAGGCAATAAATACGTGCGCACCAAGCGTGACGAGATCACCTCGCTCATAAGCTACGCCGTCGGCTGCATGTTTGGCCGCTATTCGCTGGACGTGGATGGCTTGGTCCTGGCCGATCAGGGTGCCACGGTCGACGACTATCTGGCCAAGATGCCCGACCCCGCGCATGTGACCTTTATGCCCGATGCCGACAACGTGCTGCCCATTACCGACGACGAGTACTTTGACGACGACATCGTGCGCTACTTTATCGACTTTGTGCGCACCGTATACGGCGAGGAGACGCTCGAGCAGAACCTGGCCTTTATTGCCGAGGCGCTCGGCGGCAAGGGCACCTCGCGCGAGGTCATCCGCACCTACTTTTTGAAGGACTTCTTTAAGGACCACTGCCAGACCTACAAGAAGCGTCCCATCTACTGGCTGTTCGACAGCGGCAAGAAGAATGGCTTCAGGTGTCTTGTTTACATGCATCGCTACCAGCCCGACTTGCTGGCTCGCATCCGCACCGACTATGTGCACGAGCAGCAGGAGCGTTACCGTGCCCAGATCGGCTACGCCAACGATGCCCTTGCCGGTGCCGAGCGCGGCGAGCGCGTGCGTTTGGATAAGCGCGTCAAAAAGCTCAACGACCAGCTCAAAGAGACCATTGGCTACGAGGAGAAGCTGCATCACTTGGCAGACCAGATGATTAAGATCGACCTGGATGACGGCGTCAAGGTCAACTACGCCAAGTTTCAGGATGTGCTGGCAAAGATCAAGTAACTGCAGATACGGTAAGGATATTCATGCCCAAGATCGATGTAGAAGAACAGCTCAAACTGCGGTTTTTGCAACCGTTGCTCGCATGTATGCCCCGCCGTGTGGTGGTTTGGCACGATGCGGACGGCGAGTTTGCCCCTGAGTTTGAGCGATTGGCCGCCGAGGGATTCGATGGCGCGGGGACCGATGACGGCGTTATGCCTGTTCAAGGTGACTTTGAACGCCCGGTGCGATTTATTGAGGCCTGCGAGGGCCGCATGTTTGCCGTCAAGAAGCTTATCAACCGCGATGACCTTGCGAGCGATATCTTGTTGTATCGCCGTTGCCCGCGCGGCAGGCTTGAGGGCGATTGGCTTGCCGATGTTGAGCTGTATGCCGATCAGTTCCAGGCTGACTATCTTTCACTTTTGGCCGATCAGCTGGGTATCGAGAATATTGACGCCGTGCGCGAGAGTCTGCGCGAGCACAAGACGTTCTATGATGCCAAGACCCGCTGCGCTAAGTTTGCCGCGTGTGTTCCGCATGCCTCGGGCGCATCCGATATCGAACTTGGCATCCTTACGGTGATTTTTGGCGGTAAAGAGCCTGGCGACGCGCGGCCCGCGTTTGTACTGCGCGGCTGTATGACCATGCTGCTGCACGAGGGGCCCGAGGCACTGGCCGAGTTGGCGGACAAGTACTGTGCGCGCGATGTTCTCTCTGCCTTCATTGTGCGTTGCTATGGGTTTGAGGGGCCGCTGTATGAGCGTGATTCGCTGCTTGCACTGGCATCCCACGTGTTCCTTACGGCGGCATCCACAGCGATTCCCGAGGGAGCGCTCAAGGGACTCGAGCGTTTTGTGGCTCCTGCCTATGGTCCCTATTGTCTTGAGGCAGTGCGTACGTGGGACCAGGTTGCCGATGCTCAGGCTTCGAGCGAGGACCTATTTGAGATCTGCCGTTTGGTAGAGGATGCTCGCGGGCTCTTTGCACGGTTTGAGGCCTTGCCGATCGATGTGCTGGCCTCGCTTGATGTGTTCCCGTGCGTCAACGAGGCCGTGCTTTCGCAGCTGTTCTGCTCGTTTGCTCAGGGCGCGGACCGTGTTGAGGACGCGCGCACCTTTGCGGCGCGTCGCTGCGACCTGAGCTGGTACCGCCGTGTCGAGAGCTACTTTGACCTGCTTGTCGCCGTGGCCGATATGTGCGCGTTTAGGCAGGTGCACGCGGGCGGGTTCCATCTGGCGCAGCCCCAGCAGGTGTGGGATGCCTACACGTCCGATTGGTATGTCATGGACGCTGCCTATCGCCATATGTGCACCGCGTATTTGCGGGCACGCTCCGTCGAGTGCGATGTGCTCGAGGAACCTGCCCGAGCCGTAGTGGACTGGGCGGAGAATCTCTACAGTAACTGGTTCTTGGCCGATGCCAATGCATGCTGGGCATCGGCTGCGCAAGGGGAGTGGGCCGATTGCGGCTACATCGAGGGGCCCGAACGACAGGATGAGTTCTACTGGCACGTGCTGCCCGCCTTTGTGGGCTCTGCCAAAACGAAGGTCGTTATCGTGAGCGACGCGCTGCGCTATGAGGTGGCCCGCGACGTCGCGGCGCTGCTCGAGCGCGAGCGTGGCGGTAATGTCAAGGTCTCTAGCATGCAGGCGGTCTTTCCCTCCATTACCGAGGTTGGTATGCCCGCGCTGCTGCCACACCAAGCGCTTAAGCTTGCAGCGGATGGCTCGTTTGTGCTGGCTGACGGCATGCCCACTGCGACGACTCCGCAGCGCGAGGCCGTACTTGCCCACGTTGAGCCCACGGCCCGCGCTTTGCGCTCGAGCGCATTCCTCAACATGGCGGGAACCGAGCGTAAAGCGCTGCTCAAAGACTCCGAGCTCGTTTATCTCTACCACAACAAGATCGATGCCACGGGCGAGAAGGCCGCTACGCAGGATGACGTTTTCGATGCCTGCGCGGACGCCGTGGAGGAACTTGCCGCATTGGCGCGACGCGTGTGCACCGACGCTCCGGGCGCGCGTGTTGTTATAACGGCGGATCATGGCTTTATCTACACGCGTCGGGAACTTAACGAGTGCCAGATGCTCGGCAAGCCAGACCTTCCCTTCCTTGACGCTCCCGTCATGCACGGCAAACGTCATCTGGTGGTGCCCAACGAGGCCGTGGCCAAGCTTTCGGACGAGGCGCGCGGGGTGTTTGCTGATGTTGACATGGGGCGTTTGGGTGCCGGCTTTGAGGGGTTTGCCCCGCGTGAGAACGTGCACTTCAAACGACCCGGCGGTACTAACAACTACGTACACGGCGGCATGAGCCTGCAGGAGCTTTGCGTGCCCGTTATCGGATTTTGGCGTGCGCGCTCGGGTTCCAAGGACTTTGTCGATGCGCGTGCGGCGACGCTGCGCGTACTTAGTGAGGGACGCCGAGTGACCAACTCGCTCTTTTCGGTCAATTTGATCCAGGAAGAACCTGCCCAAGGTAAGGTCTTGCCGTGCGAGTACGAGTTGGTGTTTACCGATGCAAGTGGCAACGAGGTGAGCGATACGGTCAAGGCGCATGCCAACAAGACTTCTGTTAACTCGCAGGAGCGCGTGGTGCATGCCAAGTTTGCGTTGCATGCAGCGGATGGATTCTCGGCCAAGGGTCCGTACTATCTGGTCTGCCGCGAGCGCGAGACGGGCAAGATCGTTTGGCGCGAGACGTACACCATCGCTGTTTCATTTGCCCCCGTTGCTGATTTTGGTTTTTAGGAGTGTGCCCTATGTTTGATAGCCATGACGACGATCTGTGGGAAGTCCCCTCGATTGATGCGGATGTGCCCGAGCAGGCTGCGGTGCCTACAGGGGTGGCCGTGCCTGCTGCGGAGGCTGAGACTGCCGCGCCCGTTGAAGCTGCCGCGCCCGCCGAGGGTGAATCCTCGACCGATGGCTATGACCAGGCCGTGGCCGAGGACCCCGAGGGCGACGGCTACGACATGGATGGGCTGGACGGCAAACTGCTCGAGCACTTTGCTGGCAAGATCGTGCGCAAGGACCTGACGGCCCTTATGAAGCGCGGCGCCAACGTGCCCACCTTTGTGCTGGAGTACCTGCTAGGCATGTACTGCTCAACTGACGACGAGGATGCCGTGGCAGAGGGTTTGGAGCGCATCCGCAGGATCCTCACCGATAACTACGTGCGTCCCGACGAGTCCGAGCGCATTAAGTCCAAGATCCGCGAACTGGGCCGCTTTACCATCATCGATAAGGTGACGGCCAAGCTCGACGAGTACAAAGACATTTACGTGGCGTCGTTTGCCAATCTGACCATCGAGCCGTTTGTGATGCCGGCCGAGTACGTGCGCGACTATTCCAAGATTCTGCAAGGCGGCATTTGGTGCATTATGAGCATCGAGTATCGTCACCCCTTGGATGAGGAAGACGAGTTTGGCATGGAGGTCTTTGGCGACGATGCGCCGCGCCGCTCCAAGGCCAAGCGCAAAAAGCGCGGACCCGAGGACTCTCCGTTTAGTGTGGCGTCGCTCACGCCCATCCAGATGCCCAATCTAGACCTGGATGCCATGGTCGACGAGCGCCAGTACTTTACGCGCGACGAGTGGCTCAACATGCTGCTGCGCTCGGCTGGCTATGAGCCCAGCGAGCTTTCCGAGAAGGAGCGCCTGCACTTTATCGAGCGCATGGTGCCGCTGATCGAGCGCAACTACAATCTGTGCGAGCTGGGTCCCCGCGGCACCGGCAAGAGCCATATCTACAAAGAGGTCTCGCCTTACGCCATCTTGCTTTCGGGCGGCCAGACCACTACGGCCAACCTGTTCGGCCGCATGAACTCCATGCGCGCCGACCGTGTGGGCTTGGTGGGTCACTGGGACTGCGTGACGTTCGACGAGGTCGCCGGCATGCGCTTTAAGGACACCAATGCCGTGCAGATCATGAAGGACTATATGGCGAGCGGCAGCTACGCGCGCGGCCGCGACCAGATCAACGCCGATGCCTCCATGGTCTTTGAGGGCAACATCAACGACACTGTGCAAAACGTCCTTAAGACCACGCACCTGTTTGATCCGTTCCCGCCGGAGTTTAACAACGATTCGGCTTTTTTCGACCGTATCCATTATTACCTGCCGGGCTGGGAGATTCCCAAGATGCGCTCGAGTCTGCTGACCGGGCATTACGGCCTGATCACCGACTGCCTGTCGGAGTTTTGCAAGGAGATGCGCCGCAAGGACTTTACGCACCATATCGACCGGTATTTCCGCTTTAACAGCGACTTTAACAAGCGCGACGAGATCGCCGTGCGCAAGACCTTTAGCGGCCTGGCCAAGCTGCTGTTCCCCGACGAGGCCATGGACAAGGACGACGTGCGCTGGCTGCTGGACTATGCCATCGAGGGCCGTCGCCGCGTAAAGGAGCAGCTCAAGATTATGGCGGGCGTCGAGTTTATCGACGTCAACCTGGGCTATATGGATGCCGACAACCCGCAGGACGTGCATGTGGTGCGCGTGCCCGAGCAGAGCGAGGACACGCTGATTCCCGACGGGCCGCTGCTGTCCGGTCACGTGTTTGGCGTGGGCAGATCGCAGGGCGGCGAGGTCGCCGTGTACAAGCTGGAGAACAAGGCCGTTGCCGGCGAGTGCAAGTTTAAGCACGAGGGCGTGGCCTTTAACAAGCCGGTGCGCGATACGCTGGAGGCCGCGTTCGACAACTTTGTGAACCTGGCGAACCGCGTGGCGCCGGGCATGCACATTGGCTCCAAGGACTACCTGCTGTTCTACAACGACTTGCAGAGCAAGGGCCTGTCCGAAGAAGTTTCGCTCGCCGAGTTTGTGGGCCTGTGCTCCGCGGCCTGCAACCGCCCGGTGATGCCCGCGCTGGCGATTCCTGGAATCTTGCGCATGTCGGGTTCTATGGACGAGATCCGTGGGCTCGAGGACATTATGCGCGTGGCCAAAAACGCTGGTGCTAAGCGCGTGATTTTGCCGCTGAGCGCCATCGCGGGCCTACAGAGTGTTTCGTCCGAGATTATTTCGGGGTTGAGCCCGGTGTTCTACATGGATGGCGACCCGGTCGACGCCGCAAAGAAGGCGCTGGATCTGTAGAAGTGCGGGCGAGCGGGCTTGCGTGCGCGTGGGCCCGCGAGCGTATTGGCGTGTTCGGGTAAGGAGGCCTTGCCATGGCGGGCGAGCGTTCTGTTGGCGAGCTGCTCGACGAGCTGTTTGGCTTTGAATCGGTGGCCAAGCGTCAGACGGCGCTTGAGCAGTACGATCGTGGGGAGTTGGTGCGCAAGGCGCGCTCCCGCGAGCTGCTGGGTGTGCTTAGGGGCGTCGAGGCTGCCGAGCACGCTGCGCGCGACTCTGCCGTGCAGGCTGTTGACGGGTATGTTCGCCGTGTCGAGGGCGCGGCCCTTGCGCGCGCTCGCAAGCAGGCGGGTGTTGTGGGCCCGCTGCAGATGGAGCGCCGCTATGCTGCCTTTTTGCGTATGGAGGACAAGGCCGAACTGTTGGCCCGCTTGGAGCAGACGCTTGCGTTTATCGAGGTAAAGCTGCGTGCCAATACGGCGGACAGGGTTCGTGCGGCATACGATGCTGCGGGGGCTTTGGTGTTGCAGGGCGCGGCGCGTCTGAGTGACGCGCGCGTTGTGGATGCCGCACCCTTGGATGCCGATCTGCTATGCACGCAGCTGGAGCAGCTGCGTTGCACCGCCGATACAACGGACCTTGCCGGCATGATTACGGCGACGTTTGAGTCCGAGCTGAGTGCGACCGGGCCGCAGGGTGCTGACGCGTTTGCGAGCGATGTGGCTGGCGATGTGGCGCTGGAGCGCGAGCTTACTAATGTGCGCGGTGCTGCGCAGCGAGCGCGCTTGGCAGCCCAAGCGTATCGGGCCGAACGCGCTGCCCGCGTTGCAGGGAGCACGGTGGAGCCGGTATCGTTGCCGGGGCTTGTTTGCATTACGTGCGAGACGGGGTGCGATGCCGGGGAGCTTGCCGAGTTGCTCGCTCAGGTTAAGAAGTCGTTTGAGGCCTATAGGCGCGTTGTTACCGACGGCGGGTTGTTCTGTGCCTTTGGTGCCGGTTCGCCGCATGGGATTTGCCGCGGCAGTAGCTATTTCGACTACGATGATCGGTTTGACGAAGACGTGTTGGTGGGCGAGTATGACGGTGCTGCCAGGCACAATGTTCGGCGCGAAGTTGCGATTCCCGAGCTTGTGGACGAGGCTTCGGTCGACGGCGGCGACTCGCTCGAGGTTGCCGTGGCGCGCATGCGTGAGTTTAACGGACGGCGCTACGATGGTGTGCTGGACGAGGATCCTGCGCGCCATGTGAATGCGTTTTGGTATGGACTCAAAAAGCTCAGCCAGTATTGCGAGGCCGCCGTGCGCGTGGACGTGCGTGCTTGGGATTGCTTTATCGATAAGGTACAGTTCGCCTACGATGAACCCGTGGGCCGTTTGGCTACGCAGATGGACGACAAACAGGTTGAGGCTTTTGTCGCTGCCGTGGATGCGCTCGGCGCTGACGAGTAAGGGCCTGGTTTGGCGGGAGGTTTCACCATGAAAATCGAAGTCGATGTAGATCAGCTGCGCGAGAGCCTGCTCGACCGCGCGGGGAGTGCGGCGGGCGTGGGCTTTCCGGCCGCTATGCTCAACGTAGTGGATATCGAGGACGAGTCGCCCCAAGAGCTCCTAGCCCGAGCCGAACGCGAAGGCCTCGACCTCCGCGACTTTGCCGTCGATGATGACTAAGGGGCGGAGGTAGCTAATATGGGACGGCGCGTCTGCATCCGCGACCGCTCGAAAATACGCGATAAGCCGTCGCAATGGAGTCTAACGACCTTGCAATTGCTCTATTTTGACTGCCCGCAGACTAAGTGAGTAGGCTTTTTTGGAAATCCTGAGCGCACGACTAATTTGCTTCAACAAACCCGCAGGTCACAGACTTGTGCTTTGGTGACGTGGTCGGCGATTCGACAAAAGTCTACTCACTTAGTTTTGAGAGACACTAATTGTCCGCAACGAGACCCCTGTCGGGGCGATTTATGCTCAAATGTAGCCAATTCGGGACGGCTGTCCCTGGCCGCTACGACGCGAGCGTGGCGATGACGGCTTCGTCGCCGGCGTATATGAGGGTGTCGCCGTCGGGGATGATCGTTTGGCCTTCGCGCTTGAGCATCACCACGATAAACGGGTGCTTGCCCTGCGGCACGTCGCGCAGGCGCTGACCGGCCAGGCGACCGTGGGGCGTCACGGTGACCTCGCGCAGCGTAACCTCGGCACGCTCTTCGAACGTTGGGGCTGCCATCACCAGAAGGTCGCCTTCCTCGATGACGGTATCGCCGTTGGGCAGTACCGGGTGCGCCCCGTCGCGCAGCACCAAGACCACGAGCATGTCCGTCGCGCTGCCAATATCGGCGAGCGAGCGCCCGGCAAACGGATGGCCAGCGCCCACCTTGAGCTTTACAAACGACATGCCGTCCTCGTCGCGGTAGTCGTTAAAGGTGCGGCGCACGTCGCCGGCCGCATCGATCATATCGAGTTTCTTCGCCACCGCCGGCAGTAGCGAACCCTGCACCACAATGCTCGATACGGCAATCACAAACACCAGGTCAAATAGGTCGTGTCCGCCGGGAACGCCGGCCACCACAGCAAAGAGGCTAAAGACGACCGAAGCCGCGCCGCGCAAGCCCGCCCAGCTTACGAGCGCAACCTGGCGAGGGCTCGTCTTAAAGGGCGCCAGCAGCAGACCGACGGCGATGGGGCGGCTTGCAAAGAGCATAAACGCCATGAGCGCCAGGCCGGGTAGCAGCATTTGCGGCAGGCGCGCGGGCGTGACGAGCAGGCCGAGCAAGAAGAAGATCGTCATCTCGGCCATCTCGGTAAGGGTGTCAAAGAAGTGCGCCATCTCGACCTTGCCGGTGATGTCGCTGGCTCCCAGCACAATACCGGCCAGGTACACGGCCAAAAAGCCATTGCCGCCCAGGTAACTCGGCAGCGCGTAGGCCACGATGGCCACCGCGAACAAGAAGATGGTCTGCGCGCCCTCGGCCGTTGCGCGTGCGCGCTCTATCAGGCGGCTGGATGCCCAGCCGATGGCAAGACCCAACCCCACGCCTAGGATGATCTGCTTGGCCAGCAGCACGGGGATGTTAATGTCGCCGCCGGCCGCGAGTGTGGCGAGCACGGCGGTGAGCATGTAAGCGACGGGGTCGTTGGAGCCCGATTCGACCTCGAGCAGCGAGTCGGTGCCGCCCCTCAGCGACAGGCTGTGCTCGCGCAGCACGCTAAAGACGCTGGCCGCGTCGGTGGATGCCACGACCGATCCCAACAGCAGGCCACCAATCCAGTCAAAACCCAGCACGAAGTGCGCAAACGCACCCGTAATGCCGGCAGTGATGACGACGCCGAGCGTGCTCAGCAGTACCGCGGGCACGGCAACGGGTTTGGCACGGTCGATATTGGTGTTAAAGCCGCCGTAGAACATGATGAACAGCAGCGCCGTGCTGCAGACGGTTTCGGTGAGCGCATAGTCGCTAAAGTCGATGTGCGCCGGACCGTTGACGCCCAGCAGCATGCCGAGTGCGATAAAGATGAGCAGGGTGGGGAAGGGGAGCTTTTTGCCGACGGGTTTGATGGTCAGACACAGAATAATGACGAGGCCGATAAAGAGAAGGATCTGGTTCATGGATGGTGTCCGCTCCTGGGTGGTTGGCGTGGCACGGTCAGTTGCCTGCGGTTATTTGTACCCAAAGATGGTGGGTTTATGGGGTTAGATTGCGGGCGTGCGCGATATCGTCATAGACGGCTGCCGTCTTTGCCTCTGCTCGGAAACCCTTTCCAGCTTTATTGCAACGGAGTACAATGGGTAACGTTTAAGTTCAACTTGAAGTTTTAGTTGCGGTTCCGGGCTTCGGTCGCAAGGTAGGGAAAGGCGTTCCATGGCGATCTATGTGACATCTGATGCTCACGGACACGTGCATGCGCTTGACGAGGCCCTGTCTAAGATCTCGTTGACGTCCGACGACACGCTGTACGTGCTGGGCGACATGATCGATCGCGGGCCCGATCCGGTCGGCGTTATTAAGCTCGTGCGCTCGCTGCCTAACGCCCGCGTTCTCAAGGGCAATCACGAGCAGATCATGCTCGATGCCATCATTGGCCAGGATCCGCTCGATGCCGAGACCTGGGATATCAACGGTGGCTGGACGACGCGCGAGCAGCTCAACGACATGGAATTTGAGGCATACGAGGAGCTCGTGCGATGGATGGCCGCGCTGCCGCTCTACGCGGTGGCCGAGACCGAGGAGCGCCCGTATCTGCTGGTACATGCTGGAATCGAGATGAAGGCGGCGCGCGCGTTTTTACTTGAGCATGGCGTCGATTGTGCCGATGGCGTCGGAGCGGTGGGTGCCGATCGCGAGCTGCTGCAGCAGATGCTCGCGGTGCAGTCGTCCGATGACCTGCTGTGGATTCGTCACGGCTATTGGGATGCGCCGACGGGACTGCTTTCTGCCGAGGGCGAGGGTCCGGTCGTGGTGAGCGGCCACACGCCCACGGTGTCGCTTGGGCGCTATTGCGAGGTTGGCGGCCTGGCGGGGCTTGATGAGGAGCCGGGCCGCGGGCAGATTGTGCGCCTGGGTGGCGAGGATACCGCCGGCGTGCCCGATCGTATCGATATCGACTGCGCCGCCGCCACCGGCTCCGAGTTCGGCCGCGTCGGGATCCTGCGCCTGGATGATGGCGCGGAGTTCTACGCGAATATCAACCCAGGCGAATAATCGGTGCAAAGGGTAGCTAATTTGGGACGGAGCTTTTTTGACTACTTTCGGAGAATAGCGCCTTCTTGCTCGGTAAGCGCGAGAAATGAGGAACGTCTGCGTCCTCGGCAGTGCGAAAATGCTCGAAAAACCGTCGCAACGGAGTCAAACGACGTTGCGACGGTTCTTTTTTGGCTGCCCGCTGGCTAAGTGAGTAGACTTTTTTGGAAATGCCGAGCAGCCGGCAAATTTGCCTCAACAAAACCGCAGGTCACTGACTTGTGTTTTGCCGGTGTGGTCAGGGATTCGGCAAAAGTCTACTCACTTAGTTTTGCGTGTCGCAAATCGTCCGCAACGAGACCCCCCATTGCGCCAATTAGGCGCCGTACGGGTTGCGGTCGCGCTCGATGCGTTGGCGGATGTGGGCGTATTCGATAATCAGCAGCACCAGGAGTAGGGCCATGATGGCTAGGTAGCTCACCACGGCGCCCATCAGACCCAGCAGGTTGATCAGGATCACCGGCAGCACTACGCTTACGGCGAAGCAGATCAGGTAGATTTTGGTGACGTCGCCGGCATGGCGCAGCACCGTGATGATGGCGTAGAGAAAGTCGATGGCCGCGGTGACGCCGCCGGCGACAACCATCAGCAGTGCCAGCGTGCGGTAGCGCTCAAAATTGAGGCCGTACATGAAGCTCATGAGGGGAATACCGGGACCTGCCATAAATGCGGCGCACACGCTGGTGATGACCACGATCAGTGCCATAACGGCAACAATAATCAGGTCAAAGCGACGACGCTTGCGAGGATTAGCCCAAATGCTCGACAAACGCAGGAGCTGCGGTTTATAGATAAATCCAATGCTCAACAAAATAGCCTGCGCCGGAAAGAACAGGGCATTAAAGTACAGCTGATACTTGTAGGCCAGCGTGCCTTCCATCACGAACTTGGGCATGCTCTCGATAAGGTTGAACAGGAACAGCGCGCCAAAAAGCGGGGCGCACTGGATAAACAGGTGACCGACCTCGCGCAGGCTCACGCGGCGCGATTTTTCGGTTTCGAGCAGGGCGAGCGGCGCGGTGACCAGAACGAGCGAGGCGATCGCGGTAACACCCATGGCCATGGCGGCGATGGGCATGCTGCGCGTGAGGAACAGTACCACGCTAAAGACCGCGATGACGCCGACGGATCGTAGCGTTTGGCTCATGCCGGCCAGGTAGAGTTTGTCGGCCTGCTGCAGGCGGCCCTCGTACACGTCGGCAATGCCGTCGATCACCTTATACAGGTAGACGCCCAGGCCGATTGTGGCCATCTGCGCATCGTAGCCGCGGGCGCTGCTGTATACCAGGCCGCATGCCAGCGCGAGCGCTCCGCAGATCCAGCGGTTGAGCTGGTAAGAGGCAAAGGACGTCTTTTCGTCGATGTCCGAGACCTGGAAATTGCGCACGCCGTAGTTGCACGCGATCATGATGAGCGTGCCGGTGACAAAGGCGATGGAGAATTTGCCAGCCTCCTCGGCGCCCACGAGCTGTGTGGACACGATGGTGAGCAACGGAAACGCCATGCCCCATACGGCGGTGCCCAGGGTATTCCAAAGGTAGTCGCGACGGGTGGCGTGATCTTCGTACTCGGCTTCTTGCGTGGAGAAGCCGCCGCCGTAGACGGCTCCGAGCAGGCGGTTCCACCAGGCATTGACCATGCGGTGGATGGGGCCGGGCTGGCGATCGCGCTCGCGGCGACGGCGTGTGGCCTGGCTGCTGTCGGGACCGCCGGCGTTACGCTGGCTTAGCTCTTGGATTCGTGCGAGCTCCTCGGCGGTGTGCGATGCGGGGAACAGGCCGTTCTCGATGCGTCCGCCCTGCCCGTGCGCCCCGTCCGATACGGTGGGGTCGGCGACGCCATTGCGGCGGGCGATGGCGCGGCGAATGCTATCGATGGGCGTGATGCTCAAAGCGGAGTCCTTTCTATTGCTGCGCTCTAGTATAGACGCGACGGTGTTCGTTCGTGTTTTTGAACAGGTTGTTCGATAATTTCGGCGGCGCCATTCAGTAGCCGGCACTCGGGGACGTTCCTTATGTGCCGGCACTTTAGGAACGTCCCCGAGTGCCGGCATCCGGGGACGCTCCTTGGTTGTTGCCTGTTCAAGAGTGTCCCCAACGATTAGTCGTTTAAAAACGTCCCCAATGACTAGGCCGCTTGCCTGCGATTTTTGACCGTTGGGCGGGCTTGCCGCCCTTGCCGCAAAAACGTTTTTGCATATCGGGTACAACGGGCTTTACGTGAGTAAAGTGCGCGTCGTGTCCTCGTGTCGCGTTTTTAAAGGAGGCCCCATGCCTGGTGTTACCCCTGCAGATGTTTTGTCCAACTTTGGTATTACGCTGGTCGAAGATCCCGCCGAGAATCAGCCCCGTCTGCTGGTCGATCTACCCGCCGCGGAGCTCGTCGAGCACGCTATCCGCCGCGAAGAAGGCCGCATAGCATCCAACGGCGCGCTGGTGATCGAGACGGGGGAGCGCACTGGTCGTTCCCCCAATGACCGCTTTATCGTTGACACGCCCGACGTGCACGACAAGATCGCCTGGGGCGCCGTCAACCGACCGCTTTCGATCGAGAGCTACGAGACCATCAAGGCCGGCATCGTCGACTACCTCAACGAGCGCGACGTGTTCGTCACCCGCGGCATGGCCGGCGCCGACCGCAACCACACGCGCCGACTGCTCGTCGCCTGCGAGCGCGCCAGCCAGGCACTCTTCATTAAGCAGATGCTCGCCCGCCCGCTTGCCCGCGAAATCGCGCGCACCGGCGAGCCGGACTTCTGTGTGCTCGCCGCGCCGGGCTACCAGTGCGATCCCGCCATCAAGGGCCTCAACTCCAGCGCCGCCGTGGTCATCAACTTCCAGGAGCGCGTGATTTTGGTCGCGGGTACCGGCTACTCCGGCGAGATCAAAAAGTCCATCTTCAGCGTCATGAATTACCTGCTGCCCGTCGAGGACGACGTGCTGCCCATGCATTGCTCGGCCAGTATGGATCCCGTCACGCACGAGACCGCGGTGTTCTTTGGCCTGTCGGGCACCGGCAAGACCACGCTTTCGGCCAACCCCACGCGGCTGCTGATCGGCGACGACGAGCACGGTTGGTCCGACATGGGCATCTTCAACATCGAGGGTGGCTGCTACGCCAAATGCGAGGGCCTGGACGCGTTCCACGAGCCTGAGATCTTCAACGCCGTCCGCTTTGGCGCGATCTGCGAAAACGTGGTGCTCGACGAGAGCCGCAAGCCCAACTACGATGACGTCTCGGTCACGCACAACACGCGCGTGGCCTACCCTGTGGAGCACATTCCCAACGCGTGGACCAAGGGCATGGGCACCACTCCGAGCGTCGTGCTGTTTTTGACCTGCGACGCCTTTGGCGTGCTGCCGCCCATCTCGCACCTGACGGCCGACGCCGCCATGTATCACTTTGTGACGGGCTTTACGGCCAAGATCCCCGGCACCGAGGTCGGCGTCACCGAGCCCACGCCCACGTTCTCTTCGCTGTTTGGCGAGCCGTTTATGCCGCTCGACCCCATGGTCTATGCCAAGATGCTCGGTGAGCGCATCGCCGACGGCCGCACGCGTGTGTACCTGGTCAACACCGGCTGGATTGGCGGCGGCTACGGCGTGGGCCATCGCATCGAGCTTGCCTACACGCGCGCCCTGGTGGCCCGCGCCCTCGACGGTACCATCGAGGACAGCGAATTCGTGCATGACGATATCTTTAACGTTGACATTCCCACCACGTGCCACGGCGTGCCCGACGGCATCCTGGTGCCGCGCCAGTACTGGCAGAGCACCGCGCGCTACGACGAGGCGGCGCACAACTTGGCCGTGATGTTCGAGGAGAACTTCGAGAAGAAGTACTCGCACCTGCCCGAGTCCGTGAAGGCCGCCGGTCCGCACGCTCAGGTGCACGCCGACGCCCGTCATCGCGGCCGCGGCCTGCTGGGACTCCGACACTAGCGTCGCCGCGAGTCCATATCCGCCACAAAGGGGACAGGCACCTTTGTGGCGGTTTTGCTTGGGCGAATGACTCGGGTTACAATACGCCTGACATATCGCCTCCTTCTCCGGATGGGGGCAGCGTAAGCGCTCTTGTGGCGGCACCGTAGGACTTTGAAGGTGGCCGTCGTAAGGGCGCTTTTTGTTTAGGCACCCGGGCTCGGGCGCATGCTATGAAGGGAGAGCACATGAAGAGTTTCGTTGCCGAGGATTCGTTTTGGGAGCTATTTCCGCAGGCGGCTGTCGGTGTTGTGGTCGTAAAGGGCATGAAGCCCGCGGCTCAGATTCCTCAAGAGGACGTTGATGCGATTGCCGCGTTGCTCGACCGCGCCAATATCGATGCGGAGCGTCACCTGACGAGTGATACCATCAGCGAGAATGCGCCGGTTAAGGCATGGCGCGAGGCATATCGCCTATTCAAGACCAAGAAGGGCGCGCGTTGCTCAATTGAGAACCTGCTCAAGCGCGTGCTCAAAGGAAAGCCGGTGGGCCACATTACGCCCGCGGTGGACATCTACAACACGGTGTCGCTGTCCTACGCGCTGCCCGTAGGCGGCGAGGATTTGCACGCGATTGAGGGAGACCTTTGCCTGAAGGTGACCGACGGTGGCGATTCATTTCTGCCGCTTGGCGAGGAGACAGATGACCCGACGCTGCCCGGCGAGCTCGCCTACATCGATGATGCGGGCGCCGTATGCCGCTGCTGGAACTGGCGCGATGGCGTTCGAACGGCGTTGTCCGATGATTCGGCCGATGCTTTCCTGGCGATTGAGTGCGTGGAGCCCGAGCGGATGGGGGATTGCCAGGCCGCGATCGATCGCTTAGCCGAGCTGCTCGAGCGCTATCTGGGAGCGACGGTTGTCGTTAAAACGCTTGTGACCCGCGACAATCCTTGCGTGGGGCTGTAGCGAAGTCTGCGGATCAAACTCGATGCCCCAAACCACCACAAAGGTGCCTGTCCCCTTTGTGGTGGTTTTTATGTTGATGGGTTAACAAATGGGATATTTGGGTACGGGTGTTGCCTTGTGCGGCTAAGATGTTTACCCGTTAGCATCATGTAAGCGAAAGGCGGTCGTCACCATGCAGCAGAACGACGAGACACGTTTTGAGGACTTTGTCGGACTGATCAGCGGCCTCTACAAGGAGATTCAGCGTATCAAGACGTCCGAAGGCGCAAGGCTGGGCCTCAAGGGCTCCGACGTTATGTGCCTGTACTATCTTGAGCGCAGCAAGGACGGCCTGACTGGCGCCGACCTCGCCCGCATGGCCGGCGTTACCCGTGCCGCCGTTTCGCGCACACTGGCACATCTGGAGGAGGGCGGCTACGTCGAGGTTGACGACTCGGGTGATGCGGCCGTCAAGTATCGTGCTCCGGTGCGCCTGACTGCCCTGGGCGGCGAGAGCATGAGCGAGGCCGATCGCATCATTCGCGAGGTGCTCGATACCACCGGCAAGGCCATGGGCGTGGAGCAGCGCGAGCAGATGTATGCATCGCTGCGTACGATTCTCAACACCCTGCGTGAGATCTAAGGCCGCCAAGGCATTTGCTTCCCATTAAAAACTGCATAGTCCCGTTTGGGCGCGTATGCCGTGCCGGGGCATTGCTGTCAAAATTCCCTGCGCGGGACCTGCGCAAGAAAGGATTCGTTATGTCCGTCCGCATTATTACCGATTCCGCAAGCGATATGTCGCCGGCGGAGCACCCCGCTCTGCGTGTTCTGCCGCTGTCCGTCACCTTTGGCACCGATGTGTATATGGATGGCGTCGACATCGATCACCAGCGCTTTTACGAGATGCTTGTGGAGCGCGATGAGCTGCCCAAGACCGGTCAGGTCAACCCGTACGCCTTTTCGCAGGCGATTGCCGAAGCGCGTGAGGCCGGCGATGAGGCCGTGATTATTACCGTGGGCGCCAAGCTCTCGGGCACCAACCAGAGTGCTCGTACGGCACTTGCCGAGGCGCCGGGCGGCGACATGTTCGTCGTGGACAGCAATAACGTGACCTTGGGCGAGCGCGTGCTGGTCGAGTATGCGCTGCGCCTGGTGGACGAGGGCCAGGGCGCGGCTCAGGTTGCGGCGGCTGTCGAGGCCGTGCGCGACCGCGTGGTCGTCATCGGCCTGCTCGAGACGCTGGAGTACCTGGTGCGCGGCGGTCGCCTGTCTGCTGCGGCCGGTGCCGTGGGTACGCTGCTCAACGTAAAGCCCGTGGTGGCTGCCGAGGACGGTCTGATCGTGCAGCTGGGCAAGGCGCGCGGTTCCAAGAACGGACGTAACCTGCTCAACCAGAAGGTCGAAAAGGCGGGCGGCATCGACTTTTCCATGCCGCTGGCGCTCGGCTATACGGGCCTTTCGGATGCGGTGCTCAAGAAGTATATCGAGGACAGCGCGGCACTGTGGGCTGGCCACACCGAGGGCGAACTGCCCGTTCACACCATCGGCGCCACCATCGGCACCCATGTAGGCCCCGGCGCCGTAGCCGTAGCCTTCTTCCAGCCCGTTAACTAGCCCACCTGCCAAAACCACCACAAAGGGGACAGGCACCTTTGTGGTGGTTTATGCTATTCCGGGTGGAAGGGAGCGAGCAATGGCGTCTGAGGGCTTTTTTGAGCGGGTGTACGAGGTGGTCGAGCAGATTCCCGAGGGGATGGTCGCCACGTATGGTCAGGTGGCGCTGCTTGCTGGACGTCCACGAAGTGCGCGGTACGTGGGGTATGCCCTGCATGGCAATCCGCGCCCCGGCGAGATTCCCTGTCACCGCGTGGTGTTTGCCGATGGCCGCATATGCGATGGTTTTGCTTTTGGCGGTCCCGATGCTCAACGTGAGCTTTTGCTAGGGGAGGGTGTGGCGTTTAAGGACGACATGCACGTCGACTTGGCCGCCTGTCGCTGGCCTGCAGGGCTCTAGCGGCTCTGCCGTGGCTTAAACCACCACAAAGGTGCCTATCCCCTTTGTGGTGGTTTTGGCAGGTTTACCGAGGTTAACTTATGGAGAAGGTATGGCGGCGCGGTTTGTCGCAGCAAAGTAAACCACGGTGAACTATATTGTTTTCAGCAACGGAGCAGGCAATAGGCGATAAAAAAGCCTGCCCTGTTGAGTTTGATTCGCATTCCTCCCCTCTGTGCGATTCAACGGTGTACTTCGGGAACAGGCCCGCTGGCAACTATCTGCCAGCGGGCCTGTTCCTGTTTCGGTGAGGATTCAGCCTCACCGTCTATGTTGTGCGAAGGCGCTTTGCCTAGTACACCATGCCCATGGCGTCCTGAACCTCGGCCAGGGTCTGCTCGGCAATCTCGTTGGCGCGACGGTTGCCCTCGTGCAGCACGTCCTTCACATAGTCCAGATCGTTCTCATAGCGCTGACGACGCTCGCGGATCGGCGCGAAGTACTCGTTGACGGCCTCGGTCACGTACTTCTTGAGCTGGCCGGAGCCGCCCATGCCAATCTCCTCGGCAATCTCGACCTCGGAACGGCCGGTGCAGATGGCGGCGGTTGAAAGCAGGCCGGACACGCCGGGGCGATTCTCGGGATCGAACGTGATCATGCGCTCGGAGTCGGTCTGGCTCTTCTTGATGCGCTTGGCCGTCTCCTCGGCGGTCATCGAGATGTTAATGGCGTTGCCGTAGCTCTTGCTCATCTTGCGCCCGTCCAGGCCGGGCAGCAGCGGGGTCTCGGACAGCAGCGCGTCGACCTCGGGGAACACCTTGCCGTAACGGTTGTTAAAGCGGCGGGCGATGGTGCGGGTGAGCTCGATGTGCGGCAGCTGGTCGCGACCGACGGGCACCACATTGCCCTTGCAGAACAGGATGTCGCAGGCCTGGTGCACCGGGTAGGTGAGCAGAAGGCCGGTGAGCTCGTGGCCCGAGGCCTCCATCTCGGCCTTGACCGTGGGGTTGCGCGCCAGCTCGGCCTCGGAGACCAGCGACAGGAACGGCAGCATGAGCTGGTTTGCGGCGGGTACGGCGGAGTGCGCGTAGATCATGGTCTTGTCGGGGTCGATGCCGCAGGCAAGGTAGTCCATGACCATGTTGTACACGTTGTCCTGGATGTGCTCGGTCGTATCGCGGTCAGTGATGACTTGGTAGTCGGCGATGAGCACGTTGGTCTTGGCGCCCATGTTCTGCAGCTCAACACGGCCCTTGAGGGTGCCGAAGTAGTGACCCAGGTGCAGACGGCCGGTGGGGCGGTCGCCGGTGAGCATGGTGAACTTCTCGGGCGTTTTGGCCAGGCCCTCGCGAATGGCGTTGCTCTTTTGCAGCGCGACTTCGTAGCTGTTCTCGTTTGGCATGATTGCTCCTAACGTATGTTCATGGGTCAAGATGATAACGCGTTTATTGGAGGGTCGGGGCGTAAGTACGCGAGGGGCGGGAGAGCGGCGGCATGTGCGATGGGCGCGGCGTGGCTGCGCGTTTGGCCGGCGGCGCCTGGGCGCAGCCTCGGCAGCTTACCCTAGCGCCTGTGGTGGCGCTCCTCCCTGCGTTCTTCTGCCGCCTGCTCCTCCTGCTTAAAGGCGGGATCGTCGGGGGTGACGAGCTCGTCCTCGTGCGTGCGCTTGTTGTAATGGTGGCGCAGCACGGGCTCAAACAGGTGCAGGTGCTTGGCAAAGGCCGCCGAGCCAATGGCGAGTACGGTAAAGATGAGCACGCGCATGGGCACCTCGACCTGGTTAATCGCGGCGGCGCCGGCCGAAAGCATGATGCACCAGGCGTAGATGAGGAGCACTGCCTGCTTTTGGTTGTAGCCCTCTTGGATCAGGCGGTGGTGGATGTGGCCCTTGTCGGCCTGCCCGATGCTAATGTGGGCGCGCTTGCGGCGCACGATGGCGCTAAACGTGTCGATGATGGGCACGCCGGCAACGATGAGCGGGATGATAAGCGAGGTGAGCGCGGCGGTGCGGCTCACGTTGAGCAGCGAGATGGAGCCCAGTGCAAAGCCCAGAAGCAACGACCCCGAGTCGCCCAAGAAGATGCTTGCGGGGTTGAAGTTGTAGCGCAAAAAGGCCAGGCAAGCGCCAAAGAGCGCAATGGAGAGCGCGGCGGCGTCGATGCGGCCCGAGAGAACGGCCATCGAAAACATGGTGAACGACGCGATGCCGCAGATGCCCGTGGCCAAGCCGTCGAGGCCGTCGATGAGGTTAATGATGTTGGTGAATGCCACCAGATAGATCACGGTGATGGGGTAGGCGAGCCATCCGAGCATGATCTCGCCGGGGGCAAACGGGTTGACGATGACGCCGATCCGCAGGCCGCCGATACAGGCGATAAGCGCGGCGAGGACCTGTCCGGCTAGCTTTTGCTTGGGCTTGAGCTGGAAGACGTCGTCGATAGCGCCGGTCGCAAAGATGACGGTAAAAGAAAACGCAAGTATGGGGTAGCTGATGTGCAGACGGGGGTGGGGCACCAAAACGGGCGGCCAACCCAGGTACCAGGTGCCTAGGATTTGCACAATACAGGCAACGACCAGGCCCAAAAACACCGCCGTTCCGCCCAAACGCGGGATGGGCTTGGTGTTGATGCGGCGCTTAGAAGGATAGTCGACGGCGTCGAGCTTAATTGCCAAGCGCTTGACCAGGGGCACCGTGAGGAAGGTCGTGATAAAGGCCGCCGCTGCCACGCATAGATACGGTATGTAGCTCGGGGATGAAGCCATGAATCTAAAAACCGCCAAGCGTCGAAGGAAAAGGTCAAAGGTTGCTAAGCGCAAAGGGCATAGCCGAACCATGATACTCGACCAAGGGGGGTGCATGGAATTGCACGCAGCGATAATCACGCGCTTACCAGATATTGGGATGTTGTCGATGGATTGTCGGGATACCGGCGGGGATCCATATGGGCTGTAATGGTGGTTTTCGGCAAATAAAAACCACCCCCCACGTTACGAAAATGAACCCACCTAAAACAGGTGGGTGCCCTCATCGACTGTTCCAGCGTCCTTAACAACGAAGGATACCTGTACTAGGTACGACTGTGTGGGCTCCCTAAATAAACGCGACGGTTCACCCAGTTGCTCCGCGGGGGGCGGAATACCTACATCATAAAGCGGCACTTTATCGATTCCAGTCTTGACATTACAAAAATCGTGTCGGACGATTACGGCGCCTTGGGCTCGAGCCGTCTGTGCGGTTGGTCCCTTTACGTTTGAGCTGCTGAATCGTTGTTTTGGAGCATGTTTTTATGCCGACGCCGTTGACCGAACTTTTTTCGCCCGCCTGCCATTTGTGTCCGCGCCGTTGCGGTGCGGTGCGCGACGAGGGTGCGCACGGCGTATGCGGTGCCGATGACACGCTCAAGGTGGCCCGCGCGGCGCTTCATATGTGGGAGGAGCCGCCTATCTCGGGCGAGGCCGGTTCGGGCACGATCTTCTTTAGCGGCTGCTCGCTCAAATGTATCTATTGCCAGAACCACGAGATCTCGACGGGCAATTTTGGGCTTGAGATTTCGCCCGAGCGCCTGGTCGAGATTATGCTGGAGCTGCAGGACCAAGGTGCCAATAACATCAATCTGGTGACGGCGACGCATTATGCTCACCTGCTGCCGGCCGCGATTGCCGCAGCTCGGGAGCGCGGACTGGTCATCCCAATTGTCTACAACACGAGTGGTTACGAGCGCGCGAGTGCCGTGGCAGCGCTGGGCGACCTGGTCGACGTGTGGCTTACGGACTTTAAATATGCCGATGCCGGGCTTGCGCAGTCGCTTTCTCATATTAAGGACTACCCGCGCGTGGCCGTGTCGGGTCTGGCCCAGATGGCGCGCGAGATTGAGCGCCGCGGGGGAGAGCTGGTAGACAAGGACGGGCTCATGAGGCGCGGCATAATCGTGCGTCATCTGGTGCTGCCGGGGCATGCGGACGATTCGTGCCGCGTGTTGGACCTGGTGTGGCAGACGGTGGGCGACGTGCCGATCTCGGTCATGAACCAGTACACGCCCAATGCCCTCATGTGCGAACAAGGCGGCGACCTGGCGCGCGCCGTGACGCGCGAGGAGTACGAGCAGGTGCTCGACCATGCCGACGACCTGGGCTTTACGACGATGTTTTGGCAAGAAGGCGGAGCGGTAGACGAGAGCTTCACCCCGGCGTTCGACACCACCGGCGTCCTCACCAGCGCAAAGTAGTGCGCTCGCCGATGATTTTTCTGGGACGGGGATTAAAAAATCATCGAGAGGATCGCCTGCTCGAAAAGTTGTCAAAATAGCCGCGTCCCAAAAAGACTGGGTATTGGGCGTTGACAGTTGGCGAGCCGTAGGTAAAATATCAACTTGTCTTGGGGACGTAGCTCAGTTGGGAGAGCGCTGCCGTCGCATGGCAGAGGCCGAGGGTTCGACTCCCTTCGTCTCCACCCTTGGATTTGATAAGCCGCTGACATTGTGTCGGCGGCTTTTTTTAAAAGAAAGGGCTGTACCATGGCCAAGCTTGAGTCCCAACCACTGTCTGCCGAGGAACGCGCCGAGTTGGAAGAGCTCCGCGCCGAGAAAGCTCGTCGCGAGGCCCAGGAAGAGGCACGCCGCGAGCGTGAGGAGCTGGCCGCCCTGCGTGCCGAGCGTGCGAAGGCCGAGGAGGCCGCCGCGAACGTCGCCCCCGCGCCCAAGCCCGCCGCCGCGAAGCCCGCGCCCACCGCACCTAAACCTCAGCCTAAAAAGGTCGCTCGTTCCAAGTCCGTCGAGCCCAAGCCGAGCCGTGACGAGATGACCTTTGCCAAGCGCATGGTTACCTCCAAGGAGCCTACGGGCGAGAACGAGATCCCTGGCATGGCGCCGGCTCAAAAAATCATCATTGTCCTTGCCCTCATCGCGTTTGTCATCTTTATGGGCTACACGATCCTGACCAGCATGGGCCTGCTCTAGCCCATTCGCGCTGGGTGCCATGCCCGAACACTCTGCCCTTTTCCAACCCTCAACCTCTGCACAACGCATCCGAAAGGTCGCCCCATGGCTTTGACCGACATCTCGCATCCCACCGACATTGCAATGCTCACCGATCTGTACGAGCTCACTATGGCCCAGGGCCTGTGGGAGAGCGGCAAGGCCAATGAGCAGGGTTGTTTTACCGCGTTTTACCGCGACCATCCTTTTGGCAGCGCCTATGCCGTCATGTGCGGCACCGCCGAACTGCCCGAGCTGGTCGAGAATCTGCGCTTTACGCCCGAGGATATCGACTACCTCGCCTCGCTCCAGGCCCCGGCCGGCGGCGCGATGTTCAAGCCTGGATTCCTCGACTACCTGCGCGATTTTCGTGCGCATGTAAACATCGACGCCGTGCCCGAGGGCGAGCTCGTCTTTCCGCGCGAGCCCATGGTTCGCGTCACCGGCCCCGCGCTGGAGTGCCAGCTGCTTGAGACGGCGCTGCTCAACATCGTTGGGTTCCAGACGCTTGTCGCCACCAAGACGGCGCGCGTGGTGCTGGCGGCGGACGGCCGTCCCGTTGCCGAGTTTGGCCTGCGCCGCGCTCAGGGTCCCGATGGCGGCTTGGCCGTCGCGCGCGCGAGCTACGTTGCCGGCTGCTCCTCTACGTCCAATGTGCTCGCCGGCCGCCGCTACGGTATTCCCGTCTTTGGCACGCATGCGCACAGCTGGGTGATGAGCTTCGATTCCGAGCTCGAGGCCTTCCGCGCCTTTGCCAAGTCGAGCCCCAAGAACTGTACGCTGCTCATCGACACCTATGACGTGCGCGAGGGCTGTGAACATGCCATTACGGTTGCCAAGGAGATGGAAGCGGTGGGCGAGCGCCTGTCGGCCATTCGCATCGACTCCGGCGACCTCGCCAAGCTCTCCAAGTATGTGCGCGGCCGTTTTGATGCCGAGGGCCTGCCCTATGTGGGGATCTCGGTTTCTAACGATTTGGATGAGTACACGATTCAGTCGCTGCTCGACCAGGGCGCGCCCATCGACAGCTTTGGCGTTGGTACCAAGCTTGCGACCTGCTATGACCAGCCGGCGCTGGGCGGCGTGTACAAGCTTTCCGCCCGCCGTGCGAGCGAGGCAGATCCATGGACGCCGGTGGTCAAGCTCTCTGAGCAGCCATACAAGCGCACGATCCCGGGTGTGCAACGCGTGCGCCGTTATTACGACGGCTTTGGCGGCCCGGTCTGCGACATGATCTACGACGAGGACCATCTGGCGGGGGATGGCGCCGCGCGCGGCAATACCCTTGTGGCCGTGAACGATGCCGCCCTGGTGACCGACGTGTCCGAACTCGAGTATCGCGAGCTGCTGGTGCCGATCGTGCGCGATGGCAGTGCGGTGGCTCCGCGTGAGAGCATCCAGGACGCGCGCGAGCGCTGTGCTTGGGCGCTCGACCATCTGGACGCAGCTTTCAAGCGCTTCCTGTACCCGCAGACCTATGTGGTGGGTATGGAGCAGGGCCTGGCTCAGGTGCGCGACGAGCTCGTGCGTAAGAACATGGCCGCGGCCTCTGCCTTTCCCTGGGCTCACTAATTCCTTGGGCGGTAGGGGCGAGTCACGCTTCCCTGGCCGCCAGCTCGGCCGTTCGCTGAACAGTTGATTGGTTTGACGTATGACGACTTCTTATAAAACGATGGTGGTAAAGATCGGTTCGTCCACGGTGGTGGGCGCCGACGGCAAGGTCAACCGCGCCTTTATCGGCGGGCTTGCCGATCAGGCCGCAGCGCTGCGCGAGCTTGGCTGGCGCCTGGTCGTGGTGAGCTCGGGCGCCATTGCCTGCGGCTATCCCGTGCTGGGCTTCGACCGTAAGCCGGTCGGTGACCTGCCGAGCCTGCAGGCCTGCGCCTCGGCTGGTCAGTGCATCATCTCGTCGGCCTATGACGAGGAGTTCCATGCGCGCGACCTGCTCACCTCGCTCGTGCTGCTCACGCGCCACGACACGGCGCGCCGCACGTCCTACCTGCACGCGCGCGACGCCCTGCTGCGCCTTGTGGAGCTGGGTGTGGTGCCGGTCGTCAACGAGAACGATACCGTCACCGTCGATGAGATCAAGTTTGGCGACAACGACACGCTGGCGGCGCTTGTGAGCTGTCTGGTTTCCGCCGATCTGTGCGTGACGCTCTCGGACATCGATGGCCTCTATACCGCCAATCCGCACGAGGACCCCACGGCCGAGTTCGTCCCGGTCGTGCATAAGATCGACGCCAAGATCATCGCCTCGGCGGGCGATTCTTCCACATCGGTGGGCACGGGCGGCATGATCACCAAGATCCGTGCAAGCCGCATTCTCATGACGGCCGGCATTCAGAGCGTGATTTGCTCGGGCGAGGAGCCCGATGCGCTCGTGCGTTTGGCCCGCGGCGAGAGCGTGGGCACGCTGTTCGATCCGCCGGCGGAGCGCCTGGACATTGCACCCCGCAAGCTGTGGATTGCACTGGGCGACAAGGCGCACGGCTCGGTGACGGTTGATGACGGCGCCGCGAAGGCGCTGGTCAGCCGCGGATCGTCGCTGCTCGCGGTGGGTATTCGCGAGGTCGATGGCCAGTTTGCCGAGGGCGATGTGCTCGACGTGTGCGACCCGAGCGGCATGGTTGTCGCCCGCGGTATCGCCGAGGCCGATTCGGACGTGCTGGAGCTCGCCGCCGGCCGCCGCCAGGACCAGATTGCCAGCAACCGCCTGCTCGCAGACCTGGCCGAGAAGCCCGCAATCCATAGGGACAACTTGATAGTGTTTGCATAAAGAGAGGCAGCGCTGCGGCTCGTTTTGCCAGCAGTGCTGCCTCTCCTTTTCCGGCACTTGGGGACGTTCCTATTGTGCCGGCAGGTGGGGACACTCCTTTGCTAGAAGATTCGGCGCAGGTCTCCGCGGTTGAGGGACTCGTCGAAGAGGTGCTTGAATACCACACTGCCGTGCAGGCCGTCGTGCTCGAACTCGTTGGTTACCCAGGCGTGCGAGTTGCCCACGCGGCTGAGCGTGTCGAGCTGCAGACTCGAATCGACGTACATGTCATCGAAGTACACCGCGGCCTGGAGCGGCACCTCGTTGCAGGCCAGGCGCTGCGGGTCATAGATCTTGTCCCAGCTGGTGTCTTCCATCAGCAGGTCCATGGCGGGCTTGAAGGGCTTGAGCTCGGGCATCTGCTCGAACATCCACGGGTACATGGCCTCGCCGGTAAACATGAGCGGGCGCGCGAGGGTGTCGAACTCGGCGTGGTGTGCCTTCTCTTCAGCTGCGGCCCAGCCAATGGGCATAGTGTCACCGTCGGCGTATATGAACTCCTGCAGCGTCCAGTACAGCGGATTCGTGCGCGTGTTGGTGCGCTCGAAGGCGCGCATCAAAAAGCTGTCGGATACCGAGGAGCCGCAGCTCAGCGTACCGTCGCCTGTAACAAACGCGTGATCGATAATCCAATGCATGCGCTCAAAGCTCGGCTTCATGCCAAAGTCGCTGCCCATGAGCTGTAGGCGCTCGACCGTCATTGGCGAGCCGTCGGGCAGTACGGGCTTCTGAGCCTCGAGCGCATCGGCCAGGGCTGCCACGCGCTCGACATCGGCGGGGTAACGGTCGTAATACTGCTGCGTCTTGGCGGCCATGCGCGGGAAGGTGTGCGCGTAGACCTCGCTGGCGCTCGCCGGCACGTGCGGAATGCCGCCGCAGGTAAAGCTTGCCGCCACGCCCTCGGGGAAGAGCGACAGATAGCTCAACGTCAAAAAGCCGCCGTAGCTCTGCCCGAGTGTGACCCAGGGCTTGCCGCCAAAGCCCACCAGGCGCAGGTACTCAAAATCGCGCACGATGGAGCTGGCGAGGTGACGCTTGAGGAAGTCCGCCTGCGAGCGGGCCGCATCGGAGCTTGCCGCCTCGGCGCGCTCGCCCAGTGCGGCAATCGTGCGCCCGTCTACACAGCTGCTGCGCCCGGTACCGCGCTGGTCGGGCAGCACGACGCGGAAATGCTTGACGGCCTCTTCGATCCAGCCATCGCTTGTGGGCGACAGCGGACGCGGGCTCTCGCCACCGGGGCCACCCTGCAAAAAGAGAAGGAGCGGCAGGTCGTCGTTGATGCGGTCGGGTGCGCAAACCACACGGTAGAAGAGCTTGATGCTCTCGGGCGCGCCGGCGATGGGTGTCGGTATAGCGCCGCGGCGCATGGTGCTGCCGACGGCCAGGAGCATCGGCTCCAGGCCGCGCCAGTCGAGGGGGACGTCGATGCTGTGGTCCTCGACATACAGGCCGGGGACGTGGTACGAAGTGATGAGGGCCATGTGAGTCTTCCGTTCGTTGCGGTGTTTCGGGTTGACCAATTCTACCGCCGCGGGCGAGGCCATGCGCAAATCGGCTACCATGGTTGCAAACTTCTAGGAGAAAGGGCCGCCCATGTCGGTCGATATAGCCACGTATGTTCACGATCTTGCCGTTGCCGCTAAGGCAGCGTCGGCCTCGCTTGCCACGGCGAGCGACGAGCAGCGCCAGGAGGCCGTGCGCGCCATGGCCGCAGCACTGCGCAACGGTGTCGATTGCATCATTGCCGCCAACGAGCTCGATATGTCTGCCGCGCGCGATGCGGGCACCTCGGCCGGACTGCTCGACCGCCTGCTGCTGACGCCCGAGCGCGTTGAGGGCATGGCCGCCGGCCTGGAGAAGCTCGCTGAGCTGCCCGATCCCGTCGGCCGCGTGCTCGATCACCGCGTGCTTGCAAGCGGTGTGGACCTTACGCGCGTGAGTGTGCCGCTGGGTCTGGTTGCCATGGTCTACGAGGCACGTCCCAACGTGACGGCCGACGCCGCTGGCATCTGCATCCGCACCGGCAACGCCTGCATCCTGCGCGGCGGCTCGCTGGCCTACCACTCGTGCGCCATGATTGCCGAACTGCTGGCCGATGCGCTTGAGGCCCAGGGTTTCCAGCGCGAGGCCGTCTCGATGATCGAGTCTACCGACCGCGAGGCAACCGGCGAGCTCATGAAGCTCCGCGGCGTCGTCGATGTGCTCATTCCGCGTGGCGGTGCGGGCCTGATCCAGCGCTGCGTGCGCGAGTCGCTCGTTCCGGTGATCGAGACGGGCACGGGTAACTGCCACATCTACGTGCATGAATCCGCCGACTTCGATAAAGCGCTCAATATTATCGTCAACGCTAAGACGCAGCGCGTGGGCGTGTGCAATGCCGCCGAGTCGCTGCTGGTCGACCGTGCCGTGGCCGATGCGTTTTTGCCTGCGGTCGTGGTCGTGCTGCATGACCACGGCGTGCTCATTCACGGCGACGAGGCCACGTGCGCCGCATGCGCCGACGCCGGGCTTGCCGAGGGCGATGACTACGTCGCCGCGACTGAGGAGGACTGGGGCCGCGAGTATCTGGCGCTCGAGATGAGCGTGAAGGTCGTGGCAAACGAGGACGAGGCCATCGCGCACATCAACCGCTACGGCACGATGCACTCCGAGGCCATCGTTGCCGAGGACACGGATGCTTGCGAGCGCTTCCTGGACGCGGTCGATGCCTCGGCCGTGTACGCCAACGCCAGCACGCGCTTTACCGACGGCGGCGAGTTTGGCCTGGGCGCCGAGATCGGCATCTCGACCCAAAAGCTCCACGCCCGTGGCCCCTTTGCTGCCGAGGCCCTCACCACCTACAAATACAAGCTCCGCGGCACCGGCCAGGTCCGCCCCTAAACCCCTCGTAAACGAAAACCGCCACAAAGGTGCCTGTCCCCTTTGTGGCGGGTTTTGGGGGCGGGGGGGGGTAGGGCCCGGAGGGGTCGCGGGCGGGGGGGGAGGGGTGCGTGGCCGCCTTGG
>UQKQ01000002.1 GCA_900541645.1 uncultured Collinsella sp.
TGGTGCGGCGTATAGGATTCGAACCTATGACGTTCTGATTCGTAGTCAGACCCTCTATCCAGCTGAGGTAACGCCGCAGCGCAAGACATATAAAACCACTTTAGTAAGTTGGAGTCAAGCACAATTTCAAACTTTTTTGTGGAACGCAGTCTTGTCATGCTGCTCCGCATATACCGCCGTTCCCCGTACGATCGATTGGCTTTTCGATCACGTCAAACTTAGCATCAAGTTCCCTCAAGAGCGATCTCACCCGCTGGGCACAGTCATAATCGGCAAATGAGATGCTCAACATGCGAGCAACCTGATTAGATGTCCGGACCCCATAGAACTGCTCAAGCGCCACGAGCCCCTCGTGCGTCACAAAGGTCTCGACTACATGCGGCGACTCCTCAAAGCACCATTGGGTCAACGGACCCTCACTCGTCTGCCGCACCACCAAACCTCCCATGCCCGATGGCTCACACGTTACCGCAAGACGTTCCCCACCTTCATCGCTCTCAAACAAAACTACCCGCTCATCAAACAGCTCCATCGCATCCCCTTCCTCTCGCTTCTATCTAACAAAAGCATAGCAGGTGGATGGCTGTATACAGAACGTTTGTTCGTGTATTTTCTATTGAGCTGTCCGCACGATATGGTAAGGCTCTGCGCACAAAAAAGGCGCCCCGGAAAGGAGCGCCCTTGCAAATCGCCTATGCAGCAAACCTACGCGACCGGCTCGATCTTCTCGAGGCCGCCCATGTAAGGACGCAGAACCTCGGGGATCGTGATGGTACCGTCGGCGTTCTGGTAGTTCTCCAGAATAGCGGCCATGGTGCGGCCAGCCGGCAGACCGGAACCGTTGAGGGTATGCAGGTAGCGCGAGCCCTTGAAGTTCTCGGGGTCACGATACTTGATGTTGGCGCGACGGGCCTGGAAGTCGCCGCAGTTGGAGCAGGAGCTGATCTCCTTGTAGGCGTTGTAACTCGGCAGCCAGACTTCGATGTCGTAGGTCTGACGGGCAGAGAAGCCCAGGTCGCCGGTGCACAGGCTAATCACGCGATACGGAAGGCCCAGCTGCTGCAGCAGGTACTCGGCCTCGGCGGTCATGCTCTCGAGCTCCTCGTCGGACTCCTCCGGCTTAACAAACTTGACCATCTCGACCTTGTCGAACTCGTGCTGGCGAATGATGCCGCGGGTGTCGCGACCAGCGGAGCCGGCCTCCTCGCGGAAGCAGGGGGTGAAGGCGGTGTAGCGGCGCGGCAGGGTGTCGGCGTCGAGAACCTCGCCGGCGTGCAGGTTGGTAAGCACGACCTCGGCGGTGGGAATCAGGAAGTTATCGCCCGAGACGTGATAGGCGTCGTCCTCGAACTTGGGCAGCTGACCCGTGCCAAACATGGTCTGACGCTTGACGACGATGGGCGGCCACCACTCCTTAAAGCCACGGCTGGTGTGCGTGTCGAGGAAGAAGTTGATGAGGGCGCGCTCAAGACGGGCGCCGGCGCCACCGAGAACGGTGAAGCGGCTGCCGGAGAGCTTGTTGCCGCGCTCGAAGTCAAGGATATCGAGGTCGGTGCCCAGATCCCAGTGCGGCTTAAAGTCGAAGTCGAACTCGCGCGGGGTGCCCCAACGACGGCGCTCGATGTTCTCGTCCTCGTCCTTGCCGTACGGTGTGGCCTCGCAAGGGATGTTGGGCAGGTGAGCCATGAAGTCGTACTGCTCCTGCTCGAGAGCGGTGCGGCGCTCGGCCAGACCGTCAATCTTCTCGTTGACGGCGCGCACGGCTTCCTTGGCGGCCTCGGCCTCGTCCTTCTTGCCCTCCTTCATCAGGGCGCCGATCTTCTTGGACTCGGCATTACGCGTGGCCTGGAGCTCCTCGACCTCGGTGATGACGGCGCGGCGCTCGTCATCGAGCTCAAAGAACTTCTCGCGATCCCAAGACGTCTGGCGGTTGGCCATGGCGGTATCGATGGCATCGGGGTTCTCGCGAACAAACTTGATATCAAGCATTAGATCCTCCGGCGATATACATTCCATTTAGGTTGCAACCTTGTACATGTATGGGCAAGTATATACTTATGAGCGTTTACGACCCAACCCAACTACGCAAGAAGGCACCCAATGGACGCAGTTTTTTCCTTTTTGTTTGGCACCCGCACCGGTTTTGCCATCCTTTTCGCCGGCGGCATCCTGCTGTTTGCGATTCTTGCCTTTGTAATGGAGAAGCGCACCCATAAGATGTATGTCGACCGCGGCCCCAAGTCCGAGGACGAAGAAGACAGCTTCTGGGACTAACCTGCCAAAAAGGGACAGGTTTTTTTGGTCGGTTTTCTCTGGGCAAACGCAAGCGCCCCGCAACTGGAATTGAACCAGTTGCGGGGCGTTTTTCGCTAAAAGGACAAAACCGCAGGAAAAACCTGCCAACATAAACCTGTCCCTTTTTGGTCGGTTTACTGGAGGGTTGCGTCGATTGCCTTGACTAGGGCGCTGCGCATGCCGGCGTCCTCGAGCGCAACGACGCCCTTGATGGTGGCACCACCGGGCGAGCACACGGCATCCTTCATCGCCGCAGGATGCTGACCGGTTGCGAGCTGCAGCTTTGCCGTACCCAGCACCATCTGGCTCACAATGCGATAGGCATCGGCACGCGGGATACCGTGCCTGACCGCCGCATCGCCCAGGGCCTCGATCGCCATGGCGACGAATGCCGGAGCGCAACCGCCCACGGTGCCGCCCACAAACAGCAGGCTCGTATCGAGCTCGACGACAGCGCCAAGCTTACCGAGCAGGTCGAGCACAGCAGCACGCTGCTCGTCGTTGAGCGTAGAGGACTTCTCGCAGGCGATGACACCCTCGCCCACCGAAACCGGCGTGTTGGGCACCGTCGAGATATGCGCGACGCCCGGCAGGACCTGCTCCCACTTAGCACTGTCCCAGGTCCAGGCAACCGACAGAACGACCTTTTTGGCAAGAGCATCCTTGAGCGGGGCGAATACCTTCTCGATCATGTACGGCTTGACCGCAGCGACCACGATATCGGATGCGGCGACAACCTCGGCGGCATCGTGGCAAGCGGCCATCCCACGCACCTCACAGCGCTCAACCAGCGCGTCGTAGCGACCCGCACAGGCGCACATATCGCTCGCAGCTACACCGGCAGCGATCCAGCCATCGGCCATAGCACTCGCCATATTGCCAAAACCGACAAATCCGATCTTCATATCACACAGTCCTCTCAGATGCGTTCCTCAAAAACGAAAGTCATTGTCCCACGCTATTGTTTCGTATTGCCGACCTACTTGTGATACGGCTCGCCACGACTGATCTTGCAGGCACGGTAAATCTGCTCTAGCAGCACCACACGCGCCAGGTTATGCGGCAAGGTAATGCGTCCAAAGCTGAGCATCTCGTCGGCGCGGGCGCGCACCTCATCACTCACGCCGTCCGAACCGCCGATTACAAAGGCAATGTCGCTGCTGCCTCGCAGCATAAGATCGTCGAGCCTCGCCGAAAACTCCTCGCTCGAGCGCTCCTTGCCCTCGATAGCCAGCAGGATCACATGCGCTCGAGATGGCAAGGCGGCAAGAATCGCCGCCCCCTCCTTGTCGCGCGCGGCATCCACGCCGCCCGCCTTAGCCGGGTCGATATCGGCCACCTCGCGGATATCCACCTTGGCATAGGCACCTAGGCGCTTGGTGTACTCAGCGCACGCGTCCTTCCAAAAGCGCTCCTTGAGCTTACCGACGCAAACGACGGTGTATTTCACGCGCGTCTACTCCTTCGAATCGTTTTGAACTTTGCCGGCGGCCAGCATCTGCTCGAACATCGAGGCCGACTGCGAAAAGTCGCTCGGCAGCACGACCGTCGAGGTTTTACCCGTGCGAGCGAACTCCGTCATCATCTCGGACCACTGCGTAAACATGAACAGTTGGTTGGCCTCGTCATTGCCGACACCCGTCTCCTGGATGATCTCGAGCGAATCTTTGATACCCAGCGCGATGGCCTTGCGCTGGTTGGCGATGCCCTCACCCGCCTTTTCCATAGCCTCGGCCTCGGCGGTCGCCTCGGTGACGCGCTTGATGCGGTCGGCCTCGGCGAGCTCCTGCGCGGCAGCGCGCTTGCGCTGGGCAGCGTTGATGTCGTTCATGGAGTTCTCAACCTCGGTCGGCAGTGCGATTTTGGTGATGAGCGTCGACACGAGGGTGAAGCCGTAGGCGGCCATCTGCTCGGAAACGGTAGCGTTGACATCCTTGGCGATGTCATCCTTCTTGGCAAAGACCTCATCGAGTGTGTAGACGGGGATGGAGGAGCGCAGGGCGTCGGTGATGAAGTCGCGCATCTGGTCGACGGGCTCCTGCAGCATATAGTAGCTCTTGTAGATGCCCGAATCTGCCGGGCCGGCGCCCATGTCATAGCTCACGTGGTACTGAGCGGAGACCTCAAGGCCAATGGTCACGTTGTCCTGGGTCTTAACGTCGATGCCAAAACCATTTTTCATGGTGCGCAGACTCACCGTGGCGGCCTTGCGGTCAATCACGGGCACCTTCACGTGGAAGCCCGCGTTGACGATACGATTGAACTTACCCAAGCGCTCGATGATCACAGCGTGCTGCTGCTCAACGACGTAGCAGGCGTTGGGGAGCAGCAACAACAGGATGATGATGGGAATCAAAAGGCTGGTAAGGGCGGCGATGATACCGGAAAACAGCATGGTCTCTCCTCTGATAGGCACACGTTGGCATTAGGATACCCGTCCAAGGAGATCGTGCATAACAAAAAAGCTCCCATTGCTGGGAGCTCTTTCAATCCATGGTGCGGGCGAAAGGACGTCCGCGTATCCGCTTCGCGGATCCGCACCGGCTTCGCCCGCCTGCCGGCGGACTCGCCAGCTCGCTAAAAACGCTCCGCGTTTTCTTGACGCTCGCTCCTTCACAGGTTCAAGTCCCTGCGATGAGCCCATAACAAAAGAGCTCCCATTGCTGGGAGCTCTTTCAATCAATGGTGCGGGCGAAAGGACTTGAACCTTCATGGGGTTGCCCCCATACGGACCTGAACCGTACGCGTCTGCCAATTCCGCCACGCCCGCGTGCAGGAATTAGAATAACGGAGCGCCACCGCGAACGCAAGAACTATTTTTGAAAAAGTTTGCAGGCATTTTCCCAAGCGGCATGCGCGATTGTTTCGGCGTCCTCACCAGTGCGATCGACACGGTCGTTAACCAGCGCGTTTGCCGTAATGGAGATCATTGCGGGCTCGCATTCAAGACCGCGGATGGGCTCCGGAGCCATATACGGGCAATCCGTCTCGAACAAAATTCGATCGAGTGGGGTTGCCGCAAATGCCTCGCGCACGTCGTCGTTGCGCTTAAAGGTAGCCGCACCACCATAGGCGATATAGCAGCCCAGCTCCACAAAGCGCTCCATCGTGGCGCGGTCCTCGCCAAAACAGTGCAGCACACAACCGGCCTGGGGCACGCCCACCTCACGAAGCACGTTGTACGCATCCATATGCGAGGTGCGCTCCCCATCCGAGTCCTCGTGCCGCAGGTGCAACTCCACCGGCACATTGCAGCGCACGGCGACTTCGAGCTGACGTGCCATGCAATCAATCTGCACGCTGTGGGGCGCCGGCGTGATGTCGTCGTCGTAATCCATGTGGTAGTCCAGACCGATTTCGCCAATACCGGCGCACAAAGGGTCATCAAGCGCAGCAACAACCTGCGCGTGAATGTCGTCGGTATAGTCCGGCGCGCCATACGGATGCACGCCGGCAAGATACTTGATCTGCGGGATATCCTGCATCGGCAGAATTTCGCGCGTCAGCCAGTCGCTATAGTCCGTCACGCTGCGCTTGTCGGCGATGGGGTCGAAGACCGTCACCAACAGGTCGATGCCTGCCGCCTTGGCACGCACGAGTGTCTCGGGCATATCCTTGCCCCAGAACGAAAGCAGATGCGCATGTGTGTCGGCAAGCGGTGCCAAGGGCACGGGACAAGCAACCGTCTTCTTTTTCTTGGTAAACGTCACGCGTTCGGCATTAAGCGTCATGGGAAAGCTCCCGAGCCAGGCACACAAAGTCGGCGACGCCGAGCGTCTCGGCGCGCGTGGTGGGTGCGATACCGCAAGCCTCAAAGGCGGCATCGAGCACGTCCTTGGCAAAGCCGTTGGCGCTCATGGAATTGCGGATGGTCTTGCGACGCTGAGCAAATGCAGCATCAATCACGCGGGCTACAAATTCGCGATCGAGTCCTTTGGGCACCACACCGTCAACACGGTCGATACGCACGACGGCCGAGTCCACGTGTGGCGCCGGCATAAAGCAACGCGGCGGCACCTCAAAGCGACCCGTTACCTGCGCATACAGGCCAAGCTTTGCCGTATAGCCGCCATAGTTCTTGTTGCCCGGCACTGCGGCAATGCGATCGGCAACCTCCTTTTGCACCATGACGACGGCGCGCTTGAGCGCCGGCATCGTCTGGAAAAATTGCAAAATGATCGTCGCCGCCACGTTATAGGGCAAGTTCGCGACAAATACCGTCGGCTCACCGCCCGCAGCCTGCTCAATCTGCTCCGGGCCCACCTTAAGCGCGTCGCCCATGATAAAGCGGAAGTTGGCATAGTCGGCGGCGTGGGCATCGAGCACCGGCTCAAGCTCGGGATCGGCCTCAATGGACGTAACGCACGCCGCTTCCTGCAGCAACGCAAGTGTCAACGTACCGCAACCTGGACCCACCTCGAGTACGCGCTCGTCACCTGCAAGCTCGGCAAGCTCGCAGATACGTTCGATCACATGATTGTCGATTAGAAAGTTCTGGCCCAGGCGATGCTTGGTCGCAAGGCCAAACTCCTCCAGCAGCTCCCTGGTGGCCGTGGGGTTTGCCAAAGGCGAAGTTGTCATGGTTGCCTCCTTAGCATGATGGCGGCGTCTTGAAACAAAAGGGCATGGACCGTGGCGGCCATGCCCTTACAGCTAAACAGCAAATTGCCGATATGGCGCTCGCGCGGTCTCTACGCCAGACGCGGGAACAGCGGATCGCCCTTCTCGACGGGCTGACCGCCGGCAAGCAGGCCCCAAGTGCAAATGCCCTTGAGGTCGTCGCTCGCGGCCTCGCCCTCACAGGACAGGCGGCGCAGGGCCTCGGCAGAGGTCTGAGGCATGAGCGGCATCAGCAGGTGAGCGGCAATGCGGATGGCCTCGAGCAGGTTGTAGATCACAAACGCCAGCTCGTCAGCCTTGGCCTCGTCCTTGGCAAGTGCCCAAGGCTCGGAGTCCTCGATGTAGTGGTTGGCGGCGTGGATGAGCTCCATGACCTCGTCCTTGGCTCCGCCGTAATCGAGCACGTCCATCTTGGCCATGTAGCGCTCGACCAGGCCGTCGGCGATCTTTGCCAGCGGGTTGTCGAACGCATCGAACGATGCGGGCTTGGCGGGCGCGCAGCCGTCAAAGTACTTGCCGCTCATGTTGAGCGAACGCGAGATGAGGTTGCCCCAGCTGTTGGCCAGGTCGGCGTTGTAGACCTGCTCCATGCGATCGAAGCTGATGGCGCCGTCGGTGCCGGGGACGACGTCGGTCATAAAGTAGTAGCGATAGCCCTCGACGCCCAGCATGTCGATAACGTCCTGCGGAGCGATAGCGTTGCCGCGGCTCTTGGACATCTTCTCGGCCTTGCCGGTCTCGGCATTGCGCACGGTCAGGAAGCCGTGGGCAAAAACGTGCTCGGGCAGGGCCTCGCCGATGGCCATGAGCATGGCGGGCCAAATGACGCAGTGGAAGCGGATGATGTCCTTACCCACGATGTGGAACTGCGCGGGCCAGCGATAGGCCAGCTCGGCACGCGCCTCGTCGGTATCGACACCGTAGCCGACGGCGGTCATATAGTTGAGCAGCGCATCAAACCACACGTAGGTCACGTGGCCCTCGTCAAACGGGACCTGAATGCCCCAGTCAAAGCTCGTGCGGCTCACGGAAAGGTCGTTAAGGCCGCCCTCGACAAAGCTGCGCACCTCGTTCATGCGGAACGCAGGCTCGACAAAGTCGGGATGCTCGTCATAGAGCTTGAGCAGCTTGTCCTGGAAGGCGGAAAGCTTAAAGAAGTAGGACTCCTCCTGCACGCGCTCAAGCGGACGGTGGCAGTCGGGGCACAGGTGCTGGCCGACGCTGCCGTACTCCTCGTCGCCCTTCTGGACCTGCGTATCGGTGAAGTAGGTCTCGTCAGGCACGCAATACCAGCCGTCGTAGCTGCCCTTATACAGGTAACCGGACTCCTTCATGCGCTCCCACAGGTACTGCACGGCATGATGCTGGCGCGGCTCGGTGGTGCGGATGAAGTCGTCGTTGGAAATCTCGAGCTTGCTCCAAAGCTCCTTGAAGTGTGGGGCCTGGCTGTCGGTCCACTCCTGCGGCGTCATACCATGCTTGGCTGCGGCCTCGGCGACCTTCTCGCCGTGCTCGTCCATGCCGGTCAGGAACTTGACGTTATAGCCGGCGGAGCGGCGATAGCGAGCCTGAACGTCGGCGATGATGGTGGAATAAGCCGTGCCCAGGTGCGGATCGGCGTTGACGTAGTAGATGGGCGTCGTGATAAAGAACGAAGGCTTGCTTTGATCCATGGGGTTTGTCCTCCAGAAAAACGTTGCATACAGAGGATGATTCTAGCGCAAGGGCTGGATATCCTCCATCTATTGCATATCGAGCACCATGGCATAGACATCGCGCTTGCGGCGCGAATACTTCTGAGACAGGCGCTTGGCCACCGCAGAGGCGGGCTCCCCCTCCTCGAGCGCGGCGCGGATATCCTCGTGCAGGGCCTCGTCGGGATCTGCCGCCGCAGCGCCAACCGGCACGATACCGGCCTCCTCGTCCTCGCTCGGCGGTGCGATGACCAGCGCGATCTCGCCTTTTACCTCGCCGCGAGCACACAGCTCCTCGGCAAGCTGGGCAGCGGGCCCGCGCAAGACCTCCTCGTGCAGCTTGGTGAGTTCGCGGCAGACGGCAACCTCACGCTGGGGAAAGACCTCTGCCACGGCCTCGAGCGTCGCCACGATGCGATGTGGAGACTCGTAGAAGATGAGCGCGCCGGGCACCACGGCAAGGCGCTGCAAACGGCGCACGCGGTCGCCGTGCTTGCGGCCCAAAAAGCCTTCGAAGAAAAAGTGCTCGCAGGGAATGCCGGATGAGACGAGCGCCGTGACGCAAGCAGAGGGCCCGGGAATAACTTCGACGGGCACATCGGCCTCACGCGCCGCCTCGACCAGCGCCTGGCCGGGATCAGACACGCTCGGCATGCCGGCGTCCGAGGCAAAGGCGAGGGTCTCCCCCGCCAGCAGACGGTCGACCAGGCCGGCAGCGCGGCTAGCGATCACATTCTCGTCGCAACGGACAAGCGGCTTGGAAATGCCCAGGTGCATCAGCAGCTTTGACGTCACACGCGTGTCTTCGCAGCAGATGGCATCGGCGGCGGCAAAAGCCTCACCAACGCGCGGGGACAGGTCGCCCAGGTTGCCGATGGGCGTGCCGACCACATAGAGTTTGCCCGTATGGGCGCTGTTTTGCGTCATATCAACCTATTCAATCATGCCGCGCTCGAGCGTACCGAGCGCCGCGCGGGCGTCCCATGCTGCAATGCGCTTCTCGGTCTTCCACGTTTGGAAGAACCAACCGGCAGCCGGCGCAAACGAAGCCAGCTGGTTGGCGATAAACACGCGCTCGTAGGCATTGCGGCCCTCGGGCGTAACCGACGAGTTGGCAAAGATCGCCGCGCCCGACCATTCGCCCACCAGCACGGGGAACCCAGTCGAAATCGCTTCTTTAAGTTCGCGCTTGTTACGCGAAATCGCCGTCGTCAGCCCGCGAGGGCTCGTGATGTCGAGCGCATACTCGTCGCGGTAATGGTACAGGTGAAGGTCCATGTAGACGTTCTTGTACTTGGCGCCGCGCATAAAATGCTTCCACTCGCTGGGATGCCCCGACGACGAGAAGACGACGATCTTATCCTCGGGCATATACGAACGGACGAGCTCGTAGGCATCGCGATAGAAATTGCGCAGGTAGTGAGCAGGAATGCCATCCGTCATGGTGAAGAGGCTCTTGCGAACGCTCATCTGCGGCGTGTCCAGCAGCTCAATGCCCAGCAGGCTCTCGGCCTCGCCATAGCGATCGGCCAAGCGCTCGAGCACGTCGAGTGCGACATGACGGCCGTTGGTGGACGAATGCCACTCGGCGACAGCCTCCGGCGTGGTGGGTGAATCGTTGGAATCGCCCTGGCCACCGGGCACAGTTGCCAAATCGAGCAGCACGCGAATGTTGTACTTAGCAGCCCACTCAATCGCGCGGTCGATGTAGTCGACAACCGAGATGTAGGAGGCATCGGACTCCTGTGAGCCAAAGGCATACCAAGGCACCGGCAGGCGCACGGCGTTGAGGCCGATCTGCGCCATACGGCGAAAATCGTCCTCGCTCACAAACGTCTCGTAATGACGGCGCATGCGCTCGTTATAGGCGGCGGTGCCCATGGCCTCCTGTAGCTCAGCCGCGTTGGATGCGCCGGTCGCCGCATACAGCGACGGGGTCACCCAAGGCTCGGGAATAAACCAGCCAGAGAGATTAACGCCGAGTATCCTCTCCATCACTGCCCCCTTCGGATCGTGCAGGTCGAGCCCGCATCGTATTGCATAGGAAAAGTATCGTTTTGAGTATACCCGCGCGTGCGGACAGGCGACCGAATGGTCTGAAAAGTGACGCAAAAGCGGGAGGAATGTCTGGGATGCGCTTTCCGCAGGGGACTACATAAAAGAAAAGGACCCCTTTGCAGAGGTCCTAGTCAATTCAAGGTGGCGGGGAAGGGAATCGCGTCCGCGCGCTGCGCGGACGGACCGCTGCGGCGCTTGCGCGCCTTGCGAGCTGCGCTGGCAAACGCTTACGCGTTTACTCAGCTCCGCGCCCTCACGGGGTTCGATTCCATGTGGGGGCTGCATAAAAGAAAAGGACCCCTTTGCAGAGGTCCTAGTCAATTCAAGGTGGCGGGGAAGGGAATCGAACCCCTGACACGAGGATTTTCAGTCCTCTGCTCTACCAACTGAGCTACCCAGCCATTTGAGGTGTGCCTTGTTTCAAGGCTTGATTAGTATAACCAAGGACGCGTTCCGGTCAACCGAGAATTTTAAAAAAGTTTTTGAGCGCAGTCTCGGTTCTATAAATCGGCACGTCAGAGGCATCAGCCGGAAGCAAGAAGTTTTTCACTCAGAGCCGCACGGGCAAACTCACTTGGCGTCATCCCCTCGACAGCCGCCCGTCGACGAATGGCCTCCTTCATTCCCAGAGGAATCTTGACCGACAGCGTTGCCGTCCCCTCACCTGAGAGTGGGGGCCGTCCATGCACAATCCCACCAACGGTGTGTTCGCCATCCGGAAACTCTCCGCGCTCGTACGACTTGCACCACGCGTCAATCATTTCATCCGTTACAACCTGACCATTAGCGGCCGTATACGTCTTGCCCATCATCGACCCCTTTGCCGAGTCTGTTCAATCTTCTGCCAAAATTTCTTCTGGACTGGAGACAAGGCATGAATGATAAGCCACCCACGGACAAGCTCGACCGCGACAAGCTCCACGCTTCGTCCGTCTGGGAGCCATCCAATCGCAAGCCATCTCGGCGGCTCGTCCTTCGACTCGCGACGAATGCACTCAGTAACCGCAAGCCAGGCGCTAAGCACCTGCTTTTCCGTCAGGTGCTTTTTAGCGTTGGGATGGATCTCAACATCCATGCATCTTCTCCTCCATCTTACCCAATTTCGTATGACGAAAGTCCGCTGTCGCCAATTCTTACGCCGGCACTTGTTGGAGGGCAGGGAGCGAGGCGAGGATTGAGGGACGTTCCAGTACGGCCCAGGCGCACGGGTGAGAGCACATGCGCCACGGACGGACGTTTTCATAGCGTGCGAGGATGTTGCCGTTGCGGTCGATAAAGGCGATATCGATGGGATAGGCCATAAAACACGTGTGGACCGAGGAACAGTGCGGAAACGCCATGACGAGCGGCAGGCCGTTGGCGGCAACCGGACGCCGTCCCAGCATGCCGAGCAGGCGCACGACGAACGACTCCGCCACCGCAAACTCGGCCGGCGTCCAACCCAGCCTGTTGAGTGCCCGCGCGTAAGCGATGTAGGACGAGACCGCGCTCACATGACCACCCCCGGACGCCATGGATCGACCGTCACCGCGCGCTCGTGCGACAACGTTGTCGGCGCCCCCAGCGGAACGCCAGCGATGCTGAGAGAAGTCGGCCACGGCTCATAGTGCATGGTGCAGGTGTAGGTCCTAAACGTACCGGATAGGGAGAGCAGGCCACCATCCGATGCCTCCGCGCCTTGCTCGCTCGACACTTCGATCTGCAAGTCATAGCCTTCCATGGCATTCAGAATTTGTGTCTGAACCGTCGCCGAGGCATCGGCAGAGCTTTCGTCGCCCTCCCCCTCCGACGCCACGGCGTGCGCCAACACGATGTCGGGCACCACGCGGTCGAAGCGCGCGACAGCGCTGGCAAAGATCATGACGTTGTACACGATGAGTGCCAGCACCAGCAAAACGGGCGTAACCACTGCCATCTCCACCGTCGCTTGGGCGCGCTCCTCACGCAGACGCATGCGGATACTCATTACGACCCACCGCCCAGAGCGCCAACCAGCGTGGCGACATCGACGGTGAGTGGGATGGAGCCGCCGCCGGGCAGAGGAATCTCCGCAAGCGTGAACACCGTACCGCCAATGGTGCGTTCGACTTGATATTCCAACGCCTCGCAAAGCGCCTTGGGATCGGTCACGCCCAACGGAATACCTCGCAGCTTGTCTTGCGCTTGAGAGAAACCAGCAATGTCAGACCCCGGACTCTTAATGACGTTGGCGGAATCGGTCAGCACCGGCTTTCGCAGGCGCAAGTCGCACGGTTCCAAACCCAGCGCCGCCACGGACGCCGAAACGGTATCGCCGAGCCACGATGCGATGGAGCCCAACGCGCCGCCGCCCCCTCCTAGGTCTTTAATCATCTCGTCCATAAGTTCGTCGGCCGAACCTTGGATATCACCGTATCCTACGAGCAGCCGTCCCCAAACATCCATGACGCCGTCGAGCACGCCGGCAACGCCGCCCGAGCGTTCCTTCAATGTCGAGAAAAATCGCGAAAGCACGTTGTTTTGCGCCGTCGCCTCATCGGGCGCCAGCACCGCGGCAGAGATGGCACCGCGACTGCCAAGCTCAACCGCCGTGTTAAACGAGGAGTTAAGTTGATCGGGGCTGGTCATATCGCCCGAAACCGCAAGGGCGACCACGCCGTTGCGACCGGGCGGCGCGATACGCGGACGCTCACCCGAAAGCGCTTGAATGGCCTGATCGAATGCGCTTCCCGCGCGATCGGCCTCGCCTTCGGTCTGTCGCTCGAGCTCAAGCTCTTTGTTGCGGCATTCGGCGTAGTCTTCCATGGCGTCTTTGAACTTGTCAAAGTGATACTCGAAGCCGTTTTCGATCGATGTAGAAGGAGCGGCGACGGCACCCAGTGTCTTGACTCCAAAATGGCAGCGGTCGCATGCTTCTCTCCCGTCAAAGTCAGCAACCGATGACAGTCCTCCCGGCGCTCCCTTTTTATAGTTTGGGCAGCCAGTTCCATAATGGATGTACGTCTTGCCGTCATTGCCGCTCGTCGGCCACGCGGCATCGGTATAAAGATCGCTCGCCCTGACCTCGTCCGCATTGCGCGGCAGCAGCGGCAGGTCCGCGACGACGCTCGTGCCGTCGTCCACGATGGAGGCACGCCCGAGCTCTTCGCCGGCATACCGATAGAACGCCTTTCGAGCGGCAGACTCCGCCTGCATCTCGACACCGCTTCCAAGCGGCTTTTCGTTAGCCAGGCGCTGACGGTAATATGTTCTCGCTCGGTCAAGCGCCACCTGGGGCTCCCACGTGACGCTCGATGCGTAATGTGGGTTGAGCTCGCCCGGCAGCGACGCCAGCTTCTTCGCGCGCTCCCACATGCACGAACGGCTACCAATCGTGCCCTTGTCCGACCCGCCGCAGTCCGCAAGCCAGGCGCGCTCTTTTGCTTTCGCCGTATCCTCAGAAGCCTCCTTCAACTTTTTGGCTGCGAGCTCTAAATCATCTGACGTGTCTTTAATAGCATCGGTCGAGATCTCGGACCCCTCGAGCGCAACGAAATCGGACTCGGATGTCCTGGGCACGGCAAGCGCCGTACCGGTATAGCTCACGCTATCGGTATCCTGCGCCGACACCGCCTGTGTAGCTCGCGCGGCAACCAGATACGGCAGAGCCGTCTCGATTTTCTGTAAGCCTTCCGATGCGCTTTTGGCAAACTTGTTGCGCGTTTTAATGATCCCAATCCCGGTGTCGACCATATTGCCGGCAACCGGCTCGGCACCCGGGATGAGGATGGCGACCAGGCCCGTCCCGATCGTGGCAAACCCCGCCAGCCCCAGACTCAAGATGCTCGCATCAACCACCGTGGCAGCCGTGTGATAGGACGACACTACGTTGGCACCCGCCAGCGCGCCGCTATCGGCCGCCACCTGGGTATCCCCGGCACGCGACATGCTCCATATCGCCGCGGTTGACGAAAACAACAACGTGAGCACCACTAGGATGACCACGGCAGAGGAAAGCGTGGTGTAGGCACCGTCTTCGATAAACAGGTCGATACCGGCTCGACCCATAAAGCCGCCTCGTTTGCGATGGCAGCTCGGACGGCGCGTCAAAACGCGTCTAGACCAGAAACGCTTAATCCCATGCAGCAATCCACGAATCATAATCTCCCTCCAGCCATTCGGGACGCGATTGATACGAGACATTGACCTTGAGCTCAACGTAGCCGCCCTCGGCGGTACCACCCATAGCCTGCGCAAACGCACCGATCACAGGCAACGGCTTGACCTCGCCGGAAACGGACACGGACGAGACGCCACCCGCACCGGCCCGGCCAAGCTCGATATCCCACGACAACGGCCCGCCGGCATGAAAGATCGAAACGTTGGGCACTGCGGCAAGCCGGCGGCGGGTGAACTCCTTAAGATCATCGTCCTCCGCCGTCGTCGTGGTCATGAGCCGCGCGGTCTCGGCGGCGGCAGACTCCATGACCGCGCGCGTATAGAGCAGGCACACCGGTTGCAGTGCGAGAAGGATGAGCGTCAGAAACGTCGGCAGCAAAAAAGCGGCCTCGACCGTAGACTGCGCCCGGTCCTCGCGCGCGATATCAATACAACGCGATGTCCTTAGCGCCCGCAGCGGCGTCGATAACCGACGTCGAGGCAACGCCATGGGATGCCGCCCGCTCGACCAGCGCCGCCAAGCGCCCATCGGTGCCAGCACGCCAAAGTCCCGCGATCGCCAGCACGATGGAAAGCAGCGCCACCGTGACGATGGCGTATTCGACCGTCGCCTGGGCAGATTCCTCGCGCAGGACGTCATGCATTTCACGACCCCTCCTTTGAGTTCGATGCCTGCGGGCTCAGGCGGATCACGCGCAGGCGGCACGAGGCATCGCCGACATCCGCAGCAACCGTCACCATATCGACCCAGCCGCGTCCATCGCGCACGATGGCGCCCCATACGTTGCCCTTAATATCGAGATAGCCGCTCAGGGCGAGCTGGGCCGTTGACACCTCGCGGTAGGCGCGTAACATATCCGCCGCTGCCTCGGTCATCGGTCGGTCCTCGGACCATGCAAGCCGGACCGCAATCGCGTTGCCCTCAGGCGAATCCGTCGCAGTGGCAGACCGCTTGTCGAGCGTCCGCAGAAAGGTTTGCGCCGTGACAGCGGCATCCGAATCGTCCGCATCTCGCGTCTCATCTTTTTGAGACGCCACCGCCGAATCTGAGCCCGAGTCGAAGGCGGTCCCAGGACGCTGCTGCCGCGCGGAGTTAAGCCCCCAAAGCACCGCCGCTATCGCCACGATCAGGCAAGCAAACACCAGCAGCACCCCGATGGGGCGCTCGCCCTCTACAGGCTGTTGATGCCCTCGCTGATCGCATCCCATAGCTCTTTAACCTTGCCTTTAAATGCAACGATGGCAATAATCGCGATCACCACAAGCACGCCCACCAAAATGGCGTACTCGGTGGTACCCTGCGCGCTCTCCTCCTGCAACAGTTCCTTGGCATGCTGGCGAGCGCGGATCGCCCGGCAAAAAGCCCAGTTCCAAGCCTTGTCAGCAACTTCGACCATCGTGTTCATGTATTCCTCCCTACATCATCCCGCCTGCTCCCAGCAGCGGGCCCAATATGGACAGAAGCAACGCCGGCAAGATGAGCGTGCCGGTGGGAATCAGCAGCTTGACGGGCGCACGCTCGATCTCGCGCTCAACCGCGGCGCGATGAGCTGCACGGATCTCGCGACTTTGAGCGGCCAGCGTCTCGGCAAGTGGGGCACCCAGGGCGAGCGCCTGCCCCACCGTGATGGCAAAGGTCTCGAGCGCTCGCACGTCCAGGTCGCGCGCGGCGGCCAACAACTCGTCCTCACGCGTGCCCACGCCCACCTGCCACGCCATGCGGGCCCGCTCAAGGCGAAGAGCCAGCACTGACCGGCGGTTGGCGCAGAAAATCTCAAGCGCCGCATCAAACGAAAGACCGGCCGAAAGACCCAAGCGAACAACATCGATCATCTCGGACACTTCGCCGAGCGACGCTCGCGCCGGGCCGCCCGCCCCAACCGCGCCCTTCACTCGCGCGGTCAGGGCATCGGCCACCGAGCGACCCGCAGCAGCGACCAGCACTGCCTCGCGCTTGCAGGTACCTGCGATCTTGCGTGCATCCGCCCGATCCAAACCCGTCGCGACAAATACACTCAGAGCGCACAGGCAAGCCGCAACTGCAACCAGGGCGCTCATAGCTCCACCCTCATAATGCGCCGGATAACCACCAGGGCAACGGCGTTGAGGGCAAGACCCAGCACCACAGCGCCCGCACCGGCAGGCGTCACAAGACCGCGACGAAAATCTGCCGAAAGCAGCGCCAACACCGCGCACATGCCCGCCGGCATCGCCGCGACCATATGCGCCGACATGCGGGCCTGCGACGTCTTGACATCCAGGCGGCGCTTGAGCTCAATGCGCTCCCCCACCATGCTCGACGCCTCGGCCAGCAGGTCGGCAAGCGGGGCACCGGTTCGCTGCGACACCTTGAGCGCCAACGCGACAAGCGAAAGCCCGGGGGCGTCGATGCGGACAAGCAGGTCGTCGAGCGCATCGGTCGCCGAGATGCCGCAATCGATCGCCGCCGCCACCCGCAAAAACTCGGTATGCACCGGCTCTTGCGCATGAGCGCCCACAAAGCGCATGCCCTGGGCCAGCGAATGTCCCGAGGCAAGCGACATGGAAAGTGCGGTAAACGCCTCGGGCATGGCCTCCTCCACATCGTGTTGCTCGCGCCGACTCTCAAAGCCATCCCGGGCGGCGCCAACGACAAACGGGGCAACAAGTCCCAAGGCAAATCCGAGGGGCGATAACGACACCATCGTTAGCAAAACGCAGCAGACACCGCTCGATAGCAGCAGAAATGCCAGGCGAGTCGCGTTATCCTCAATAGCAAGCCCAAAGCGATCTGTGGGGACCAACGATGCCCACGAACGGGCGATCTTTTTCAGCAGATCGTTTTCCACCAGCTCACGCGGCAGCTTCTCTGCCACCGTCTTGAGCGCCTGACGTGCCAGCTCCGCCGGCGGTACCTGCGGCACACGAGGCTCTGCCCCACACGCCGTCGCGACAGAAAGCCCTGCCAAGCCCCCTACGACGAGGGGCATAGCGATCTCCATTCGTCCACCTCCTCTTGTGTAAGCGTCCCCGACCGCAGGCCTTCTGCGATAAACGGCGGCTCGCGGTCGAGCGTCCAGGTGCACTCGGCGGCATCGAAAGTCACGTAGCGTTCGAGCTCAACACCGCCCGACACGCCGCGGCGAACCCCCGAATATGAGGCCACAAAGCGCCTGCCATCGGCGTGGCGCTCGGACATCACGATGCCGTCGAGCGCCATGGCAATCTGCTCCTCGATGAGCTCGCTCGGCAGATCGATGCCATAACGTGCAAGCAACGTCAGGCGCACCACGGTCTCCTGTTCTGAACCCGCATGAAGTGTGGTGAGCGACCCGTCGTGGCCCGTGTTCATGGCCTGCAACATGTCGCAGCACTCGGCACCGCGCACCTCGCCCACCACGATGCGGTCGGGGCGCATGCGCAGGGCATTAGTTACCAGGTCGCGGATCGTCACCGCGCCCTCACCCTCAATTGAAGCCTCGCGCGCCTCTAGGCGCACCACGTGCGGATGATGCGCAAACTTGAGCTCGGCAGAGTCCTCGATCGTCACGATGCGCTCGCCGGTGGAAATCTCGCATGACAACGCGTTGAGCAGGGTGGTCTTACCAGATCCCGTGCCCCCCGCAACCGCCAGGTCCTGTCGCAGCGACACCGCGCACGACAGCAGCTGCGCATACCAAAGCGGCAGCGATCCCAACCCCACGAGCTCGTCCAGAGAGCAGATACGGTCCGAGAACTTTCGGATGGTGAGAATCGGTCCGTCAATCGCCACAGGCGGAATCACCGCGTTGACGCGATAGCCCGTTTTGAGGCGGGCGTTGACAATGGGGCTGCGCTCGTCGATACGGCGGCCAAGTGGCGAGATGATGCGGTCGATTAGCACACGGATCTGTTCGTCGTCCTCAAACGCGTGCTCGATGGGATACAAAACGCCGCCGCGTTCAAAGAAAGCCGAGCGGCAGCCGTTGATCATGATCTCGGTAACGGTGTCGTCCTCGATGAGCGGCTGCAACGGCCCCAAGCCCACCACATCATCCAAAATCTCGTCGATGATGGTCTCGCGCTCGGGCGTCGCGAGATCGGTCGGCTCCTCAACATTGAGCGCCGCCTCCACCGCGGGACGCAATTCCGAGCGGGCAAGCGCCGGGTCGATATAGGCGCTGATACGCGCCACTTCGTCGTAACCCATGCGGTCCATTACGGCGCGCTTGGTGCGTCGTTTCACCGCGCGGCGACGCCCCGCATCTACAGGCGCTGCCGCCGCTGCAGCGCCGGCAGCCTTAATCCTCGTTTGCAGGCTCATCGCTGATCACCCTCGCGCGACCAGGGAAGGCGGATACGCGGACGTTCGGTGCGCGTTGCACGGTCGGCGACCATATCGCTCCAAGGGCCGACGGCGCACCCCAGTTCCACGAGCATCTCGCGCGTGGCCTCGCGCACGCTGGTCGCAAAAGCGCTCGTCTGACCCACTGCCTCGCCGGCGCGACCGAATGCCATGAGCGCGGCCAAATCCTGACCGCCATCGGCGATGCGGATCTTGGAGCTCAGTGCGCAGGCAATCTCGAAGCGCATGGCGACGTCCTCGTCGGCACCGCGCGCACCAAACCGGTTGAATACGGCGCTCATACGCGTGCGTGGCACGCCCACACGGCTCGCCAGCTCAATGACGCGCGAAGCGGATGTCGCGGACGATACCGCCGCATCGCCTACGACCAGGCAACGGTCGCTCGCCGCTACCGCGGCGGCCACGGCATCACCCCAAAAGACCGAGGTGTCGACAAAGACCACGTCGGATTCGCGGCGCAAAACATCGAGCAATAGCTCCACCGGAGGTGCCATGAGCTCGGCCTTCTCGGGGGCCGCGACAGGTCCCCAGAGCGTGACGCCCGGGGCGACGCGCATCGATGCGGCCACGATATCCGGCTCGGTGAGCGTGCCCGCCGCCGACGGCTCGATAAGTGCCGCCATATCGTGCGGAGCATCGACGCCTAACAAGTCGTAAAGGTTTCCAAACATCAGGTCCAGGTCGAGCACGGCGGCACGCAAGCCCAACAGCGACGATGTGTGTGCCATGGTGGCAACGATCGTCGACTTGCCGCAACCGCCCGAACCCGAAATGGCGCAGATGACCGGAGCTCGATGCGGCGAAGCGGCAGCGTCTGCCGGCGGCATCGGAGGCGGCGGGGCGGGCGTCGGTGACAGCGTCCCCGTCTCCCCCGCCGCAACTACACGCTGCGTCCAAGCCGGCATGGCGGCTTGTTCGGTCTGCGAGGCAGGCTCGTTCTGCGCAATCTGCTCATGCTGCATCAGCGACAACTCGCCGCACCCGGCAAAGCCCTCAACTTCGTCGAGTTCATCCGCCAGATTCACGCCGCGCACGTATCCCATATCTACAGCCGGGGAGTCGCCAGCATGCTGCGCCGGTCCTCCAGCGTCATCGTATACAAGGGGGTTCCGGGGGCGCCGACCATGCTCGGCTTCCGCTTTTCCATAATCATCAACACGCGGGCCTCTTGTAGCGCGAGGCGCCCCGGGTTCCCTATCAACAAAAGCATCGGGCTCAATCGTCATGCGCCGATCGGAATCAACCGCTCCCTCGCCCGCTCGCCCGTTGCCGCATATACTGTGCGCAGCGATGACCTCGGTCGCCCCTGCGCGAAACAGCCCCTCGATATCCGACGGATCGAGTGCTTCTATCAACACGACCACGCGACTCACGCGGCCTTCGGCCGTCAGGCGCGCAACAGTCTTGCGCACATCTTCGGTATCAAACAGAGACGCCGCGATGATGGCAGCTCCGCGGCGCGACGGAAACGCCCGCGCCATGGAAACCAGCCCGTCCAGGTCACCCACGCGAAGCACCTGTGCACCCGTATCACGGCCCTCGACTTCCCGCTGCAACAGCCCGTAATCGCCGCACGCGCAGCACGCAAGCCAGATCGCCTTCATCACTCGTCGCCTCCGCTCTTTTTGCCGCGCGCCGTGGCGGGAATCGTCAAGCTGACCGTTCCCTTGCCCGAGGCTCCCAGCAGTTCCTTGACGTCTTCGGGGTCAGCCGCCAGCGTCACCCATTCGATCTTGCCCTCGCGCGTGGCACCGGAATCCTCACTGGTATCGATCACGTACGCGCCGCACAGTCGATCGGTTACGCCGTCTTTTTGCACATACACATCCACGTAGCTGCCCACGCCCGTAGCACCGCCGACCGAGTGCTCGGCATCGACCGCCACCGAAACGGCGACCTTGCCCTTAGGCACCTCGAGCTTGTGGCTCTCGGCCTTGGTGTAGACATTGCAGATCACGGCGTTTTTGGGAATACGCGAAGTCGTCACGTCGCCGCGCACCTGGCGCAGCTCGGTCGCCGCGTCACGCGGCAGCAGACTCGTCAGCCATTCCTGGGTTATGACATTGGTCTCATCGAGGGTCTCGCCCACATCGATATCGCGCGCCGCGACGCATACCTCGGCGCGATCGCCACCGTACTTGGCCAAGGTCTCAGCCTGGACCTGTTCGGCTTGCGAGCGAATCGACGAGCCGTAAACCATGCAGAGCAGCGCAGCGAGCACGCCCGCGACCAGACTGATGGCGATGCGCTTGCTCTTGTTCACGGCCGCTCCTCTCATGGCAGTGCCGGGCGAATGCCCGTACCACCATTGTCTGGGTGGTCAGAGTGCAAAGCGGCGCAATCGCGATCTCGGTTTTCGATGTCAAACCAATCGCTGACCAAAAACTAACCAGCCCGTCAAGCTCGTGGCAAGGTTTTGGTCAGCACGTCAGCAAACTGCATGTTTCGAGGCTTTTTCGCAGCAAAAAAGGCGTCTCCCGAACAGTTGGAAGACGGCTGTCATAGGAAAAATCAATTACAGGTGGACATCGGGATCGAGCATTTGAGCACTCACGCGCATGGATGACGCCAGGTTTTGGAACGTTTCCAAACGCAGGCTGTCGATCTGCCCGGCGTCCTCGGCCTCGCGAACGGCACAACCCGGCTCATGGGTATGCGTGCAATCGCCAAACCGGCACGCGCGCGATGCCTCGACAATCTCGGGGAAGGCGCGCGCCAGACCCCGCTCGTGACCCACGAGCGGTAGGCTGCGCAGGCCCGGGGCATCGGCGATCACACCGGCGTCGCCCGGCAGCGCCACCATCACGCGCGCGACGGTAGTGTGACGGCCCTGGTCGTCGCGTTCGCGCACACCGCCGGTCGCCAACGTATCGTGGCCCAGCAGTGCATTGAGCAGCGTCGACTTGCCGGCACCCGACTCGCCCAGAATCATGGCGCAGCTCCCGGCAGGCACGCAGACACGGACCTCGTCCAGGCCGCGGCCCTCAGCAGAGGACGTCACGATCACGCGCACGTCCGGACCCACCAGGCGGCGCACGCGGTCCAGATCGCGCTCGAGCTCCTCGGCATCGCAGCGATCAGCTTTGGTGAGCACCACCACCGGTTCGGCATCGCAGTCGAGCGCCAACACCAGCGAGCGCGCCACGCGGTCGAGCAGCACCTCACCGGCACCGAGCGCCTGCACGATTAGCACGCAATCCACGTTGGAGCAGAGCACCTGACGCTCTCCGCGGGCACGGCCGCGCCAACGCTCAAAGCTCGTACGGCGCGGCAGCACGCACTCAATCACGCCCATATCGTGCCCGGGAGCGCGGCGCACCGCCACGCGGTCGCCCACGGCGGGCAGCAAGACCTCGTCCTCGCCACGCGACTTGGCAAACCCTACGGCATGCTCGGCACGAAACGTGTCGTCGGCAGTTGCCACCAGCGGAAACCCGCGGTCCAGGCGCACCACGGCACCGAGCTGCATCTGCTCGGGCTCCTCGGCCTGTGCGCAAAAGTCGTCAAATGCCGCCTGCTGAGCTTCATCGACCGGCAGGTCATCGAACGCCGGAACATCCTGCAGCGCGTCAAGTCCCGGCACGTTTGCCAGCAGCTCCTCGGCAGACGCGGGGGCTTCGGTCGCGAGCTTCCGACGACGATCGCGCTTAGCCCGCGCCCCCGTCGTCTTTTTCTTCGCCTTAGCCTTCGCCTTGCCCACAAGCGCCTCCCAGCACCATAAATCACAACTGAGCAGGTATTTTAAATCAAATAGAGCTGGCCGGGCAAAGCCCGACCAGCTCACAAACTTTCCCTCAGCCCTTTATCATCCGCGCGGGAGAAAAGCCAGCAAGGATACCGCAGGGCCCGCCCCGGAAGCCCTTTCTCCCGAACGATTCCACAGCGCGAAGCGCGAGGACCAGTGAGGGAGAAAGGGCGTGGGGCGGGCCCGGACGAGTGCGCTACTCTTTCTCCACCGCGCGCATGATCGCCTTGTAGATCTCCATCAGCGGGATGATCAGGAAGGCCAGGCCCAGCGCGGCAAGAACGCCCTTGAGCTCAAGCGTCACGGGGCCAAAGAACATCTCGGCAAGCGTCGGCTGCACGGTCACGATCACCGTCAGCACCAGTGCCAGCGCGGCAGAAGCCCACAGCCACTTGTTCTGTTTCTTCATGGTGAACAGCGACGCACGACGGCTGCGCATATTGAAGCAGTGGAAAATCTCGACCATGTTGAGCGTGATGAACGCCATCATCACGCCTTCCTCGTCGGCATTGCCGGCGATCATATCGGCGATGTGGATGTAGCCCATGTCAAAGTACACGCCCACAAAGAAGCTCGCCAGCACCAGCACGGTGATGATCAGACCCTGGACCACGCAGTCCAGGCCCATGTGACCGGCAAAGACACCGTCCTTGGCGTTGCGCGGCTTGCGCTTCATGATGTCGCCCTCGGCGTCCTCCATGCCCAGCGCGAGCGCGGGGAAGCAGTCGGTGACCAGGTTCACCCACAGCAGCTGCACCGGCTGGAAGATGGTAAAGCCGATGAGCGTGGCGATAAACACCGAGAACACCTCGGCAAGGTTGGCCGAAAGCAGGAACTGGATGACCTTGCGGATGTTGTCGTAGATGCGACGGCCCTCTTCGCAGGCACCGATGATGGTGGCGAAGTTGTCGTCGGCAAGCACCATGTCGGCAACGTTCTTGGTGACGTCGGTGCCGGTGATGCCCATACCGACGCCGATGTCGGCGCGCTTGATGGACGGGGCGTCGTTGACGCCGTCGCCGGTCATGGCGACGATCTGGTCGCGCGACTTCCAGGCCTCGACGATGCGTGTCTTGTGCTCGGGCTGGACGCGGGCGTACACGCCGTAGTCCTCGATGTGCGCGTCGAGTTCCTCGTCGCTCATGCGATCGAGGTCGGCACCGGTGATGGCATGGCTGCGATCGGTGACGATGCCCAGCTGCTTGGCGATGGCCACGGCGGTGTCGATGTGGTCGCCCGTGATCATGACGGTGCGGATACCGGCGTCATGCGCCTCGCGGATGGCGTCGGCGACCTCGGGGCGGACAGGGTCAATCATGCCAGACAGGCCGCAGAAGACCAGGTCATGCTCGAGCGCGGCGGGACTGCAGTCGGCCGGGACCTCGGTGTAGGTGCAGCTTGCCAGCGCCAGTACGCGCAGGGCCTCGTCGGCCATGGCCTTGTTGGCGGCCACGAGCTCGGCGCGACGCTCCTCGGTCAGGGGGACGACCTTATCGCCGTCGTAGATATGGGTGCACAGGCCGATCACCACGTCGGGCGCGCCCTTGGTGTACTGCTCATACTCGCCGTCCAGGGTCTCGACGACCACGGACATCATCTTGCGGCCCGAGTCAAACGGGGCCTCACCCACACGCGGGTGCTCGGCGGTCAGGCCGGTGAGCCCCGCCTTGCCGGCGTCGTTGACGAGCGCGCACTCAGTCGGCTCACCCACGGCCTCGCCCAGCTCCTCGTCCCACTGGGCGTCGGAGCACAGCGCCATGCCGGCCAGGAACTTCTCCTTAGGCGCAGCGAGCTCGTGCTTGACGACAGTCATCTTGTTTTGGGTAAGGGTACCGGTCTTGTCCGAGCAGATGGTCTGCGTGCAGCCAAGGGTCTCGACGGCAGAGAGCTTGCGGATAATCGCCTGGCGCTTGGCCATTTTGGTCACGCCGAGCGAAAGCACGATAGTCACGACGGCAACCAGGCCCTCAGGGATGGCGGCGACGGCAAGCGAGACAGCGACCATAAAGGTATCGAGCAGCGCGGTCGGGTCGGTGAGAACGTTGCCCACGCCGTGGCGGATGATGTCGACGCCAAAGATGACGACGCAGATGACGATAACCATGATAGTGAGGATGCGGCTGAGCTCGGCAAGCTTCACCTGCAGCGGCGTGAGCTCTTCCTTGGCCTCGGCCAGGGCGCCGGCGATCTTACCCATCTCGGTGTTCATGCCGGTACCGACTACGACGGCGCGGCCACGGCCGTACACCACGGTGGAGCCCATGTAGCACATGTTCTTGCGGTCGCCGAGCGGCACGTCGTCGGTGCCGGCGGCGAGCTCGATCACGTTGGCATGCTTCTCGACAGGCACGGACTCGCCGGTAAGGGCGGCCTCCTCGATCTTCATCGTGGCGCTCTCGAGCACGCGGCAGTCGGCCGGGACGGAGTCGCCCGCCTCGAGCATGATCACGTCACCGGGCACGAGCTCGGCGCTCGGCAGGTGCACGAGCTTGCCGTCGCGCAGCACCTTGGACTGCGCCGCGCTCATCTCCTGCAGGGCCTCGAGAGCCTCCTCGCTTTTAGCCTCCTGGACCACGCCCAGCACCGAGTTGACGATAACGACGAACATGATGATGGCGACATCGGCAAAGTCCGCCTCGCCCTTGACCATGCCCGTGAGCGCGCTGATGACGGCGGCAACGATCAGCATGATGACCATGGGGTCGGCCATCTGCTCAAAGAAGCGCTTCCACAACGGCGTCTTCTCGGCTTCCTCGAGCTTGTTAGGGCCTGTCTTGGCGAGGCGCGACGACGCCTCGTCGTTGCTCAGGCCGAGGTCCTCATCGACACCTTGGTCGCTGAGTACCTCCGCCGCGGCGGACAGGTATTCCTTTTGCATATAGAGTCCCCTCCTGGGATTCGGGCCACTCAGCAGATTGATGCCCGATCATAATTCCCAGGAGAAGGGCAAGGGCTCATCAAGGCTGCCGTGCTGAGCGGCAGTTGATAGTGGAGCTATGGTACCCCAAAGAGACGCGTCTAGCCAAAACAATCGGTTTGGAAATATGGTCCGCACGCAACGGTGCAGACCGTGTGATGCTCAACATTGATAAAACGTTTTTTCTTCGGCGCATCATCAAACTGAAATATCGCCCAGATAGCAGCGGTTAGAACAGTTGGTAAAGTTTTTGCATATACCGTTTTTCCGCAAAAAATGAACTTCTAATTCGGCATACGGTCGATTTTTTGGGGTATTCGGTCGTCATTTCGTTATAATCATCTCAGTTTTATTTCTTATGGTTTATCTATCAGCGCAAGACGATGTCAGATGGAGGTCTGAATGTACAAGCGCACTAAGATTGTATGCACCATGGGTCCCGCCTGCGATAGCGACGAGACCATCCGCGAGATGATCAAGGCGGGCATGAACGTCGCCCGTTTTAACTTCTCGCACGGCTCCTACGACGAGCACCACGGTCGCATCGAGCGCGTCCGTCGTATTTCCAAGGAGCTCGGTATGCCCGTCGGCATCCTGCTCGACACCAAGGGCCCCGAGGTCCGCACCGGCCTTCTGGTCGATGGCAAGAAGGTTGCCGTCAAGACCGGCGACAAGATCGTCGTCACCGCTCAGCCCACGACCGAGGATTTCCACGGCACCGCTGAGCACATCTCCCTCGACTACCTGGCTCTGCCCTCCGAGGTCGAGAAGGGCTCCCTCATCCTGATCGATGACGGCCTGGTTGCCCTCGAGGTCGAGTCCGTCGACGGCCAGGACATGACCTGCGTCGTCAAGAACGACGGCCTGATCGGCGAGCGCAAGGGCGTCAACATGCCCAACGTCAACATCTCGCTGCCCGCTATCACCGAGCGCGATCGTCAGGACATCCTCTTTGGCCTGACCGAGAACATCGACTACATCGCCGCTTCCTTCATCCGTGACGGCGAGTCCGTCCGCGGCATCCGCAAGCTTTGCCGCGAGAACGGTGGCGAGCACGTCACGATCTTCCCGAAGATCGAGTGCGCCCTGGGCGTCGAGAACTTCGACGAGATTCTCGAGGCTTCCGACGGCATCATGGTCGCCCGTGGCGACCTGGGCATCGAGATCAAGCCCGAGCTCGTTCCCCACATCCAGAAGGAGATCATCGCCAAGTGCAACGCGGCCTACAAGCCCGTTATCACCGCTACGCAGATGCTCGACTCCATGCAGCAGAACCCGCGCCCGACGCGCGCCGAGGTTGCCGACGTTGCTAACGCCATCTACGACGGCACCGACGCCGTTATGCTCTCTGGCGAGTCCGCTGCCGGTAAGTACCCGGTCGAGGCCGTTAAGATGCAGGCCAGCATTGCTCTCGAGACCGAAAAGTACCTCCCGGCTCACGCTCCGCTCGAGGTTCCGGCTGACGCTCACGGCACCCGCGTCGTCAACAACGTTGTGGGTATGTCCGCTGTGAACATGGCTACCACCGTTGGCGCCAAGTGCATCACCGTGCCGACGACCACCGGTCGTACCGCTCGCCTGATCTCGCACTTCCGTCCCAACATGCCGATCTGCGCGTTCTCCCGCCACGAGTGGGCCGTCCAGCAGATGATCATGTACTGGGGCGTTATCCCGCATCAGGCCGAGATTACCCAGGGCACCGTCAACGGCACGATCGTCAAGGCGATTGAGACCGCTAAGGAGCTCGGCTACGTCAAGACCGGCGACCTGACCGTCGCCACCGCCGGCGATCCCCGCATGAGCGTCCAACTCGAGGACAAGGTCTCCTCGACCAACGTCGCTTACGTCGCCCAGGTGCGCTAAAACGCACTTGCAAGCACATTTGCATTGCAAAGGGCCCGGAAGGCTTCGCCTTCCGGGCCCTTTTTCTGTGCCAATGCCGGCGCACAGCAAAACACGCACTCATTTCTTTACCAAAAGTGCGAAATCCACCCTTCGAGGCCCATAAAATAAAGTCCCAAGCGCTAAAAGTGTTCGCCCGGTGGCAAACCCACACCTTAACCGACGCTGATAAATCGTTTTAGCAAGAGCCAGATCGACCTGGTTTTCGGAAGTAAGCGGCAAATTCTGAGACCACCGAGCACACCTCGTTTTTTCGCAACAAAATGCCTGATAAACTAGCCTCAAAAGCCAGGTCTGCTCACAGGGTTTAGATTTTGCCGCATACTTCCGAATTGACACTGGCATCGCACGGTCCAAAAGCATATTTCGACCAGGAGGACGTCATGGACCTGACGCTATGCGGTCAATCCGCCTTTAACTATTACCGTATCCCGCCGCAGGTATTAGGACTTTACCCCGCTGTCAGTCTAGACAACATGGATCGCAGGTGTTGCGCCCTTGGGAACCATGTGCTTGTTGAAGACCTTCTTCATATGCCGCTTCATCGATTTGTGTTCAGTCGCGAGCAAGTCGGATCACGGAGTTTGTTCAAGTCACACCTCCTGACCCAAGAGCCGCCTCCTGGGTCGTTTAGGCAGACTGAGCATGGGTTTGATGTCACTTCACCGGAGTTCACGCTGCTCAGCCTTGCCACGCAGGTCTCACGCAACCAGTTATTCATGGCTTGCTACGAGATGTGCGGCTCCTTTGCAGTGTTTAAGCCCTGCGAGCGAACGCAACAACAACTCGATGAAGCTATTTCGCTTAAGCTCATTCCACCCAACTGCGGCTGGGAGCGAGTTAACGACACCAAGGGCAATGACACCAACTTGTGGAAGCGCACGCCGCTTCTTACCGCAGCGGATATCGCCGCGTTCGCCAAGCAGGCCGCAGGCCTGCGCGGCGTTAAGCAGCTCCGCTGGGCCGCCGAACGCATGACAGGACAGACCGCCTCGCCCTTCGAAGTCCAGACGTCCATGCTCATCTCGCTCCCCCGCGATGAGGGCGGTCTGGGCATCGACATCACCAATAACGCGCGCATCCCGCTCAGCGAAGCCGCACGTTCGCTGTATGACAAAACCTGCTGTTACGCCGACATCCTCATCGAAAGTTTCACCGACAGCATGGGTGTCATTCTGGAATGCCAAGGCCGCTCCGCTCATGACAGCGAAGCCGCGAGCCTCTCCGATGCCGAGCGCGCCACCGCACTCACAAGCATGGGCTACGACGTCATCCAACTTACCTATGACCAGATTAAGGATAAGAAGAGCTTCGACCACATAGCCGAGCTCATCCATAAAAAGGCTGGGCTTCCCTACACCCCAAAGACCAAACAGGAGTGCGACGCCGAAGATGCCCTGCGGCAAAAGCTATTTGTCGATTGGGACGAGCTGTTCACTACCGGTCCGGCCAGCTAGCAGCTAGCAATCAGGGGCAGTGCGGGTGTGCCGGGAGCGGCTACGCGCTCGGCAAAGCCTGCCTCGGTTAGCTCGATGACATCGGTAAACGTTGCATCGAAAAATTCCTCGGTTAGCAGGCGATACGGCGGATGATCGGGCTCGCCGGGGTTTTCGCGTACAATCTCGTGCATGACGCCGATGGTCTTGAGCACATACTCCTTATGGATGGGATACTGGCCAAAACGCGTCGCCGCAGTATACAGGCGATCGGTCGCGCGCGGAATCGAAACAATGCCGAGCGTCTTGCCGAACCAGTCAAAGTCGCCTTGCTTTTTAATGCGGAACTCCTCGCACGGCTTGCCGCCGTGCGCCTCCAGGTACTGATTCACGCGCGTATTCCATACGGTATCGGCCACCAGATGCGACCAGACACCCAGTGTCAAATCGAGCAACGACTGCGCCACATCTTCGGACGCAAGCGAGAACTCACGAGCGCCGGGACCGACAACCGGCTCAGCATCCCTGTAGCGCTGGGGATAGTGCACGCGATTCAGTCGCTCGCGCTCCTCGATAATCGAGGTCGCCGCGGCTGGCGCACCGGTGGGCGAACTTTTAAGCAACGGTGCCACATAGGTATCCCAGAACTCGTGCTCACGCGGCTTAGGGATAGGCTCGGGCTTGGCAAAGTGCGTAATGCGGTACGGGATGGGATCGGCGATGCCAGGGACCATATAGCCCACGAAAATATCCGGAACCACGCAGCCAAACAAAAAGGCATTGCGGTCGCGCACGCTCTTGGCAAGCGCACCGGTGCGCTCCAGCAAACGCTCCGTCTGAGCGATATGAATGTTCCAGCTTGGCATAGCCACCCCCATAAAAAACCTGGATAACTATACCATCACGGCAAAGCCGCGCGGGCGGCTACGCACGCTCTACGCAGCAACTAGTCCGTAGCACCGCTTTCGGTTCCATACGACGGCGAAGGCGCCTCGACCACATGGTGATATCGATCGATATAGATTGCACGGGCACCCAGGCGTCGCACCAAATCCTGGTGATGTGTGCTCATCAAGACCGTCTTACCCGCCGCGACGTAGGCCAGCAAGAAGTTGACCACGATGTCGCATGAATCCTCGTCGAGCCCATTAGTAGGTTCGTCGAGAACCAAGATATCGGGGTTCATCGATACGACTGCCGCCAGCGCCACACGCTTCTTTTGCCCACCCGAAAGCTGATAGGGCGAGGCATCGACCAGGTCGGCAACTTGAAACAGTTCTATGGCATCGTGCACGCGACGGTCGAGCTCGTCTGCCGGCAGCCCCATCTGCGCGGGACCAAAAGCAACTTCCTCACCCACCGTAGCGCAGAACAACTGGGCGTCGGCATTCTGGAACACAAAGCCCACGCGCTGATGGAACCGCTGGGCCGTCGCGGAATCCTTGAGATATGCCGCATCGACCATACACCCGTCAAACAGGTATGCCCCTGCGTCCGCGAGTTCAAGGCCGTTAATAAGACGCATAATCGTCGTCTTACCGCAGCCATTGGGACCGAGCAGGGCAACGAGTTCACCACGATCGACCTGCAGCGACACGCCATCGACAACCGTATGCCCCGCATAGGAGAACACCACGTCGCGCAACTCAATAAGCGGCGCGCCCTCGGCGCCGCCCGCACCGTTCGTGCCCGCCGCACTATTCATATCGATCGTCAAAACGTCGCCCTTCCCTACTCGCATCGACGGCTAGACCGCCCGCGCTACAGTACCGCACACAACACGGCGAGCAACGCCACGCCGACCGCATAGACCGCATCGCGCCAGCCAAATCCGCCCCGCGCGGGCGCCGGATACGCACCAGCAAAGCCGCGGCAGAGCATGGCCTCGTCCATCGCACGACTGCATTCCATCGCCTTGATAAACGTCATGCCCATGATACCCGCGACCGAGTCGGTGCGCGAAAACCCCTCAGGCGCGCGACCCACACTGCGCAGCATGACCGATTCGGTCAGATCGTGCGCCGTTCGGCCCAGCACCTCGATGTGCTTGAGCGCCATATCAAACGTAAAGATGACCTCGTCGGGCAGATGTAGCGTCTTGAGCGCCGCCGACATGCGGTTCCAGGTGAGCGTCCACGAAACACCCAGCACGAGCGACACGTTAATGAACGTCTTGAGCGCAATTTTGAGCATGGCGCCCGTAGCGGAAGCGCCCAGCAGCAGGGCAGGCAGCGCCAGAACCACGGCAAACCCCACGGCAGCCAACGCCGGCACAAAGGTCGCGCGCAGCCCGCGTACAGGGCGCACGGCAACGAGCACCAGCGCGATAGCCGCCATCAACATGAGGTACAGCGGGCTCTGCGTCAGACACACGCACAGGACGCAAGCGAACATCCCCACCAGACGCACCGGAGCCGAAACGCACGCGAGGGCGCGGTCGACCATCGACCCGCCCTCGCGTGCGCCTCCACCCAGGCGAACCCGCTCAAGCAGGCTCGCCAGGTGCAGGACATTCTTTTGCATCACACGATGCCGAGCCCCCGCGGGCTCGTATCGCTCCTCGGCTGCAAGCCAGCTAGGCAGCTCGGCTATTGCCATGAGCACCGCTTTCCTTAACCGTCAGCGAGATCAGACGGAATGCGATGGTGAGCACCGCCACGCCAATCACGCCGGACAGGATATACATGGCAGCCTGACCGGCAAAGCCAAGACCCTGCTCCTCGGAATAGGCCTGCAGATAATCGCCCGTGGGCAGAGCGTCGGCAAAGGTCGGGGTGTCGAGGCCGACCGAAGCCTGCAGACTGTCGTCACCAGCCTCCTGAACGGCGGTCGCGGCGCCCTCAGCGTCCCACTCGCCCCAGGCGTCACCCGTGGCCAGCAGGCCCAGCGGCGTGGCCACGACAAGCACGGCGACCAGGATGAACGTGGGGACCAGCGAGGTCTTCTTGGCGGTTGCGCCCTCGGTCTCAAGCAGGCCGTCGGAAGCCTCGGGGCCGACGATAATGCTCGGCGCCGTCTTCTTGATAAAACCGTAGATGGCGGCCGTCGCTACGCCCTCGACCACGCCGGCAACCAACATATGCGGGATCATCATGGCCGGAATGGCAATGGACAGCGGGAAGGGGCAGTACAGCGGAGCGCCCGAAGCATTCGTGAAAAGCATCGGCTGAATACCAAACTCGATTGCTGCGCACAGGGCCGCCAGGCACAGGCCGACCCAGCCGCTTACGATGGCCGAAACCGAGGTGCCCCAGCTCTTGTCGTGCAAACGGCTGTTAAGCGCGCGGAACACGATGGCTGCGGCAAACGGCAACACGAAGGCCATGTTAAAGCAGTTAGCGCCAAAGGACAGGATGCCGCCGTCGCCAAACAGCAGCGCTTGCAGCGCCAGCGCGACCGAAACCGCGATAGCCGCGGCCTCGGGGCCCAGCAGCAGCGCGATGAGTGCGCCACCAACGGCGTGGCCAGTGGTGCCGCCGGGCAGCGGCACGTTGAACATCATAAGCAAGAAGGAGAACGCGGCGCAGATGCCCAGGAACGCCATGTGCTCGCGATCGAGCGTGGCGCGCACCTTTTTGATGCAGTGGACCCAAACGGGCACCATTGCCACTGCCATGACGGCATCCGTCTGCGGGGACAGATAATTATCTGGAATGTGCATGGGCGCCTCCCGGTTATCGGCGCACAGAATTGCAACGCCGCTTAAATCACCTTGTCAGTGTTACGCATTGTAAGATTCGTAACACGCCGCGGGCTATCATAGCAAAACGGCGCACTGCCGACAAAGCAGCACGCCGTTATGTAATGCGCGTGTCATATATGAAGGCTCAACGGTGCCTTATATCGAGCATAGCGGTCACGTAAGACTCGGCGGCAACCACCGCTGACCCATACCCCAGCGCAAGCCCTATCCGCGGACCTCGCCGTTTACGCCCTTGCATACCTTGGTGACGATCTTCTGGTGCGCCTTCTCGACCTCTTCGCTGGTGAGCGTGTGGTCGTCGGAGCGATACGTAAGCGCAAAGGCCATGGACTTCTTGCCCGCTCCGATGCGGATGGGATCGCGGTAGACGTCGAACAGGCGCACGCCCTCGAGCAGCTTGCCGCCGGCGCTGGTAATGCGGCGCTCAAGATCCTCGCAGGTCACAGCATTGTCGACCACGATAGCAAGGTCGTGCTCAACAGCCGGGTACTGCGAGAACTCGCGGTAGTTCTCCTGATTGCGGGCGCCCTTGATCAGCTTGTCCAGATCGAGCTCAAAGGCAACGACGACCTCATCGATGCCCATCGCCTCGCGCGCCTCGGGGTGAATCTCGCCGACCCAGCCCAGTACGGTGCCGCCGGACAGAACCTCGGCCGCACGACCCGGCTGCAAGAAAGCGTAGCCCTCGCCCTCGACGGGACGGAAGCGAACCTTCTCGATGCGCAGCTGGGCGAGCAGCTCCTCGACAATGCCCTTGCCAAAGAAGAAACGCAGCTTGCGGTACTTCATGTTCCAGGACTGCTCGCTCCACTGGCCCGAGAGCACGCCCGCCACGGACTTGGTCTCCTTGGGCAGGCTGGCGTTCTCGCGACCGTGGAACAGGCTGCCGACCTCGTACAGGCGCACGTTGGGCGTGCCGTGGGCCTCGTTATAGGCCACGGACTGCAGCAGGCCCGGCAACAGCGAACGACGCATCTCGGTCTGCTCGGCTACCAGCGGGTTCATGAGCACCACGGGGCAACCGCGACCCTCGGTGGACATACCGATCTTCTCCAGGTCGCCCGGGGCGGCAAAGCCGAAAGTCGTGGTCTCGTTGAGGCCGCAGGCGCGCAGGATCTCGCCGACCTTGCGGGTGAGCTTCTGCTCGCGGGTCAGGCCGCCGATGTGGTTCTTGGCAGCCGGGATGGTCGCCGTCACACGGCCCATGCCCCACAGGCGCAGGACCTCCTCGATCAGGTCGATCTCGCGCGGCAGGTCGGGACGGAAGCTCGGCGGGGTGACCATGAAGTCATCGCCGTCGCGCTCGACGGTGCAGCCCAGGCGGGTGAGCGAACGCTCGATAAACTCGGGCTCGATGTCGGCACCGCAGATGGCATGCACGCGGGCCAGGCGCAGCTTGATGCTGTCGATAGTCTTGGGCGCAGGGAAAACGTCGACATAGCCGGGAGCAACCTCGCCGCCGGCGATCTCCTCGATGAGCGCGCAGGCAACGTTGGCGACGTCCACGCAGCCGGTCTCGTCAACCTGGCGCTCAAAGCGAATGGAGGCGTCGGAGATCAGGGACAGGTCGCGGCTGGTGTGCGAGGTGCGACCGGCGTTGAAGCAGGCACTCTCGACCATCACATCGACGGTGTCGTCCTCGATCTCGGAATCCATGCCGCCCATAACGCCGGCCAGCGCCACGGGGCGCTCGCCGTCGGTGATGAGACCCATGCCGGCGTCGAGCGTGCGCACCTCGCCGTCGAGCGTCGTGAACTTCTCATCCTGCTGGGCGGCGCGGACCACCACACGACGGCGGCCATCGCGCTCGGCAAAGGTGTCCAGGTCAAAGGCGTGCAGCGGCTGACCGGTGAGCATCATCACGTAGTTGGTGATATCGACAATGTTGTTGTGCGGGCGCACGCCCAGGGCGTTGAGGCGCTTGACCATCCAGTCGGGCGAGGGGCCGACCTTCACGTTGCGCACGATGCGGGCGACGTAGCGGTCGCACAGGCCCTCGTCGGCAATCTCGACCGAAAGCTCGTCGTCGGTCGCGCGGCCGGTCTCGGCCTTGATGGCAGGCAGCTCAACGTGGAAATCGCGGTCGAAGATGGCGCCGGTCTCGCGGGCCATGCCGATCATGGACAGGCAATCGGGACGGTTGGGCGTGATCTCGCAGTCAAGCACGGTATCGCTCGAGCCCACGTACTCGGCAAACGGCATGCCGCAGGGCGTATCCTCGGGCAGGATCATGATGCCGGAGTGGTCGCCGCCCAGGCCGAGCTCGCGCGCGGAGCAGTTCATGCCCATGGACACGACGCCGCGAAGCTTGCTCTTCTTGATCTTGACGTCGCCGGGCAGGACAGCGCCAATCATGGCCGTGACGATGTGGTCGCCGGCCTCGAAGTTCTGCGCGCCGCAGACGATCTGCAGCGGAGCGGGGTTGCCGTCGGCGTCGAGGTTCTTGTCGCCCACGTCGACCGAGCACACATACATATGGTCGCTATCGGGGTGCGGGGTCTTGGTGAGCACCTTGGCGGTCACCACGTGGTCGAAGGACTCGCCCACGGTGTCGATCGCCTCGACCTCGGTGCCGGTACGGATATATTCGTCCGAAAGGGTCTTGGGATCCTCCGGAATATCGATCATGGTCTTGAGCCAGTCGTAAGAAACACGCATCTAGCTCTCCTTTCATACTGAAAGCCTGCGAAGAGATGCAGGTGGAAACTTCAACTTTGTGAACATTCCTTACAAAGCGAGGGTTGTCCAAGTGCGGCAGATCGGCCCGAAAGAGGAGCGCCGCGTACTTTGGTACGCAAGCGACGAATGAGCGCCGAGGTGCCGTGCTTGGGCAAGCCGCAGCCTAAAAATGGTTCAGGAAGCGCATATCGCCTGTCATGAGCGTGCGCAGGTCGGGCAGGTCGTAGCGCAGGGCCGCGACGCGCTCGGCGCCAATACCAAAGGCGAAGCCGGTGTACTTCTCGGGGTCGATGCCGCAGTTAATCAGGACGTTGGGGTCGACCATGCCGCAGCCCAGAATCTCGATCCAGCCGCTGTGCTTGCAGAAGTTGCAGCCCTTGCCGCCGCACACGTGGCAGCTCACGTCTACCTCGCAGCTCGGCTCGGTGAAGGGGAAGAAGTGCGGGCGGTAACGCGTCTTGCGGTCCTCGCCAAACATGCACTTAACAAAGTAGTCGAGCGTGCCCTTAAGATCGCCAAAGGTGATGCCCTCGTCGACGACCAGGCCCTCGATCTGGTTGAACTGCGGCAGGTGGCAGGCGTCGGCCGTGTCGGGACGGTAGACGGTGCCCGGGCAGATCATGTAGATGGGCGGCTTCTGCGACTCCATGGTGTGGATCTGCACGCCCGAGGTCTGGGTGCGCAGCAGCACGTCGGACTCGCCGTGGGCGTGAGCCTCGGGGTGCGCGACGCTGCCGGGGTTGTTGTCGACCACATAGAAGGTATCGCGGGCCGAGCGGCTCGGGTGATCCATGGGGGCGTTGAGCGCGGTGAAGTTGTAATAGGAGGTGTCGACCATGGGGCCAGACTCGACGGTGTAGCCGATGCCGCAGAAGATGTCCTCGGCCTCCTCGATGATCTGCTTGATCAGGTGCTGGTGGCCGATCTGCGGACGGATACCCGGTAGCGTGATGTCGACGGCCTCGTGCTCGAGTGCGTGCTTGAGGGCGGCGGCCTTCATCTCGGTGGTGCGCTCGTCGAGCATGCCCTCGATCAGCTGGCGCATCTCGTTGGCGCGCTTGCCCATCACGGGACGATCCTCGGGGGCGAGCTTGCCCATCATGCGCATCAGGCCGGTGATGCGGCCCTTGCGGCCGAGCAGCTCAACGCGCGCGGCCTCGAGCTTTGCGGCGTCGTCGGCGCCTGCGACGAGCTCCTTGGCCTCTTCCTCGAGTTTGACCAGATCATCAATCAGACTCATGTCTTCCCTTTCGTCTCTCGCGCTCCCCGCTTGCCGAGGCGGCTGCCGCCGTCTGACGTTGCGAAAACGCGGCCCGGTTCGGTAACAAAAAACCGTCCTCGGGCATGTGCATTGCCCAAGGACGGTTGAATTCCGCGGTACCACCTTGTTTGACCCGGCGGATGTCTGGCCCGCCGCGCCCACTCTTTGCCCCTTGTCGCGAGGCTCACGGCTTCCCTACTGGGGACATCGCCGCCGCCGGCCGCGTGCCCGTTGAGGTCGCTGCTCGGGAGTGAACGCTTGGCCCTTGCCACCGCAGGAAGGCTTACAGCCCATGACCTTCCCTCTCTTGCCGGCGACGCGGCGGGCAAAACCCTCTCCGTCAACGCATTGGGCTACAGGATACCACATTGTTTGGGCATATCGCCGCGTTCCGTTTTGTTCGTGCTGGGTACAAGGCAGGTAGCTGTGTAAACTGGCCGTGCGCCCATCCGTGGCGCTCGGTTCGCGAGATCAAGGATATGGTATGGGAAAGAAGCACGATAAGAAGGCCGAGCCCGCAGCGGGCAAGACGCCCAAAAGCATGAAGGTCGATAAGGCCGTCAAAAAATTCCGCAAGCTCGAGGGCAAGCTGTGGACCCGCGAGTACCTGCTCAAGATTGCCGAGTTTGACGGCGCGACCATTGCCCCCGCCAACGGCGCCGCAGCGCGCGCCGACGCCATGGGCACCCTTGCCGGCGAGCATCATAAGCTCCTGACCAGCGAAAAGTCTGTCGAACTTGTGCGCTCGCTGGCACGCGAAACCGTCGCCGGCGGCAAGATCGACGACCCGCAGCTGCTCGACGAGATCCGCGTACTCGGCCGCGACCAGCGCGAAGCGAGCGTCATTCCCACCGAGGAGGCCGAGGCCTGGACCAGGCTCACCTGCGAGGCCGACGCCGTGTGGCACAAGGCCAAGACGGCCAATGACTGGGCGAGCTTTGAGCCCTATGTGGATAGAATCGTCGCCCAACTTAAGCATCAGGCCGAGCTCATGGACCCCAAGCGCGACCCATACGATGTTTGGCTCGACCAGTACGAGCGCGGCCTTTCCGCCAAGAGCTTCGATGCGTTTTGCGATGAGGTCAAGGCGACGGTCGTGCCGCTCGTGCACGCCATCGGCGAGCGCGGCCAGCAGCCCGCTGCCGACTTTTTGCACGCCCGCGTGCCCGAGGCCGCCCAGCGCGCCATGAGCTTCGACCTTATGAAGCTCGTCGGCCTGGACCTGAACGACACCACGCTTGCCTTTACCGAGCACCCGTTTAGCGAGGGCTTTGCCGTGGGCGACGCGCGCATCGCGACGCACATCTACGAGGACGACTGCATCTCCAACGTCTACAGCATCATCCACGAGGCGGGACACGCCATGTACGAGCTGGGCGTCAATCCTGCCTATGCGCGCACCCGCCTGGAGGGCGGCACTTCCATGGGCATCCACGAGAGCCAGAGCCGCTTTTTCGAGAACACCGTGGGTCGCAGCCGCGCCTTTATGGGCCCGCTGCTCGAGGTGCTGCGCCGTCACGCGCCCGAGGTCTATGGCAGTGTGGACGAGGATACGCTCTACCATGCCGTGAACATCGCACGGCCGTCGCTGATCCGCACCGAGGCGGACGAGCTCACTTATCCGCTGCACGTTATGGTGCGCTACGAGATCGAGCGCATGCTGTTTGCCGGCGAGGCCACGGCCAAGGACATCCCCGCACTTTGGAATCGCTTTATGGATGAGTACCTGGGCATTCCCGTTCCCGACGACACGCACGGCTGCCTGCAGGATACGCACTGGAGCGGTGGCTCGTTTGGCTACTTCCCCACGTATGCGCTGGGTAGCGCCTACGACGCTATGTTTGTGCCGGCCATGTGCCGCGACGGCGTCGACCTTACCGGTGCCTGTGCGAGCGGCGATTTGGCGCCCGTCCGTGCCTGGCTGGGCGAGCACATTTGGCAGTGGGGCCGTGCCAAGGACGCACCGGAGCTCATCAAGGGCGCGTGCGGCATGGACTTTGACGCCCGCTACTACTGCAGCTACCTGCAGGACAAGTTCACCACGCTGTACGAGCTGTAAGGCATAACCGACACGCCAACGCAAAGGGGACGCCGCGGAACCAATCCGCAGCGCCCCCTTTCCACCTAGTTGTTTAAGAACGTCCCCAATGACTACCTTACAGAGCTTCCAGCGCGGCGGCGATGCGCTTCATGGCGGCATCGGCGGATGCTTGGTCGGGCGCCTCGGCCAGCACGCGGATAACCGACTCGGTTCCACTCTTGCGCACGAGCACGCGGCCCTCGCCTGCCAGCGCAGCCTCGGCCTCGGCGATGGCGTTCTGCACGCCCATGTTCTCGAGCGCGGCGTCCTTGTCCGCCACGTGCACGGCCACCTGCGCCTGTGGCAGCAGCTTGCACGGAGCCGTGAGCTGCGAGAGCGTCTCGCGCTCGGCACGAATCACTTCCATCACGCGCAGCGAGGTCATAATGCCGTCGCCCGTGCGCTCGATATCGCCAAAGATCGTATGGCCCGTCTGCTCGCCACCCAGGCTGTAGCCGCCCTCGCGCATCTTGGCATACACGTGACGGTCGCCCACGCCGCTGGTCACGGCGCTCAGTCCGGCAAGCTCCAACGACTTGATCAGGCCAAAGTTGCTGGCGATCGTCGGTACCACGGTACCGCCCGAGAGACGCCCGTGCTTGTTCAGGTACACGCCGCACACGTACAAGATCTGGTCGCCGTCGACCACGCGGCCGCGCTCGTCCACGGCCAGGCAGCGGTCGGCATCGCCGTCGTAGGCAAAGCCCACATCCAGGCCCTGCTCCACCACGTGGCGCTGCAGGCGCTCAATATGCGTAGAGCCGCAGTCGACATTGATGTTAAAGCCGTCGGGCGCGGCATTGATCACGCGCACATCGGCGCCCAGTGCGTCGAACACCGGCTTGGCCACCGAGGATGCCGAGCCGTTGGCGCAATCGATGCCGATCTTGACGCCCTGCAGCGAAAAGTTCGCGCTGGCGATGAGCGAAGCAATGTAGCGGTTGCGACCCTGCATGTAGTCCACCGTGGCGCCGATGTGGTTGCCCGTTGCCAGCGGCACCTCGCTCTTGCCATCGATGTAGTCCTCAATGAGCTCCAGCACGTCCTCGTCCATCTTAAAGCCGTCGCTGTTGACGAGCTTAATGCCGTTATCGCAAAACGGGTTGTGGCTCGCGCTGATCATGATGCCGCAATCGAAGCAGCCTTCCACAGTCTGATGCGCTACGCCCGGCGTGGGGATCACGTGCAGCATATAGGCGTCCGCACCGCTCGCGACCAGGCCGCTCACCAGCGCCGCCTCGAACATATAACTCGAGCGACGCGTGTCCTTGCCCACGATCACGCGTGCCTTGCGCTCGCGGTTGGCGCCGTAATACCAGCCCACAAAACGGCCAATCTTATAAGCGTGCTCTACCGTCAGCCCAACGTTGGCCTCACCACGAAAGCCGTCGGTGCCAAAGTACTTCATGCGCTCTCCTTACAAAATAGGGGCGAACAGATTGCCTGTCCGCCCCAAAATGGTACTCGATTATCTGCGCTACCAGAAAAACCCTACGCCGACGCGCTGTCGCGAGCCGCCTGGCATGTAGGAGTCTGACGCAGCGTAAGCGGCTTGTCCCCCGCCTCGGCCGACGTGGTCAGCGTATACGTGATCGTCGTCGTCTCGCCAGCATGCAGGTCAACGGTGCCCGAATAGAAGGGGATTCCATGCCACGTAGCGGCGCCAAGACCAAACTGGGTGCCCTCGACGGTCAGATCAGTAATGTTGCCGCCCGTCGGGGCAAACAACGAGACATTCAGACGCTCGTCGTCACGCGCGGCATCGGGTGCGCTCGCCGCAACGTAGTCGGGCAGCTTGCCAGCCTCCTCCTGCGTCATGATGTTCGTCAGGGTAACGGTGATGCGATAGGAGCACGTGCCGTCACCGTTCTTCACGCCCTGACCAATCTGCGTATCGGCGTTCAGGTACCAGTCGAGCTTGGAGAAGCTCAGGTTGTTAAAGTAAACGCCGGCAACAGGATCGGCGCTCGGGTCATCCGGATCGGGCAGCGAAGCGTCAATGCCCGTCTCTTTGATGGCATTCTGCTCATCATCGTTTCTCATCCACGCGATCAGGCGGCCCTCTTCGGCACCGCGCTCAACGGCGCTGACAAGCTTCGTAACATCGACATCGCCGATACCGCCAAGGATCTTGTCGAAGGCAGCGCTGGCGACGGATGCAAAGATGCCGTCCGACTCCTCGACCGGATAGTTCCAGTACACATCGTGCATGAGGACCTTTGCGGCGTTGGTGCCGTCGACAACCGTTCCGTCGGGCAGCGAGACATTACCGACCAGGCCCAGCAGATACTGCAGGAACACCGGGTCGATACCGATGACGCCATCAACGTCCTGTCCATACTGGGACTTCCACAGCGCGGCGACACGCTGCGAGTTGCGGGGCCAATCAGGCGAATAGGTATTGCCCGAGTTGTACAGGTTACTGTGGTTGCCGAACAGCGCCTCATCCTCTTCGTCGACGCTCTCGACTGCCTCATCCTCGCTGAGTCCAATGCGGGGAACAAACTCGCCAATCGACATCTGGCCGTCAGTGACCGAAATCAGGCCCTGCGAACCGCCAAAGCCGCCGCAAGCACGAATCTCGACGTTGTTCATGGCGTACATAAGGTAGTTGCGCGTCTGGCCGTTGGCGCCGAGCATCTGGGGAAGGACGGGGGCGACCTTCTCCGCCGCGTCAACCGCGCCGTTGAGGGTGGCAAAGCCGTCCTTGGCCTTATCGACCAGCTCGGTCACCTGGGAAATATGAGTATCGCCAATGCCCTGGACCTTCTCGTTGGCGCTCTTGAACACCTTCGAGCTGCTGGAAAGCGAATCGGCGACCGCCTGCAGCGCGGACACGTTAATCATGCCGTCCTGGAACAGCTTGCCGGGCGTAGCCTGCGAAAGGTTATCGGCCATGGGAACCAGCGCATTGCTCGAGACATCGGACAGGGCGTCAATCATGGTGCGGGCCGCATTGATATCGCTGCCATACACCGGGATAAACGAAGCCGCCGCCCACAGCGGGCTCGAGGTCTCCGCCTTCATGCTGTTACAGAGCTCATCGATCTTCTTCGCGTCGTCAGGCAGCGTCGAAAAATCGCCCGACGTGACCTTGTCCTTAAGGCCACCGACGATCTCGACAGCCTCCTTCGCTTCGCTCTTTACGGTCTTTGCCGAGTTAAGCAGCATAAAGCCGCTTGCGCCAAGCGCAACGAGAAGCACCGCGACTACAACGGCAATAATGGCGCCGGTGTGACGCTTTTTGCGCTCGCCCTTGCGATGGCGATGACGGACCAGACCGTCAGAGGTCGAACTCGGCGAAGCGTCGCCACCGTAGTTCAAGCCAAAATCGTAATAATCTTCCTTGGAACCCGAGCCCGCAAACTCGGCACCGCTATCATCCAGGCGGGCGAACGTGCCAGTCTCGGAGGCGCCGGTGTAAATCGTGCCAAGGTTACCCGTAAGCCCCGCGCCACCGGCAGAGGGAGTATTGTTGGCGGCCTTGTCGGCATTAACGTTGCCGGCGGCATTCGCGGCGTTGGCAGCACCTGCGTTGTTCGCGGGTACCGAAGGAGCCCCGCTCGGCTGCGACGTGGAGGTTGCACCGCCCGCAAAGACATTCCCTCTTGCACGGCCGGTCTTTTTTGCCTTTTGAGACTGCTCGTACAGAGCGGTAAACATCGCTGTCTCGCCCGGGGACACGCGCTTACCGGAACCGCCCTGTCCAGCGCCGCCCGGCGTGCCGGCCTTACCAGCCCCGTTCGGACGCGGCGGAACTGCAGGACGGCCGCTATCGCTGCCCTTAAAGTGATTACCAGCCATAAAGAAATCCTCGCAATTGAGTCGCAATGAAAAAGTCCATAACGTTACTAGTTTATGGCATTTTGAGCATCGACAGCTAAACTCCAGACACGGACATCAATTGGCGAAAATGCGGCACAACACCTTTTCCGTCTTGGCAGCGGCGCCAGCTACACCGTGAGGAACATCATCACGATGATCATGGCAAAGCCGATAAGGTCGGTCGGCAAAAACACCGTGCCCAGCATAACGGCGCTGGTGATGGTCGCCGAGACGGGCTCCACGGTTCCGATGAGACTCGCACGCACCGAGCCGATGTCCTTAACGCCCTGCATATAGAGCATGTAAGCAAAAAACGAGCCGATAACCACGAACACCGCGAGCGCCTCGACGCCGGCAGCGTCGAGTGCCGGCACATGCGCCCAGGGCTGCACGAAGACACATGAGATCACGCCCGCCGTGAGCATTGCCGAGCCCGTGACGATGGGGCTGCCGTATTCGGGCAGGATCTTGGCGGGAATCACCGCCATACACGCGGCGCTGACCGCACACATAAGACCTGCTGCCAGGCCAAGCGGCGAGATATTCAGGCTGGTGGGGTCGCCGCCGGTGGCGATTAAAAAGGTTCCACCCAGAGCCAGGCCAATGCCGATGACTTCGCGAGTACGCGGCATGCGGCGATCGATCACGCAGGTGTAGCCCATGATGATAACGAGCTGCAGGCACTGGAGCACCGTCGCGGTTCCGGCGTTCGTCAGGCGCACGGCCGAAAGATAGCAAAACTGGTTGAACAGCAGGCCAAAAGCGGTAAAGAGCAGCAGCTGCTTGCGATCGGCGGGTGTGGTCCAGAGCTTGACCAGGCGCTCGCGGTCGCGCGTAACAACCACGGCCATAAAGAGTAGACCGGCGAGAATCTGACGCACGCTCATAAGCCACAAGGTGTCGACGTGGTAGGTATCGAACAGAAAGCTCGCGCTGGTGCCCGAGAAGCCCCAAAACGAACCGCCCACCAGCGTAGCCAAGACGCCCGTGATCATCTTGCGCGACGACGCATCGTTAAGGCGCTCGCGCCAGGCGCGACGGGTGTTGCGGCTGAGCTCGTCGGTGCCCTCGGGCACATCAATGTTCGATATATCGGTCATCGGCACCGAAGCCCCTGCGCCTTCGACCTGCTCGACACACTCTTTGCTCATTCCACTCCCCCGAAACAGCCTGGAAACAATTCGGCTTACCTTACCACGGCGAAGTCACCAGCTGGAGGCTTGTCCGCTTATCGGTAGGACAATTCCGCAGGTGTCTTTCCATAGCTCGATACCGCAATGGCCTTGCATTATGCGACAGCCAAATCGCGGCAGCAGGCTCTTTTAAAATGGATATGACGAAGCCCCCGAATTCCACAATGTAAGCGATTTTTAAAAATGTTCTTGCCACCGAGTTCAGGCTCCGTTATATTATCCCTTGCGCGCTTGCGCACCCTTGATCGGGCGTTTAGCTCAGGGGGAGAGCGCTTCCCTGACACGGAAGAGGTCAGAAGTTCAAATCTTCTAACGCCCACCAAATGTTCGCAGCTCAGAGGCTATGCCCTCTGGGCTGTTTTGTTTTATGTCGCCAAATCCGCTGGCAGCTCCAACCGCCCAACTGGCCAAAAGCCGACCATCTACTTGCCGATCTATCCATCGGTATAACCAATCAGTCCGCACCACAGCTTCTCGGCAAAACGCCACGATGTCTGCGCCCTGCGGTATCCTTGAGCCACTTACACCTGCAGCACCAAGGAGCCACCATGCGCACCGAGCTCGATGTTCCCTTTTCGCACAAAGAAGAAGCCAAGGCGTTGGGCGCCAAATGGGACCGGACCAAGAAAATCTGGTATGTACCCAGCGGCGTCAACCCCGAGCCCTTTGCCGAGTGGCTGCCCGGTATTGACCGATCCGACCCCTCTGCGCCGTATATATATCTAGTACTGGGCAAGCGCGAGTGCTGGAAGTGTCACAAAGAGACCTCGGTCGCGGCCTTCGGCATTCCCTATCGAGCCGATAACGACGAGAGCATCGCCATCGCGCACGCGCCCAACGAAGCCGGGCACATTGCCATCGACACGGCCAACGCCAACGCACTCGCCATCGTGCCCGCTCTTGGCTGCGTGCCGGGCGAGATCCGCGACTACCTTCATAAGCGCTGCGGCTACAAGCCCGTAGGCGCGCGAGCCTCCAAAGCCCCGTCGCTCGGCAACACGTGCACCAGTTGCGACGCGCTGCAAGGCAGCCGCTATCTGTTCGAGGAGCCCTCGTCCCCGTTTGCCCTCACTGCCATCAACAAGCTGCCGGCACTGGAGTTTATACGCGTCGAAGTTGCCGGCGTCTTTGGCGTCCCGGCCACGCGTACCGACTTTGACCAGGCGCTCTTTACCTGGGCACGCGACCATCACGCCGAGTTCCACAAGCAGCTCGGTGAGGGGATTTATTTGTAGGGACGGAGAGGCCTTCACAGTCAGCTCCTCCGCATCACCTATCCCTCGTCGCCGGCGTCGTACACGATATCGAGGCCACAAACGGGGCATTTCTCCGGATACACCGGCATATGAACGCCTGTCTGTTTTCTCACTTCGTCGCTGAACCTGTCGCGCGCATCGATGAACCGAATGTCGAGACACGGTATTTGCGAGCCGCAGCAAGGGCAGGTGACGACAAACGACCCGCAATCAACCTCTACGCTCGGAAACATATTGTTGTCTATAAGGGCACACGGCAGTTTTCCGTACTTCCCCATCACAATATCGCCTCGCCAGCTCATACACGCTCCCCTCTCGCTATACAAAACAGGAAGAGCATGCACCGGCGGGCATGCGCGAGATTGCATCGCCACGCGATCCGATCAAACAACACGATCGTCAAAGAATGCCAAAGCCAAATACGCTAATACGGCAGAAGCCCCGCCTTTTCACGCTTCTTTTCCGAGCGATCGAACTCAATGCGATGGGCCTCAAGAAACACCGCATTGGGTCGCCACTGACGCTCATTCGGCTGCCTTAGCGTCGCACCCGCAAAGGAAGCGTAGCCGGTCTTATCCAGCAGGTACGATCCGCACAGCCGATATTCGCCGCAAACAGGCTCAAACGAAATCAGATGAGCATCGAATAAAGCATGTAAGTCGCGCCGAAGCAGAATGCCGTTGCTGGCAACCTGCGATTTGGGTCCCGAGTAATTCTCGATATGTGCAGCCTCCAGAGCTTCGCTGACGCCGCAGTCCGACACCGCGCAACGGCCATCATAGGCGGCAACGAGCTGCTTGCGGAACCATTGCTGCCCCAATCGCTCGCGCCTTAACGCATAGCGGACCTTTTCGTCGTCGGTCGTACCCTGTCCGGCAAACTCAATATCGACGGGCATGTGCTTCAGATAGCTCATGTCGGGCGCAAAACGGGGGTCCGGTCCGCCTTTATGAACAGGACCGTGCAGAACAAACCATCCGTTTTCGGGCTCGAACCGTTCAACAAACGCAAGGCCGAGCACCTTGTAGCCCACCTCGGTTGCAAATATGACTCCGACTGGAACGCCACATTCCATGCAGTTGAGCATTTTACTGTTGTAATTCTGGTCTCGAGAACCAACGGCGCCTGGCGCTTGGACCGAATACTTAATGACCCACGTACCATCGTCCAAATAGAGCGGAGGTACATCGGTGTAGAAGCTCTTTTTAGAGTTATGGACCGAAAGCGCAAAGATCTTATTGGGATCTTGCTTCACCCGATCCTGGCCCGGCCAGAAGATCCCTGAATCCCGCGTTACGGGAAAGAAGTCCGAGCCAATTCTCAAACGATACTGATACTGAGGGCTATCTTCCTTGGTGTGGTGCGGAAGGCTGGTCCAAACGCCGCCGCGCTGTTCCTCACCCAGAAACCACTCCCATGCCTCAACGTATTCGGAAGGCACGAGACTGCAGGCGCGGTCATAGCTTGGTCCATCCATCAACGGAACAGCAAGGTCAATGTCGTTCATCGCCAGCACCTACAACCATACGAACGCGAGTTATGCCCCTCAATAATATGGCCGAGAGTCAATTATTACGAGATCTCATTCCGCGATCGGCACATCGTTGATGCTCTCGGTTTGCCGCTGGCGCGCTTGTACCCCGCTACCCCACTTCCCTGTATACTGATGTAGCACGTGTTTCATCCGGGCTTGTTGGACCGGGTCGTTCATGGGAGGGTCTTATGGCTGCTTCGAATCCGCCTAAGGGGAGCGTTTCTTCTTCGTCCATCAAGCCGGTTACGCGCAAGGCCGTGCGTTGCCAGCGCGAGGTCGCTTGGCTTGTCACGCAGGCGGCTGGCAGGCTTGTGGCGACCACTCAGGACGTCAATGCGCCTACGCCGAGCTTTGTGTTAGCGGCGGCACTGGATTTTGTGCGCCAATTGGAGCTTGCCGAACAGGATGCCAACGGCCACCTCGACTACCAGAATGTTATGGCGCCCGACCTGCAAACGTTCTGCCACATGGCCAAGTTGCCAGTCGCACCCAATGCGCTTTCGGACGCAGGCTACATGTTTACGCTTTCGGGCGCGGACCTTATCCGCGATATCTACGCATACTGCAGCGAGCTCGCCGAGCGCCACGTCTTTGACGCGGCAGAAGTCAAACCGGGATATGTCATCAAGCTGGTTCTCAGGCTGTTCTTGATGGACGGGGTCGGGGCCATGCCGGCGTAAGCTGAGTCTTTAGCATCACCGTCAACTGGGCAACAACCGCTTAACCTTAGTGGGCGCCAATCGAGGGTCGATTATTGGGTCGCCTCGTCCACTAACGCATTTATTCCACGCGCTCTGACAGTCGATATTTGCGGTTGCGGCTTGTCGACGGCGCCGTCGGCTCAAGCTCACCCTGCTTAATGAGCGCGTTGACGCGCGACCTAACCTGGGAAATCGTAAGCCCCGTACGTTCTGCCAGCTCACGCGTCCCCAGCTCGCCGTAGTGTTTGAGTGCCGTCACAATTAAGCCCCCGCCATGATCGACCGGCTCGATCTTTGAACGGTAAAGTACGACCTTGAACCGATCGAACCCCGGGCAGAACAGGGGCTCGGCCAGACCATGCGCGCGCATGGCATCGATCATCATCGGGATGCCCGAGCCATTGCCCTCAGCCGGCGAACCTGCGCCATCCGGCAGCGGGACAATCGACATGAGTTTCACGAGCGTCGCGTTACGGCATCGGGAGCTGCCGTCAAACAAGTTCTCGCGAGTCTTTCCCCCGTAAAGGCCGCCAGGATTCGTCACCTCGACACGATCGTCAAAGACGTCGACGGCAATCGATTGTCCACAGAACCGATCCCCGTATTCTCGATGGATTACGGCGTTGGCGATTGCCTCGCGCAGAACCTCCTCGGGAATCTCCAGCGAGTCGACACGCGAGACGCCTTGGACGGTCGAGGTTCGCCGCAAATTCTTGGCGACGGTCGCGACAGCATCCGAGATCATCTCGCCCAACGTTCCCTCACAGATTGTGCGGTCCATGAACCTCAGCGACCCCGCCATGCCCTTCTGAGTTCCCGCATGGACAGCCACGTCAATGAAGAGCTTGGGATAGAACTGCTGAGGGTAGGTGCCCACAACTAGGAGTCCAGCCTTGGTGACATTGCCCTGGGAATCAAGGATATTTAGGCGCTCCAGCTTCGTTTGTTTGTCCGGCGCGCCGCGCATTGCCCGGGGCGTCAACGAGAAAGCCCGATCTATCGTACGGTCGACCAGCGTCTCGTCGAGATTGTCCGCGCCCGCACCCGCCACCGCGTCGCGATCGCTCGGAGTCGCTCGACCGTATGACGCCAATGCGAGCACCTCAGTCGATGAAAGCGGCACATCTTTGTCATCGATGCGCTTGTAGCTGCCGCCCTGGGCGCCCCGCTCTATGACATAGCAGGGCTTGCTCGACGGATCGAGCTCCTCAATCGTAATGACGAGAACGATGACGCCCTGAAGCTCCACTCGCTCGATCGTGTATTTAGGCGGATTGGCCAGCTTTCCTCGACCGCCCGCATCACCCATGCCTGACACAAATTGGTTGAGCACTTTCTCGGTCTCGAAGTTCTCAACCGGGACAAAACCTGCGCGCTCACTCACTCCGAGCACGATGATTCCGCCGGCAGTGTTCGCGAATGCGCTCACCGTTTCCCATACGTCGCGGGAAAGCGTCGTGGCGCTCTCCTTCACTTCGACGTTAAGATCATCCGAGCCCATACGCCTTAAAGACTCAAGCAGACCGGTCAGCTCGTTTTCGTTCATCTGCACGTCCTTTCGCTCGGTCCTGCGGAGAATGCCGCGGATAGATTTCCCTCGTCTCTCAGTTATCTCTCGTAATTATCTCTCATTTATCTCTCTATCTCTCGGCTTAGAGATAAGAGATAGATAGAGATGGAATGTCTACCATTTGCTTCATTTATACATATTTTTGCTGGTAGAACAATCGGTATTGAGACAATACCATGATTGCCTGTCTCTTTGCTGCTCAGTTATCTCTCATATTTTTCTCTCATCTTCCTGTCATCTCTCATATTAGAGACGAATGAGGGACGAGAGATACGCGAGTGATGGACGAGCGAGGATTTTCGGACGGTCGGATATCGAGAGTGGATATTTGGACGGTTTTTGGGGCTTTTGCGGCAAATTCCGTCCAAATATCCACTCTCGTTCGATAGGTATCCGGAAATCCTCGCTCGTCCGTCCGAATATCCACTCTCGTTTGGCGAGTGTCCAATTTTCCACGCTCGTGCGGCGGGCACGCGAGCCCTTCGCCCAATCCGCTAGCATCGTCTCCAGTTCGCCGCAGAACCGCAGCCCCATATGGGTATACTCTCGAGGATTCGACTCGATTCGCCCCCGCTGGGGCGTCAAAGGAGACTGCATATGCCCACCACCTCAACCGACCCGCGCGCCGCAGCCGCTGCACTGCTGGTGCCCGGCACTACCTGCCACGGCTTTGCCGTCGAGCGCCGCGAGGCCGTGCCCGAGCTCGACTCGGACGCTTACGTGCTGCGACACACTGCCTCGGGCGCTCGTCTGCTGTACCTGGCGTGCGACGACGAGAACAAGGCCTTTGCCATTGGCTTTAAGACGCCGCCGGCCGATTCCACCGGCGTGTTCCATATTCTTGAGCACTCGGTGCTGTGCGGATCGGCCAAGTTTCCCGTCAAGGAGCCGTTTGTCGACCTGATCAAGAGCTCCATGCAGACGTTCCTCAACGCCATGACCTACCCCGACAAGACCATCTACCCCGTTGCCACCACCAACGAGCAGGATCTGTATAACCTGATGGACGTGTACCTGGACGCGGTGTTCAACCCGGCCATCTATACCAAGCCCACCATTTTTGAGCAGGAGGGCTGGCACTACGAACTGGACCTGCCGGAGGGCGACGGCGACAGCAGCGCCGCGAGCCTGCACGAGGGCACGCTGCGTTATAACGGCGTGGTGTTCAACGAGATGAAGGGCGCGCTGTCCGACCCCATGAGCGTGCTGGACGATGCCGTCAACGCCGCGCTCTATCCCGACACCGCCTATGCGCACGAGAGCGGCGGCGACCCGCGCGCGATTCCCGCGCTCACCTACGAGCAGTTCCTGGACACGCACGCGCGCCACTACAACCCCTCCAACTCCTACATCACGCTCTACGGCGACCTGGATGTGGACCGCGCGCTGGCCTTTTTGGACGAGCGCTATCTGTCGCAGCCGAGTGCCGCGAGCCGCCGCATGCACGCTGCCGTTGCCGCCGGCGAGGACCCGTCCACGCTGGCGCCCAATCCACTGGGCGCACAGGCGCCCGTGACCTGCGAGTACAAGCGCATCGAGATGGACACCACGCCCGAGAACGCCCTGGTGGGCCTGGGTCTTGTGCTGGGTAGCGCACTCGACCGCAAGCGCACGATCGCAGCGGACATCTTGTTCGAGGCGCTGCTGGGCTCCAACGAGGCGCCAGTTAAGAAGGCCATTCTGGCCGCCGGCCTGGGCGGCAACGTGGTGAGCTACACCGCGGCCGAGAGCCTGCAGCCCTACGAGCTCATCATGTTGCAAAACGCGCAGCCCGGCGTGGCGCGCGAGCTGCGCCGCGTGTTCCAGGACGCCTGCCGCGACCTGTGCGAGCACGGCGTTCCGCGCGAGCGCCTGGAAGCCATCATCAGCAGCAACGAATACGATCTGCGCCAGCGCGACTACGGCATCGCCGACGGCGTGGCCATTGCGTGCGACGCGCTGAGCACCTGGCTCTACGATGACGACGCCGCGACGCTGGCACTCAAGTACGGCCCGGTGTACGAGGAGCTGCGTAGCGAGCTGGACGGCACCTACTTTGAGGACCTGCTGCGCGAGCTGGTGCTGGAGAACGACCACATGGCGCTCGTCGAGCTGGTGCCGGTGGACGCCGCCGAGGGTTCGGAGGGTGCCGAGGCCATCGAGCTGGCAGCCAAGCGCGACGCCATGACCGATTCCAAGCTGGCCGACGTGGTCGAGCGCACGGCCGCGCTGCGTGCCGCGCAGGAAGCCGAGGACACGCCCGAGGACAAGGCCACGCTGCCGCGCCTGCGCGTGTCCGACATTGGCGAGGCGCGCCCCGAACCACCGCTGGTCGTGGACACGACCGTGCCCATCGTCTGTCTGCGCCACGACATCCCTACCAACCGCCTGGCCTACGCCATGCAGTATTTCGACCTGAGCTGCGTCGCGTTTGAGGACCTGCCCTATGTGACGCTGCTCTGCCGCCTGCTTAAGCAGCTGCCCACGCGCGAGCACTCGGCCGAGGAACTCGACAACTTGCTCGCTGGCAAGCTGGGCTTTTTGAGTTTTACGACCGAAGTCATGACCCAACCCGACGTGGACGGCGTGCGCCCCTACCTGCTGGTGAGCGCCGGCGCCCTGTCCGAGAAGATTGATGCACTGGCGAGTCTGCCGCGCGAGGTATGGTCGAGCACGCTTTTGGCAGATGCCGACGCCGACCGCGTGCGCGACGTGTTCACGCAGATTCGCATTGGGCTTGAGCAGGGCTTTATCAACAACGGTCACTCGGCGGCGCTCGGTCGCGCGATGAGCTACAGCTCGCCTTCGGCCGTGGTGCGCGAGCAGCTTTCGGGCGTGGACTTCTACCTGTTCCTGCGCGATCTGCTCGACCACTTTGACGAGCGCCTGGACGACCTGCGCGCCAAGCTTACCGAACTGGCAGGCCGCATCTTTGTGGCCGATGGCTGCATGGCGAGCTTTACCGGCAGCGACGAGGACTTTGACGCGTACTGGGATGCCGCAGGCGACCTGGGGCTGGGTGCGGGCGATGGTGCCGGCCGCGACGCGCTCGTGGTGCCGGCGCCGTGCGACCGCCACGAGGCTTTCGTGATCCCCAGCGACATCTGCTTTGCCGCGCGTGCGTGCGATCCGCGTCGCTTGGGGCTCGACGTGACAGGCGCTTGGGCCGTGGCTGCCAACGCGCTCTCCTACGACTACCTGTGGAACGAGATCCGCGTGAAGGGCGGTGCGTACGGCTGCGGATTCCGCGCAGCCGGCGAGCGCCAGACGGCGTTCTACACCTACCGTGACCCGGCGATCGATCCTTCGATTGAGCGCGTGGAGCGCGCGGGTGCATGGCTTGGCTGCTTTGAGCCCGACGAGGCCGCCTTTGAGGGCTTTATCGTGAGCTGCGTGAGCGGCATGGACGCGCCGGTGAAGCCGTACGCGCTCACCAAGCGCCGCAACACGACCTACCTGGCCGGGCTTGACCCGCATGCACGCGAGGAGCGCCGCGCCCAGATGCTCGCCGCCACGCCCGGTGAGCTGCGCTCGCTCGGCACCGACGTGACGCGCATCGCAGCCGAGTCGCCCACCTGCGTCTTTGGCGGCCGCGACGTCATCGCAAAGAGCAACGCCGGCTTTAACGTCATCGACCTGCTGGGCTAGCCACAGCAAGCAAAACCACCACAAAGGGGACAGGCACCTTTGTGGTGGTTCGAACACTTGTTCTATACGTACACATGTTCTATAGTATGGGTGATTGCATCGGATCTAAATTGCAACTAGAATATAGTTGCAGAATGTGAGGCGGGATGACTCGAGCCGATAAACTCATCGCCCAACTGTTTAGCTGCCCTTCGACGTATCGGTATGCCGATTTTTTAAAAGTCATGGCCTCATATGGCTTTGAAATGGACAGCAAAGGCAAGACATCCGGATCGCGCATTCGCTTCTACAGGCCCTCAGATGGCAGGATGTTCGTGATGCACGCGCCTCATCCATCTGACGAATTGACGGCGGGGACAATTCGAAACATCGTTCGATTTCTGCAGGATGTCGGAGGCAGTCATGAGTAACGTTTTGGCATACAAGGGCTATTTCGCCCCAGTCGAGTTCGATGCCGAGCAGCATGTACTAACAGGTATGGTCGCCGGCATTAGGGACGCAATCGTATTTGAAGGCTCCACGGCTGAAGAAGTGGAGCAATGCTTCCACGACGCCGTCGACGATTACCTTGAGTTTTGTGCCGAAAAGGGCAAGGAACCAGAGCGGGCTTTTAAGGGCTCGTTCAATGTGAGAACAGGCTCCGAGCTTCACAAGCAGGCAGCACTGGCGGCGGCAAAGAAGGGCGAGTCACTCAATAAGTTTGTGACCGAAGCAATCGCCGCGGCGTTATAGCGTTAACGCATGGGCCAAAACCACCACAAAGGGGACAGGCACCTTTGTGGTGGTTTCGACATTTGCCCAGATAAAACCTGCCAAAATAAACCTGTCCCTTTTTGGTAGGTTTGGGAGAGGAAGCCGGGATGGACAAGGCTGAGTTGCGGCGGGCGGTGATTGCTCGGCGCGATGCTCTTGATTTGGACTGGCGGGCGGCGAAGTCTGCTGATATCTGTGCGCGGCTGGTTGAGCTGCTGGGCCGCTTGGATGCCGCGGCGCCGCACACCGTTGCCGTCTATGCCGCGATGGGTTCCGAAGTCGACTCAGCCGCGTTTGCCGCAGCTGCCGCCAAACGTGGCTGGCGCGTGGCCTATCCGTGCATGCTCTCGGCAACAGACGCCGCAGCTTGTGGCCAGCGCATGTGTATGCGGGCAGTTGCTGCCGGCGACGCGGACGCGGCTCCGTTTATCGCCCACCCCACGCGGGCCTTTGCGGCCACGGACATCGACAGCAGCCGCTTCCCTATCGTGCCTGCCGAAGCTCTCGACATGATCGTCGTGCCGCTCGTAGCATTCGACCGCACCGGCACGCGCCTAGGCTACGGCGGCGGCTGCTATGACCGCTACCTGCCCATGCTCTCGCCCGTATGTCAAATCGTCGGCATCGCCTTTGACGAACAGCGCGTCGACCACATCCCCACCGACGCCCACGACCTGCCGCTACCCCACATCATCAGCGCCTAACGGCTGGCACGCTGCACCCCACAAAAATGAGCGTGGAAAATCTCCCACTTTGGGCCTGTTCGGGGGCAAAAAACGGGAGATTATCCACGCTCATTATTCAAACGTCCGATAATCCACGCTCGTGTGTCCGAAAATCCACGCTCAACCAAATCACGTCTAAATTCCCACGCTCATCCGTCCGGATTTCCACGCTCGTGCAGCCTAACACCCTGTAACCGTCTCAGCAGGCACGCGGCACGCCGGCAACCTTGAGCTTGCGATCGAGCTTTGTCGGATCCCTTAGGTCATCCCAGCACAAGCGCACAATCTTGCAGTTATCGAGCATCGAAAGCCTCGACTCGCGCTGGCGCTCGTCAAATTGCGCCTTTGCGAGCTTGCCCTCCTCCGCCGCCTTCTCGCTTTTAACGAATCCGTCGAACTCCCCAATAATCAACCGGTCACCCACGCGCCACAAATAGTCAACGCGATACGGCCTTCCCGGCTCAACCGGATCGAACAGCTCAACTTGCAGCTCCGGAACCTGCCAGCCGCGCTCGATCATCAGCGCACGCGCCTTGGACTCGCCGCCGTTTTCCGACAAGCCGTCGGCACACCGCGCGACCCTGCGCGCCGTCACAACACCGCGACGATTCAAGCCAAGCCTGTCGACCGTCTCAACAAGATGCTCCTTCGACAAAAGCTGCTCATGGAGCGCCGAGTCCGCAATGATCAGCCCTTCGACAAACGATGCATCGACCAGGCAATCCGCAATCGTTTGATCGATATCGGTCACGGCAATATCCATCTCGCTGGCCCGTGTCCGATAAGCATACCGATGGCGAACGACTTGAGAGCCTGGCGTCGTCGATTGCGCCGGCATCGCGGCGATATGGATGTGCGTCAAATTGGCATGCGAAACCGAAAGGCCATAGACAACGGCCGCCGTATAGGAGCAAAACGTCCAGTCGGGGTGCTTTTGCGCAAGCGCCCGCACCCGATGCAGATAACGCTGCCGAAACTTGAGCTCGGACCAGTATTCCGGACGCGCATACAGTCCCGGCATGACCACCTTGAGACTTCCCGCCGCCACCCGCCGTTCAATCTGCTTTGCCTCCGCCGTCGTGCGCGCGTACACGCAGCTCGTCTGCTGCTCGCATGCTTCAATGTGACTTGTGAGTCTTTGATTCGCCGTTATGTTTGCCATGTCGCCCCCAAACTCTTGGAACGGCGCAAACGTACCAGACGGTTTCATGCGAAGTCTGACCAAATGCTGTCCAGATGCTGACCAAATGCCTGACGGTTTTGGATGTTTTAGGCCAATGGCTTATATCTGCAGGTAGAACGGTTGTCGAGAGGTCCCTGTCTCCACATTTTGAGCCTCAAAAGCCACCGACTTCATTGAAAGAAAATATGCTGTGGCTCGAAACTACCTAGTTTGCGATGTAGTCCGCATGTACTCAACGTGTGATGATGCCGACGGTACGGCAGCTGCAGAAAAAATGAGCGTGGAAAATCTCCCGCTTTGAGACCCCTTGTGAGCCAAAAACGGGAGATTATCCACGCTCACGTTGCAAACGTCCGATTATCCACGCTCGTGTGTCCGGATTTCCACGCTCGTCACGCGGCGGCCACGGCGGCAGTCACGGCCACGACCGCGACCTAGTGCTCCTCGCCAGCGCGGGCTAGGTCGTAGGGCGTGGTCTGGTAGACGTAGTAGTTGAGCCAGTTGGTGTAGAGCAGCTGAGCCTGGCTGCGCCAGACGTTGAGCGGCTCGGCCGTGGGGTCGTCGTTTGGGAAGTAATGCGCCGGCACCTCCGGGTTGAGTCCGCGCTTCACGTCACGCTCGTACTCCAGGCGTAGCGTGTCGGTGTCGTACTCCGGATGGCCAAAGACAAAAAAGCGACGGCTGTCGGTCGACTTGACGATGTACAGGCCCACCTCGTCGGATACGGCCACGACCTCGAGCTGCGGCTCGGCCTCCACATCCTCGCGGCGCACATCGGTGTTGCGCGAGTGCACGGCATAGAAGCGGTCGTCGAAGCCGCGCACCAGCGGGCTTTGCGGCTTCACCAGATGATGCTCGAACACGCCGCTCGCCTTGGCCGGCAGGTCGTGCTTCTGGATACCGTAATGATGGTAGAGCCCCGCCTGCGCGCCCCAACAAATGTGCAGCGTAGAGTGCACGTGCGTGGTAGACCAGTCCATGATCTGGCAGAGCTCGGGCCAGTAGTCGACCTCCTCGAACGGCATCTGTTCCACCGGCGCGCCCGTGATGATCAGGCCGTCGTAGTGGATGTCGCGGATGTCGTCGAACGTACGGTAGAACGTCTCCAGGTGGCCGGCACTCACGTGCGTGGCCTCGTGCGTCTTGGTGCGTAGCAGGTCCACCTCCACCTGCAGCGGCGTGTTGGAGAGCTTGCGCATGATCTGCGTCTCGGTGGCGATCTTGGTGGGCATGAGGTTGAGGATGAGCACGCGCAGCGGACGGATGTCCTGATGCAGTGCGCGGTACTCGGTCATGACAAAGATGTTCTCGCTCTCGAGTTGCGCAGCAGCAGGAAGGGCGTCGGGAATACGAATGGGCATGGATGCTCCTTACGAGTCAGTTGCAGCTATGGTACAACGAGCGGCCCCATCCGCGCGAGCACATCGCCCCGCGATGCCGTCAGCGGCCCAAATCACTCCAAAAGTAGAGATTACGGCATGCCCCAAGAATCTACGGCGCTTTAGCCTAGCAAAGTGGGCGCAGGACGCTACAATGGTTCGACGCGAAAAACTCGGCCGAAAGGATACATATATGTACCAGACGCGTAAGATCGGTGTGGTCGGCCAGGGCCACGTAGGAGCACATGTCGCCAACAGCCTGCTTATGCAGGGCATTGCCGACGAGCTGTACCTGTGCGATATCAACGAGGCCAAGGTGACGTCTGAGGTCCAGGACCTGCGCGACTCCCTTTCGTTTGTCCCGTATAACACCAAGATCGTCAACTGCTACGACCACTACGAGGAGCTGGCCTGCTGCGACGTCATCGTCAACGCCGCCGGCAAGGTTGCGCTGGCCGCCGGCAGCCGCGACGGCGAGCTGTTCTTTACCACCGACGCCGCCCGCACCTTTGCCAAGCGCATCGTCGACGCCGGCTTTGACGGCATCTTCGTGAGCATCTCCAACCCCTGCGACGTCGTGTGCACCGAGCTGTGGCACCTGACCGGCTACGATCCCAAGAAGATCATCGGCTCGGGCTGCGGTCTGGACTCCGCCCGCCTGCGCACCGAGATCTCCAAGAAGGTCGGTGTGAGCCCCAAGTCCATCGACGCCTACATGATCGGCGAGCATGGCTTTAGCCAGCTGGCCGCCTTTAAGGCCGCAACCATCGCCGGCAAGAGCCTCAACGAGCTTCAGGCCGAAAACCCCGACAAGTACGCCTTTGACCACATGGAGGTCGAGGAGCTCGCGCGCAAGGGCGGCTATGTGACCTACCAGGGCAAGCAGTGCACCGAGTACGCCGTCGCCAACTCCGCTGCGCGTGTCTGCGCCGCCGTGCTGCACAACGAGCATGCCGTGCTTTCGGCCTCCACGCTCATGACCGGCCAGTATGGCGAGGAGGGCATCTTCACCTCCCTGCCGTGCGTGATCGGCGCCGAGGGCGTCGAGGAGGTCTACACGCTCGACCTTTCCGAGCACGAGCTCGAGGGCTTCCACAAGAGCTGCCAGCACATTCGCGACAACATCGCCCAGCTCGACTGGTGGGATGCCGAGGCCTACGACGCAAAGTAGTTCGCCGGTTGACGCGGCAACTCGCTCATAACGGACGCAATGCAGGGCGGGCCGTGCCGGAAATCCCCGGCACGGCCCGCTTTTTTGGCTCACGCGACACGCTCGCAGATTCAGGTCTAATACTTTTCCCGCAAAGTGAGCGAGCAAAATCGGACCCCCGAAGCATCGACACTTTTCAGCTGCTATTTCCTGCGGTTTCATCGAGATTTTCCTGCGGTTTTGGCGCCAAAAAGTGCGGATGCTTCAGGGGTCCAAAATAGGTCGTTCACTTCTGGGGAAAGTATTTGACTTCGTTATCAGACAGCTGGGACGGGGTGCCGCGACGCAAACGGGACCCTCGTTTGGTGAAGGCCCCGTCGTAAAAGATTGCTTTCCCAGCTACTTAGTACTGCTCGATGCCCATGTAGCGACGGACCTCGGGGCTGTGGTCGAACACCTTGCCGCGGGCGGCGCGCAACTCGCAGCTCATCGCATAGAAGAAGATCGGCTCCAGGAACGAACGCACGCTGGCGGGCACCTCGCCCACGCCGTACTCGAGCGCATCGAGCACCATGACCGTATCGGTGTGCGTGTTGAGGAATGCAAGCGCGCGCTCCTCCATGGGGCGGCACTCGCCCGATCCGAGCTGCACGAAATAGAACACGCCGGGCTCGGTGGCCTCGAACGGGCCGTGGAAATACTCGCCGGAGTGGATGTAACAGCAGTGCTGCCACTGCATCTCCATGAGCGAGCAGATGGCCATGGCGTAGGTCTGGCTAAAGTTGGGGCCGGAACCCAGGATATAGAAGAACTTGTGCTGCTGGCAGAGCTCGGCAAAACGGGCGCCTAGCTCGGCGTTGACCTTCTCGCGGGCAGCGGGCAGCAGCGCATCCATCTGCTTAAGGCCGGCGTACATGTCGGCAAGCGCCTCGTAACCCTCTTGCTGGTCGAGCAGCTCGGCAGCCATCAGGGCGCCGATGCCCTGCGGCACCTCGGCCTGCGGCACGCCTTCGCCCCACGGATAGACCCAGGTGGTCCACTTGCCGTTATCGATCTTGGAGCCCTCGCAGTCGGTGAGGGCGACAACCTCGGCGCCGGCGGCCAGCGCCATCTCGCAGCCGTCGACGACCTCCTGCGTGTTGCCGCTGTGGCTGCAGGCGATGACGAGTGACTTCTCGCCAAGACTCTTGGGAGCCATCAGGCAAAACTCGCGTGCCGTGTAGACCGTCGAGGTAAACGTGGTGGCCTCGCGCTTGAGTAGCTCGTTGGCCGGCATCAGGTCGATCATCGAACCGCCGCAGGCGATCCAAAAGACGTTCTCAATCTTGCCCTTGCGCTCGATAATTTCCTGAACCAGATCGTGTGCGTTCACGGTGATGTTCCTCCTTGTGTGGCGGCTTTGGACGACGGCAGCTCGTACCTGCTGTCGTTCTATGTTGTCCTATTTATAGCACGCACGACGATGCACGTGAAGTCATTTCACCAAACTTGTTCTATGTTGTTCTATCTGTGGACGTTAGATGTCGAACACGTAGCGCGAGCCCACGATCTTTTGGCGTCCGAGCAGCAAGGGCCGCTCGTCCGCATCGGTAAAGTACGCCTCCATATAGAAGAGCGGCTCGCCGACCGGCACCTCCAGCAGCGAGGCCGCCTGAGCATCGGCAAGCGCAATCTCCACCGTACAGGGGTCGGACTTGAGCGGCGCGCGGCCCGAATGCTCGGCAACGAGCGCAAAGATGGAATTGTCCGTGAGGTCCTTGTCGGCAAGCGTCTGCAGATAGGGATGGTCGGCCAGCACAAAGGCGTTGTTCTCGAGCATGACGGGCACGCCGTCTGCCGTGCGCACGCGCTCGACAACGATGAGCTCGCAGCCGGGTTCCACACCAAAAAACGCCGCGTCCTCGCGCGTCGCCGCAACCACCGTGCGCGACACCAGGCGTGCTCCGGCCACCATGTCGTTGGCGGCGCAACCCTCGGAAAAGCTCTGAACGTCACCCTTCTGGACAATCTTGCGTTTGAGCTTGGGCGCACACACAAACGTGCCCCTCCCCTGCTGGCGGTTGAGATACCCCGCGCGCGACAGCTCCTCGACGGCGCGGCGCACGGTGATGCGTCCCACGCCGTAGTACTTCGCGAGCTCCATCTCGGAAGGAATGCGCGAGCCGGATGCGTACACGCCGCGCGCGATCTCGCCCTTTAGGTCGTCCATAACCTGCTGGTACAGCGGCACGGCGGACACCTCAGTGCGCTCGGTTTTATCGTCGGATGCCATCATTACGCTCCATCCCGTGCATGCTCGGACTCAAACTCTTCAATCGCCGCCATAAACTGCTCGCCAAAGGCATCGGCCTTTTTCTCGCCAATACCGTTGACCTGGATAAGCTCGTCGCGTGTCTGAGGTCGTAGGCGGCACAGGCCGCGCAGGGCCTTGTCAGAGAAGACCATGTACGGCGCCATCTCCAGCTCGGTCGAAATCTCCTTGCGCAGGGCACGCAGGCGCTCGAACAGCTCGGCATCGTCACCCACGCGCGGGCGCTGATCTAGCTCGGCCTCCTCACGCAGCAGATCCACCGCGCGGCGGGCACGGGCCGAGGCCTTGCGCCTGGACGCACGACGCTTGACGGTAAAGGCAAACGCCTCATCCTCGACCTCGGTGGCACGCGGGCCCAGCCCCACGACCGGGTACTGCCCCTGCGAGGTAGCCAGATAACCGCGGCCGCACAGCTGGCCGATGATGTCCTTGATACGCCCGACCGATTCGCTCGACAGCTCACCGTAGCCGCGGTCCTCGTCCAGATGCATCTGGCGAATGCGCTCGGTGTTGCCGCCGTGGAGCACGTCGGCGATGAGCGACTTGCCAAAGCGCATGGGTCGCGTGGCCACATAGCGCACAGCGGCGCGGGCCATATCGGTGACGTCCTCGACCTCGAACTGCGTGAGGCAGTTGCTGCAGTTGCCGCAGCCCTCGGCCTCGTCCGTGGCGGTGGCGCCCGCACCAGCCGCGGCAGCATGCTCGGCCGCGGCCTCGTCGCCAAAGTAGCGCAACATATATTCGCGCAGGCAGCCGGTGGTATTGCAATAGCCCTCCATCTGGCTGAGCAGACGATATCGATTCTGGAGCGCCCACGCGCGCTGCTCGTCGTCAAGCGCCTCATCGGCGGCATCGCCGCGGTCGATTAAAAAGCGGCGCATGCGAAAATCGTTACCGTTCCACAGCAAGTGGCAGCTTGCCGGGTCGCCATCGCGACCGGCGCGACCTGCCTCTTGGTAGTAGGCCTCGATGCTCTCGGGCACGTTGTTATGAATCACGTAGCGCACGTTGGGCTTGTCGATACCCATGCCAAAGGCATTGGTGGCAACCATCACCTGAATATCGTCGTCGATAAAGGCGCGCTGGCTTTGACGACGGGCGTCGTTGCCCATGCCGGCATGGTAGCGGCCAACGCGAATGCCGCTGGGGCCCAGCGCCCCGGCAAGCTCGCCCGCCAGCGCATCGACCGTCTTGCGGGTCGAGCAATACACGATGCCGCTCTCGCCCGAATGCGCAATCACATAGTCGCGCACCCAGGCGGTCTTGGCCTTGTCGCCCATCTCCTCGCAACCAAAGTAGAGGTTCTTGCGATCGAAGCCCGTCACCACCGTCGCGGGGTTTTGCAGGCCGAGCATCTGCTGAATGTCCGCGCGCACACGCTCGGTCGCCGTAGCGGTAAAGGCTGCCACGATAGGGCGCTGCGGCAGGGAATCGATGAACTCGCGAATCTGCAGGTAGGCGGGGCGGAAATCCTGGCCCCATTGGCTCACGCAGTGGGCCTCGTCAATGGCCACGAGCGGCACGCCGATGCCGCCTTCGGCCGCAGCTTCCTGCGCAAAGGCCAAAAAACGCGGCTCAAGCAAGCGCTCGGGCGCCACGTACATAAGCTGATAGCGGCCCTCGCGCGCCCGCTTGAGCACGGTGTTTTGCTGGGCCGGGGTAAGGCTGGAGTTGAGATAGCTGGGTCGCGCACCCGCCGCGAGCAACGCACGGGTCTGGTCCTCCATAAGCGACAGCAGCGGACTCACCACAAAGGTGATGCCGGGCAGCATGAGCGCGGGCACCTGGTAGCAAATGGACTTGCCGGCGCCCGTGGGCATAACACCCAACGCATCGCGACCGGCAAGAATTGCATCGACCATGCGGTCCTGTCCCGGGCGAAACGAGGTGTAGCCAAAATAGGCGCCGAGCGTGTCGAGCGCCATCTGCTGCATGCTATCGGTCATGGTTTCCTAACGTCCAAGTCATCTGCCGCCGATTATACGCCGCCACGCGGACCGGTGCCGCGCCGCCATCGGCCACGGGCAACGTAATCCAAGGCGAACGAGCGTGGATTTTTGGACACTTTCAGGATGAGCGTGGATAATCTCCCACTTTGAGCCCGTCACCAAGCCAAAAACGGAATATTTTCCACGCTCATTCTGCAGATTGCCGCTTAGGGGCGTTTGCAGCGTCGAGCCGTTACGCGGTTTGGTAAAACCGCGTAACCAAAGGAGCAGCGTCGACCGATCCGCCGTTCGTCAGAACGGCGGAACCAACCCTACATGACCATAACGTAGCGCGATCCCACGTAGTACTGCTTACCCATCAGGACCGGCTCGCCATTGGGACCGGTAAAGCTGGCACGCAGGTTGAGCAGCGGATCGTGCGGAGCAATGCCCAACTCGGCTGCCTGCTCGGTATTGGCACGAACGGCCTCGACCGTGCGGTAGCCAACCGAGACAATCGGCGTTCCGCCAACACGCTCGACCTCGGCAAAAATCGACTTGTCCTCAAGATCGGCCGTCAACAGCTCACGGTAGGCGTCAAACGGCACAAAGATGTTCTCCTCAAAGATGGGCTCGCCGTCGGCTGTACGCACGCGCTTAATATGCAGCAGCAGCGCGTCCTTCTGCAGGCCAAAGAACTCCATCTCGTTTTGACGTGCCGGCACAATCTGGCGATCGACCACATGCGCGCCCGCCTTCATGCCGTTGCTGGCACACAGCGCGGTAAACGTCTGAAGCGTCGAAGCGTGGAACTGACGATTGATGTGCGGCGTGGAGACAAAGGTACCACGGCCCTGCTGCTTAACCAGGTAGCCATCGGAGCACAGCTCCTCGACGGCGCGGCGCACCGTAATGCGGCTCACGTCGTACTGCTCGGCTAGCTCAAGCTCGGACGGAATACGCTCCTTGGGTGCATAAACACCTTTCTCGATCGCATCCTTGATCTCGTCGTAAATCTGCTGGTAAAGCGGTGCATTTTTGGGCGCGGGCATATCTGATCACTCTTATCGAAATATCGAAATAACTAATACGTATATAACGTCTAGTTTCATGTTACCTCATAATGATAAAACGATACACCCTCCCTACCAAAAAGCGACAGCTTCATTTTGGTAGGTTTTATCTGGGAAAACGAAAGCCCCTCGAAAGCAGCGAGGCTTTCGAGGGGCTCATACGGAAGGGTTGCGCCAGGCCGGCAAAATGCCAATACCCTACCTGCCGTCGTCCTGCTGCAGGCTGTCCTGCTCGCTGAGGCGCGCCTGCCTGCTGGCCATGCGCGCGGGCTTGTCGGGATCAGGTACGGCCGTGGGCATGGGCTCGTCGACATGACCGCCCCACCAGCCGCCCACAAAGTTGAGCGTGTGAAACACATTGATCACGGCACCGGAATCAATGTCGCACACCAGCTTGATAATGTCCTGGCTCTCGTAGGTCGAGACAACGGCGTGCAGCAGGTACATCTTTTCGCGGCTGTATCCGCCGATGACCTCGGCGCAGCTAATGCCGTGCTGAAAATGGTCAACATAGGCGGTCATGACCTCGTCCGCCTTGCGCGTCGTGATCTGCAGCGTCACGCGGTCGTAGCGACGATAGAAACTGTCGATGGTCTTGGTCGAAATAAACTGGAACACGATAGAGTACGCCGCGTTGTCCCAACCAAACATAAAGCCAAAAATCGCCAGGATAAAGCAGTTGAAACCAAAGATGACGCCCCAGATAGTCTTGCCCGTGTGGTTGGAGACCCACAGCGCGATAAAGTCGGTGCCGCCGGTGGACGCACCGGACTTGAGCGCGATGGCAGCGCCCAGACCCGAGACCACGCCGCCAAAAATGATGAGCATGATCTTGTCGCCCAAAAACGGGGAAAAGTGAAAGATGTTGAGGAACAGCGACGAGAGCACGACCTGCATCATCGAGAAGATGACGAAGCGTTTGCTAATGCCGCTCCAGCATAGGAGCGCCACGGGGATGTTGAGCGCGAGCATGCCGAGCGAGATGTCGATTCGAACGCCGCCGAGCGAGGTAACGCGATCGAGCAGGACCGCGACGCCGGTAAGACCACTCGGAAGCAGGTCGGCGGGTTGAATGAACGCCTGGATCAGAAATGTCTGGAGAACGGCGGAAATGGTGACCGCCACGGCAGTAATGGCACGGCGAACGATGGTGAGGCGGCCGAGCACGAGCACGCGGTCCGTGAGCTGATCGATGGCGTTCGCCACGGAGGCTCCTTTCGAAGGCAGATATAGTTGTGAGGCGTGCCCGCGATTGTAGCATGGAGCGTGCGGGGGCGCTTCAATTCACCCTCTCTCGACAACCATCAGAAGGACCGTGAGGCCGCTCAAAAGAAAAACGCCGTGAAGAGAGCGGTCCCTTCACGGCGAATTCGGCGTTTGCCCAGATAAAACCTGCCAAAATAAACCTGTCCCTAAATGGCAGGTAGGATGTCGGTCAGGTTGTCGATGATGGTGTCGGCGGCGGACTGGTCCAGGTTGACGCCCTCGTGCGGACGCAGCGCCAGGACTCGGGCGCCGGAGCGCTTGCCGGCCTCGATGCCCAAAGGCGAGTCCTCGATAACCAGGCACTCGGCAGGCTCCACCCCCAGCGCCTCCATGGCACGCAGGTAGATCTCGGGGTCGGGCTTAAACGCACTGCACTCGTGGCCGCTGATGGTGTAGTCCAGCACGTCGGCGATACCGGCAATTTCCACCAGCTCGTCAATGAGCTCGCGATAGGACGAGCTCGCGATGGCGCACTTCACGCCGCGCTCGTGCAGCTCACGCATCACCGGCCCCGTCTGCTCGTTGAGCAGCTCGGTATACGGAACGGGATGGTCCGGGCTGTAGACCTGCTTGTACTCCACGCGCAGACGCTCACGCAGCTCAATATCGTCGGGCACCAGCGCCTCCCAAATGGCAGGCTCGTTAGACCCCGAAAGATCGGGAATCTCGTCAAAGTGGAACCCCTTCTCTTCCATAAACGCCACGCGACGACGGTTGTAGAACCACTCGGTATCGACCAGCACGCCGTCCATATCAAACAGCACTGCCTTGATCATACGCATCTCCTCCCACCTGCCAAAAAGGGACAGGTTTATTTTGGTAGGTTTTATCTGGGGTTTTATGACGCGGCAGACACGCCCTCCCCAGAGCAAAAAAGGGGACAGGGCGCAAACCCCATCCCCTCTCAATCAACCCGTAAGGTCTACTTACTTGTGATTAGTAGGAAAGCTTCCACATGTAGCGACGCATGGTCAGCGGGTGCTGACGGGCCTCGGCGATCTGGTTGCCGTACTCGCGCATAACGGCGAGGTGCAGCAGCGGGTTGAAGTAGGTGACGACGCTCGCGGGCACGGCGTCAGCCAGGCCGTAGTCCTTGGAGTCGATCAGAGCGACCTTGGCGCCCATGCGCTTAAGGAAGGTGAGGGCGCGGGCGTCCATCGGACGGGTAGCGCCATCGGACATGAAGAAGACGTAGGGCTTACCCTCGGTGGAAACCTCGAACGGGCCGTGGAAGTACTCACCGGTGTTGTAGGCGGCGGCGTCGATCCACTGCATCTCGGTGAACAGGAAGGCGGCGTGAGAATAAGCCATCTTCTCGGAGGCACCGGAAGCCATGAAGTAGATCATCTTGTCGTCCTTGAAGTCCTCGGCGAACTTCTTGGCGAGCTTCTTGCAGGACTGAGCAGCGTTCTCGCAGAGCTCAAAGACGTTGGTGAGGCCGGTGATCATGTCCTCGTAGTGGTCATAGCCCTCGGTCTGCTGAAGGATCTCGACAGCAAGAGCGATGGCGTAGCCGGGCTTCTCGCACTTGGCAGCGAAGTTGGCGTGGAAGCCGTGAACGATGACGTAGTCAGCGTCGACGGTCAGAGCGGAGCCAGCCTTGTTGGTGAGGGAGACGACCGGGCAGTTGTGCTTCTTGGCGGTCTTGTTGGCCTCGACGGTCTCGGGCGTGGAGCCACCGAGGGAGCAGGTGATCACGAAGGTGTGCTCGTTGACCCAGGAAGGCGTGTCGTAGTTGAACTCGTTAGCGGTGAAGATCTGAACGTTCAGCTTGTCCGTGTTGTTGGCCAGGAAGTACTTGGCGGGGTAAAGGTCGGACATGGAGGCACCGCAGCCGACGAAGGCGACGCTGTGGATCTCGTGGTTGGACAGGACGTCAGCGACGATCTGCTTAGGGAGGTTAAGGTCGATCTCGTACATCTGACACATTCCTTTCAATTTTTGCGGCGCCACATTGCCGGGCGCTCGCAGGGTTACCGTGATTTGGACCGAGTCGCCGGTCCGTTGAGGATGTGTCAAAGGGACTGCCCTTTGACACATTTAGGGATGGAAGCCTGCCTGGGGTATGGGATGCCAGGCAGGCCCCCGGGGGAAAGCGGTTAGGCGCTTAGTCGCGACTAGGCCAGGATGCCGACCGCGGAGAGGGCGATGCCGCCCACGATGGCGATCACGAGAAGCCAACCGGTGTTGACGTTCTTCTTGATAAGCCAGTACATAAGGCCGGTGAGGCCAAGGGAGATCATCTGGGGCATCATGCTGTCCAGGATGTCCTGGATAACGACGGTGCCGTCAGCGAACTGCAGCGGGGTGGTGGCGCCGATCAGCGTGGCGATCATGCCGCCCACGGACATAAGACCCACGATGCCGCAGACATACATGAGCTTCTCCATGAGGTCGCCGCCCTGAAGCTTGCTCAGGTACTCGTGGCCGCCCTGATAGCCCATCTTGGCTGCGAACCAAGTAATCAGCACGGAGGGGACGATGGAGATGAGAAGGGCCAGGATCGGGCCCATGATGGAGCCCTGCTGAGCCAGCTGAACGCCCAAGCCAAAGGCGATAACGCGGATGGTGCCCTGGAAGAAGGAGTCACCGATGCCGGAAAGCGGGCCCATAAGGGAGGTCTTGACCGCGTTAATCGAATCGGGGTTGAAGTTCTCGGGATCCTTGGCGTACTCCTCCTCCATGGAGGCGGCGAGGCCCAGGATGAAAGCGCTCGTCTGCGGGGTGCAGTTGTAGAACGCCATGTGACGGTGGTAAGCCTCTTTCTTAGCAGCAAGCTGCTTGGGGTCGGACTCGTCCGGATAGAGGCGATCGAGCGTGGGAACCATACCGTAGAGGAAGCCCATGTTCATCTGACGCTCGTAGTTCCAAGAGGCCTGGATGGCCCAGGAGCGCCAGAAGAACTGGCTGACCTTCTTGTTCAGGGACACGTCCTTGGTTGCGGTTGCCATAGTGTGTTCCTCCTTAGTCTTCGTCGTCTTCGAGCGGATCGTAGTCGGAATCGACACCGGCGGCTGCATGGGAACCGTTGAACTTGAAGCCCATGAAGACGACAGCCAGGCACACACCGATCAGAGCGACCGCGATGACGGACAGGTTGAGGTAAGCGGCGAGCAGGAAACCGATGAACAGGAACGGAGTCATACCCTTCTTGATCATCATGGTGAGCAGCAGGGCCAAGCCGTAGGCGGTCATGATCTTGGTCGAAACGTTAAGACCAGTGGACAGCCACTCGGGAACCATGTTGACGATGGCCTGAACCAGGTCGGTGCCAACAAAGACGGCGAGGAAGATCGGCAGGAAGTACATGATGGCGTACAAACCGGAGCCGGCGCAGATGTGTATACGGTAGGCGGTCTTGAACTTTCCGTTATCAATCGCGTTATCTGCCACATGGGTGAGGACGGCGATGATGGAACGGAACACGATGCCGAGGAGCTGACCCAGGACGGCGACCGGGATGGCGATCGTCATGGCGGTCTCGGCGGAAGCATCGGTCAGGCACGCAAAGGCAGCGGCCACGATGCCGCCCAGGACCATATCGGGCGGAACGGCGGCGCCGACCTGCACCAGGCCCATGGACACGAGCTCGACGGCGGCACCGACGGCAAGACCGGTGGGCACATCGCCCAGCAGCAGACCGACGAGCGTAGCGCCAACGAGGGGCTGCTCGAAGTTAAGACGACCGAGCAGGCGGGAGTCCCACATGCAGAACACGCCGACGAGGCCGACGAGCACCGCACTGATGAACGTATTCATACCCTTCTCCTTTCAGTCAGGCAAAAGCCTGGTTGATTACAGCTTGGCGTCGATGTCGACGCTCTGATACGTAGGGGTCTGCTGGACGTAGAGCTTAATGCCCATGTCGAGCAACTGGTTGACGTCGGCCTTCTGGGTGGCGTCGAAGAAGACGGAGCTGTCCTTGCCGCCAATCTGATCGGCACCGTCGTGGTTGGCGGTGGCGCCCAGGTTGATGGCGTCGAGCTTGTAACCCTGGCAGAACTGCAGCATCTCGGCAGTGTTGCCAAAGACAAACATGACGCGCTCGCCGAGGGTGTTGAGCTTGTCCATCTTGGCGAGGGCACGCTCGACGGTGAAGACGTTCAGGCGCACGCCCTGGGGCTTGGCCAGCTTAAGAGCGCCCTTCTTGATCTCATCGTTGGCGGCAGCGTTGTCGACGACGATGATGCGCTCGGCCTGAACCTTGGTGGTCCAGGTAAAGACGACCTGGCCGTGCAGCAGACGGTAGTCAAGACGTGCGAGGACGATCTTGGCGGGACCGGAGCTGTGACGGGACGCCTTGGCCTTCTTGGCGGGAGCCGCGACGGCCTCGACCGGTGCGTTGGGGTTGGTCAGACCGGTGCGGGCCTCGTTGATGAGGGCCGCGAGCTCGGCACCCTTGATGGGGGCGGGGCTCATAGCGAGCGTCAGCGCCAGCGGAATATTGAAACCGCTGACAACCGTGAACTTCGTGCCGTTCTTGGAAAGCTCGACCATGCTGTTGTTGACCGAGCTGCCGAGCATATCGGTCAGCACATAGACGGTGTCGTCCGCGTTGAACGTGGCGATCATGGCGTCCACCTTGTTGGTGATGGGCTCCTTGTCGTCACGAGCAAGCGACACGACGTGGACGTTCGACACGTCGCCGAGAACCATCTCGAGCGTGTCTTTGGCGCCTGCGGCCAGGCCGCCATGAGATGCGAGAATGATCTGATTCATCTTGCCTCCTCCTTTTCGATATGGTCATTATAACGTCTTATACGTTGCTTATATTGCTAATTAGTATAAAGACCGTTCGCGGGTGAAAATCGACCGTTGACGGGTTTAACGTACTTGAAACGTTGGGGCTGGATAGGCCGGCGCTGGCTGGATAACCCCAGGCCAGACGCCGTGCACAATCCTCTATCGCACGAAGTACCAGGGGCTTTCCTGCACGGTGGGCTCCAGCGCGATGCCAGTGCGTTCCTTAAACAGATCCATGTCCTGAGATTTTTCGGTCCACCACGCGTTGGGCTTAAAGGTCATGCTCTCGACAATACGTTTGACAATGACGCTGTTGCGCAGCCTGGAGAAGTCGGTGTTCATGATCAGGATGGACGCGAGCACCAGCACGATGCCCAGGACCTTGATCGCGCCGGCGGGCTCGGCGTAGACACCAATGCCCAGCAGTACGGTGACGACCGTCTCGAATGACATTACGACGGGAACTTTCGACGTCTCGAGCCCCATGGACAGACCCTGCATATATAAGACATAGGCCACGGCTGTGGGGATGAGTCCAAAACCAAAGAACAACAGCAGCAGCTGTGGCGACATTGCCGCGGCGACATCTGGCCACGGAGCCGCGATAGCCGCCATAACCGCACCGCCAAAAACAAGGCCCCAAAACGTGACAGCCAGCGGGTGGACCGTCTTGGTTGCTATCCGGCTAAACACCGCGAGCGACGCGCCACAAAAGCCCGCGATCACGCCCGACGTGACGCCCCAAACCGAAAAATGGAAACCGGAAAGGTCGCCATTGGTCACTGCAAGTACACAGCCACCGATATTAAAAGCGATGGCAACGAGCTTGTTGGGAGTCACATCCTCGCGATAAAGCACGCGGCCGAGCATGACGCCAAACACCGGCGAGGTGTAGAGCAGCACCGAGGCCGTGGACATGCCCACCTCGCCCATACACTCGTAATAAAGCGTGTTAGCGGTGGCGAGGCCGATAATGCCAAGAAGCGCACAGGGAACAAGCTCTTTAGGACTTGCCTTGAACAGTGCCAGGGGACCCGATGCTTTTCCCTCACGATCGCCTCCCTGGCAACCCATGAACGCCAAGACCGGAGCCATTAAGACGGCACCTGACAACAGGCGAAAGGCCGCCATGCTCTGAGACGAAACACCCAGGGCCGAGATGCCTTTTACAAAGATTCCGATGCTGCCCCACATAAGCGCGGCGATCAGCACCAGCACATAGCCCAGATTGCTTTTCTTCAACGCAGCCTCCTCGGTATTGTTTCCAATATGTTTCACACTACGTTATAGTCGTTATATACATTTTTCAAGACACAAATCGGCGAGCGGGAAAATCCGATCGCCCACACACTCATTGGGTACTCATTGGGGACGTACTTAAATGAGTAGTCGTTGGGGACGTTCTTGGATGACTAGTCATTTAAGAACGTCCCCAACGACTAGGACTGTCCCCAACTGCCGGCAGAAAAGGAACGTTCCCAACGTCTAAGGCGCCGCTGGTTGAGCATAAGTCAGCGAGCGGGCCGCATTTGAGGCAAGGTGACGTGAAACGAAAGGGCGCTGACCTTCTGGTCGCGCCCTTGAAGTTGAACGTCAGATTGCCCAAATGCGGACCGCGCAGCGTCGAGCCGTTACGCGGTTTGGTAAAACCGCGTAACTAATACTCAAGCTTCCACATGTAGCGACGCGTCATGTAGTCCTTGTGGGTGACTGCAGAGAGTGCACGCATGTACACATTGTTGAGGATCGGGGCAAAGATCAGGTGGTTGAAGTACTCGCTCACGCTGTCCTTGATGTCGTTGAGGCCGAGCTCCTTGGCGTCGAGCTGATAGACGCGCTCGCCACCGTACTGGTTGACGAAGCGGATGCCGCGCTCGTCGTTGCAGCGGCTGCGGCCGACGCTGATGAGCTGGAACAGCGAGGTGCGCTTGTCCAGGATCTCGAAGGGGCCGTGGAAGAAGTCGCAGGTGTTGATGGTGCAGGAGTCGATCTGCAGCATCTCCTGCACGTTGCAGATGCTAAAGACGTAAGCGGCACCAAAAAGCGGACCCTGAGCCATGACATTAATGCAGGGCTTGTCGGCGTTCTGCTCGGCCCACTTGGCAGCGAGCGGACGGGTGTACTCGACGGCCTTGCGATAGATGGGATCGATCAGGTCGAAGGCGGCCATGGCGGTCTCGTACTCGGCATAGCCCTCGGTCTGCTGCGTGAGCTCCATGGCGATCATGGTCACGACGGCGGAGTTGGTACGGCCCATGCAGGACTCGTCGACGGCCAGGCTGTCGTACTGGATCTTGTAGTCGCAGACCTCGGTGAGGCCGGACTCGTCGACATAGATGGCGATGGTGCTGGCGCCGTGGTCCTTGGCGACCTGGGCGGCGACGATGGTCTCCTTGGTGCCGCGCATGGACACGACGACGGCCAAGGTGTTCTCGTTGACGTAGGCAGGGGTTGCGTGCACGAACTCGTTGCTGGTGTAGCTGGAGCTCACGACCTGCGTGGCCTCGTGCTCCATAAAGTACTGGGCAGGATAGTTGCCGCCGTTGGATCCGCCGGCGCCAATCCACACGACGCGCTTGATACCGCCCTTGTCCGCCTTGTCAGCCAAAACCTGGGAGACGACGTCCTTAACCTGTTCCTGAGTGGTCATCGTGCATCAGCCTTTCTTCTCGTTTGATGCTCTCGATGGCATACAAGTTACATACATGTTTTGGTTATGTCGACTAGTTGTATGCTATATTTGTCTTAGAAATTTTGCTGATGCGGTTTTCGATAACTGGATACCAGCGGTTTTGTTGTTGTATTGAATACATGCTTGATTAGATACGTATACAAGTTAGATACAGGTTGATCGCATGAACGCTTCGTCTAAAAGGAGACTGACCCAATACGAGCGCTTGGCGGGCATACTGCGCGACCGCATCGCCTCCGGCACCTACGCACGTGGAGACAAGCTGCCGTCCGAGATGGAACTCATGGACGAATCGGGTCTGTCGCGCAGCACCGTGCGCCATGCCCTTAAGGTACTAGCTGATGAGGGCCTGGTTCGCACCGAGCGCGGGCGCGGCGCCTTTGTGGCCGACACGCCGGCGCTCCACGAGAACAACCTGGTGTTTTCGAGCTATACGGCACAGGTCCAGGGTCAGGGCATGAAGCCCACCACGCGCACGGTGGACTCGGGCTTTGCCAAGGCCGCGGGCAATGCTGCCAAGTTCTTCGATGTCACCGTGGGCAGCAAGCTCGTCAAACTTGTCCGTCTGCGTTATCTGGACGATGCGCCGCTGTGCCTGGAGACTACCTATCTACCACCGAGCTTTGAAGCACTCATCGATCGCGATATCAATGGTTCGCTCTACGCGACGCTGCGCCAAGAATTCCATCGCGCGCCGGCACAGGGGCATAAGACCTTTGAGGTGTGCTACGCCTCGCAAAACGAGGCGTTTTTGCTCAACGTCAAGCGCGGGCAGGCGCTGATCCTGATCACCGACTACGTCTACGACACCGACGGCCGCCCGCTCCATGTCTCCAAGCGCATCCAGCGCACCGACCGCGCCAAATACACCGAGCCCATCGGCTAACCAATCGAAAACCACCACAATGGGGACAGGCACCTTTGTGGTGGTTTTTAGGGTTAACGCGCCAAAAACGACCGATTTTTAAGAGAAACCACCACAAAGGTGCCTGTCCCCATTGTGGTGGTTTTAGGCAAGGAGGTCGGGGAACCAGGTTGGCTTGGGTTGGTTGGGTGTGCGCTCGGCTAGGACCAGTTCCATCCAGCACATGTCGTACCAGCGGCCGAACTTTTGGGCACAGCGGTCGAAGGCGCCCACCAGGCGATACCCCATATGGGCATGGAAATCCTGACTGTTATGCGTCAGATATTCGTCGTCCTTGTCGTGCGGCACGGCAATGAGCGCGCACATGTTGGTGATGCCCATCGCGATCAGACATTGCTTGAGCGCGTCGTGCAGCTTGCGGCCCAACCCGCCGTGGCGCACGTCGCGCGCCAGGTAGATCGACGTCTCGACCGACCAGTCGTATGCCTCGCGGCTGTTAAGCGGACTCACATAGGCATAGCCTACCGGATGCCCGTCCAGCTCCATCACCAAATACGGATAGCGCTTGAGCGTACGCTCGATGCGCCCGGCGAACTCCTCAACGCTCGGCACCTCGTATTCGCAGGTAATCGCCGTCTGGCGCACATACGGCTCATAGATAGCAAGCAACGCCGACGCGTCTTCGGGCGTCGCCAGGCGGATCGTCGGCTCGGACATCTCGGTCATACAACCCTTCTCCCCCAAAAGCAAAGGCCGCCCTGCGCCAAATCCAAGCGCAAGGCGGCCCCTCGTCATTACATCAGGCTACAGGACAGCCGCCAGCGCGTCGATGTCCTCCTGCGTCGTGGCCCAGCTGGTGCAAAAACGCACCACCGTGTGGGTCTCGTCGTACTTTTCCCAGTACTCGATCGAGGCATGCTCGCGAATGCGGGCCATGTCCTCGTTGGGCAGAATCACAAACTGCTGGTTTGTGGGCGTCTCCAAAAAGAACTGGTAACCGCGCTCGTGCAGCACACGGCGTAGCGCCTGGGCCGTCTCGATCGCCTGTCGACCAATCTCAAAATACAGCCCATCGGTAAAAAGCGCCTCAAACTGCACGCCCGTCAGGCGGCCTTTGGCAAGCAGCGCGCCGTGTTGCTTAATGCGAGGAATGGGATGCGCCGGGGCGTGCATGCCGCAAAACACCACGGCCTCGCCGCACAGAGCGCCGCACTTGGTGCCGCCGATGTAGAACACGTCGCACAGCTGCGCCAGCTCGGGCAGGGCAATGTCGCACTCATCGGCCGCCAGCGCATAGGCCAGGCGAGCACCGTCCACAAACAGCGGAATCTCATGCTTCTGGCACACCGCGTGAATCGCCGCGAGCTCGGCCTTGGAGTACAGCGTGCCGTACTCGGTCGACAGGCTCACGTACACGGCGCCCGGAAACACCGTGTGCTCGTAGCTCTCGTTTTCGTAGAACACCTGGATATAGTTTTCGAGGTCCTCGGCATGCATCTTGCCCTCGTAGCCGGGGATGGTGAGTACCTTGTGGCCGCCAAACTCGATGGCGCCCGCCTCGTGGCAGGCGACGTGGCCGGTCTCGGCAGCAACGACGCCCTCGTACGGCGCGAGCAGCATGTCGATCACCGTCGCGTTGGCCTGCGTGCCGCCCACCAGAAAAAACACGTCGGCATCGGGGGCCTGGCAGGCCTCGCGAATAAGTTGCTTGGCACGCTCGGTATGTGCATCGGTACCGTAGCCGGGCTGCGGCTCCATATTGGTGTCGACGAGCGCCTGCAGCACCGCCGGATGTGCGCCGTGGGAATAATCGTTGTTAAACGCGAGCATGGCAATCCTCTCTTACCGGGTATCGGCCAGATGATTCAAACGGAGCTATTGTACGCCGTTGGGATAGGCAATACGCGCGGCAAGGCACTCAAGCGCCAGCACCAGGGCAAAGCCGCAGCTCACGTCACTCAAAAAGTGCGCCCCGATCACGATGCGGCCAAAGGCGACGAGCGCCGCGACCACAGCCGCCGTCCAAAAGACCACGCGGCGGCGCGACGGCTTTTCCTTAAAGGCCGCTGCGGGAAGCCCGGCGAGCATAAGGCCGATCGCCGCGTGCGCCGTGTGTCCGCTCGCAAACGACTTGAAGCCGTCCTTGATCACGCCAGCGGCAATATAGGCCCACTTGTCGGGGTTGCCGATCACCCACCACGGCTGAAAATTGAGCCCTGGCGTGACCTCGATCACGCGCATGCGCGGGCGCGACCACAGCGGCTTAACAATCACGTTGAGGATAATGGCCTGAGCGACCCACACGGCAAGTACCATCAACGCCCAGCGTGTGAGCTCGTCAGGCGCGGTGTCGTGCGTAAGGCGGTAGGCGATGAAGTTGGCTGCGATGACCAACGCAAACGTCAGCACCAGCTGAACGGCAATGAGTTTACCGCCAACCCGCAGGGACGAAACGATCTCGTAGCCGGCTAGGCCAACGTTGACGAGGATGCCGAGCACGGCGAGCCATTTGCTCCCCCCGGAGTCGGGACGCACCGCGCGCACGAGCATAACGCCCGCGACGCTCGCCGTCAGCTCAAACGGCAGCTCGCCGGCGGCCTCGATAAAGCGGCCGTACATGCTGCCGACGCTGAACAGCGCACTCGAGATCTGATAATCGAAGAAGCTGCCCACGCCCAGGCAAAGGGCAAGGATAACCGCGATAGCAGCGACGTCTTTCTTGTAGATGTACCCGAACATGCTTTCCTTTCGATGGAACCAGATTGCCCAAATGGGGCGTTTGCAGCGTCGACCCGCTAGTCGTCGTCGCTCGCACCCAACTGTTGCAACAGCATGAGTGCCGCGGCCACGGGGCCGGTACCGTCGTTGGCGTCGAGACCGCGACCCAGGCCGCTGCCCGCGCCGGCGCCCGCCTTGTAGGGCACCGACAGTTTGCGGCTCTTGGGGAAGTTCACCGCGCCATAGCGGGTCTTTAGCTCAAAGGCCACCTTCTTGGGCACGTCGACGCCCAAAAACGTGATGCGACCGCCGCTGAGCGTGACGCTCTCGAGCCCCAGGCGCTCGCCGCGAATGCGGATTCGTGCGCGATTGAACAGGTTGAGTCCTGCCAACGGCAGCTCGCCATGCGCGGCCTCGGTCTCTTCCTGCACCTCATCGATGCTCTCCAGGTCCTCGGCCGCTGCGAGCCTGCGGTACACGAGCACGCGCTGATCCACCGCCGGCAGGTACTCCTCGGACAAGAAGTAATCGGCCGGCAGGTTAATACCCACGCTCGCCGCCTCCACGCCGGCATCGTCATCGCCGCGCGCCTCGGCCACGGCCTGACCCAGCATCTGCGTAAACAGGTCAAAGCCCACGCTCGACAGGTTGCCGTGCTGCTCGGCGCCCATAAGCGAGCCGGCGCCGCGAATCTCCAGGTCGCGCATGGCAATGCGCATGCCGCTGCCCAGGTCCTGGAACTCGGAAAGTGCGGTCAGGCGCGCCGTCGCCTCCTCGGTGAGTGGCAGCTCGCCCGGGAACATAAAGTACGCGTAGGCCTGCGTGGCAGAGCGACCCACACGACCCTTGAGCTGGTAGAGCTGCGCCAGGCCCAGGCGCTGCGAGTCCTCGATGATCAGCGTGTTGGCGGTCGCGTTGTCGATACCGCTCTCCACGATGGTCGTGGCGATGAGCACGTCGATCTTTTTGGTCGCGAACTCGATCATCACGTCCTCGACCTCGCGCGGACTCATCTTGCCGTGCGCCACGCCCACGCGCGCCTCGGGCGCGGCCTCGTGCACGCGCGCCACGGCGTCATCGATGGTCTTGACGCGGTTGGACACGTAGTACACCTGGCCACCGCGGCCCACCTCCAGGCGAATCGCCGCGCTTACCACGTCGGGGTCGTACTCCCCCACGTGCACGATCACGGGACGACGCCCGGTCGGCGGCGTGGTGATCAGGCTCATGTCGCGCACACCGCTCGTGGCCATCTGCATGGTTCGCGGAATAGGCGTTGCCGAAAGCGTGAGCACGTCAATCTGCTCGCGCAGGTTCTTGAGCTGCTCCTTGTGCTGCACGCCAAAGCGCTGCTCCTCGTCGATGATCACCAGGCCCAGGTTCTTGGGGTTCACGTCGGCCGAAAGCAGACGATGCGTGCCGATGAGCACGTCGATCGTGCCCTCGGCAAACGCCTTGAGCGCGCGCTTTTGCTGCGCCGGGGTGCGGAAGCGGCTGAGTACCTCGACTTCAAGGCCAAACGGGGCAAAGCGCTCAAAGAACGTCTCGTAGTGCTGCTGGGCCAGAATGGTCGTGGGGCAGAGCACCATGACCTGGCGGCCGGAGTCCACGCACTTAAACGCCGCGCGCAGGGCGACCTCGGTTTTGCCAAAGCCCACGTCGCCGCACAGCAGGCGGTCCATGGGCTTGGGCGCCTCCATATCGGCCTTAATGTCGGCGATGGCCTCCAGCTGGTCGCGCGTCTCGTCGTAAGGAAAGCTCTCCTCCATCTCGATCTGCTCGGGCGTGTCAGGCGGGCAGGCGATACCCGCGATTGATGAGCGGCGCGTATACAGGTCGACCAGGTCAAACGCCAGCTTTTTGGCATTCTTGCGCGCCTTGTTGGTGGCGCGCGTCCAGTCGGCTGTGTTGAGCCTGGTCAGGCGCGGTTTGTCGCCGTCGGGGCCAACATAGCGCGTGATACGGTCGACCTGCTCGAGCGGCACGTAGAGCTTGTCGCCGTCGGCATATTCCAGCAAAAAGTAGTCGCGCTCTTTGCCGCCCACTTCCTGACGCGCAATCTCGCTAAAGAGTGCGATGCCGTGAGTGGCGTGCACCACGTAGTCGCCCGGCTTAAACGGGAAGGTGATCTGCGTAATGTCCACCTTGCGGCGGCTGCGCGCGCGGTTGGCATCCATACGGGCGTTGAGGTCGGCGATCGAGAACACGGCCAGGTTGGCATCGGGCACCACCACGCCCTGCGGCAGGGCGGCATCGACAAAGGTCACGCGCCCGCGCGAGATGGTGGGCACGGCGGCACCGGCGGCAGCCTGGGCCGCGCCCGCCTCGAGCGAGCGGGCGTTGAGTGCGTCGGCCTTACGCTCGCGAATTGCAGCATGGGCTTCCTGGCGGGCAGCGCGATCGGCAGAATCCGCCGTTGCCACGCGTACGCGCTCGCCGATGGCGCCGGCATTTTCGGGCGCCGCGGTCAGCGATTCCTCAAAGGTAATGCCCTCGTCGCCAAAGGTGAGCTCCATCGACTCACGCGCGCCGCGGTCGGGAATGGCAAACACGCAGGCATAGCGCTTGCCCACGACCTCCTGGATGCGCGTCATAAAACGGTTGTCCGAGCCTGCGATGGCAGGCTGCTCAATCTTGAGCTCGGCCGTCACCGCGCCGCCGGCACGAATGAGGCTTACGTAGTTCAGGCGCTGCTGGGCACCAAAATCGAGCTGTTGAGCGCGCACGTACAGACCGTCCAGGCGGTCAATCCCCGCCTCGCCGGCACGGGCCTCGATATCCTCGTAGGCACGCAGGCAGTCGTCGAACAGCGAGCGCGGCTCGGACAAAACCACAAGCGCCTTGCCACTCACGTGTGCCAACGGGCTCACGGTCTGGCCGTACATCACCGGCAAAAAGCGGTCGAGCTCGGGCGTGACGATGCGCGCATCCACCATCTCGAGCAGCGCCGCCAACTTGCTATCGTCCTGGCTTGCGCGGTAGAGCGCCACATGCATGTTGTGAACGGCATCGTCGGTAAGCGCCAGCTCACGGCAGGGGAAGATCTCGATACTGTCCTCGTTGCCGATGGTTTGGCCCGTGGAGCTCACCATGCGGCGGATGCGGTCAATCTCGTCGCCAAAGAACTCGATGCGCACGGGCGCCTTTTCCTGTGCGGGAAACACCTCGACGGTGTCGCCGTGCACGCGGAACAGACCGGGCGCGTCGGCGGCGCCGGCATTGGTGTAGCCCATGCCCACCAGGCGCTGCGGCACCTCGTCAAAAGGAATCTCCTCGCCCACCGCAAAAGTGGTGGACTCCCAATAGCGACTCTCGACCGGCGGCACGCAGCGCAGCAGCGCACGGGCCGAGGCAACCATGATGCAGTTGTCCCCGCGCACGATGCGCCCCAGAGCCTCGCAGCGCTGCGCCACCACGGCGTCGTCGGGCGCCTGCTCGCGCCACGGATAGTCCTTGCGCTCAGGAAAACGGCACACATGCGCCAAGCCCACGTAGGCGGCAAGGCTGCGCGCGGCGCGATCAGCCGCATCCTCGCCACTCACGATATAGACCGTCGGGCGCGGACGGCGCGCAAACTGGGCGGCCGCCATAAGCGTGCGGCCCGACTGCGACACGGCCAGCGTCACGTCCTCGCCGGCATCGAGTCCGGCCTCGACGGTCTGCAAGGCCTCGGCAGTGTAGAGCTGCGCGGCTATACGGTGAATGAGCATGCTGTTCCTCCGGCATTGCAACGCCAAAAGCCCGCCGGGGCAAGCTCGGCGGGTATGCGGCGGATTTCATTGCCTGTCATGGTAGCGCATGAGATGGACACGCCAGCGCACGCCAAACAGCTACCCCAAAACGCGCACGCTGGGGCAAAGGTCTGCCAGCGGGCACTCGTCGCACTTAGGTTTACGGGCATCGCAGATCTCGCGGCCAAATGTGATCCACTGGTGGTTGACCGACTCCCAATACTCGTGCGGCAAAATCTTGAGCAGATCTTGCTCGGTCTTGAGCGGCTCCTTGGCATGCGTCTTGGGGCTCAGCATCAGGCGGTGCGCGATGCGGTTGACGTGCGTATCGACCGCGATGCCCTCGACAATGCCAAACCCCACGTTGAGCACGATGTTCGCCGTTTTGCGGCCAACACCCGGCAGCTTGACGAGCTCCTTCATGTCGGCCGGCACCTCGCCACCGTAATCGGCAACGATCATCTGCGCGGCCTCCACGGCGTGCTTGGCCTTGCTCTTATAAAAGCCGAGCGACTTAATGGTATCGGCCACATCGGCCACGCTCGCCCCCGCCATGGCCTCGGGCGTGGGCCACTGGGCAAACAGCTTCGGCGTCACCTTGTTGACCTGCGCGTCGGTCGTCTGCGCCGAGAGCAGCACCGCGATGAGCAGCCTAAAGGGATTCTCGTGGTCCAAAAAGCACTCGACCGGGCCATAGCGACGGTTGAGGCGCTCGCACACCTCAACGGCGCGCTCGCGTTTGGCGGCATTGGTCTCGCGTGGCATAACGACTCCTCGGCTCAGCGGCATAACAAACCTATGGGCACGATTGTCCCACGTATGGGGTCTTTACGCCTCCAAAAATGCGCCGGTCTGGCGGCCCCACAGGCTCGCATACTCGCCGCCCGCCTCGACAAGCTGCGCATGCGTACCGTCCTCGACAATCTCGCCGTCCGCCAGCACCACGATGCGATCGAGCGCCGCCACGGTGGACAGGCGATGCGCCACCACAATGGAGGTGCGACCGCGCATCAGGTTCTCGAGCGCCCCCTGCACCAGCGCCTCGGACTCGCTGTCGAGGGCAGACGTCGCCTCGTCGAGCACCAGGATTGGCGCATCGGTGAGAATCGCACGGGCGATGGCCACGCGCTGGCGTTGGCCGCCCGAAAGCTTGACGCCGCGCTCGCCCACCATGGTGTCAAAGCCACGGGGCAGACGGTCGATAAACTCCAGAGCATTTGCCAGGCGCGCGGCCTCGCGGATCTGCTCGTCGGTGGCGTCGGGGCGTCCGTAGGCGATATTCTCGCGAATGGAGCGATGGAACAGCAGCGCCTCCTGCGGCACGTAGGCAACCTGGCGGCGCAGGCTCTGCTGCGTGCAGCGCGAGACGTCCTGGCCGTCCACGAGCACGCGGCCGCCCTGTACATCGTCCAGGCGCAACAACAACTTGGTGAGCGTCGTCTTGCCCGAGCCCAATTTGCCTACCAGGCCCACGCGCTGGCCCGCCGCCACATGGAGCGTCAGGTCGTCGAACACGCTCTCGCCCGCCGCGGCGTCACGGTATGCAAAGCTCAAGTGCTCAAAATCAATCGCGCCCTCGCCCACCTTGAGCTCGGGGGCGTTCTCGTCGTCTGCCACCAGACGCGGCTCGTCCAGTACGCGCGTCATTTCGGCCGCATCGCCCAGTGCGCGGTTAATGCGCTGCATCATGGAGCTTACGTAGTTCAGACGCATGGTGAGGTTGTACGTATAGGTAAAGATCATGACGAGCGCGCCGGCAGAGATGCCAAACCACGCGTTGCCGCCCGCGACGAACACGCTCACCACGGCCATGGTAATGACGATAAGGCCCGAGGTCGTAAAGTTGCGCTGCATCATGGCGTGCATCGAAACCGTTTCGGCATCGCGCGCGGCGCGGTCGGCGGTATCGAACAGGTCGCGCTCAAAGTCCTCGCGCCCACAGGTCTTGACGGCCAGGATGTTCGTGACCGCGTCGGACAGCACGCCCGACAGCTTGTTCTGAGCGGCGGACGTCGCGGCCGAAAGCGGCATGATGCGCTTGTACATAAGCCAGACAAACGCGATGTAGACGACCATAATGCCTACCAGGATCACGGTAAATGTCGGCACCACCGGAGCGAGCGCCGCTACCGTGCAGACAACCGAGGTGATGGTGGGAATAAGCGAATACACTGTTACGTCCACCAGACCCGTGTAGCCGCTCATAAAACGGCTCGTTTGGCTCACAAGCGATCCGCCAAAGCGGCTGGTGTGAAATGTCATGGATTGATTGGAGAGCGTGTCGAAGCACAGGCGCGCCAAGTGGTAGTTACCCGCAATCTCGAGCTTGTAGACGGTGTAGTCCTGCAGCTTGGAGAGGATCTGGCCCGCTAGGTTAACGAGCACGAGCGCCAGAATGTAGGGGCCAAAGACCTCGAATACTTGATCGCCCGCCACGGAACCCGCTTGGACGCGGTCGACGATGAGGGCCATCACGTAGGTGTTGGCAAACGTGAGCAAAAAGATATAGCCCGCCGACGAGAACACCGAGAGAAAGACAATCAGCGGCTGTGTGCGCGTGACATCCCAAAAACGCTGCAGCGTGCGGCGCACGGTGGAACGTTTGAGCGGAGTGGTGCTTCTCTGAGACATGGGCTTCCTTTCGCGTCTGATAGGGCGAAACGCCATTGTTGCACACTAAAGCGCACTCCAGGCAAGCACGATGCGAAAAGCGCCCGCGCCCCGCGCTTGCGCAGGCGCCCCGCCGTCAGATGCAGCTAGTCTTCGTCTTTTTGGTCTGCGAGCAAGCCTGCGGACTCCAAGCCCAAAATCTCGTCGGCCTCCCGCGCGTCTTCCAGCGCGTCGATATCCTTGAGCTTGCGCTCCATAACGTTGGTGCGCGTGGTGATGATGCCCTCGACCGTTTTACCCGCGGTCTCGATCTGCTGCCGGGCACGACGCAGCGCCGCCTGATAGCGCGGCAGCTCGGCCTTGACGGCAGAGAGCACACGCAGCACGTCGTCGGTGCGCTTTTGCAGCCTAAACGTCTGGTAGCTCATCTGCAGGCTGTTGAGGATGGCCGCCATGGTGCTGGGGCCGGCAACGTTGACGTGATAGTCGCGGCCCAGGGTCTCGATAAGCCCGGGGCGGCTGACGACCTCGGCGTACAGGCCCTCAAACGGCACGAACATGATGCCAAAATTTGTCGTCGCGGGCACGCTCAGGTACTTTTCGCAGATGTCCTTTGCCTCGCGTTTCACCATCGCATCGAGCGTCTTGCGCGCGGTGGTCACAGCCTCAGCATCGCCCGACTCTTGCGCGTCGAGCAGATGCTCGTACGCGTCGCCCGGGAATTTGGAGTCGATCGGCAGCAGCACGGGATCGCTCTCGTCCACCGGCAGCTTGACGGCAAACTCAACGCGCTCCGAGGCGCCGGGCTTGGTAGCGACGTTTTCCAGATACTGGTCGGGCGTAAGGATGTCCGCCAGGATTGCACCCAGCTGCACCTCGCCCAAAATGCCACGCGCTTTTACATTGCCCAGTACGCGCTTAAGGTCGCCCACGCCGGTGGCGATTGACTGCATGTCGCCCAAACCCTTGTACACAGCCTCGAGCTGGTCGCTCACCTGCTTAAACGATGCCGACAGGCGATCGTTGAGCGTACGGGAGAGTTTCTCGTCCACCGTCGCGCGCATCTGATCGAGCTGCACGTTGTTGTCCTTGCGTATGGCGCCCAGCTGGGCATCGACCGTCTCGCGCACCTTGTCCAGGCGGTGCTCGATGCCCTCGCGGTTGGTGCCAAGCTGTTGGGCTGTCTCGCGGCGCAGGTCATCCATACGGTCGCCGGCCTGCGAGAACTCACGCGCGATGGTCAGGTAGCGCTGCTGCTCTACGGCCGCATCGGTCGTCTGCTGCTGCGCGATGGCATTTGCCGTGCGGCGGGTTTCGGCCAAAGCGACGTTCAGGGTGTCGAGCGCATTGTTGGCCTGCTCGAGCGCAGCCAGCATCTCTGCCCCGCTATCGCCGCGCTCCTGCAGCTCGACGCGAAGGCCCTTGAGCTGCAGGGCACAAGCCACAGCAACCCCCACCGCCACCAAGGCGGTCACAACAAGCACGATATCAATAGCAGACATAGACTCCGCCCAACAAACTCAATCGATCATCAATCAAAACCGCGATCAATCTTACCCCGCCACACGCACCGGGCGCCCGGCCCCTTCTTGGGTGCCCCTCTCCTCCGCATATTCCATAATGCGGCGTGCCGTCTCCCTGCTCACCTTTGAGTCATCGCCGGCCAAGTATGCGTATACGTTTCCTTTATTCAGGTGCAGAGCACGGCAGAGGCCATAGCGCGTTACACCCGATTCCTCCAATGCTTCCAGCGTTTTCTTTCTCATCAGGGCGTTCACCCTTCTGTCGGCTGCCGGCTTTTCCTTCGCCGCTCTATACGCGCGCCAAACGTTGGCATAACGGTTAGGGAGTTTGTCTTCGGCGCATAGAGATACCAGGCTACCCGTTTGGCCGTACAAGGACAAAACGCCTCGGTAACCCTCTTCCATCCACGAGCCCTCGGATAAACCCAGAACGTATTCTGCTTTGCCCTGCGCCAAAGCGAGCAAAAACAGAGGCTCCGCCACGCGCGGCGCAACCGTCATCGCCTGCTCAACCAGTTTTCTAAAACTCAGTGACTGCTGTCCGGTTAGCTCTCGGCAATAGCCTTTTAAGAATCCCTCAAAGGTCAGATTCAACCGAGCACCTCCTTTTGTATTGCCTGTATGCGCAGACCATCTCTTGATAACTCCGCTCCGAAGGCGACGACGCCAGCGCCTCTCCCTCGTCGAATATAAGCCGTTCGAGCAAACCCCAATCAAGTCGGTCGACGAATGCCTGACTATGAAGATCGACGATGTCGTTCGGTCGATAGGCATAGAGCTTCATTACCGCCAGGTCCTCCAAGGATGGCGTAAAGTACCTGATAAAACGCGCCCCAATATCTAACGGAATCAAACGATCTTCGTAATTGAATGGCATCTGGTTGCAATATGCCACCGCCATACCGTTCACCTCGGGGTATCGAGCTATAATCTCGCGGAGGCACCTGTCTGCCTCAAACACATCAATGTCATGTGTAACCGACCGATTCGTCACATCGTTTAGCATGAAGGCGCTTCCTCCCACCAATACAACGCTCGGCCTATCGTCTCTTGGACCTATTTCCAGCTCCGCCTCTTCGTCAATGCCCAAAAGAGTCTGCTCTAAATCCTGCTTATACATAACAAATCCTATTATTATTCATCTTCAATAATACTATTCAGTCGCACGATAGGGCCCGTAAGATGCAAGGATTCCACTCGTGGCGATAATCCCTACACCCTAGAAGTCCTAATGTGACAAACGCTAACTCTCCCAGCCGGCGCGGATTGTTGTTATGACATCGCCTAGGCGCTGGCCGAGGGCTGACAGATGTTGGAGCACTTCGCTGGGCGAAGCACCGTTGAGGATGCAGGTGAGCGCATACGAGACCAAGAAAATCGCCGCAAGTCCTAGCGGAATGAGCACGATCATCGCCAATGTGCGCAGGCGCTGGCCCACGCGGCGACGACGCGCACGACGCTTGTCGAACGCGAGCTCCTGCGCATATGAATCTTGCTGTACGGAATAGGCCTCTGATGCCGATTCGCACCCGGGCACAGCTGCAGGTACAGCAGCGGGCACGACATTTTGCGCAAAGGGCTGGGCTGCCGCCCCTTGCATTTGCATCTCCATGAGTCGTTGCTGCTGACGCAGCATGCGCTCAGCTTGTTGCTGCGGAGTCTCAAGAAACAGATCCATGCTGGCCTCCAAAATCGGAGCATTCGACGCTTACGACCAGCATCCCGCACCGCCATGACCGCGACAACGCAATCGCCGGCAATAGCCACAAAGTTTCTTTTGCTCAAAAGCTGTCGAAAAGCTCAACAACTCCCCTACCAGCACTTTCTCTGAGCTTTTTTCGCCATCAATCTTTTGGACTTCCGCCTTTACGTCAACTGACCAAAATCTAACCAAAAGCTTGACGGAAATTGTGAAGACAGGGACCCCATACAAAAACGTGCCGCCCCAAAAGGGGCGGCACGCTAACTTCTTATCAGTTTTTCAGTAGCAAGCACGCGACGACCCGAAGCCGGAGCACAGGGTAGGGAAACACCTTTACCTCGCGCGACCTGCGCAGCCGTGAGCGAGAGGGAAAGGTGTTTCCCCGCCCCGTGCTCCGCAGTCGGTGGAGGCAGCTTTAGATGCCCGCGAGACCTCGGGTGGCGGTGGCGCACATAAACGCCAAGGCTAGAATCACGAGCGAGCCCGCGATGTCTGCCAGCACGCCCATTGCACGGCGTTCAAACAACCAGCTCTCAAAGTGCGGGGCGACGTTGCGCCAAACACGCCACAGCAAGATGCCCATACCGATGACGCCTGGGATATTGAGCAGTAGGATCTCGGAGCACAAAAGACCGATCAGGTTGCCGGCGGCAAAACCAGCGTCGCCCTCGCAGTATTTGCGATAAATCATGTACAACATGTACGCCACAAACGGCTGCAGGCACGCAGAGATAAACGTAACCACCATCGAGGGGTCCTGAGAAAAGACATCGGTGAGTTTATCGACACTCGTGGCGTCCTTCGAAGCTAAGAATAAACCGATAACCACAAGGGGCACCACGCCCAAAATTACCTCGACCAGAGTAAACAACTTGGCAGTCAAATCCTCACTAGCCGAATTCAAATGAGGCGCCCACTCAGGATGAGCATGCGCGCCGACTTTCTTGTCCTTCTCAGCACGATCGGCCTTTTTACCCTCGGCAACCCGACGACCAGGATCCTTGCGAGTTCCCGCCGCAGCAACCCGAGCCCGAGACTTCTTGCCCATAAAAAACACCCCATCAGGTAGTAGATAAACTAAAAGTCGCCACCCAGTGTACCCCCTAAACAACGGTGCCGCCCCAACCCGGAGCAAGCCCCGTCAACCAAATAACCGAACCATCAACCAAATGGCCGCAACCCAATCCCTATACAAAACGTGCCGCCCAAAAGGGGCGGCACACAAACTTCTAATCAGCTTTTCTGTAGCGAGCACGCGACGACCCAAAGCGGGCCGGGAGGGCGGGATTACCTTCCCTCAACGCGACCCTGCGGAGCCGTGAGCGGGGAGGGAAGGCAATCCCGCCCTCCCGGCCCAGCTCATGCCAGCGCCACGCGCTAGTAGTTCACCACCTGCTCCTCAAAGTACGCCTTCGGGTGGTTACACACCGGGCACACCTCAGGCGCCTCGGCACCAACGTGCAGGTGCCCGCAGTTCAGGCACTTCCACACCTTCACGCCCTCACGCTCAAACACCTCGCCCGATTCAATGCGCTCGACGAGCTTGTTGTAGCGCTCCTCGTGAGCCTTCTCCACGGCACCGACGCCACGGAACTTCTCGGCGATCTCGGCAAAGCCCTCCTCCTCGGCGGTCTTGGCGAACTCGTCGTACATCGTGGTCCACTCGTAGTTCTCGCCCGCGGCGGCGTCACGCAGGTTGTCCAGAGTGCCCGGAACGGCGCCGTCGTGCAGATACTTAAACCACAGCTTGGCGTGCTCGGACTCGTTGCCCGCCGTCTCGGCAAAGATATTCGAGATCTGAACGTAGCCGTCCTTTTTGGCCTTGGATGCATAGTAGCGATACTTGGTGTGTGCCTGGGACTCACCGGCAAAAGCAGTCTCGAGGTTCTTCTTGGTCTGAGAGTTCTCAAAATCCATAGGTGTACTTCCCTTCAACACGTGCCGCCCATAGGCTTTGAGCGACCTTGTCTTTAGGATGCCCTCAAGCCGCGAATTTAAACCTTACAATCCCGTTCTTCAGATTTGAGCGGGCTACACACTCAACCAACGATCGTCCTCGGCTCGGCAAAAGCCCTCGCGCTCCAGGTCAGCTAGAATGCCCGCGACAAGCTCGCACTCGACCGGCCCGCGACCGGCTGCCGCTTCCATCTCGTTAACGCCCACCACGGCATCAGCAAGCGTAATCCCCGCCGGCTGTCCATCGCGCGCTGCCAGCAACATACGCACGATATGCGCGCGCTTTTGGCGACGCGAGCCCTCAAACTTGGACTGACGGCTATAGCCCGCCGACCGCCTGGACGGATTGGGCAACGTCTTTTTTAGATATGCGCCGTAATCTAGCAACGCGTAATACCACGCGCGCGGCGTGTCGGCATCATCGAGCGGCACGGCAAAGGGAGCGATCTCGTCCGCCGACGCACCGGGGGCCGCCGGACAGGCCGCCTGAATCAGCGGCACCAGCTCGCGATCGGGAACAGCCGGTACATCGGGAAAGAAGTGATGCAGAAAGACCGCGCGCACATTGGTCTCCAGATACACGCCCGGAAGATCAAACGCAAACGACCGGATACCCTGCGCCGTTGCCGGGCCAATACCAGACAGAGCGACCAAGTCACGCGTCTCGTGTGGAAACTCCCCGTCCCAGTCCTCTACAACGCGCTGAGCGGCCTTGTGGAGCGCCAGAGCGCGTCGGTTGTAGCCCATCCCCTGCCAAGCGTCCAAAACATCGGAAGGCGCGGCCTGGGCAAGCGCCTGCACGGTCGGAAAACGATCGAGCCACACCGGCATGCGCGCCTCCACACGCGGCACCTGCGTTTGCTGCAGCATGACCTCGGAAAGCCAAATGATGTACGGGTCACGCGTACGGCGCCACGGAAGGTCGCGATAACGCAGGACCCCTTCCGAACGAATCATCGAACGAAAGGGGTCCTGAATCATGGCTATGCTCCTTATGCGGCGCTATTCCTCCCGGTAAGCGCACGCGCAGGTGGCGTACTCGGGAAACGCTTCGCGGTCGGCGAACTTGGGATCGACGGCCGGGAACTGGCGGTGAGCGACGATGTCGCCGAGCGAAACGGAATCGAGGTAGTCGCGCATCAACGCCTGAGCTCCGGCCCACAGGGGATGATAGCAGCACGCGCCCATGCGCGCACAGTCACCATCGGGCGCAGTGCAATCGTTCATGACCATAGGACCCTGAACGGCCTCGACGACCTGGCGGATAGTGACGTCGTCCGGACTGACCTTGAGACACATGCCACCGTGGACGCCACGCAGGCTCTCCACAATACCGGCCTGGACCAAACCGTGCTGAATCGAGCGGGCAAACGAATACGGGACATTGACCTCTTCGGCAGCGGTGCGAACAGAAAGCAAACGCTCCGGATCCTCGGCAAGCATCGCCAGCATGCGAAGGGCGTAATCAGTCTTCCTCGATATGTCCATTTTTCCCCTTTCAAGGAATACGAACAGCTCGAACGAGCTCCGGGGCCGAGCTTGTGTCGAGACGCTAAATGACCGCCAGGACATCCAAATGGTAAATCGGATATCCACTGAGTGCCGCGCTTGGAGCGAAATGCATCAAATGCGGCGCACAGTGCAATTTAGTATAACCTAACCCCCCGTCTCGTTGAACAGGTGTTGTGCAACAAAGCTGTTGTTCAGACAGATATACTTATTAGATTTTACTTGCGTTCCCGAAGGCGCGGGGATTCTGGGCGAAGATGCACCAGGGCGATCGTTCTATCGAAACAAAGTGCATCAAACGCAAAAAGCCACGTCCGAAGACGTGGCTTTAATTGCGTTGGCGGGAAGTACGGGGCTCGAACCCGCGACCTCCGACGTGACAGGCCGGCGCTCTAACCAAACTGAGCTAACTCCCCAGGCAGTCGTTCGCGTTTGTTTCCGCTCGCGTGCGCTGCGGGGATTAGTATACACAGAAGTCTGTCCGGCGCGCAACAACTTTTTTGAAAAAATTTTTCGGTCCCTCCGGGAGGGTCTCCGGGGCCGGCGGGCGCGGGTTAAGTTTGCTGCTCTACAGTCCTGCGCAAGACGGAAAGCACATTAAGTGCTTTCCTTTGCGTGCGGAACTCGCGACAAACTTAACCCGCGCCCGCCGGCCCCGGAGACCCTCCCTGCCGTCACTTTGTTCGAGCCGTTGTTGTTGCTCGCCGCTTCGCGGCTCGGCGGCCCCGTTCTCCGCGGCGGGGTTGTCTAAGGTTCTTGTTGAAGCTCGGCCATTGGCTCAAATGGAAACGGGAAACGCATCTGCATCCCCCGTTTTTGTTGTGATTACTCTAGGTCAATAAACTTAGTGCTTAGGATCTTGCCATCTTTGACGAGCATTCTGGCCATGGTGGGGCCTCGGGTGCCTCTGGGGTAGCTGGCGCTGCCCGGGTTGAGGACTAAGCAACGGCCCACTTGGGCTTCTTTGGTTACGTGGGTGTGGCCGTTGATGGCTACGTCTACGGATCCCACCGGAAGGTCTTCGCGGTAGTGGGCTACGGCGAATTTGAGGCCTTCGTAGGTAAAGAGTGCAAGACGGTCTACATCGGGGCCGTAGTCGCGGTAGTAATCGTTGTTGCCCAGTACGGCTCGAACGGGGGCGATGGTGCATAGGTGCTCGTAGTCCATCTCTGACGTGAGATCGCCGGCGTGGATAATCAGGTCTGCGCCCTCAAGCTCATCCAGGAGCGCAGGCGAAAGATAGCCGTGGGTGTCCGAGATGATGTCGATGCGCTTGGCGCTTGCACTGTTCATGGGATCCCTTCCGCAAAAAACGATTCGGCAGATACATACAAAAAAGGCCCCACGGCTCCGCAGACGATGGGTCTACAGGGCTGCGGGGCCAGTGTGCTAGAGACTCAGAGCCTTCTTGAGCGGCACGACGCGGCGACGCGAAACCGGCACGCGTTCGTCGACGCCCGTAATGCCCAGCTGGATGGCGCCCGAGGGCACCGTCTCCACATCCGTGACGCACGCCAAGTTGACGATATAGCGGCGGTGAACACGGAAGAAGCCAAAGTCGCAGAGCTTGGCCTCAAACTGCGCCAGCGAGGTCGTCGACAAAAAGCGATCATCGACGGTATAGATGCAGGAGTAATCGTCCTTGGCCATGATAAAGCGAATGTCGTCCACGGGAATGAGCACCTTGCGGCCGCCCTTTTCCACCGGGATACGCTCGATGGTCACCTTGCTGTCCGTAACCGGCTTGGTGCGTTGCATGACCTTCTCGATCGCGCGATCCAAGCGAGCTTCCTCGACCGGCTTCATCAGATAATCGACGGCATCCACGTCGAATGCCTCGACCGCATGGTCACTATACGCAGTCACAAACACGATCGCCGGCGGATTTTTGAGCTTATGCAGCGCCTCGGCAAGTTGCAGGCCCGAGGCACCGGGCATCGAGATATCGAGAAACACGACATCCACGCGACTTTCCATAAGCATCTCGATGGCGGAGCGGACGCTCGACGCCTCCGTGATCGTGCCGATCTTGCCCGTTTGCTCGAGCAGGAAGCGAAGCTCCGAGCGAGCCGGCGCCTCATCATCCACAATCATCGCACGCAGCATAGGGATAAAACCTTTCGTCAACTAACTACGCCGGGCATCCGTCGCATGACGTTGAGCCCGTAGCCTTTTATTTTACTCTTGAATGTCAAAGATGCTCTCTGACAAATCAAGATGAAGGAGCACTTTGGTGCCCTTGCCCGGCGCCGATTCGACACGCGTATAGGAGTGCGGCCCATAAAAGCGATGGATGCGCTCCGAAATATTGTGCATGGCCACACCGGCGCCGCCACCCTGGGGAGAGCTGGCGTCGGGACGGGCAGAACGCTCGTCAAACAGTCTGGCGGCGGTACCCTCATCCATGCCCACGCCATTATCGGCCACGGCAATCAAGATTGCATCCTCGCCGTCTTGGTGAACGGTCACGTCGATCCTCAGGGCGTCGTCATCGCCCATACCATGACGTACGGCGTTCTCGACAATCGGCTGGATCACGAACGCCGGCACCAGCGTATCTTCCACGTCCTCGGACACATCGAACGTCGCAAGCACGCGGTCCTCGCCAAAGCGGGCCTTCTCAAAGGTAAGGTAGCGCTTGGTCTGTGCGACCTCGCGCGAGACCGGAATAAGCGATCCCGAGTTGTCGAGCGTGGCACGATAGAACGATGAGAACTCACGAAGCAGTTCGCGGGCCCGCAGCGGGTCGGTGCGCGTAAACGATGCAATGGTGTTCAGCGTGTTGAACAGGAAGTGCGGGTTAATCTGCGCCTGCAGCGCACGCACCTCGGCGCGCGCTGTGAGTTCCTTTTGCACCTCGAGCTCGTGGATGGCGAGCTGCGTGGACAAGATCTCGGCAAAGCCCGAGGCAAGCGCATACTGGGTACGGTCGACGGCGCGCGGGGTCTTGTAGTAGAACTTGAGCGTGCCGACGGTACGATCGCCCACCTTGATGGGGGCGATAATGCCGGCGGGAACTTGGTTGTGCGAGCCGTCCGAGCCCACGACATCCACCATACGGTTGAACGACTGCACGATGCCATGTTCGATAACGTAGCGTGTGGCAAGCGTGTGGATGGGAGTATCGGGCAGCAGTTTTTCCTCAAACTCGCCCGCGCAGGCAAGCACGTTGTCCTCGTCGGTGATGGCCACCGTCATGGCGCGCGTCTCGGGCAAAATGCGCCGGCACACCAAACGCGCCGACTCCTGCGTCAGACCGCCCTTAATGTCCTCGAGCATGGCCGAGGCCACCGAGAGCGTCTCCTCGGTGTACTGGGAGCGCACCGAATCGGGATTGAGCGTCAAAAAGATAAAGATGCACAGAAAGATGCACAGCAGCGCGCAGGCAATCACCGTGGCGATCGGCTCGATACCGGTCACCAAGGCAAAAATAAAGTACACCAGCACGCAAATGGCGCATGCAACGGCAATGATGCGAAAGATTGATATTGAACTATCGCGCTGGGCGCGGCGGTCGATCATTCGGCCCCCTCCAGGATACTGATCAGTTGTGCCTCACGCCAAAGCCCGTCCATGATCTTGGGCCAAAAGCTCTGGAAACGCAGGTAGCTTGCAGCGTTTTGGCGCGCATAGGCCTTTGCCTCGTCGATACCATGGCGCCAGATGCGCAGGTAGCCCTCATGCTCGCGGGTAAACACGCTGCGGACCATAGCGGTCTTGCGCACGCGGTCGTCGAGCTCGCGCGAAATCCACGGGCCCGGGTAGGGCATGAGCGATGCCGCCGTAACGGGGATGAGCTCCTTTTGATGCGCGGCGAACGTCAACTTGGCCCGTTCGTAGTACCAACGGTATACATCCTGCATAAAGCGCGGTGAGCGCTTTTCGGACTCCGGAGGCAGATGGCGCACGGTCCACTCGTTATCAAACCACACGTCGTAGCCAAACATACGCATGTTAAAGAGGTAATCCAAGTCCTCGCCGCGGGTGATAAACGGGTCAAAGGCCACACGCGTAAAGGCGCGGGCGTGCAGGGCCATCAGGCCGCCGCACACGTAGTTGGAGCGCGAGATGCGGGTGCCCGAGAGCGCCTTTTTCATCCAACGGTTGAACTCGATGCGCTTGGTCCACCAACGATGGCAGATGCCCGCCTTGTCCGTGGGAGCCAGCGGCGAGCCGTCGCGATCGTAGAAATAGCCGCTCTTGACCAAGATCGGCAAGCCCTGACGCGTCTGCTGCCCCAACGCATAGGTCGCGCGCTTCATAAAGTCGGCGTCGATGACAGTCTCATCGTCATCCAAAAAGATAACCGCGTCATGCCCCAGCACAGCGGCACAAGCTAGCCCCATGTTGCGGATGGCACCGTAGCCTCGCAGGCTCACGCACTCGCCCGAACCCTTTGGTGCGATCTGAGCAACCCGGTCTGCGATGCGCGAGGCCTGGGTGTTGGTGACAACGGTGACCTTGAGCGTGGGATGCGCGTCGACAATCTCGTGCACGCGCAGCGACACATCGGCTGTGGCAGAAACGGGACAGACCACCAAAAGGATGATGCGCGGGATGTCACGTACCTGCTCAAGCGAGGCCAGGCAGCGGTCGAGTTCGGGATTGTCGGCGTTGAGTCGCGTCGAATGGTCATAGGTGCCAGGGGCGTTTGCGCAAGCGTCATCGCCCGCCCAATACGTTGGAATCACGACCGTGGCGTTCATGCCTTACCCTCCCTGCAACACAAAAACGGGACGCCGCCAAACACAGGCGACGCCCCGCGACCTAGCTGATTCCATCATACCCACTTGGGCAAATCATTGCTCGCAAGTCGCAATGTTTATTGCGGATAACCCCAAAAGAGTACCGTGGACAGGCACAATAGCCGCTCGCTCCTATGCGGCATGCTCTGCCGCCCGAGTCATGCGGGACAGGCGGACCAGCAGCATAAAGCCAACGACCAGCAGCACACCAATGGAAAGGACGCCCAGCGACGGGTTGCCGGTCAGCGAGGTGACGACCGACACCAGGAAGGTGCCCATAACGCTTGCATAACGACCAAAGATGTCAAAGAAGCCGTAGTACTCGTTGGACTTTTCCTTGGGGATAATGCGGCCAAAGTAGCTACGGCTGAGCGCCTGCACGCCGCCCTGGAACAGGCCGACCAAAATGGCAAGCACCCAAAACTCAAAGGCGGTCTTGAGGAAGAACGCGGCAAAGAGCACGATGCCCATATAGGCGGCGACTGCCACCAAGATCATGTTGAGCGTGCCCACGCGGCCGGCGAGCTTGCCGTAAATGATGGCAGACGGAAAAGCAACAAACTGCGTGACGAGCAGCGCCAGGACCAGCTGCGTCGAATCGATGCCCAAGGCCGATCCGTAACTGGTGGCCATGGAAATGACCGTGTGCACGCCATCGATATAGAAGAAGAACGCGATCATGTAGACCAGCACGGTCTTGTTGTGGGCGATCTCGCGCATGGTGTGTCCGACCTCGGAGAACACACCGCCCACGATGTGGCCGATGGTGTCCTCGGGACCGCGCTCGCGACCGTACTTTTGCTTATAGGTGCGAATGAGCGGCAAGGTAAAGATGAGCCACCAGGCACCAGTGATGATAAACGACAGACGCGTTGCCAGCATGGTGGGGACGCCAAGAGCGGGGCCACCCATGATAAGCGCCAAGCAGATGACGAACGGCACGGTGGAACCGATGTAGCCCCAGGCATAGCCCGAGCTGGACACGGCGTCCATGCGCTCGTCGGTGGTAATGTCGGGCAGCATGGCGTCGTAGAACGTCATAGAAGAGTTAAGTCCGATGGTGCACAGCACGTACACGGTCAAAAATGCCATGGCGGACATTGGGATAGCCTGCGCCAGGCAAAGCACCAGGCCCGTGAGGAAGAAGCCCAAGAAGAACTTGATCTTGTTGCCAGCGTAGTCGGCAAGCGCGCCCAGAATGGGCATGAGCATGGCGATGACCAGCGAGGCGATCGTCTGCGCATTGCCCCAGGCGACCACCAGGTCGGCCGAGGAAGCGCCGGTATTGATGGCGTTAAAGTAAATGGGCACCACCGAGGTATTGAGCAGCACGAGGGCCGAATTGCCCACATCATACATAACCCAGTTACGCTCGAGCTTGGTGTATTTCATGGACAGGGACCCTTCGTATTCGCCCGATATGCAGTTAGTTCATCGTACTCCAATTGTCCAGAACCGCCGGTAAGGATTCGGCAAAGGGGCACTCACGGGCCCTATTCCTCGCGGTCGAACTCCTCATCGGCATTGAGCACGCGACCGCTGTAGTTGACGTGACTGGTAACGGCATCCATGTCACCGGTCTCGATAAAACGTGCGACCGTGCATTCGTAATCGACCAGCGCACGATCAAAAACCTCGGGGAAACTCTCGTTCGAGACCTCGTCGGTAAAGGGATTCTTCCATGTCAGATGGCCCAGGTTACCGGTGCGCTCGGGCAGCTCCGTCGTCACGCGATGGGCAAGGCCGTCGAGCAGCGAGTAGTCGTGCACCAAGCCCTCAACCAGCGAGATCGCGCGCGTCTTTGCGGAGCCGGCCGGCTCAATCGCGCGGTAAAGTCGCTGCATATTGGCAACGGCAGCACCGTACTCCCCCGCCGGAATGTCAATGCCGTACACGCGTCCGGCAACATAGCTCATCAGCACGCCGGCCACGCGATTGATGCGATCGGTGGTGACGATCTCGCCCGCCGGCGGGTAATCGTCAACCGTAGCGCCATCGCGTTTAAGCTGCAGCATCAGCACATCCAGGTCGCTCTCGATCACGGCATGGACCTGACTGCTCGAATCCTCAAGCTCTGAATCGGACTCCACGATGCCAAACTGTTGCTCATAGACAAAAGGATGGGCGTTGCGGTCGAGCACGTAATGAGACAGCAGGCCCAGCGCAAAGGCGCGACCCAAGCTGGCGTCGCGCGGCAGCAGATGCGACACGCCGTCGCGCAGGCACGCGAACTGGCGAGACATGCGCGACCGATGCATGACCTGCGCCAGCAGCGTGCAGTCGGAAACACGCGGTGTCAGAATGTGAAAGAAAAACGGGTCGGGGCCTTGGTTGCCCAAGATAAAGGCAATGCGCTCTTCATCGGACGTGATGACGCCCTGCGGAAGACGGTCGATGCTTTCCTCGCCAAACAGATGATGGGTGATAAGCGCGGGCATAATGATCCTTTCGATTTCATTCGATGCCACCCATTATGCCCACCGCGCGCCCATGCCAAACCTGCGATGGTAAACGACGGCACGCAGACCGTCTACGCAAGCCCCAAGTGTGCTTTAACCTCGGCAGCGCGACGGCGGGACACGGGCACCGTCGAGGTTACGCGATCGAGCCTGAGTTCCATAAGACCCGTGGAACCGATCTCGACATTGTGCACGTCCTCCAAATTGACCAGATAGCTGCGGTGGACACGGATAAAGCCCTCGGGGGCCAGGCGCCGCTCGAGCGAGGAAATCGACTCATTGATCAGGTATGTTCCCTCGGCGCAGACGGCGTTGCAAAAATCGGCACGCGCCTCAAAGTAGCAGACGTCTGCGGCGGGAATGAACACCTTTTTGCCCCCGCGGTCCACCGTCAGACGCAAAGGCTGGCGCGGAGCGTGGATAACACGACGGACACCCAAGGCTGCCTCGATCTTGTCGAGTGCCTTTGACAGGCGTGCGTCCTCGACCGGCTTGACGACATAATCGACGGCATCGAGGTTATAGGCATCGGCCGCATACTCGGCAAACGCCGTCACAAACACAACCACCGGCGGCGTCTTTAGGTTCTGCAGCGTCTCGGCAAGCTCAATTCCCGAGCGACCGGGCATGGTAATGTCTAAAAATAGCACGTCGGGCTTGTTCGACAGAATCGACTCCACGGCTTCGGTGACATTGCCCGCCTCGGCAATCTGGCCCACACGCGTATCCTTTTCCAACAGATAGCGTAGCTCGGCCCTAATGGGAGGTTCGTCATCAACCACCAAGATGTTCCAGCCTTCGGACATATGTGCTTCCCCTCTTTTTCTCTCAATCCAACCGCGTGCTACGCCGTCAACGGCGCCGGCTCATGCGGCTCGCCGTTCAGCTCGACGATGACCTGCGTGCCAACGCCCTCCTGGGACTTCACGCGCATGCCAGAATCTTCTCCGTAAAAGAAATGGATGCGCTGAAGCACGTTAAAGAGCGCCAAGCCGCAGCCTCGTTTGATGGAGCTGTCGGCGGTAATGCTCTCGGGCTCCTCCAGGCGATGCTGCTCAAACAGATGCGCGCAGACCTCTTCGCTCATACCGATGCCATCGTCCTCGACGATGATCTCCAAACCGTCATCGGTCTCGAAAGCCCTAACACGAATAGAAAGCGGCTCGGTCTCGCGCTGCGCGTGTTTGATGCAGTTTTCGAGCAACGGCTGCAAGATAAACGGCGGCACCATGCAATCGCGCACCTCAAAGTCGATATCGACCGAGACGCGCAAACGGCCGTCGCCATACCGGGCCTGCATAAGATTGATATAACGAGTACCCTGTTCCACCTCGTGCTCGAGCGTGGTGAGCGTATCGGAATCAGAAAGCGTCTGACGATAGTAATTGGAGAAGTCGATCAGCAGCGACCTGGCCTTGTCCGGCTCGGTACGTACGAGCGACACGATGGTGCTGATGGTGTTAAACAGAAAATGCGGGTCGACCTGCGACTGCAGGGCGCGCAGCTCCACGCGGGCCGTAAGCTCGTCCTGGCGCTCGAGCTCAAAGCTTGCAAGCTGCGTGGAAATGAGGTCGGCAAAGCCCGAGGCGAGCGCCGTCTGGCGCATATCGATGCTGCTCAGACGGGGATAATACAGCTCGAGCGTGCCCACGCAATGCCCGCGCACGGTAAGCGGTGCGACAATACCGGCGCGCAGGCGCGGAAAGTAGCCACCCGTCTCGGTCGAGGCATCGCGCGAGAACACGCTTTGCTCACCGCTGTTGATCACATTGAGCGTGGTCCGCAGCACCACCGGGGTGCCCGCGGGGCATTTTGCCGAGTCCTCGCCCCAGCTTGCCAACACCTGCTTGCCGTCGGTAAAGCAGATGGCAGAGGCGATAGTTTCGGACAGGATGATCTTAGAGGCGCCCAGGGCAGCTTCGGGCGTAAGGCCGCGCGACGTGTAGGCGAATATTTTCGACGCGATGGCGAGCGTGCGGTCGGTAGCGCTCGATGTGAGGTCGTCGGGAACGACAAAGACGTACGAGAAGAAGAAGCACAGCATGACCAAGCCGGCAATGACGACAACGGCCGGAACGGGATTGGGATTATCGGTTAGATCCCAGATGAGCAGCAGGATAAGCAGCGGAACGACGATACCGAGCAAGATGGCTTGAACCACATGCTGAGCGGTACGAAAGACCTTGGTAGAGTTGTAGCTCTTGCCCAGAATCAGCCTATTGAGATCCACCGTCATCTCCTTCTTACTGACGCACCCCATAGCAATAAAGAGGGCCGCAAGCGACCCTCTCCATTGCATTATGCAATCAAATACTGTGTTTTACATCAAGCCATCGATGAACGGTAGCTTAGGCGCTGTACTTGTTTGCCTCGCCGAAGGTGCCGGCCTCGACAATCCAGCCGTCCTTCATGATGACGTCCATGTTGTCGGTGTTGAGCACGTGGATGTCGGCGGCGACGTCACCGTTGACGACCAGCAGGTCGGCGCACTTGCCGGCCTCGATGGAACCGGTCTCGTCCTCGATGTGGCACATCTTGGCACCGTTGAGGGTGGCGCAGGTGATGGTCTCGACCGGAGTGAAGCCGATCTTGTCGACGAACTCGTACATCTCCTCGATGGAGCAGGTGCCGTACGGGGTGACGAAGGAGAAGGAGTCAGAGCCGATCGTCATGACGACGCCGCGCTTCTTGGCCTCGCGCAGGCAGTCGTAGTTGCGCTGCAGCTCCTTCTCGACCAGGGTACCCTTGTACTTGTCGTGCAGCTCGGGGACGTAGACGGGCGGATAGGTGGCGTACCAGGTGGGCAGGAAGGCGATCGTCGGGGTGAAGAAGGTACCCTGCTCGGCCATGAGGTCCATGGTGCGCTCATCGATATCGAAGCCGTGAATCAGCTGCTCGCAGCCAAAGCGAACGGAATCGTAGGCAGCGGCGTGGTTGTTGTAGCAGTGGCTCCACACGGGGATACCGACCATCTTTGCCTCTTCGACCACGGCCTGGATCTCCTCGGAGCAATAGTGCTGGTCACGACCGGAGTCCCAGCGCCAGATGCCGCCACCGGTAGCCCAGATCTTGATGGCATCGGGGTTCTCGCGCAGGCGACGGCGGACGGCCTTGCGCAGATCCCAAGGACCATCGACCTGGTCGCCCCAGGGGTGGGATTCCTTGTTGAGCTCCTGGGTGCAGTGGTGAGAGTCGCCGTGACCGGCAACGCGGCAGAAGCCCAGGCCGGTGGCCAGAACGCGCGGGCCCTTAAAGACGCCCTTGTCGATGCAGTCGCGGATCTGGATACCAAAGCGGCCGATCTCGCAGACGGTGGTGAGACCGTGGGTGAGGCAGTCGTAGGCCTGCTTGACGGCGACGGCCTGCTTCTCGAGGAGCGGCTGCATGACCCAGTCGGTGTCATCGTCGGTCAGGTTGCCCGAGAAGTGCAGGTGGGTGTCGATCAGGCCGGGAAGGACGGTCTTGCCGGCGGCGTCGATAACCTCAACGCCCTCGGGAAGGTCCTGCATGACACCGGCGTACTCGATCTTGCCATTGTCGTCGACGAGAACGAGGGAGTTCTCGACCGGCTCGGCACCGGTACCGTCGATGAGCTTGCCGCCAACGATTGCATACTTAGTGGACATGGTTCCTCCTTATGGATCCATATAGTGGGCGAGGCCGCGTTGGGTTAAGGCCTCACAAAACTACCCAAGTGGTGCCGGGTTCGGTGCGCGGGAGAGAGGGCCCCGCGCACCCGATCCGCCCCGGCTAGGCGTTATTTTTTGCGGGAATTGGTGAAGGCCATGAGGGCCAGGCCAACAGCCAGCCAGCCGATCACGATGCTCCACTCCACCATGTTGAGGGAGGCGGGAGAGAACGGGATCACGAGCAGGCCAATGATGGTGCCGCAGGCAACGATAGCGAGGCTGATGCCAAACTTGCCACCGGGCACCTCGTAGGGACGAGGCAGGTCGGGCTCGGTGAAGCGCATGCGCAGGCAAGCGAGGGCGACCATGCCGCAGGAGAAGATGAAGGCGAGAGCCGACACGTTGGTCAGAGGGATGAGCATGTTCTTGCCCAGGAACGGACCGACGACGGTGATGACGCCCAGAACGACGCAGGCGAGCTTGGGAGCGCCGGACTTGGGATCGACCTCGGCAAACTTCTCGGGCAGCTGGCCCTTGCGGCCCATGGCGAGCATGATGCGGCTCGTGGCGCCGTAGAAGGAGTTCATCGGGCCCATGGGTCCAAGCGTGGCGATGACGAGCATGGCCAGGTACAGGAGCATGTTGATGCCCTTGAGGCAGGCAAGCGCGGGAACCGGGCTCTTAACAAACTCGTGCCAGTCAAGGATAGTGCCGAACGAGTAGATGCAGACCATGTAGAAGCCGCCGGCGGCCAGCAGGGCCAGGGAGATGATCTTACCGAACTTGTTCCAGTTGAGGCCCTCGGCTGCTTCCTCAGCCTGCTGAGGAATGGTGTCGAAGCCGGCGTAGAAGAACGGGGTCAGAACCAGGACCGACACGATACCGGCGAACAGGCTGGTGCCCTCGGTAGCGGGCTTGCCGCCGCCAGCACCGGTGACCTGGGAGAACACGGGCATGGCGTTGTCCGGCGAACCGGTGAACAGCGAGACGCCCATGGCGAGCAGCATGCCGCAGAGCAGGGCCTTGGTCAGGAAGGCCTGCAGCTTGGCGGCCGAGCTGGCACCGCGGAAGTTGAGGAAGATGACGTAGGTTGCAAAGCCGAGCGCGATCAGCGTCGGGAACAGGTAAACGTCGGCGCCCAGGATGGTGTAGAGCTTGACGGCGCGCAGCCACTCAAGGCCTGGCAGGCTGCCGAACATCTCGGACACGAGAGTCGAGATGGCGATGGCCTCCCACGGGCACAGGATGCCGTTGCCCAAGGCCAAAAGCCATCCGGTGATGTAGCTCATCGTACGGCCAAAGCTACGATCGACATACTCGACGATGCCGCCCGAAATGGGGATAGCAGCCGTGAGCTCACCGAAAACAGCTCCGACGGGCACGAGGAAGATTGCGCCCAAGAGGAATGCAATCATAGCGGGAACGGGACCGCCGCCCACGACCATCCAGTCGCCGACCTGCAGAACCCAACCGGTACCGATGATGGCACCGAAACCGATGGTGAAGAAGTTCCAGAGCGAAAGCGTTTTCTTCATGCCGCCGTTGTCCTCGACTGCAACTTCTGCGTTCTTGTCCGCCATTGTTCCCCTCCTTTCCTTTTTGACGCCCCCTGGCGTCACCCCTTGCGCGGTCCGTTTTGCCGCGCGCTTTTATTCCATGGCTTTAAGATACGGCCTTGGCGCAGCAGCGCCGCTCGCAGCTCGACCGAAGGCAGAACTGCAAAACGAGCGGCACCGTTTTTGGGACGAACGGCGGGAGACGTCATTCGTCTTGGACGCTTTCATCTTGTCTGCTTTTGAATACCTGTTGCCGTGACGCTTGGCGCGCGGCGCGGCAACGTTCATACCATTTGTCAGGCTTTTGGCGCACATACCCATGTGTCGCGCATCTTTTTATGTAGGATAGACAAGTTACACACGAGGCAAGGTGATTCGAATGGCATACGGATACAATGACGGCGACCAACGGCCACAAAGCGTGCGCCTTGCCGGCCGCACCACGCCAACGCCCAGAAGCACCTCCGACAACGGCAACCAGCAGCGCCCCCAAGAGCAGCCCGGGGCTTCTTCTCGGCAACAAAGCCGTACCGTGCAACAGTCAGACCGCGTGAGTACGAGCACACGCCAACGTCAGACCGACATATCGCAGCCGCGCCGCTACGATCGCCGTAAGACCGATTACTACGTTAAGCGCTCCTTTTCGCGACCTCAACGCGATCGCGGCAATTCCGCCCCTCGCCCCGCGTCGCATACCACAAGCCACGTGCTTCCGGCCCGCCGCCTACGCCTTGCGCTTTGCTCCATTGCCGCCTGCCTCGTCTTTGTGTTTTTGGGATCCTGTATCTCCCACGGATCAGCCGGTCTTGAGCCCACTGCCGAGGACAAGCTGCTTAAAGCTCCTGTCGCTCCCGGCTACTCCTTTGCGTTCTCGACCCCACGCTCGCAATGGCAGGCCGGCACCATGCCCCACATCTACCAAATTGACCCCGCATGGTCGGAGCTGCCCTATGCCGGTGGCACTATTCGCAAAAACGCTTGCGGTCCCACTTGCCTCACCATGGTCTATATCTTTAAGACCGGCCACACCGATAAGACGCCGGTCGATATATGCGCACTGGCCGAAGCCGGCAACTACGCCCCCACTGGTGCCACCGAGTGGTCGTTTATGACAAACGGCGCGTGGCAGCTGGGCCTTAACGGAACGGAGCTCCATATCGATCGCAGCTCCATCACCCAGCCGCTGCGCTCGGGTGCGCCCATGATCGCATCGGTTCGTCCCGGCACCTTTACCAGTGTCGGACACTATATCGTGCTCTGGGGCATCGACGATGCCGATCAAGTGGGAGTCTACGACCCCAACTCGGCCAGCCGCAGCGCCCGCCGCTGGGGCGTCGTAGAAGTCCTCAACGAAATCGAAGCCATGTGGGCCTACTACTAGCCATTGGGGACACTCATTGGGGACAGACTTAAATGAGTGGTCATTGGGGACGCTCTTGTTTGACTAGTCGTTTAAGAACGTCCCCAATGACTAGGTGAATAGCAAAAGCCCCGCGGCCGGAGCGGGCTGCGGGGCTCATGAAGAGAGGCTAGTTTGTGGGCGCCTTGCCCGGCGCCCACGAGAGAGGCAACGGAGTAGGGACTACTCGTGGATGCGGGTACCGGAGAGGCCGGCCATGGTCTCGGCGGCCTTGTCCAGGGCGCCGATGATGCAGGTGCGGCCCTTGCGGGAGCGGGCGAACTTGATGGCGGCGCGGACCTTGGGCTCCATGGAGCCCTTGCCGAACTGGCCCTCGTCGGCCAGGCGCTCGGCCTCGTCGGCGGTGAGGTCCTCGAGCTCCTCCTGGTTGGGCTTGCCGAAGTTGATGGCGACATGCTCGACGGCGGTCAGCAGGAACAGAACGTCGGCGTCGCAGTCCTCGGCCAGCAGCTCGCCGCCCAGGTCCTTGTCGATGACGGCGGGAACGCCCTTGTAGCAGCCCTTGTTCTCGTAGTCGCGGACGACGGGGATGCCGCCGCCACCGCAGGCGATGACGATGAACTCGTTGTCGAGCAGGTTGAGGATGGAGTCGGCCTCGACGATCTTCTTGGGATCGGGGGAAGCGACGACGCGACGCCAGCCGCGGCCGGAATCCTCGACGAAGACCTTGGAGGGATCCTCGGCCATGAACTCCTTGGCCTGCTCCTCGGTGTAGAAGGGGCCGATCGGCTTGGTCGGGTTCTTGAACGCGGGATCGTCCGGGTCGCACTCGATCTGGGTGACGACGGTGGCGGCGTGCCAGCGCTTGTAGCGCTTGTGCATCTCGCGGCCGATGCCCTGCTGCAGGTGATAGCCAATGTAGCCCTGGGACATGGCGCCGCACTCGGGCAGCGGCATCTCGGGGGTGCCGATGGCATCGTGGGCGGCGGCGAAGGCGTTCTGGATCATGCCGACCTGCGGGCCGTTGCCGTGGGTGATGATGATCTCGTTGCCCTGCTCGATAAGACCAAGGAGAGCGTGGGCGGTGTTGCTCACGGCCTCGATCTGCTCGACGGGGTTGTTGCCGAGGGCGTTGCCGCCGAGGGCGACGACAATACGATCGGGCTTTCCGTACGGTTTACTCATAGTGTTCGTTCACTTCCCAGCTACTAGCGAAGCGTCGCGTACATCATGGCCTTAATGGTATGCATGCGGTTCTCGGCCTCCTGGAACACGCGAGACTGCGCGCTCTCAAAGACCTCGTCGGAAACCTCCATCTCGGTCACGCCGAACTTCTCGGCAATCTCGGCGCCGATGGTGGTCTGCGTATCGTGGAAGCTCGGCAGGCAGTGCATAAAGATGGCGCCGGGGTTTGCCTTGGCCATGACCTCGGGCGTTACTCGATAGGGAGAGAGAAGATCGATTCGGCTCTTCCACAGCTCCTCAGCCTGGCCCATACCGACCCAAACGTCCGTATAGATCACGTCTGCATCCTTGACGCCCTCGTCGATATCCTCAGTGAGCTGGATCGTGCAGCCATTCTGAGCGGCGATCTCCTGGCAGCGCTCAAGAAGCTCGGGATCGAAGTGCGTGGCGCCCTCGACATCGCCCTTGGGTCCGCAGGAGCAGAAGTTAATGCCGAGCTTGGCGCAGATAACCATCAGGGAGTCGCTGACGTTGCCCTGCTCCTTGCCCATATAGGTGAGCTTCATGCCGCGCGTGTCGCCAAACTCCTCACGCATGGTAAGAATGTCGGCAAGGGCCTGGGTGGGATGGTACTCGTTGGTCAGACCGTTCCAGACGGGAACGCCAGCCTTGGCGGCAAGCTCCTCGACAATAGACTGGTCGGAGCCGCGATACTCAATACCGTCATACATGCGACCGAGCACGCGGGCGGTATCCTCGATGGACTCTTTCTTGCCCATCTGCGACGAGCCGGGGTCGAGGTAGGTCACGCCCATACCCAGGTCCATACCGCCGACCTCGAAGGCACAGCGCGTGCGCGTGGAGGTCTTCTCAAACAGCAGGACAATGTTCTTGCCCTCGAGAAAGCGGTGCGGATAACCGGCACGCTTCATATCCTTGAAGTTCTTTGAGAGGTCGAGCATGTACTCGATTTCCTCGGACGTAAAGTCAAGCAGGGTAAGAACGCTTCGACCAGAAAGATTAAGAGCCATGATTTGAGTCCTTTCGATTGTTGGAACACACAAGGAGGGATGGGCGGCGCAGACGCACACGCGCCGCCCAGATACGCTAACGCTGACTAGATTTCCTCACGCCAGAACGGCATGGTCATGCAGCGCGGGCCGCCGCGACCGCGAGAAAGCTCCTCGGAGGGAGCGACGAGCAGCTCGACGCCAGCCTTGTAAAGAGCATCGTTGGTGACAACGTTGCGCTCATACACGCAGACCTTGCCCGGTGCGACCGCAAGAGTGTTGGAACCATCGTTCCACTGCTCACGGGAGGCCTCGATCGGATCGCCGCCACCGCACTCAATCATGGTGATATGGTCCATACCCGTCGCAAGCTCGAGGATATGCTGCAGGGTGCCCTCGAGTTCCTCGATATGCACCTCCCCCTCTGCATCGCCCTTGGTCAGGCGGTAGGCACGAAGCGTCTGGTAGATGCCGGGATAGACCGTGAACTTATCGCGATCGACCTGCGTGCAGACGGTGTCGAGGTGCATGTAGGCGTAGCCGTGCGGGATCTTGATGGCATAGATGTTCTCGATTTCGGCCTCATCGGAACCCCAGAACATATTCTTGGCGAGCTCATCGATGGCCGCAGTCTGGGTGCGCTCGGAAATACCGATGGCGAGCGTCTTGGCGTTGATGTTGAGGATATCGCCGCCCTCGATATGCCACTCGCTGTTGTGGTCGTACCAGATGGGGCTACCGGCGTAATCGGGATGGTTGCGCAGCACCGTTTCGTAGAAGATTACCTCGCGGTTGCGCTGATTCCAGTACATGCGGTTCATGGTAGCGCCCTTGCCCACGACAGCCAGAGGGTCACGGGAGAAATACGAGGCCGGCATGGGGAACAGCACCATATCGTCAGCCTTCAACTCCTCGCCGTCCATACTGGCAAGAGAACCGCCAACCTTGGGGATCTCGAGGTCGCGAACGTAGAGGCCGCCCATGGCAGCAAGGACAAACTCCTTGTTGTCCTTAATCGAATCAAGCTTCTCGACAACGGCCTGGCGAAGGGCCGCGTTGGAGATGCCGGACTCACCCATGAACTTCGTCATGAACTCTGCGCGAGTGCCCTCGACTTTGTCAAACGTCTCAGCGAGCAGCTCTTCCATATAGACGACCTCGGCGCCAGCGCCGCGAAGAAGGTCGGTAAACTGATCGTGCTCTTTCTGGGCATAGTCCAAATAGAACGCGTCGTGAATCCAGACGCGGTCGAAATCCTCCGCCTTCATGTTTACAAGATCCATACCGGGGCGATGGACGCATACCTTCTTAAGGGCGCCAATCTCGCTATGAACGTTCAGTCCTTTGTTCATCTCTATCCTTCTTTCTTACAACTGTATGTAGGGTTTTGCTTTTACGGCAGGGGGATAAGGCCCGAAACCGCAGTGAATGCCATGCAGATAACGCTCACGACCAGGAAGAATTTCCAAGCAACCTTCCACCACTGGCCAAGCGGAATCTTGCAGACGCCAAGACCGGCAACGAGCATCGCGCTTGTTGGCGAAATGAGAGACATGGCCGCGCTGCCCATGGAAAGACCAGTAACTGCAGCCTCGGGGTTTAAGCCCATCAACTCAACAAGCGGGCCGAAAATGGGAATCGTAAGAGCAGCGATGCCCGAGGAGCTCGGAACGAGGATCGACAGAAGGTTATCCACGACATAGAGGATGCTCGTAAAGATAACGGCTGGAACTCCAGTGAGAGCCGTGGCGAGCGTATTGAGAATCGTATCGATGATGAGACCGTCGTTGGCGATTACGAGGATTCCGCGGGCAAGACCGACAACAATGGCCGAGAACGCGAAGTCTGCAATTCCCTTAACGAACTCTCCCGCGATCTCCTTCTCGTTCATCCCGGAAACTACACCCGAAAGAAGGGCCATGGCCAAGAAAATCGCAGAGATTTCGTTCATGTACCAGCCCTGGGCCACCAGACCCCAAATGATGGCGGCAAGTCCAAGCACGAAAATAACCATAACGGCTTTCTGCCTACCGGTGAACTCGCTATCGAGGAGATTCTCGTCCGCACCAAACTCTTTGCGCTTCTCGATGTCATCGTGGAAAGCTGGGGATGCCTCGGGATTCTTCTTAACCTTGAGGGCATACATCACAACCCATGCGATGGCAACTGCAGTGAGCACGACAAGGGCGATAGTACGCAAACAAAGCTGGGGGTTGCCCTGGATACCGAGGATGCCCTGGGAAATCAGGACGTTGAACGGGTTTACGGTAGATGCGATGTATCCGATACGGGCACCCACAAACACCGTCATGAACGCCGTAATTGAGTCGAAGCCCATGGCCATCATGATCGGCATAAGAATCGCAAAGAACGGAAGTGTTTCCTCTGCCATACCAAAGGTGCTGCCACCCAAGGCAAAGAGCACCATCAGAATCGGGATGATGAGGACGTCCTTGCTCTTGAACTTCTTCACCACTCGAGCAACACCGCTCGTGATGGCTCCGGTCGCCGTGATGACCTGGAAGGAACCTCCCACGATCAAAATGAACGCAACGACCTCGACCGCTTGCTGGATGCCGATCGCAGGAGCCTCAAGCACTTCGAAGACACCTTGGCGAAGATCGACCTCGTTGCCGTCCTCGTCCGTATAGACCTTATCGACAGGCGCATAGGTGCCCGAAACTGTTACCTCGCGGCCGTTAACCTCCTGGCGTTCAAACGAACCCGAAGGCACGACCCAGGTCAGAACGGCAAATACGGCCATCAAGACGAGAATGATGGTGTATACGTGCGGAACTCGAAAGGCACGCTTCTTTTCTGTCTCTGCCATCTCTCCTCCTTAATTCAGGGGTTTTTCGTTGCCGGCAAAGCCATTGTGTCATCGCGCAAAACACCCTTCCGCCCCATCGCCCGCCAGCGAAAGCCATCGGCCCGTAAACGGCCTTTAGATTGATGTAATTCGTCAATTTACTTTGCTAATTGATGTTTAACATCAATTAGCAGCTCTGTTCGTGCCATTCACCTGTGACAGATATGATGTAAATTGAAACAATCTCGTAATGTGCCACTATGGAAGCAATAAATACTCATCGCCAAAGCGAGGTCACATGTCCGCATTGCATGTTCAAAACGAAATAGGAAAGCTAAAAAGGGTCCTCCTGCACTGTCCCGGCCCCGAAACGCGCAACTACCCCGACGGGCAGTTCAATCGAGTCTTTACGCTGCGCCCTTCTAGCAACTCATTTGATCTTGAAAAGGCTCTTAGGGAGCATCATGCTTACTCGGCGATGCTCGAGCACGAAGGAGTAGAGATTCTCTATCTCGAAAACCTTCTTACCGAAGCCCTTGATGCGACAGAGCAGGCGCGCCACTCTTTTATCGATAGCTACATTTCAGAATGCGGCGCGCGGGGCATTGAGCTCGAATCTGCCATTCGCGAGTATCTTGAGTGCATCGAAGGCTCCCGTGCCCTGGCTCAAGCAGCGGTCAATGGCATCCGCTACTCCCAGGTCTTCGATACGGATAAGGAGGTATTCAGCCTCGCAAAACTGACGGGAGATGCATACTCGCCCGACGACCTTCTCGTAAGCCCCCTTAACACCATGTGGTTCACTCGCGATCCGGCGAGCGTCATCGGCGAAGGCGTCACGCTCAACCATATGTACTGGCCAGAGCGCAACCGTGAGGTTATCGCCTATAAAACGATTTTTACGTATCACCCGGATTTCCGCGAGACTCCCCAGTTCTTCAAGCATGAATCGACTTTCCACATTGAAGGCGGCGACCTGCACAACCTCAACAGCGAAAACGTAGCCGTTGGAATCTCCCAGCGAACCGAGCCGGCGGCGATAGACACCCTGGCAAATAACTTGCTCTGGGATGAGAACTCGACTATTGAGTCCGTATGGGCCATTCAGGTCCCCTACGATGATCTCTGCATTCATCTCGACACATATTTCACTCGCGTTGGCTACGAGACATTCCTCGTTGCCCGTGAACTTCTCGACCAAGCGCGGGTCTACCGCATCACACGGGGCAGATCGGAAGGGACAACCCGGGCACGCCATGTCGAAGGCGGACTGAAAGAAGCGTTGCGATTAGCCCTAGGTTCAAGTTCGTTGCAATTTATCCCTTGCGGTGGCTCAAATCCCGGTGCGGCAGAGGTCGAAAGGTCCAACAATGCCACAAGCACCCTTTGTTTGGAGCCCGGCAAGGTCTGCGTATACGAAGAAAACGCCGAAACCAACAAAGCACTGGAGCAGGCAGGTATTGAACTTGTCCCCATCTCTATCTTCGAGCTGACAAACGGCTTTGGCGGTCCCAACTGCCTCTGCCTTCCCCTCGTCCGCACTTCATAACATGGGAACGGGTCAAAACATAAAGGCGCTTCGCAAGCGCGACCAGCTAACGCAGGAGGAGTTCGCAGCACTCATCGGCGTCTCCAAAGAAACGGTATGCCGCTGGGAAAAGGACCGCTATGCAATCCGCCGCTCAACGTTATTCAAGATAGTATCGAAATTTAACCTGCAGCTCGATGACCTCACATCTGAAACCGCAGGGCTTGCCGCAAAGCTCGACCACGAGGAGCGAAAGGGGGAATCCAGAGAAGTTACTACTGATTCCCTTTGCGATGTATTTAAAATCCAGATGAATGGAGGCAGAACGGGACTTAAACAAACCGGAACAACCGCGCTTCCCTCATCCGTATTCAAGAAACATCGCGGGTGCTTCTTTGTTCAAATGGACACGTCCGCCATGTCCAAATGCTATCCGATTGGATCTCATCTCCTCGTGGATCCCAGTCTGAAACCCTGGAACGGATGCTCCGTCCTCGCTTTGGCCGATAATTCGAGAATCGTCATACGGCGTTATAGCACCGGCACAAACACCGTGATGCTCTCATCCCACTCCTATCGCACAGCGGAACCGGATATCGTGCTGGACAAACGCCGAATTAGGATTCTGGGAGTCATCGTTTGGTTCCAGGCATCTCATGATCTGAGTGTTTAATCAAATTGAATCTTGCCCGCCCCCCCATTTGCTCACCCCTCAACAGCAAAAGCCCCGCAGCCGGAGCGGGCTGCGGGGCTCATGAAGAGAGGCTAGTTTGTGGGCGCCTTGCCCGGCGCCCACGAGAGAGGCAACGGAGTAGGGACTACTCGTGGATGCGGGTACCGGAGAGGCCGGCCATGGTCTCGGCGGCCTTGTCCAGGGCGCCGATGATGCAGGTGCGGCCCTTGCGGGAGCGGGCGAACTTGATGGCGGCGCGGACCTTGGGCTCCATGGAGCCCTTGCCGAACTGGCCCTCGTCGGCCAGGCGCTCGGCCTCGTCGGCGGTGAGGTCCTCGAGCTCCTCCTGGTTGGGCTTGCCGAAGTTGATGGCGACATGCTCGACGGCGGTCAGCAGGAACAGAACGTCGGCGTCGCAGTCCTCGGCCAGCAGCTCGCCGCCCAGGTCCTTGTCGATGACGGCGGGAACGCCCTTGTAGCAGCCCTTGTTCTCGTAGTCGCGGACGACGGGGATGCCGCCGCCACCGCAGGCGATGACGATGAACTCGTTGTCGAGCAGGTTGAGGATGGAGTCGGCCTCGACGATCTTCTTGGGATCGGGGGAAGCGACGACGCGACGCCAGCCGCGGCCGGAATCCTCGACGAAGACCTTGGAGGGATCCTCGGCCATGAACTCCTTGGCCTGCTCCTCGGTGTAGAAGGGGCCGATCGGCTTGGTCGGGTTCTTGAACGCGGGATCGTCCGGGTCGCACTCGATCTGGGTGACGACGGTGGCGGCGTGCCAGCGCTTGTAGCGCTTGTGCATCTCGCGGCCGATGCCCTGCTGCAGGTGATAGCCAATGTAGCCCTGGGACATGGCGCCGCACTCGGGCAGCGGCATCTCGGGGGTGCCGATGGCATCGTGGGCGGCGGCGAAGGCGTTCTGGATCATGCCGACCTGCGGGCCGTTGCCGTGGGTGATGATGATCTCGTTGCCCTGCTCGATAAGACCAAGGAGAGCGTGGGCGGTGTTGCTCACGGCCTCGATCTGCTCGACGGGGTTGTTGCCGAGGGCGTTGCCGCCGAGGGCGACGACAATACGATCGGGCTTGCCAAGAGGCTTAGACATTGCTGGAATCCTTTCTGTAAAAGGCCTACAACCCATTAATAACCCGCGTCCGTGCGATACGCGAGTTTATTAAGGTTTATATTCTCTTTATCGCTCATTTTATTCATTTTGAAAACAGTTGAACGGTGAACGGTCGTTTTTACCCGCTCAGCGTAAGGAATCCCAGCTCACGCATGTTTACGTCATCTACGTGCGACTTTATTTAATTAGAGCAGAGATTAGGCTGGATTATGCAAACTATATCTTTGCTAAACACATAACGGACACTGCAATTATTTACTCGCACTATACGAGATTCTATGCACTTGCAAGACAAGTATGCACCCCTGCAATAACACGGGGCTTTTCATCCAACAAAAGGGATAGCCAATCGCGCTTCACTTTGCGGCAAGCGACTGTGAGTTTGCAGTATAGAACTTTACCGTCGGGTATTGCATGAACGCCGTCGACGCCCTCTCGCTCCTGCGCGCCCAGGCAATCGAGAACATCAGCGGCGTCCCCAGTCTTTTTGCATGGCACCGCGCCGGCTCGATGGCTCTGGGACCTAAGCGAATCTTTGCTATCTGCCAATTTTTGTACGATTTGGGTCAAATCTATTTGCCAATTTTTGTATGATTAGGGGCAAATCTATTTGCCAATTTTTGTCATTGAGGGGTTTTATGCTACGCCGTAAGGTCACTGACAGGCTTTTGAGCTGGAAGAACAACTCCAATAAAGCGTTGCTTGTTACCGGTGCGCGTCAAATTGGCAAGAGCTATGCGATTCGCGCGTTTGGTAAAGACAACTACGCGTCGTATTTTGAGGCCAATTTGCTGCTCGATGCCGAGGCAAGAGATGTGCTCATTGGCGCTAAGAACGCCGTTGACTTTATCAACCGCGTTGCCCTTCTTGCGGATGCACCGCTTGTTGAGGGAGATACGCTTATCTTTGTCGATGAAATACAGGAGTATCCGCAGATCGTCACGCTCATGAAGGCGTTGGTCGAGGACGGGCGCTTTAGCTATGTCTTCTCGGGGTCTATGCTTGGGACTGAGTTTAAGGGGATCTCTTCTTTCCCGGTGGGGTATGTCGAGCACATTGTTATGCGGCCAATGGATTTTGAAGAGTTTTGTTGGGCAAACAGCATCAGCGAGAATGTGCTTGCAGACATCCGCAGCTGCCTTGTCGAGAGGCGTCCCGTCGAAAACTATATTCATGAGGCGATGCTCAAAAACTTTAGAGCTTATATCGTTTGCGGCGGCATGCCGGAGGTCGTACAGAACTATATCGATTCGGGTTATTCACTCGTGAGGACGCGTGAGCTTCAAATTCAGCTGGTCGATCAGTACAAAAGTGATATCTCTAAATATGCATCGACTCGAGCGTTTAACGTTCGCGCGATTTTCGAACAAATTCCCGTTCAGCTTGAGGCGGAGTCCCATCGCTTTGTTGTTTCATCCCTGGGCGAGGGGGCTCGCCTTCAAAAATACGAGCAGGATTTCCTATGGCTGGTGAACGCGGGCGTCGGTTTGATGGTCGCCCAGGTGACGGAGGCCCGGAGTCCTCTTAAGAGGACAGAGAAGGCGACCGCCTTTAAGCTATACGAGTCTGATACAGGCATGCTCGCATCACGGTATCCCGGCAGCACGGCACGCGCCGTCTACCTTGATATGAAAACCCCCAACCTCGGCGGTCTCTATGAGAACGTGGTCGCGCAGGAGCTTGTCGCCCTTGGAACTGATGCATGGTACTACCAGACACGCGAGGTCGGCGAAGTTGACTTTGTGATCGAAGGCACCCGCGGGCACGTTGTCCCAATCGAGGTCAAATCGGGCAAGAAGGTTCGAGCCCATGCGGCCCTCGACCGTCTGATGAGCGTGAGCGAGTACAAAATCCCCGAGGCCGTTGTGCTAAGCCACGAGAACCTCAGCAAAGAGGGCAAGGTCCTGTACGTTCCAATCTATATGACATTCTGCCTCGATGAGTTTATGGAAAAGGACGACCCCAACAACGATTTCTCGTTTGCGCCCATATCCCTCTAGGCCATCTGGGTCCGCAACCAAATCCCCCTCTATGCCCAAAGCCGCGAAACAGCGACCGGGACAAGGCACCCCACCAACCACGTCCTTCATCAGCCCACACAATCCGAGGACGTAGTCGTAGCAGGATCTGAGGGCTGACCTTCGCGGACACTCCGCAGGACGAAAGAACCCCCGCCGCACGTAGTGCGCAGCGGGGGTTCTTTCATGTCCGAGGACGTCCGCGAAGGTCAGCCCTCAGATCCTGCGGTGGGAGACCTAAGCCTCGTTGTACACCGTCTTGAGCTTCAGCAGGTGAGCGTAGCGATCCATAGCGGCCTGCTCGTTCTCCTTGAAGAGCTCCTCGGCGCGCTCGGGGAAGGAACGCGTCAGCGAAGCGTAACGGGCCTCGTTCATCAGGAACTCCTGATAACCGCCCGCGGGCTCCTTGGAATCGAGCGAGAACTTCTTGCCGGCAGCAGCCTCGGGGTTGAAGCGGAAGAGGTTCCAGTAACCGCACTCGACAGCCTTCTTCATCTCGGCCTGGCAGTTCTGCATGCCGCCCTTCTTGATGGAGTGCATCTCGCAGGGGCTGTAGCCGATGATGAGGGACGGGCCGTCGTAGGCCTCGGCCTCGTGGATGGCCTTGAGGGTCTGAGCCGGGTTGGCGCCCATGGCGACCTGCGCCACGTAGACGTAGCCGTAGCTCATGGCAATCTCGGCCAGGGACTTCTTCTTGGTCACCTTACCGGCAGCGGCGAACTGAGCGACCTGGCCCAGGTTCGAGGCCTTGGAGGCCTGACCGCCGGTGTTGGAGTAAACCTCGGTGTCGAAGACAAAGACGTTGACATTGTGGCCGGAAGCCAGGACGTGATCCAGACCACCGAAGCCGATGTCGTAGGCCCAACCGTCGCCGCCGAAGATCCAGAAGGACTTCTTGGTGAGGTAAGCCTTGTCGGCGAGGATTGCCTTGGAAGCCTCGCAGCCGCACTTCTCGAGCTCGGCAACGTAGGCAGCGGCAGCGGTCTTGGAGGCCTCGGCGTCGTTGACAGAGTCAATCCAAGCCTGGCCGGCAGCCTTGAGCTCGTCGGACGGACCATCGGCGGCGATGATCTCCTGGGTGGCGGCAATCAGCTTGTGCTGAACAGCCTCATAGCCCACGGCCATGCCCAGACCGTGCTCGGCATTGTCCTCGAACAGGGAGTTGTTCCACGCCGGGCCGTGACCGTCCTTGTCCTTGCAGTAAGGAGCGGTGGCAGCGGGGTTGCCCCAAATGGAGGAGCAGCCGGTGGCGTTGGAGATGAACATGCGGTCGCCGGCGACCTGGGTCACCAGACGTGCATAGGCGGTCTCGGCACAGCCGGCGCAGGAGCCAGAGAACTCCAGGTAGGGCTGTTTAAACTGGCTGCCCTTAACGTTGGCCGCGATGAGCTCCTTCTTCTCGGAGACGTTCTCGACCATGTAGTCCCAAACGGGCTGCTGGTCCATCTCCTGCTCGGTGGGAACCATCTCGAGGGCACCCTTGGGGCAGACCTTGACGCAGTTGGTGCAGCCCATGCAGTCGAGCGGGGACACGGCCATGGTGAACTTCATGCCCTTGGCCTTGGGGCCCATGGCGTCGAGCGTGCGGGTAGCCTCGGGCGCGGCGGCAGCCTCGTCCTCGGTCATCGCGAACGGACGGATGGTGGCATGCGGGCACACATAGGCGCACTGGTTGCACTGGATGCACTTGGTCTCGTCCCAGTGAGGAACGACCACGGCGACGCCGCGTTTCTCGTATGCGGAGGCGCCCAGCTCAAACTGGCCGTCGGCGCAATCGACAAAGGCGGAAACGGGCAGGCTGTCGCCATCCATGCGATCGATGGGCTCGAGCAGGTTCTTGACCTGCTGGGCGATGGCAGACTTGGTCTCCTCGGAGAGCTCGACGGGAGCGGCATCCTCGGCAGTTGCCCAGTCGGCCGGAACCTCGAACTTACGGAAGGCGGTAGCGCCGGCATCGATAGCCTTGTGGTTGGCGTCGACGATGGCCTGGCCCTTCTTCATGTAGGACTTGGTAGCCGCGTCCTTCATGTACTGCAGGGCGTCCTCGGCGGGCAGGACCTTGGCCAGCGCGAAGAAGGCGGACTGGAGCACCGTGTTGGTGCGCTTGCCCATGCCGACCTTGGCGGCCAGGTCGATAGCGTCAATCAGGTAGACGTTGACGTTGTTGTTCGCGATGTAGCGCTTGGCCACAGCGGGCATGTGCTCGGCGAACTCCTCGTCGCTCCACTGGCAGTTGACCAGGAAGGTACCGCCCGGCTTGACGTCGCGGACCATCTTGAAGCCCTTGACGATATAGCTGGGGTTGTGGCAAGCGACAAAGTCGGCCTTGGTCACGTAGTACGGCGAGCGGATCGGGGAATCACCAAAGCGCAGGTGCGAGACGGTGACGCCGCCGGTCTTCTTGGAGTCATACTGGAAGTAGGCCTGAACGTACTTGTCGGTGTGATCGCCGATGATCTTGATCGAGTTCTTGTTGGCGCCGACGGTACCGTCGCCACCCAGACCCCAGAACTTGCACTCGATGGTGCCGGGGGCTGCGGTGTTGGGCGCATCCTCGGCCTCGGGCAGGCTCAGGTTGGTCACGTCATCGACGATGCCGATGGTGAACTCGCGCTTGGGCTCGTCCTTCTTGAGCTCCTCGAAGACAGCGAACGCGGACGCGGGAGGCGTGTCCTTGCTGCCCAGGCCGTAACGGCCGCCGACGACCTTGATACCCGTCTTGCCGGCCTCGTAGAGAGCGGAGACGACGTCCTGGTAGAGCGGCTCGCCGATGGAACCCGGCTCCTTGGTGCGGTCCATGACGGCAATCTTTTTGACGGTCTCGGGGAGAACGTCGACAAAGTGCTTGATGGAGAACGGACGGAACAGGCGAACCTTGACCAGGCCGACCTTCTCGCCGTGAGCGTTGAGGTAGTCGATGACTTCCTCGAGCACGTCGCAGAAGGAGCCCATGCACACGACGACGCGATCGGCATCGGGAGCGCCGTAGTAGTTGAACAGGCCGTAATCGGTGCCGAGCTTCTCGTTGATCTTCTTCATGTAGCCCTCGACGACGGCGGGAAGCTCGTCGTAGACCTTGTTGCAGGCCTCACGGTTCTGGAAGAAGATATCGCCGTTCTCATGGCTGCCGCGGGTGTGCGGGTGCTCAGGGTTGAGCGCGTGGTCGCGGAAAGCCTGGACGGCGTCCATGTCGCACATATCGGCAAGATCCTTGTAGTCCCACATGGCGACCTTCTGGATCTCGTGGCTGGTGCGGAAGCCGTCGAAGAAGTTGAGGAACGGGGTCTTACCCTCGATGGCGGCAAGGTGAGCCACCGGCGAGAGGTCCATGACCTCCTGGACGTTGCCCTCGGCGAGCATGGCAAAGCCGGTCTGACGACAAGCCATGACGTCGGAGTGATCGCCAAAAATGTTCAGGGCGTGGGAAGCGACGCAACGCGCGGAGACGTGGAAGACGCCCGGGAGCTGCTCGCCCGCGATCTTGTACATGTTCGGGATCATCAGGAGCAGACCCTGAGAAGCCGTGTAGGTGGTGGTCAGAGCACCGGCGCCCAGCGAACCGTGAACGGTACCGGCTGCACCTGCCTCGGACTCCATCTCGACGACCTTGACCGGGGTGCCGAAGATGTTCTTGCGACCCTGGGCCGCCCACTGGTCGACATGGTCGGCCATCGGGCTGGACGGCGTAATGGGATAAATTCCCGCTACCTCGGTGTACGCATACGAAACATATGCGGCCGCCTCGTTGCCGTCCATAGACTTAAACTTACGCGCCATATACCCCTCTCCTCTCATATAGGTATACAGGCCCCGGCGATCGCCGGGATATTGGCGTGATGGGATTTTCGCTGTTGCTTCCAATCATCTGGCAGGCAGGCTCAGCAGCAGGTACATGGCGTGGAGAGAAGGCATGCCGAGGCGAGGAGGGCTGCACGCACTCCACAGGCCCAGCTGCCCGTCTTGCACATGACCGAGCGCCGCAAAGGCCGCATGCCGGATGCTCCCGGGCACGCCCCGGCGATGGGAGGCACCCGCAACGGAAATCCGCATGCGGGTTTATTGTACCCCGCCGCCAAGTGTAATTTCGACAAATATAGGTGGGCGGTGAAGGTTTACCTCGGGTGACCGCCAAGGGCCAAAATGAACGCTTCGTCCCCGGGCGATTGGCCCTGGCGCGCCATGGAGTGTCCCGGAGTGCCGGCATAAAAGGAACGTCCCCATCTGCCGACTAGAGGGCGCCGACGCCGAGGAGGATAGCGTAGGTGGTGGATTCGCCAAGTCTGAGCTCGTCGCCGGGGTTGAGCTGAGCGGAGCGGCCGGGCTCGACCTGGATGCAGACGTTCGTCGCGCCGTTTACCACCATGGTTCCGTTGGTGGACGACAAGTCCTCGACGTGCCAGATATTTTGAGCATCGCACCAGATATGGGCATGGCGGGCCGAGACGTCGTCGGTGATGCCGCCCTCCCCCGTTGCCAGCGCGCCGATCTCAACGCCTTCCTCACTCGGCTGAATCCAGCGCGGGACGCTCACCACGTAGCCGTTTTGCACGCACAGCAGTCCCAGCGGATGCGCCGGCGCGACCTCGTGCTCGCCCGCGACCGAAGATGTGCTCAGCGAGCGCGGCGTCGACGTGTCGCCGCCACGGGTCGCATGAGCGCGGCGGCTCGCCCGACTTGGAACTAAGGCGGGCGTGAGAGCAAACGGCATAGGGAACGAATCTTGCGGATGTACTCCTCGACGTCAGGCAGGTAAGCCCCACGAAGTCACCGGGGAGGCCCAAGCGGCCCGGCACCACTTCCAGATTCTGACCAGGGCGAGTCGTTCGCCGGTGGCTGAAGGCTCGCTCCCACCCAAAAGGGGAGATTCGCGTTGTTCCCCAATCGCTCTCGCATCTTTCATTTTGCTCGAGGTGGGCTATAAAAACTTTCCTGGCGAAAGGCGGCGATTGGTTTCCTTTCTTTCTAGAAGAGCGCGCCTGTAATCTGTTTTCATCCTAAATCAAGTTAAGATCGGACCTTCCAGAGGCAAGTCGACTCAAACTGCGAGGCTCCATGTTGGAATAAAGAGCGCTGTCGAAGTGCCAACAACACAAAGCTTGCCAGTCTCAAATAGAACCTTTTGGGAGTCCGATTGGGCCGCACACCGAATCCCCGCTGGTGGTTTTTTATAGCTGCGCAACAATAAACAAGGTTAGTGCCAGTCCAGCATGAAATTGAGGAACGTATGCATTTTTCTCAGTAAGTGATCGTCGTTACTGCTTCGATGAGGTCACTCGCAATTGCTTTCAGGTTGACCAAGCATCAGAAGATGCGCTTCGCATATTTGAAGCATCGGGAAGAACGGTCAACTCGAAGTTGCTAACAAAGTCACTTGCTGCGAAAGGCTACGACCAAACGACCATAGCAGAACTTGAAGACGACATTGATGAGTATCAACGATTGTCTGAGCGGACTTTCTTAACAAAAGACACGCCTCGAAAACTTAGATCCATCGAACTCCACGTTTCACATGCATGCAACCTTGGTTGTAGTTACTGTTTTGCCGGTAAAGGAGATTATGGAACGTCTCCTCTGCTGATGACAGACGAGATAGCCTTCAAGGCGGTCGACTACCTCGTCGCAAGTTCATCGGAAAACGAAACGCTTGCGATCGTCTTTTTTGGTGGGGAACCCATGATTAACGAGCCGCTGATATGGAAAACGGTCGACTATTCAAAAAGAATATACCCCAATAGAAACTTTACCTATTCTATTACGACCAACGGAACGCTTTTGAATGACACTGCTGTGAATTCTTTCAAGGAGCACGGGTTTTCTGTTCTGATTAGTCTCGATGGTACAGGATGCAAGCACGATGCATCGCGCCCGTACAAGACGGGAGGCGGCTCTTTCTCCGATATCGACAAAAACGTTCGTCGTTTTTCCGAGTCGTTCCCCTTCGGCGCAAGAGCGACCTTAACAAATAATAACTGTAACCTTGTTGAAGACTATCTTCAGTTTAAAGAGATGGGCTTCAGAAGGATTTACTTCTCGCCCGTGAGCTCATTCGATGAGAATATCAAACTCGACGAACACTCATTAAACAAAATCAGGGCGGGCCTAATAGATTTGGCGGATCAATATCTCAAACAGATTGATCAAGGGGAAAAGCCCTTGTTTAGAACATTGAAAACTGCAGTTGATTTGATTATGAGCAACAGGATCGCCTTTGTCGGATGCGGGGCTGGCAGGCGTTTTATTTCCGTGACTCCCGAAGGGGACGTATACCCCTGTCACAGGTTTGTCGGGATGATGCGATTCAAAATGGGCAACATCGTCACCGGAATTGACGAAACTAGGTATATTGAAAACTGGAGTCAGGGTGTCGAAAAAAGAATTGACTGTACGGACTGTTGGGCTCGGTCTTTCTGTGGTGGGGGCTGTAGCTGGGAGGCTGCAGGCGAGCACGGCTACTTGCCCAAGAGTCTACACCCTGCATCATGTGAATATAGAAAAATGTGCTACGAGATGGCTTTTGACCTTATTTCCCGCCACTCATCTTCGCAGGAGAAAAATCAACGAGAAGCTACTGTATCGGAATAAGCGGTTCAGCGCATTGCTGTCACCATTGTGGAGGTGTTCGTTCTTCTGATTACCGTCTGCGAAGCTTATTGCTACGTTCGCCGAAACCATTCTAGAAATATGGTGAACTAGACATCTTGGTTTGTTATACACAATATTGAGGTTTTTCTGCACTCAAAGGGAGATAGTCGTGAAGCATATTCATCCGATTAATCCAGGAAGTGGCGACGAGGCAGGCGTGAAGCCGATGTCTTTTGACTGCCTCTTGGGCATTACTGACATCTGTACTGTTTATGATAAAGCAGATGGCTGTGGTGCATACGATTACTGCGACTATGACATGGATGGCGGCAGCATCTGCGTTGTAGATCACTGTGGCATTGATCAAACGTAGTCTCTAATTGGATTAAGGTGAGGAGCTGTTATGAAGCATATCCATCCTGTTGGTTCAAATGAACATCCTCCCGTTGAGCCTTGTTGTCTTGGAGTTGATATATGCAATTATTACGACATCGCCGAGTGCCCTGTTGCGGATTGGTGCTATGTCGATAAAGAATCAAGCTGTGTTTTGCCAGCAGATTGGTGCGATCCAGTTGACGAGTAGTTTTGTGGCTAGGAACTATTTGGTCCAATTCAGAATAAGATGGGAACAAATACCAAAATCTCGTGTCTGGGAGGAGTTATGCCATTATTGCAAGGTCTCGTTGGATTAGCCTTTATACTTGCGTTATATCTGGCACCTTTTTTAATTCTATTCTTCATTATCCGACTCTTTCTTCGGAGAAAATAGGAGTGTCACGCAAACATTAGCGTAGCTTTCTTCCAATATGAGCCGAGCATTGGCAAGTGGAATAAGAAGCCCGACCGTTCGCCACATGAAAGTGATCGGACGGGCTTCTCTATTTAACCCGGGCCGCCACCCATAGCGGCTTTCCAAGCGTATTCTCAGTGCAAAGCAATCGTCAGTTTAATCCTATGCGCTGATACCGCATTTCATTTGTTCGGCTCGAATTCTACGGCCTGGCAACCCTCGCACTCTCCGGCAAATGGATTGAACGCGAAGGCAGAGATGATGTGTGCGTGGACATCGAGGCTGCTGTAGGCAACATACTGGGACATGGACCCCCGCTGCGCGTGGTATGCGGCCCGGCATATTCATTGCCGTCCAACCCCGTGTAGTTGCAGCAAAGGGTGGAACCTCAATGCTCAGCTCATGTTGTCCGTGGGACACGAGAATCGTAAGTACACTTTGGTGCGATTCTCACGCTGATACTGAGCCACCTGGAATAAGATACGTCGCGACAACACTTCGCTTCACCTCTGTCTCGACAAGATGACGTAGACTAAAGTTTCCTTTAGTAAGAGAACGAGAACTATATCTGAAAGCGTTGCGATGGCGTGAAGGCACCGAGTCCGAACCGCCTGAATGCTACGTGCATCTGCATCGCCTTTTTGTTATCTCTGCCAGTTGGGTAGCACTACACTTGTCATCATTTACCCTGGTACATGCTGCCTAAATCCACTACCCCTTCTACCGCGCCGACCATCTCGTCATCGTGAGAGACAACGATGATCAGCTGGCTTTGCTTGTTGCGCTTAACATAGGCCGCAAGCTCGGCGCGGCTTACAGCGTCTAACCCAGTCGTGGGCTCGTCGAGTACCAAAACTGACGACTTGCGTGAAATCGCCGACCATAAGTACACTCGGCGCAGCTCACCGCCCGAAAGCGCGGAGCAACGTTTCCCGAGCAACTCCTTCACGCTGTTTTCCAGCGAAAGTAGGCCATCTACACCCCGGTGATAGGAAGAAAAGGGCGTGTCGAAATACTCTAACAGCTCTTTCACCGTTTCGTCCGGCGCGAAGCACGACTGTGGGCAGCACGATATCTCTCTCGCACGTATGTAATCCAAGTCGCATTCTTCGATTGGCACGCCGTTGTATTTTACTTTGCCTTTCGATGAGTATAGCCCGAGCATCAAGTAAAGAAGTGACGTCTTGCCTCTTCCGTTTTCCCCAACTATGCAATATGTACCAGGACCGGAAAACTTGAAAGAAAACCCGCCGAGGACCTCTCGGACAGATCCGTCTGGAAGGGCAACCGAGAATTCCAAATCAGATACCGAAATGTCATTTATTTCATCGAGTTTAGCTAAATCGGTCCGATTCCACCCCGATCTCTCCTTTTCTCTCGTCGCGATAGCCGTCCTATCCCATGATGCTTTGGCATCTTGATAGGATTTGAACAATGACATCATACTTTTCAAAGTCTTAAAGAGAACCGCGAAGTATGTACCGATGATAGTGTACTCGCCTATTGACATAGTTCCGTTAATGATTCGTACTCCGGAAACAACAAGTATCACCGCTTGAAACAACGCTGCGAAAAGACCATCGAGCGATGTCAGAGAATATGATAGCTTTCCGGAGCGCAAAACTTTGGGAAAATAGCTCTAAAACCCAGCGTCGAGCGCTTGTTCGCTCTTGCCGTACGAAGATGTCAGTTGAATGTTGAGAATCTGATTAAGCTGCGATGCAATTGCGGCGTAAAAGGCGCTGTCCGCCTCTTTCTTCTCATACGTGACCCTATACAAAAGTTTCCTCAACCCAGTAATTACACAGAAATACACGATGAGGAGAATGATGGAAAACACCGCGAGAGTTGAATCAATTGACCATATGATAAGCAATACGATGGGAATGGCTACAATGGACAGCGGCGCACTGATAAAATTCGCCAAAACGAAGGATGAGACCACGCTGGAGTCGGAAATAATCCGTTGCGTTGTATAGGCTGGATCGATGGTCCGACTCACCAAGTAATCGTCTCTTTCAAAACGCAAGACGGCCTCCCTGAGAAGATCAAAGGAAAGTCTCGTGGTTATGCGAATGGAAAGTGTTCCTGCAAAATAAGTAAAGAGGGTGGAGAAAACTCCTATTGACGCAACCAGGAGCGCGAAGAGTACGGCGTCTCTTTCGCTGCGGTTACCGAGAAGAAAATCTAAGAATTTCCCGTTCACGTATGGCATGGCATAGGAGAGAGCGGTTCCAATCACCGTGATAGCAATGAAGACGAAAGCCCCTTTTGCTCTGATGAACCTCGAGAGAACGCATCGAATCAAGGAAGGCCCCAATCTACCCGCCACAAAACATCAATCACTGATACCTTACACCTCAACACAACAGGAGCGAAGATTTGCCAATGAGACTGCTTTAAGATTGCCTTGGGCCAATACGATCTCAAGCTCTTCCTACAAGAGAGTCGGAATCGGACATCTCCTCCGACGAACCTGGCAATCGGGCGGTTGAAATATCTTTTTCAACCGCCCGATTGCCACAATAGATTTGAGCATCCGCCCACAAACGTCCGCGTTTTATACCCATCAAATCCTTTGCCTTTTGTCGTCTAGACTAGAAAAATCGCTCGAAATAACGCAACCGGCCTGCTCGCTTGAAGAAACCTAAGCCCGTAACGTAGATGTGCAAACTTCCGAAACGCCTTGCGCGGCATAGTGCGTATAAACTTCGTCAACCGCCTCAGAAATATCTGAGTATCGCGCCGGGTCAAAAGCATACGATGTCGCAGCTATACCCTGCACCCATTCGGAACGCGGATTAATTGAATAGCCACACAGCATCATCATACATGCATCTAGACCTGATTTCCCAAGTATCCGACGTATTGATGAGAGCATCGCGGGTCGCCCCTGCACCATCGTCGTCACCCCTATTAGCAGTATTTACCGTTTTTCTCTAAATGCGTATCGCCACCCTTAAGAATACGAAGTGTTTTATCCAGACCCGATTGTCCTCCATCTCAAACGAAGGGATAAGGAATCTCATCCGGAATCGGCAGTAACGGAGGATTCACAACGACAAGCGAAAAACATGAGTCATCTCTCAGAGGGGAGTAAAGGCTCCCCTCAAGCACCCTAGTTTCGTCATCCAAAGAGTTGATGGCAGTGTTTTTCTTACAAAGGTCGACAACAAAAGGGTTGATTTCTACAGATGTTACATCCATGCCACAGTTGGTAAGTATCAGGCCCTGTATTCTGGGGCCAGAACACAAATCGAGAGCCTTCCGTGCGCTCTGCGGTGTAAGGCGCCAATCTCAGCAAATCTGTCCCACAATACTGCGCTGAAGAACAAGACGGAACCCCTGAGCCAAACTCCCCTATACCTTATTAAGGCTAAGACAGGCAAGTTCACGCACCCGGCATATTCCAGAATAACATCCTATTGTTTTAGATGCTCTACAAGCATGAACAGCCGCGAATCGGAAAGATCTTCTAGTTTCGCCCCGACTGACCGCCAAGGGCCAAAATGGCCCCTCCATCCCCGGGCGACTGGCTCTGGCGCGCCGAGGAGTGTCCCCAAGTGCCGGCAGAAAAGAAACGTCCCTATCTGCCGGCTAGAGGGCACCGAAGAGGATGGCGTAGGTAGTGGATTCGCCGAGCTTGAGCTCGTCGCCGGGATTGAGTTGGGCGGAACGGCCGGGCTCGACCTGAATGCAGACGCGCGTGGCCCCGTTTACCACCACGGTTCCGTTGGTGGACGACAAGTCCTCGACGTGCCAGATATTTTGAGCATCGCACCAGATATGGGCATGGCGGGCCGAGACATCGTCGCCGACGTCGGTAATATCGCCCTCACCAGTGGCCAGCGCACCAATCTCAACACCCTGCTCACTCGGCTGAATCCAGCGCGGGGCGCTCACGACAAAACTGTTTTGTACGCGCAGCAAGCCCAAGGGGTGCGCCGGAGCGGGTTCGCGTTCGCCCGCGGTCATCGACATGCCAAGCGAACGCGGCGTGGAGGTGCCTCCGCCACAGGTCGCGTGCGCGTAGTCGATGGCATAGTTCACCGAGGACCGCACATCCGCCGAACAACCGACGGCGACAAACAGCACCAGCACGGCCTCGGCGCGCTCGGCGGGCATGAGTTCCGCCGCCTGGGACAGGCGATCGAGCGCGTTGCGATAGAGATTCGTGTCCTGATGGCACTCTTCGAGCGCGCGTACCATCGGTTCACCTGCAGGACCGCACACCATATTGATCACAGCCGTGGAGTCCATGGGATTTCGCTGGCGCAGGGCCAGTTGCGACATAATACGCGCAGCCGAGGTACCGTATTCGGCAAAGTAGCGCTGCTGAAGCGTGCCGACCGGCGCGCGAACGATAAAGCGGGAAACCCAAGAGCGATCGGCGGCTCGGCTCTGCGGGCTGCGGCCGTCGGCGAGCGGACGGGACGAAAGCACCAGGCCGCACAGCTCGATATGGCTCAGATGCGCCGCGCGCTTAAAGATGTCAAACATGGCCCCGCATGGGGTGAGCTCAACTTGAGATGCCATGACCTAGGCCTCCTTGGTCGTAGAAATAGAATCGGACGATACTTCGACAGGTCCGCCAAAAGTACGGGCAGCTGCGGCTCCACCGGCAAGCGGAGTCGCCATCTGGGCTTTTGTGCGTCGCGGTGCCGAAACGGGAAGTTCAAAGGCAAAGCCCATCGCAAGCAAAAACCACGTAAGCGTATAGGTTGCAACCAGAGCGGCAACAAGGCCGCCCATCACGGCGCGTTGGGAAAATACGCTACATGCAGCCACAACCAGTACTGGAACCTCGCAGGCAGAAAGCGCAAGCACACCCTGCAGGAACCCCGAGCGCCGATTGCGCGCAAGTGCCCCCGCGGTAACGCCGGCTATGCCTGGCAGCGTCAACGCCAGTGCGGCAATAATACCCGGTAGCGTCCCAGACCACACGAGCGATCCCAAAGTCGCCGTCACGCGAGCGCCCGACGCCAGCAGCGCGGCCGAAACCACGACCACAGCCCAAACCACGCCACAGACGACCGTCGCGCCGACCATCAGCGCGCGACGAACCGCACGGCCAGACGCATCCATGGGGCACGGCGTGAGCGGCTCGCCGCGGAGCGAACGACCGACATTTTGCGCATAGTGGTCACAAAACGCCGAGAGCGCCGCCTCGACCGCCGCCGGCTCGGGACGATCTTTTTGATGGCTGGACAGACAGGCCATCACCACGTCGAACAGCTGGGCATCGACAAACGCCAGCGCATCGCGTAGCTCTTCGGAATCCGGCTCAAGCCCTAGCTGCTGGGCCTGCTCGGCCGCGGCGAGCGCCACATCGGGCTCACGACGAAGCAGCTGAGTCAAATCACAACCGGGCGCATGGGCACCAATGGGATAGTCGGGCCGCGTGTCCATCTTGAGACGGTAGGGGCTCGCGATGTCGCGCGTCTTTTTGCGCGAACCCGAGGCACCCGAAGTACTCGGCGCGGCTTCGTATGGCGCGACGCCGGCAATGAGCTCGTAAACCGTGCTTGCCGCGGCGTATACGTCAATCGCCGGCGACATACGCAAAGCGCGCAGGTCGGGAATATCGTCGGTGAGCATCTCGGGCGGGGCATAGGCAACCGTCGCGCGACGCAGCGTGGCATAGCGCTCCGTAAACGACGCCTTGCCGCCGGTACCGGCCACGGCCGACGCAGGCTCGAGCGCCAGCGACGAGCCAAAGTCGATCAGGCACAGGTCAAAGGTGCCCTCGGCAAGCTGCCGGTCAAGCGGTAGACGCGCCGTACGCACCATAATATTAGCGGGCGAGATATCGCGATGGACAAAGCCCTCGCCCACCAGGCTCATACGGCAGAGCAGATCGAACAGGTCGCGACCCAGACGCGCCGCCACAAGCGGCGACAGGCGTCCGGCATCGTCCACGGCGAGTCGCGAACGCAAGCGGGCAAGTGTCTCGCCCTCGACCCATTCCATGACAATTGCAGGCACACCGTCGACCTCGCCCCAGCCATAGAGGCGGGGAAAGCCCTTAAGGCCCGAAAGGGCGCGATGGCATTCGTATTCCTCGCGAAACGCCGCCTTGAACTTGGCGACCAGCGCCTCGTGAGCGGCATCGTCATCAAACTCATCGCGCGTCGGCAAGATGAGCTGCTTGAGTGCCACTGCCTCGCCTTGGGCGTTGACGGCACGCGTCACGCGGCCGATACCGCCACGGCGCATGGTGGCATCGTCGGCAAACAGCATCGTAAAACGACGCAGATAGGCAGGCAGTTCGTCCTGACCGAGCGCAATGGCCGGCTCAAACCCGTCGACACGCGCCAGGCGCAGGCCGACCATGGGATCGCGACCGAGCGATTGTGGCGTGGTGGATGCAAGATCGGTCATCATAGGGCAAGCGCCGCCACGTTATTGTTGAAGTTACCGAGCGCGACGTCATCATCGCCGTAATGGCCGACCCATTGACATAGGTTGGTGTAACAGCCCCACAGATTGGCATACTGCTGATACCACCTTGACCGGGGCGAGAATGTCTGACGACCGAACTCGGCTCGAATGACAAACATCTCCCCGACCAGGCTGTCGCACGGCCTGGGATCTCCCGTAGAGTTATAGGTCGAGACCACGTCATTGGCACGAGAAACATAGCCGTCGAGCATGTTGTACTTGGTCACAAGCCAACTGTGAATGCTCTCTTCCTCAGCAGCGGAAAGGCCGCCGGAGTTTGCATCGTTGTCAGTGTTGCCGCCCGTCGAGCCGCCGTTTCCAGGCCCTCCGGTAGAGGAACCCGACCCAGAGCCGCCGCCCGAACTCGATGAATCCGAGCCGGAGCCAGAAGTATCCGAGCTACCGGGCTTTCCGGACTGCTGGGCGTCCTGCTCCTTTTGCTGCTCGACCTTATTCACCGTTGCCGCCACGCTATTGTTGGACAATCGATCGATGATCTTGGTGTTGGTGAGCACGATGGTTTTGCCATTGGCAAGCGTGACTTCGTTGTCCGGGGCCTCGGCGCCGTCCGCATCGTCGGTGCCAAACACAATATGCCCGACCACACTTGCCCAAGCATATCCAGTCGTGGTCCCCAGGTCACTTTTGACCTCATGCCCCACGCGCGGTTCGCGTGCGGCATGCGCCTGCATCATGGACGGCACGGTCATGCCATAGGCAGAAACGCCAGCTATGACCAGCACCAGCGAGCACGATAGCAGTGCGTACGCCCGCGGCGCCAAGCCCAGTCGGCGTCGTATGCGCACCGCGGCGCCGCGCTTTGTCTGAGTGCCACCGGGCCGCATGCGTTCTCCTCCAACAAAAACACGCCGCTCGGGAGCGGCGCATTCATTCGAATCCATATTTGAGTGTATCAGCGAACCAAAAAGGTTGCGCAACGAATGGACAAATTAAGGATGCGAGCGGAAGCGTCCATGCGATAAGCGGATACGAAGCATCTTTGTTGCACAACAAACTCACAGTCGCACGGGGAAATTATGACTACCCCGTGCGTCGCGAGGAAAACATACGGCAGGAGCAGGCTCGCCACCTAAATCGCGCGGCGGGCCTCGATGGCGCGGCCAAGCGTAAGCTCGTCGGCATACTCCAAGTCGCCGCCCACGGGAAGGCCGCTTGCCAGACGCGACACCTCGACGCCCAACGGCTTGATGGTACGGGCCAGATAGCTCGCCGTGGTCTCGCCCTCAATATTGGGGTTGGTGGCGATGATGACCTCGTGGATGTCCTCGTGGCCCAAGCGTGCCAGCAGCTCTCGAATGTGCAGCTGCTCGGGGCCAATCTTGTCCATGGGACTGATCACGCCGCCCAATACGTGGTAGAGGCCGTGGTAGCTGCCCGTGCGCTCGATCGCCTGGACATCGCGCGGCTCGCCCACCACGCAAATGCGAGTGGTATCGCGCATCGGGTCCTGGCAGATGGAGCACTCGTCGGCCGTGGCGTAGTTAAAGCAGCGGCTGCAAAAGTGGACCTCCTGCTTGACCTCCAGGATGGCCTCGGCCAGGCGGCGCGCCTCCTCGGCGTCGGCCTCCAACAGGTAATAGGCGATGCGCTGGGCCGACTTGGGACCAATGCCCGGCAGACGGCCCAGCTCATCGAGCAGTTTTTGCAGACTGTGGTTGGCACTCATATATATGCGTGTCTTAGAACGGCATGCCCGGGATGTTGAGGCCGCCGGTGATGGCGCCCATCTGCTTGTTGGCGAGCTCGTTGACGCCGCGGACGGCCTCGTTGACGGCAGCCATGATCATATCCTGCAGCATATCGACGTCCTCGGGATCGAGCGCATCGGGATCGATGGTGAGGTTGACGAGCTCCATCTCGCCGTTAACGGTCACCTTGACCATGCCGCCGCCGGCAGAGGCGTCGACGGTCTGGGACTTGAGGTTCTCCTGCGCGGCGGCAAGCTGCTCCTGCATCTTGCGAGCCTGCTTCATCATCTGCTGCATGTTCATACCGGCCATGATGGCTCCTTTACGTGCGGCCGCACGCCGAGCTGCAAGGGCAGCCGGAGCACGGCGGGACTTTCAAACTCAAAAATCGTACCACGGCGCGAGGCCAGCGAGCGGGGCGGACGTGTTACCTCAGTCGATATACATGTCCTGGAGCGCAAGCCGCACCCATAGATTATGCAAAGTTGAATAATTCGCATCTGCATAATATTTAAAGCTAAATCTTGTAGAGCCGGAATCCGACATTTAATGCGTACCACTAAATGGCTAAATGCCGAGCCACTACTCGAGGCGGCGCTCATGACGGCGAGGTATAATTTGATTGCCATAGATAGTAATTTGGAGGTGCCCCATGAATGCCCCCAACGCGCTCCAAAACATCCGCTCAAAACACCCCGTTGCATATGTGGTTCTCTATCTCTTTGTCGGCTGGGCATTGCTGGTTGTCATCACCCATGCCATAGCTTTTGGAGCAGAACTGCTGATAGCCAGCTCGGACCAGCCCGTCGTCAAATGGGAGACGACCGATGAGTGCACCGACGGAACCCGAACCGTCTACTACAACAGCCCGTCCCTCTATCAAGAGTTCAAGGTCAAGATAAAGGACTTCAAGATTGTCGATGCCGAGCTAGGCGTTTATTTGGCAATCGGAGCAACCATTAACGCCGAGCAAGTCGAGTACACGGACAGCCATGCGACGTATCGTATCGACCTCAGCATCCTAGGCCGACCGTCACGCACCTGTCTGCTCAAATGCGACATACGCGGCACCACGTTGCACATGTCCGAAATACAGATGCGCCCGGGCAAAGAGATCTCTTCTTGAGCAGCATACCCGCCCGCACGGTTACTCCACCGGCTTGAAGATGGTGGCCTGACCGAAGACGCTGCGGATGAGGTCTTTGGCCTCGTCCTCGGTCTGCGGGATGCTCGGGGCTGCGCCCTGATGGCCGAAGGGGCTGCCCGCACCGGGGTTGGACTCCCAGGGAGCCGCGGGGGCGTCGTCGCTTGCGGGGGCCGCGGGTGCCTCCGCAGCGGGCTTGGGCGCGGGCGTCGCACCCGGCACGTCGAACGGAGGCAGATCGTCCCCGCTCGCATCGCCAGCGAAGCCGCCGACCATGGCGTCGTCGTAGGGCACCTGCTCGGATTCCCACGGCGCGGACTGCGCGACAGGCTGAGCCTTCGGGGCAGCCGAGCGCTCGGGCGCACGGGGTGCGGGCTCGGTCGGGAGCTTACCCGTGGCAGGAGCGCCGGCGGGGTTGTCGGAGCGTAGCCAGGGTGCTTTGCCCAGGTCAGACGACTTGGGCGCGGGCGAGACGGGCTTGGGCGCGGGTGTCGGAGCAGCCGGTTTGGGTGCCGCGGGCTTAGGCGCCGACGGGGTCGATGCCGCTACCGGCGCCGCTTGCTGCTGCGGCGCGCTGGCGCTCGAGGATACAGGGGCCGCCGAGGACACGGGTTGCGGGTCCGCAGATGCCGCAGCCCGTGCAGATGGAGAATGCTCCTCATGTTGAGGAGCCGGCGTGCCACCCCCACCCAGGACATAGTCGACGGTACGACGACCGAAGACCGCGCAGACCGTCGGCAGGACCACCGACTGCGTATCGGCGCGACCGAGCATCTTAATGGCAAAAGTCGAACCCGCGGGGAACGAGACCGTGAGCTTGGAGCCGTCGTCGGCCGTGGCGCGGGCGTTGAGCAAAAGCCCTGCGTAGGAAGCCTGACGCGCCTTGACACGCTCGACAACCTCGGCCCATTTGCGCTGCAGCTCTCCGGCGTCCTCGACCGCGGAGGTCTCGGCAGCACCGGCGGCGGCAACCTGGGCGGCGTTGTTGGACTGGGGCTTAGGTGCCGGAGCGGTGGCAGGCGCGGGGGCCGCAACGGGCTGAGGCGTCGGAGTCGGCGCAGGCTGAGCAGCCGGAACAGCAGCACCACGGTCCCAAGGCATACCGCCCTGGCGCGCGGACGTAGCAGCGGGGGCAGCGGATGCCGCCGGAGCGGCAGCACGAGCGCCCGAAATGAGCGTCGGCTGTTGGGCAGCAGCGGGTACGGATGCTGCAGGCGCGGCGGCCTGAGCAGCAGCCACGCTCGCCGGCACCGCGGCATTGGCAACCATGGCCTCCAGGCGTGCCACGCGCTCGGCCAATGCCTCAATCGTTAAATCAGCCTCGGGACGTGCCAGACGCGTACAGGCAATCTCGAGCACCAGGCGCACGTCGCTCGCGCCCCTCATCTCCAGTGCGGCATCGTCGAGCACCGTCAGCACGCGGGCCAGGCGGTCGGCAGGATGCTCGCCAAAGGCAGCGGCCTCGGCAGCAAGCGCCTCGGCCTGCTCGGAGCCGCCCTCAAACAGCTCGGCACGGGCACCGGCAACGCAGGCAACGTACACGTCACGCACATGCGCTACCAGGTCGCGCGTCAGCTCCAGCAGGTCGTTTCCTTCCTCGACCTGCGCACGGATCAGTCCATAGAGCTCGGCAACATCACGATCGGCAATGGCGCGGGAAAACTCGCCCAGAATCTGGTCCGAAACCTCGCCCAAAAGCGAGCGGGCATCGTCCGCATGCACAGCGCCGTTGCCAAAAACGCTCAGCTGTTCCAGCGTGGACAACGCGTCGCGCATGCCGCCCTTTGCATGGCGCGCCACGATGGCCAGCGCCTCGTCGTCGTAATCGAATCCCTCCTGCTCGCACACGTAGGACAGTCGATGCGCAATATCCTCGTTGCCGATGCGATGGAAATCGAAACGCTGGCAGCGTGAGAGGATGGTCTCCAGAATCTTTTGCGGGTCGGTGGTGCACAGCACAAAGATCACGTGTGCCGGCGGCTCCTCAAGCGTCTTGAGCAGCGCGTTGAACGCCGCCGTCGTGAGCATGTGGACCTCGTCGATGATATAGATCTTGTACTTGCCGCGCACCGGGGCAAAGTTGACGGAGTTGATGATCTCCTCGCGCACGTTGTCCACGCCGGTACGGCTTGCGGCATCGAGCTCGTAGACATCGGGGTGGTTGCCCTCGGCAATGAGCTCGCACTCCTCGCAAGTACCGTCGGGCATGCAGCCGCTTGCACCCTCGGCGCGCGCCGCCTCGGCATTGCGGCACAGCAGCGCCTTGGCCAGAATGCGCGCCATGGTGGTCTTGCCCGTGCCGCGCGGTCCGCAGAACAGGTAGGCGTGGGACAGGCGCCCCTCGGTGATGGCGTGCTCGAGCGTCGAGACGATATGCTGCTGGCCCACCACGGAGTCGAAGGTGAGCGGGCGATACTTTCGGTACAACGATTCCATGGGTGCTCCCCCGGGTATACTGAGTCTTGTTGCCGCGGCGGCCATGCGGTCGCACGGCATACTGCATTCCATAATAACCCGTACGGCGAGTCCGCCGCGATAGGAGTCCAAAGAGCATGGCAGACGCAGAGAGCAACCTCATTCCCTCCGAAGCAGCCGACCAGGTCGAGGTCGCGCTCGAGGCGCAGGCCGCGGCCGATGACGGCATTCTGTACCTCAACGAGTATCAGTACGAAAACGACCTCGTCACCGACTTCGCCCGCCTGGTCGCCTCGCCCAGGCGCCGTGGCTCCCTGTACGTCGCCGCCGCGATTGCCGTGCTCATCGGCATCGGCATGCTGGTGGCCGGCGGCAGCTGGATCAAGTTCGGCGTCGTGCTGATCGTGTTCGGCGCCTTTTTGGCCTGGTGGAGCAAAAATCTGCACCATACGCTCGCGCGCGACTTTATCGACGCCGTTGAGGCCGACGAGTCCATGGGTGGCCGCTATCGCCGCGTCGCCGCCAACGAGGACGGCCTGATGGTTTGGGGCACGAGCGGCAAGTCGCAGTTCTTCCCGTTTGAAAAGCTCGACCACGTGCTCGACGGCGAGCGCATCTTTGTGGCCATGTTCGCCGACCAGGGCGTGACGATCCCTAAGGACACCTTTGTCCGCGGCGATGCCGAGCAGTTCGGTCCCTTCCTTAAGGCGCGCATCAACAAAAAACTCCGCATCGAGACCAAACGCAAGAAGATGAAGGCAGAAAAGGCCGCTGCCGAAGCAAAACAGGGCGACAAGCCCCAGGAGACCAAGGGCAAGCAGCGCAAGCAGAAGAAGAGCAAGAAGAAGCGGTAGGCCGGCCGACACCGAAGGCGCCTCGTCCCGCGCCCGATTCCGGGCCGGGGCGCCTGGAATCGGGCGCGCGTACCGCCAATGGACCCGTTTTGCCTTGCTCTCGAGCTATTTCACTTCAAACCTTAAGAGCCTCCGCTCCGGCAGATCGGTCATCTTCATCGTGTAAGTCCCGGGAAATGCTTTCTCAAAACGGACGGTCTCGTAACCTTCGAAATAGTCGTTGGTGTTCTGCATCATAAATGGGACGAGCAACTCGTTTTCTGCCCCAACCTCCACGGCAAACGCAGCAGAGCCGCCAAGGACCGGCATGGCTTGCGTTATCAGATCGGTATTGACTACAAAATCATAGTTTGGCGCAGACTCCGGAACCAGATGCCAAACATACGCTTTGATTCCACCGTCGATATTATCCCTATTTCTGACACGCATCTTTACGGCGATAACGCACGTGATGTCGGCATCCTTCAGTCTCGTTTTCGTATCCACGGTGCCATATTTTGAATAATCGTCATGTGCTCGTTTGAGATACTCGCGCGGCGTGAGCAACTCTGCCCCGTCTATGCAAAACGAATACCCATCAGTCACCACATCCTTCGACCCCAGAAACGCTCCATCCATCGAGAGCCATTCGCCCTCCGCGTAATATTTCTCAGGAATGACCGTCCGGTTCCCGTTAACGACGCTCACCCTCATGCCCGCAAGGCCGGCAGCAGCACAGCAAAAAAGCGCGAGCGCCGATCTTCTCGTCCACAGGGTCTTCTTCATCGCGCTCACGACCTTTCCCGAACTTTCACAACGGCACCGTCGCGCATGCAGTAAACCCGATCGGCCAGTTCCTCGAGCACCTCTCCGTCATGGCTGGACAGAAGGACCTCACGACCCGTTGATGCCGCCATCGCCACAACGCGCTTGAGCATTTCAACGCCCGCTTCGTCGAGGGCATTCGTTGGCTCATCGAGAACAAGCAGCTTCGGCTTCTCCATAATTGCCGCAGCTATCCCCAGACGCTGCTTCATCCCAAGCGAGTATGCTCGGAACTTCTTTTTTTCGTCTGCATCGAGCCCCACGAGCCGCAGGGCAGAGCGAATGTCCTCGGGGGTGGCAACGCCCTTGATCTGAGCGATGAGCTTCAGATTGTCGTAGCCAGACAGATATCCCAAAAAGGAAGGCGCCTCGATCAACATCCCCAGACTCGGCGGGAACGAGATGTCCGCCCCAAGCCTTTGGCCATCGATAGAGATTTCGCCTTCGGTAGGCTTGATCAACCCGCAAACCGCTCGCATGAGCATGGTCTTACCCGAACCGTTTATCCCCTGAAGCCCGACCACAGTCCCAGGGTCAACCTCGATGGACACGTTGCGCAGGACATCGTTTTTACCCATGCGCTTCGATACGCCCCTTACGATCACACTCATATCTTGTCCCCCTTTTCTATAAGGTCGGCCCTTCGAAACCACAGTCCACCCAACGATAGGCATAACGACATAAGCCCAATTGATGACAAGACACTCGAGCCCGCCGCGATTCCCTCTTTGACAATTCCACCCCAGCGCAACAGCATCAAGGCGTTACCCAATAGCGCCCAATGTCGTGCATATGCCGAGCAGATCAGGTAGCTCATTAAAACCACAAACGAGACTGACGACCCAAGCACAAACCCAACCGCTGCCTGCGCAAACGCAAGCGCCTCAAAAGCAAATAAGAGACCTATGAAAAACGGCAGCGCATCTGCCTCGGCAGCTTTGAGAAACCACGGCGCCAAATTAGCCAGTTGAAGCGACTCACCATGAATGACCGCGCTGAACGAGGAGCTCACCACCAAGCTCCAAATCACAACAGAGCAAACCACCACGAGCAGTGAAAATGCCGTTACTGCCGCCACCAAGATAAAACGCGAGACCCACCAAAGGGTTCTTGCCCGGCATCGAACAAGCGCTTGCAAACCAAACCCGTGCAACGATTCGGTCGGATAGTCGAGTGTTGTATAGAGAATAAGCAGAATGAGAAATAGCCATCCTAGCGGAGGCACAAACATGACCCCGGGCCTAGGCTCAAACGGAGCAGATCCGGCAAACACGAGCGCAAGATTATCCGCAAACCCCAAGGTATCCGTTCTAACCCCATACACAGAAGACAATCCGTAGGCGTACACCAAGTTCGCAACGGTCACTGCCGCAATTGCAATAAAAGTGATGATGTTCTTCTTCAAAACGGTCCTCAGGTCCGCGGCGACCAGCCTAAACAGCATCAGACCACCTCGCGTCTTTTCCACGCCCCAGAAAAAGCCAACGAAGCAAGGGTCAATAATATGATTTCCGCAAAACCGGCTCGAATGTCTGGCCAGTTATTCAGCGATTCCGACCTGATGCTGTTGAGGATATTGCAGTTAAACCCCACACAAGCCATTACGCCGAAGATCCAGCCATTTGCAAAATGCCACGCAACCATTAGCAGATACGGGACAATTATCGCTTTGATTCTGCTACGAAACAAAATTGAGAAGCCAGTTACAGCCATGGATAAAGTCCCGAGCGTGACAGCATCGAACAGCGTGTATGCGAGCACATATGACAAAGGATGCGAATAAAATAGACCGGAGAAGTAGCTATGCAGGTAAAGTCCTACGTAAGTCGACTCATCGACCCGAGGAAGATACGCAGGAAAAAGCATCGAGACGATCAGGAAATTGACGAGCAGAGGAATGGCAGTCACTGTAAACGCGGAGAGGAAAGCAGACAGCATCTTTACGTTCACGTACGCCTTTCTGGAAACGCGCGTGCATATCTGCATGTCATAACCACTCAAACGCTCAAAGAGACACGACCAAGATCCAGCCAACATTGCAAGCAGGGGCAGTGCATAGAAAAACACCGACGCAGACAGTGGCGCGTTCGCGCTCACAACAATCCAGTTACCGAAGCTGCTTTCACGTGTTTGACCGAGATAATTTTCGGCTTGCACGCCAACGCCGTAACCAAAAGAAAGAAGGTTGTGGCGCTCTTTTTCCAAATTTGCCCACGGCTCCAGCGCGGCAGCTATTGCAACTGCGACCGCAATCAAGAGAGCAAGGATAAAAGCTGGACGTCTAATCGTTTTCGACAGTTCGTATCTTGCGAGCTTTTGGTTCATACGTCCTCCTCCCCCTTCCGACCCAGAAAGCCGGAAGGGAGCCATTTCAAACAACTATGCGGGAAGCTTGTGGAAATGCCCGACGCAGTCGGGGCTCCATACGCCAATAACAGTGCCGTAGCCAGACTCCGCCCATGCAGTCAGTCGCGCCGCAGATCGCCCGTTCTCACGGACGAGGTTATACATTTCCCACTGTCCCTTGTGATTCGAACGATACGTTCCCTGAGTACAATTCATGCTGCCGCTACCGCTTGTGTTATACGCACCGTCTGTATATAACCGAAGCGGATTTCCCGTATGGCCCTGGATATCCAGATAGAGCGATGAGGAATCATCCTTTTGACAGTAGCCAGTTGCACTCGTCCCGGCACATTGAAAACTAAATGCCTTATCGGCATTGTTCGTACAGGTCGTAATTCCCGTATCGGCGTTTTGAGTAATGCTGGAAACCTGAGAGGTGTCAAACTCCTCTTGTGCAAACGATGCAGCGGGAACCCCTAGGGACAGACCAGCTGCAATCACCAAGCCGACTCCGATTCGAGCAATAGCGCTCCTTGGCTTAATCATGGCCTTCTCCAATCAAAAGCGGTTAACAATGCGTCGACGCACGGCAACCTTCGCATGAATAGAGAAAGATGTCTGTAAACACCCGCTATTGAGTTGATTGCTCAGGCGTTTACACGTTATTTACCTGCGATAACAATAAAATTAGCTCCGCCTTATTCTTGATCTTCAACTGGCGGTAAGATGCAGACCGCAGCGCTTGCACCGTAGATGCAGCGTAACCGACATCCTCCGCAATGGCCTTTGTCGTTGCCCCCTCTGCCGTCATCAGCAAAATTTGCGACTGAACATCAGAAAGGGAGCGCGACGTAAGCAGGGCCAGCTGGCGCACGCGGGCCGTTTCGGTGGACCCGTTCGCCCGGTACTCCAAGACGGCCTTCTCGTCCTCAACCGAGCGGGCGAGCGCGATGTGCGTAACGAACATGGGCACAGACCAGCAAACAATCACCGTTGCCACGACGACATTGACAGCCGAACTTTGCCCCAACAACGACGCGAGGAACAACGGCTCGAAAACCGTCAGATCCTGCACCATATTGAGCAAGACAGCCCAAACAGGAGCCGTCGCCCCGAAGCAAAGCATCCATATCCCAAGCATTTTGCGCTGCGGACAGCTTCGCATCACTATATATGTGAGCAGCACCCCCGTCAGCACCGCAAGTCCATGGATTCGCCCCCTAGCGACCGCATAGATTAAGGCAACCATGCCCATTGACACCAACGGCACGATAGCCCGAGCATGGGCATGCACCTTAAACGGACGCAGCCCAACAGCGAGCGAAGCCGTAGACGCCACGCCGCAAAACAGGACCGGCACAGCCATCAACGGAACGCGTATGCACATCAATGCCGCGATATAGATAAAAGACCATTCCACAGCAGATAGCACCGCCCATACGTACGGGCTTCCGAGCCAAATCGCTTCACCCGCTCTATCCAGCGCAGCGCCACGATTCGCTTTTCCACCCGCGTAGCGTAGCGACAGAAGCAGTCCGAGACCCAATGCGTAGCTTAAGAGGGAAAAGGCGACAGCCCGCGAAACACCGGACCCCCAATCGCTATCCGCCATTACCAAGGGCCCCGCCGCAAGGAGGATAAAGAATAATGTGAGCAGGTATCGAAACAGCCGGCGCGTTCGAGCTGATGCCACTATATCGTCAGCATGCCGCTGCGGTAGCTCATGCCCTACAGTATCGCCCTCACCCGCAAACAGCGCCACGAGCTCGCGTGAGCCCGCAACCGACGCCTTCCCGTATGCTCGGTGAAGCGTTGTTCTCACCGTCGATGGCTTCGTATCCGTCTCCTTGGCAATTTCCGCCGGCGTTTTCCCTTTGAGCAGCAGTCGAACAAACTGCTCTTCTCTAGGCGACAGGGCAGGGGAAAACACCCCCGCATCGAATGTGTCGGACGCACAGGCGATATCCGAATTGTTGTCCCGTTTCCCCCTTAGCAACATGCATACGAAGGCAGCAGCGATAACGGACCCCATCGCCAGCAATGCAATGACCACGGCATCGCTTGCGAAGTATGCCGCCTCAACAGCCGGAATAAGACCAATAGGAACTGCTACGAGCACAGAACAGGCAAACACGTCGCGCCGCCCATGGCCAAAGGCACGAGGGCGGCAAAACGGCGGGGCCACAGTCAATGCGAGATAGACCAACGGAATTAAAAGCGCAAGGCCAATTGACGCGGCCGTTACAGGGGGCATCCCCCATGGCTCGGGAACGACTCTCCATGAAACTCGACAGCAAAACAGCAGGCAAGACATGACGGCTATTGTTTCTGTAAAAATCGCGTCCTGCGGGTGACGAGTTTCCCTTTCGTCAGTCCGTGTCGACCTCTGCGTCAAAGGAGAGTCCGCCGTGCCCCAAATAACATATGAGAGAAGCAGCGACCCAACAAAGCACGAGACACACGAAACGCCATGTAACAACCAAATCGGTGCAAACACGATTGGAATAGAGTCTCCGCGAGCATAGAAAGCCAGGTCGGCCCATTCGGGAACCGTTGCAATAACACCAAGGAAAACACCGATGGCACCGAGATGCCTCGGCCTTCTCATTCCCCCCTTGCATAGCGCAGCACCATGAACAAACGCCGCGAGGCATGCGCCCAGGATAACGAGCCAGGTCATTGCACCTGACGCTAGGCCGATTGAAGATGAAAACCGGTGATAAGGGGTGACCGCCATTACGACAAGCGCAATGGCGCAGGCAAATGTAGCAGAACGGCGGGAAAAGAGCATACGGCCTCCATAGCGTGTCATTATATCGCTCGAGCCGCTCGTTTATCTCTGTTCTCACACCAGCCAGCATCAATGATTCAGGCGAACTCCAATCCGCGCCAGATCACGGTCCGGCTTTTGTTCGCAGTCCCCACATCAAAGCGGGATGCGGTTTCCTTTTGGACGCCGGTTCGGAAAGCGCATCCCGTTCCAGGGCAATATTCTGGGATGCAGTTTCCGCAGCCCACCCCATTTGGAAAGCGCATCCCATAATTTGGCTGAAAACTGAGATGCGCTTTCCAAACGAGCCGAAACGGGCCGAATCGATCGGGCCACCTCGCATCCCGCTATCCTCGCCATCTGCCCGAGCGTGCTACACTAGCAGCATCTATGCCACCGCGAACGGCTCGGCCCCGCGCCCGCCGCTCGCAAACGAACTTTAAACGCACGAGGGTTGGCCATGCCGCTTTTCTCGCAACATACCGCCCGGTTCTCGCCGGACGTTCCTTTGGAGGGCACCAGCTCTCGCGAGCTGCTCAAGCGGTACCAGCCGCTCGAGACACTTGCGACCGGCGGTTTTGGCTCCATCGAGATCTGCCGCGACACGCACCTGCGCCGCCGCGTCGCCATTAAACGCATCCCCCTTATCAACGGTGCCGGCATGCCCGCTAGCGACATCATGGATGTCCTGCGCGAGGCGCACACTGCCGCCATGCTTCAACATCCCAACATCGTGCAGGTCATCGACTTTACGCACGACACAGCCTATGCCTACCTGGTTATGGAATATGTCGATGGCATGTCGCTGGCCGAGTTTTTGCACCGCGCGGACGGCCACTCACTTACCTTTGACGAGGCCGCGGCCATTGCCGATGCCCTGGGCCAGGCGCTCACCTTCGCCCACAGTAATGGCGTACTCCACCTGGACATTAAGCCCGCCAACGTGCTCATCGACCACTCGGGCAATGTAAAGCTCACCGACTTTGGCATGGCGCGGCTGTCGTCCGCCGGTGGCTTTGGCGGCTCACGCGGCGGCACCATCGGCTACATGCCGCCCGAGCAGCTCGATATCGAGACCGGCACGGTCGACGAGCGCGCCGATGTCTTTGCCCTCGCCTGTGTGATCTACGAGGGCCTGTGCGGCAGCGCTCCTTTTATGGCGGCCACGCCCGCCGACTCGCTCGGCCGCATCATCGGCGGCGCCACCTATCCCAGCGAGCTGATACCACACTTTCCCCCGGGAGCCGAGGCCGCGCTCATGAGCGCGCTCTCCCCCATGCCGCAGGACCGCCCCAACAGCATCGAGGCATTTTGCGACCAGCTCCTTGCCGGTCTGGGCAGCGTGCGCGAAGGCCGTCGCAGCCTGGAGCAAATGGTTGGCGAACTTTCGGATGACGAGCAGGAGCTCGACGATATCGAGCCGTCGCACTACGAGGACGACACCATCGAAGTCGACCCCGCACTCGGCTGGGCAGGCACGCGCTGGAGCCATGCGCGCGACTACGCCATGCACGCTATCTCGGCGCTAACGTGCGGCGCCTTTAGCTTTTTGCTGATGCAGACGGCCGGCGTCGCGGCGCTTCCCGGCCTGGTCATTGCGGCTATCGCGATCGGAGCGGCGGCCGGCCTGGCCCCCCAGATTGGCTCGGCCATCTCGGCTGTGGGCTTTTTGGTGCTCATGGCAAACGCCACCATGCAGGCACAGGGCGTCCTGTCGATGTTGCCCGTCGCGGTGATCTTTGCCGCCGCCATGTCCGGTTGGTGGATCGCCTGGGGTCGCACCGAGGCTGCCGCGAGCGCCGCACTCACCTGTGCACTCGCGCTTGGCTGTCTGACCGGCAATACCTTCCTGGCAGCTGGGGTCACCGCCGGCGTCGCGTCATTTTGGCTCGGCCCGGCAAGCGCCGCCGCGGCAACGGGCATGGGCGCACTTTTTGCCCGTCTGGCCACGGTCGCGCTTTCAGCCGGAGGCGTGCTGGGGCTCGGTAACGTTGCCGCAGCGCTGGGAGACCCACTCCTTTGGGCTGCCTTTGTGCTGGTAGCGGCAACTGCCGCGGCGTCATCTGCGCTGCTCAACGCCCATGCCAAGCGTGCCGATCAGGGCTCAAACCTTGCCGTAATCGCCGCCATCGCTGTCGCCGGCATCGGCTGCGCAGCGGCGTCCTGTCTTGCACACCATATGGAAATTGCCAGCCTTGCAGCCGCGGTCGTCGCCAAGGCGGCGGTTGCGGGAACCCTATCCTCTATAATCGTTGGGATATGCCTATATTTGCTCGGATACCAAAGAACCTATACGGAGAGTGATCTTTCGTGAACTTCCTGAACATCTTCGAGGACCACGTGGCCGGCATCTTCGGTGCCACCCGTGCCCCGTTCTCCTTTAAGAAGCTTGCCAAGCAGGCCGCTCGCGACATGGAGGATCAGACTCTGGTGATCAACGGCGTCAACACGGCGCCGGCACTCTATACCATCCTGATCGCCGCCGACGACGATCCCATGCTCGCCCCGTTCTACCCCGAGCTTTCGCGCGAGGTCCGCGAGTTTGTGAAGGCGCAGGCCGAAAAGCGCCGCTATGTCTTTGTCGGCGAGCCCCTCGTGCGCTTTATGATCGATCCGCAGCTGCGCGCCGGCAAGTTCTCGGTCTTTGCCGAGAACGTCGATGCCCCCACGCTCGGCCGCCTGTACGAAGAAGAGCGCGCCTATCAAAACGGTCTGGGCCAAAACAACTCCGCGGCAAGCCGTGCCGCCAGCGCCCCGCGCGCCGGCCAGCAGCAGTTTGCTGCCCCGCAGCAGCAGCGCCCCGCCGCCATGCCCCAGCAGCAGCCGACGCCTCGCGCCGCCGCTCCCGACCCGCTTGCCGTGGCAGACCCCTTCGCGCCTAGCGTCCCCGACCCCGCCGCAGCACCCATCCCGGTGCCGCAGACCGTCTCGCGCGACGCGCTTGCCGGCATGGGCGGAGCCGCCGCGACCGGTGCCGCCGTGGGCCTAGGCGCCGCAGCCGGCATCGCCTCCAACATGGCGAGCACTCGCGCCCCGCAGCGCCCGCTCGCCCAGCTCGTCGACGTCGTGAGCGGCGAGAGCCATAGCATCACCTCCGCACAGGTGACTATCGGTCGCGAGCGCTCGGTTTCCGATATTGCCCTGCGCGACCCCAACGTGTCGCGCCGCCACGCCCAGCTCACCTTTACGGGCTCGGATTGGTCGATCGAGGACCTCAATTCCACCAACGGCACGCTCGTCAACAACCGCCGCATTACGCGCTGCCCGCTGCGCAACGGCGATCTGCTGACGTTTGGCCTGAGCACCTTTGAATTTAGGGGATAGTCGCTTATGAACATCGATATCGTCCTTTTTGCAGGCCGCATCGTCCTGGTCGCCCTGCTCTATATCTTCCTGTTCGCCGTCATGAAGACCGGCGTGGGACTTGTGCGCGGACAGCGCCGCGACTCGGCTATCTGGACGATCGATGTGGACAAGGGCCCGCGCGGCATCCGTGGCATCCACGTAGACATGCTCGGCCCCGTCATCGTCGGTCGCTCGCCATCTTCGGACATCTGCATCAACGAACCGTTCGTCTCGGCCTCGCATGCGCGCTTTTCGCTGCAGGGCCCGGCGCTCATCATCGAGGACCTCAACTCGCTTAACGGCACGCTCGTCAACGGCCGCCAGCTCGTGGAGCCCGCGACGCTGCGCGAGGGCGACGAAGTCCAGATTGGCGATGTGGTCATGAAGGTGAACCGTCGATGATCGACGAGGAGAACAAGTCCGCAACTATGACCGAGGCACCGGCCGCCGCCACAGCTGCGCCGGCCCACGCCGCTCCGGCGGGCTCCGCACCCGTGGAGCCCGAGGACACCGTGTTCTCCCTGCCTCTTTCGCATGTAACGCATGATATTTCGGATCTCGCCGATAACGAGGACGAAGAGGATGCCGTAGCGGCGCCCATCGGCGCACATGCTGCGGAACAGCCCACAGCGCCCGAAGCAGCCCCGGCGCCGGCTCACTTTGCAGAGCCCGTCGCCGCGGCAATTAACGAGAGCGCTGCGGTGTTTGCGGCACCCGAGCCCGCCGCGCCGGCGTTTCCCATAGCCCCGGCATCCGAGGTTGCGCCCGCGTCTACGCCGGCGCCCGAGCCTATAGACGTCAGCCCGCAAGACGACGAGTCGACCGCCCGCGTGTCCGAGGAGCCCGACTCCCCGGACACCGGCGATTCCGAATCAAACGCCGAGACCGACACCGTCTCTCCCGGTGACACAGCCGAAATCGACGTTGCCGCCGTTGAGGCCAAGCTCAAAGACCCCGGCTCGACCATGAGCTTTGAGCCCCTGACCGAGGAGCGCATCGAGACCGACTCGACCTATGATGCCGGCACCACCACGCAACTCATGTGGGGCGCCCGCTCCGACGTTGGCTGCGTACGCCCGCACAATGAGGATTCCTACCTGGTGCAGTCGCCGCTCTTTTGCGTATGCGACGGCATGGGTGGTCACGCTGCCGGCGAGGTGGCCTCTTCCATCGCCGTTGAGACTATTGCCAAGACGGCCCCGCAGTCCGCCGACGCAGCACGCCTGGCGGCAGCCGTCGAGGCAGCTAACGCCGCCGTAATCGAGGCGGCCCTGAACGGCCTAGGCAAGCCCGGCATGGGCTGCACAGCCACTTGCGCCTATATCGAAAACGACACGCTCGCCATCGCCCACGTGGGCGACTCTCGCGCCTACCTGCTCCACGAGGGCACGCTCATCCGCGTGACCCGCGACCACTCCTACGTGGAGGAGCTCGTGGACGCCGGTGAGATTACGGCAGACGAGGCTCGCGTCCACCCCAACCGCTCGGTCATCACCCGTGCGCTGGGCTCGGACCCCGCCATGTATGCCGACCACTTCACTCTGCATATCGAGGAAGGCGACCGCCTGATCCTGTGCTCCGACGGCCTTTCGAGCATGATTCCCGATAGCGATATCGAGAACATCGCCACGCAGTCCTCAACCGCGCAAATCTGCGTCGACAACCTAGTGGACGCGGCGCTTGCCGCCGGCGGCCACGACAACGTGACCGTAGTAGTCGTTGACCTGGTTGACGATGGCGTTATGCGCGAGGCGCAACGCGTGCGTCGCCGCAACGTCACCATCGGCGTCGTCTTAGGTCTCGTCTTGGTGCTGGCGGCTGCCATCTGGGCCTACACGGGTGTCACCGGCTCGTACTACCTGGGTACCTACCAGGGCAATGTCGCCGTCTGGCGCGGCCTGCCCGGCAAGCCGCTCGGACTCAAGCTCCACTGGCTCGAAAGCGAAACCAGTATCAAGCTGTCCGACCTGCCCGAAGACACGCAAAACCGCCTCAAGGCGGGCATTCCGCAAACAAGTGTCGACGATGCGCAGGACACGATATCCAAGTACCGCCACCAGATCGACGAGGAGCAGACCCGCCAGGTGATCGACGCGCAAACGATTCGCGACAACACCGACCAGGGATCGACCTCCGAATCAGATTCCGAGAAAACCGCCGAACAGTCCGCCGAGGCCGAAGCCTCCGAAAAGAACTAGAAAGGGAGTGCCGCTTATGAGTCGCCGCAACACCGAGCTGCTCTTGCTCATCGCCTCGGCGTTCCCCGTCATCCTGCTGTATGCGATGTACGTCCTCACCGCGGGCGCTGCCATCTCCTTTGAGACGCTCGCCGTACCGATCGGCCTCTTTGCCGCCTTTGCCGCGGCCCACATTGCCGTGCGCATCTTGGCGCCCGGTGCCGACCCCGCCATCCTGCCCATTGTCTTTGTGCTTTCGGGCATCGGCATCACGTTCGTGACGCGTCTCGCCCCCGCTCTCGCCATCTCACAGCTCATCATCCTGTTTGTCTCGGTGGCCCTGATGGTGGGAACGCTCGCGTTGGTTAAGAACCTCGACGTAGTCATGCGCTACAAGTACACCTTTGGCATTATCGGCATCATTCTGTTGATGCTGCCTATCTTTATCGGCACCACGATCTCGGGCTCCAAGCTGTGGATTCGCATCGCGGGCTTTACCATCCAGCCCGGCGAGTTCGCCAAGGTCTTTATCGTGCTGTTCCTGGCCGGGTACCTGGCCGAGAACCGCGAGCTGCTCTCCATCTCCAACCGCAAGATCCTGGGCTTTAAGATCCCTCGCCTGCGACTGCTGCTGCCGCTGTTTGCCGTGTGGGGTGTGTGCCTGCTCGTCGTCGTCTTCGAACGCGATCTGGGTTCGGCCGTGCTGTTCTACACCATCTTCTTGCTGATGCTCTACGTTGCCACGGGACGATTCTCGTATGTCGTTATCGGCCTTGCGCTCTTAGCCGTTGGAGCCGTGGGCGCCTACAAGTTCCTGTCTCACGTTCAGGTGCGTTTCCAGGTTTGGGTCGATCCGTTTAAGGACGCCCAGGGCCAGGGCTACCAGATCGTCCAGTCGCTCTTCTCGCTTGCCGATGGCGGTCTGGTCGGTGTTGGTATCGGCAACGGCATGGCCAACAACATCCCTGTCGTCGAGTCCGACTTTATCTTCTCGGCCATCGGCGAGGAGATGGGCCTTTTGGGCGGCGGCGCCGTGCTCATCCTGTTTACGCTCTTTGCCGTGCGCGGCCTCACCACGGCTGCCCGCGCTAAATCCGACCTCGCCGCCTTTAGCGCCACGGGCCTTACGGCCGCCATCAGCTTCCAGGCCTTTTTAATCGTGGGCGGCGTTACCCGCCTGATCCCGCTGACCGGCGTCACCCTACCCTTTATGAGCCAGGGCGGTTCCTCGCTGCTGGCAAGCTTTATCATCGTCGCGCTCCTGCTGCGCGCCGGTGACGAAGCGACCGGACGCGAGGCCGAGCTTACCGGCACCGGCACTATGGCCGCCATCACCGATGATCAGGTCGCATCTGCCGCCGCCCCGACGGGCACGCGCTTTGCCACCTCGTCTTCCTACGGCAGCGGCAGCCATTCCGTCGGCTCGCGCATGCGCCGTCGCCTGCTCGACACGCCTGAATCCGGTGTGCTCGGCCGCGTTGCGCTCGCCAACCGTCTAACCCGTGCGGTGCTCGCCTTTACGGCGCTATTCGCCATCCTTATCGGCAACCTCACCTATGTCCAGGTCATCAAGGCCAAGGACTATCAGGACATGCCGACCAACAACCACACCATCGCCCGCTCCAAGTACATCCAGCGCGGTTCCATCATCACGTCCGACGGCGTGACGCTGGCCGAGTCGCTGCAGCAGGAGGACGGCACCTACGTACGCTCCTACCCCAACGGTAACCTGGCAGCGCACGTGGTTGGCTACGTGAGCCAGCAGTATGGCACCACCGCCATCGAGAGCGTCATGAACGACACGCTCACCGGTTCTAAGGACTACTCCAGCTGGAACAACGCCATCGCGTCGCTCGCGGGCCAGACCCAGCCGGGCAACACCGCCAAGCTCACCATCGACTCGCGCATCCAGACGGCGGCCGAGCAGGCACTCAAGGGCTTTAAGGGCGCTGTAGTGGTCATCGACCCGCGTACCGGCGCGGTGCTCGCATGTGCCAGCTCGCCCACCTACGACAACACCAACATCGACGCCCTACTGCAGGCTGGCGGCGGCGAGGACGGCTCTATGTACAATCGCGCCATGGACGCGCTGTACACGCCGGGCTCCACGTTTAAGGTCGTTACGCTTTCCGCGGCACTCGAGACCGGCACCGCCAGCCTTACCAGCACCTACCAGGCGCCCGGCTCCATGGACATCGGCAACGCACCGGTCACCAACTATGCCAACGAGAGCTACGGCACCATCAGCCTGCAGCAGGCCTTTGCCGTGTCCTCCAACGTCGTCTTTGGCCAGGTGGCAAACGAAGTTGGCGCAAACACGCTCGTGCAGTTTGCCAACGCCTTTGGCTACGGCCAAAAGCTCGGCCAGGACCTGACCTCCGCGGCCTCCATCATGGCAGACCCGTCGCTCATGACTGAGTGGGAGACCGCTTGGGCCGGCGCCGGCCAGCCTGTCGGCATGGACCACACGCCCGGCCCGCAGACCACCGTCATGCAAAACGCCGTGATTGCCGCCGCCATCGCTAACAGTGGCGTGGTCATGGACCCGTACTTTGTAGCCCAGGTACTCGCCCCGGACGGAACTGTGGTCAAGACCACGCAGTCCCGCTCGCTGGGTCAGGCCGTCAGCTCCGCCACGGCCGACCAGGTCAAGCAGGCCATGCTCGCCGTCGTCCAGTCCGGTACCGGCACCGATGCCCAGGTCCCCGGCGTCAAGGTCGCCGGCAAGACCGGCTCGGCCGAGACCGGCGGCACCAACGTCAACTCGATGTTCGTTGGCTTTGCACCTTACGATTCACCCACGGTCGCCATCTCGGTGGCCTTGGAGGATTACGACAAACACGACGTCAAGGCGGCCAAGATTGCCGGCATCGTCCTGACCGCGGCGCTCGCCGCACAGGGAGCGTGATGCCCATGATTGAATCGGACACCCGAGGCGCGCCGCGGCCGAAGAGTTAGCGGCAACGCGCCACACGGCCCCAGCGGCCACATCGTAGGTACTACACACATCGTTGAGCGAATAGTTATGTTAGGAGCAGGAATGGAACAGAGGGTCCTCGGGGGAAGATACCTCCTCAAGGATAAGGTGGGGACAGGCGGCATGGCGACCGTCTTCCGCGCGCAGGACCAGGTCCTCGACCGCACGGTAGCCGTCAAGATCATGCTGCCGCAGTATGCTGGCGACGCAACCTTCGCCGCACGCTTTAAGCAGGAGGCCCAGGCAGCAGCCGGTCTCTCCTCCCCCTATATCGTGGGCGTCTACGATTGGGGCAAGGACGGCGACACCTATTACATCGTCATGGAGTACCTGCGCGGCACCGACCTTAAGAGCGGCATCAAGAGCCACGGCGCCCTCGACCCCAAGAAGGTCGCCCAGATCGGCTCGCAGATCAGCTCCGCGCTTTCGGTCGCCCACAAGCACGAGATCATCCACCGCGACATCAAGCCGCAGAACATCATGGTGCTGCCCGACGGCAACATCAAGGTGATGGACTTTGGCATCGCGCGCGCCAAGAACAGCCACCTCACGCAAGACAACAACGTGCTGGGAACCGCCCACTACGTCAGTCCCGAGCAGACCCGTGGTCAGGACCTCGGCCCCACCTCGGATATCTACTCGCTGGGCGTCGTGATGTACGAGTGCGCCACCGGCCGCGTGCCCTTTGACGGTGATGACGCCATCTCAGTCGCACTCAAGCAGGTCAACGAGCTGCCTATTCCGCCGAGCCAGATCAACTCCGGTGTCGACGCCGACCTTGAGCGTATCATCCTCAAGTGCATGGAGAAGGACCCGGCAAACCGCTTCCAGACCGCCGACGAGCTGCGTCAGGTGCTCAACAGCTACCTGTCGGGCCGTGCCGTCAACATCTCGGAGCCCACGCGCATCATCGGTGCACCCGGTGAACTGGGCGCCACCAAGACTCGCGAGCTTTCCGATCAGACGCGCGCCATGGTACGTCCCGTCTCGGGCGTGAGCGGCCAGAATACCGCCCGTAGCTCGGTTTCGGGCTCCACCGGCTCCTACGAGGTCGAAAAGCCCAAATCCAACAAGAACAAGATCATCGCCGCCGTGGTGGCAGCCGTTGCCGTCATCGGTATCGTGGTGGCCTTTGCCACAGGACTCTTTGGCGGCGAGCAGGTCACCGTGCCCGATGTGCTGGGCAAGGACCAGCAGACTGCCGTCGAGCAGATCAAGGAAGCCGGCCTCGAGGTCGGCACCATCGACCAAAGCTACAACGACGATATCGACGAGGGCAAGGTCGCCGAGCAGACGCCCAACGGCAAAACCAAGAAGGCTAAGGGCACCAAGGTGAACCTGGTAATCTCCAAGGGCCCCAAGCCCTCCGAGAAGGTTGAGGTTCCCCGGCTTGTCGGCCTGACCAAGGACCAGGCAGAAGCCGCGCTGGCAAGCGTTGGCCTGAAGGGCAACGCCTCCGAGGAGGCCAACGAGGCCGATGAGGGCCAGGTCTTTGAGCAGGGCACCGAACCCGGTAAGGAAGTCGAGAAGGGCACGACCATCTCGTACAAGGTCTCCAGCGGTCCTGACACCACCTCCGTCCCCGATCTGACCGACATGACCGAGGCCCAGGCGCGCAACGCCCTCGATATGGCAGGCTTTGGCGTCGACGTGAGCTACCAGGAGAACGATTCGGTTACCGAGGGCACCGTGATTAGCTGGAACCCCAGCGGCAAGCAGAAGCCTGGCGCCACGATTACCGTCGTCATTGCCAAGAAGTCCGGCAAGGCCAGCGTTCCGGGCAACCTGTACGGCAAGAGCATCTCCGCGGCCGTCACCGCGCTCAACAACGCCGGGTTCTACAACATCGCATTCTGCGATCAGAACGGCAACCCCGTGAGCGGCAATGAAAACGCCACCGTTACGGGCGTCTCCCCCACCGGTAAGCAGTCCACCGACAACACGATCACGTTGACGGTTTCGATTTCTGGCTCTGGTACTGATTCAGGCGACGATTCCGGTACGACCAACTAGTCATCAAGACGTTGCCCACAGCGGCTGCTGACGCAAATACATTCGCTCAATTGCGCCCGTTTGCTCCCCCTGCAAACGGGCGCTTTCTTCATCTGAAGTAGCGAAAACCACGGCATACCTTTAAACCAGAAGAGCCCGGCACCGTGGTGGTACCGGGCTCGGCAAATCTCTGGTGCCCCCGGGCGGATTCGAAAACTCCCCCCGCGGGGAAATTGGTGACGCGGGTGTCGACGGTCCGAATCCTGCCCTTAGACCAGAAGAGCCCGGCACCATAGCGGTACCGGGCTCGATATTCCTCTGGTGCCCCCGGGCGGATTCGAACCGTCGACACCCGCTTTAGGAGAGCGGTGCTCTATCCCCTGAGCTACGGAGGCATGTCGTATTAGTGTAGCAGATTTACGCCACTAACATGCAGCGCACAGCCGCTCTTCGAGATAGTCATCTGCGACGTTCTTTAATGACAAGTCGTTTAAGAACGTCCCTAATAACTACCCAACGACTAGTTGCCTTTGTGGAAGAGGTTTTTGATAACGGAGGGGATGCTCTTGGCGCCCTTGGCCGTCACATCGATAAAGTCGGGCGAACGCACGAGCTTATCCTCGTCAACGTACTTGCGGACCGCGCGAAGCGTCTCTTTGTCGTCGCGCGTCGAAAACGTAAAGTGACCGTTGTCCTTGGTGAAGATCGCAAAACGCGTAATCTTCTTGGTGCCGCGCAAAACCTCGGCGGCAATATAGTCGACCTCATCCCACGGGATCTGAATAAAATCCTCGGGATTGCGCTCGTTATAGTACTCAAACGCCTTATTGCCCACCATTACGTTACCGTGACTGGTAAGCCCCATCAGGCAGGTTGCCGGCGTTGCCAGATCGACCGTGCTGTTCTGAGATTGCGCCATGCGCGCCTCGCCCTCCAAATAAAACAATCGGACCGCATCCAGTGTACCCACCGGGTGCGGTCCGTTTCAATGGCTCAAAAGCCCTTGCCTAGCAATTCTCGGTCTTAAGCCGAAACGTGCTTACATGAAGCCGCAGACGCGACCGATGATGCCGATGGCGAAGAGAGCCAGGATGATGACGATCGGGCTGACCTTCTTCTTGAGGAGCTTGCAGACCAGCAGGGTCAGGCACACGGCGGCAAGGCCGGGGATGAGCTGATCGAGGTTAGCCTGAAGCGTGGTGACCTTCACCTGATCAAGGGCGTTAGCACCGATGGAGTTATACATCGTCAGTGCTTCCTTGACACCCTCAGAACCGGAGGGCAGATTAGCCCAGTCGATAAAGGCGCCAGCAGACTGCGTGACCTTGGAGACGACCGGGGTGAAGGAGATGGACACCCAGCGCTCGACCAGGGCGCCGATGATGAACATACCCAGGATGGAAGCACCCTCGGTGACCTTGCCCATCAGACCGCCGGAGAGGTCCTTGGCGATGGAGGAGCCGACCTTGTAGCCAAACTCCTGCGTGTACCACAGGAAGGCGTAACGAATGATGTTCCACGCGAAGAAGAACAGCAGCGGACCGGCGATGCTGCCGGACAGGGCCAGGGAAGCGCCCAGAGCGCCCAGAATCGGGCGAAGGGTGAACCAGAAGGCGGGGTCGCCGACACCGGCGAGCGGGCCCATCATACCGACCTTGACGCCCTGAATGGCGACGTCGTCGATCGGAGCACCGTTGGCGCGCTCCTCCTCGAGAGCGAGGGTAACGCCAATGACGGGGGCGGAAACATAGGGGTGGGTGTTATAGAACTCCAGGTGGCGCTTAAGAGCGGCAATCTGGTCATCCTTGCTGGTGTAGAGCTTCTTGATCGCAGGGATCATTGCGAAGCACCAGCCGCCGTTCTGCATACGCTCGTAGTTCCACGAGCCCTGAAGGAACTGATGACGGAAGCAAACCTTCTTGCGGTCAGCCTTGGTGAGCTGAATCTTGTTCTCTGCCATATGTATCACTCCCCTCCTACTCGTAATCGTTCAGAATGTCGCCGAGCGGGTCGCCGGAGCCACCGCCCATGCCGCCACCCTGCTTGGCCAGATCCTTAAGGCCAAGGTAGATGAGGGCAAGGGAGATGCCGATGAGGCCAAGGGCGATCAGCGTGAGCTGAGGGATGGCAGCAAGGACAAAGCCGAGGATGAAGAACGGCCAGGTCTCCTTGGTGGCCATCATGTTGATGACCATGGCGTAACCGACGGAAGCGACCATGCCGCCGCCGACAGCCATGCCGCCGGACAGCCAGTCGGGCATAGCGTTAAGCGCGTTGGTAACAGCCTCAGCCGGGATGATGCACAGAAGCACTGCCGGGATGGCGATACGAAGGCCCTGCATGAGGATAGCAGCGTACTGCCAGCGCTCGATGCCGGCGAAGTCGCCCTTCTCGGCGCAACCGTCCATGGCGTGAGCGATAGCGGTTGCCAGGGTACGGCAGATCATGGTCAGGAACAGGCCAGCGACCGACAGCGGAACGGCGACGGCGATGGCGGCGGTAACAGCCTTGGCCGAATCGGTGGCGCCGCCGTTGAGGGCGAGCACCATGATGATCGAAGAAGCGACCGAGGCCAGAGCGGCGTCAGGCGCGACGGCGGCGCCGACGTTAGCCCAGCCAAGGGCCATCATCTGGAGCGAACCGCCCAGGAGGATGCCCTCCTGAAGGTGACCGGTTACGAGACCGATAAGCGTGCATGCCACGAGCGGCTGATGGAACTGGAACTCATCCAGAATGCCTTCCATACCGGCAAGCAACGCGACAATCGCAACAAGCAGAATAGTGATTGCAGACATGTATCGGACCCTCCTTTACTATGCTTGAGCGGCCAGTTCGGCCTTAGCTTTCTTCAACATGGCGTCGAGATCCTCGGAGGAATCCGAAGGAACCTTGCGGACCTCGAACTTGACGCCCTTGGCCTTGAGAGCCTCGAGAGTCTTAACGTCGTCATCGCCCATGGCGACGGCGTTGGTGACGACGACCTTGCCCTTGGAGTGAGCCATGGAACCGATGTTGGCTTCCTTGATGTCGACGCCGGCCTCGATGGCCTTGAGCAGATCCTGCGGGTTCTCGAAGAGCAGCATGGCCTTGGTGTCACCAAAGCGCGTGTCCTTGACGACCTCGGCCATCTTCTTGATGGGCACGACGTTGGCATGGACTCCCGGAGGGGCAGCCTGCTCGATCATGGTCTTGCGGAGCTCGTCGTGAGCAACGCCGTCGGAAACCACGATGATGCGGTTGGGGTTGATCTGCTTGGTCCACGTGGTGGCCACCTGACCATGAAGCAGACGGGTGTCGATACGGACGTGGGCGATCTTGATGTGCCCGTCGCCGATGACCGTTCCCGGAGGGATGGCGCCTGCAGGAGCAGCGGCGGCCGCAGCCGGCTTCTTCTCCTCGGGCTCCAGAGACTCGGGCTTGACGCGCACGCCAGCCTTAGCCTCAGTCACGAGATGTTTTGCGATCGCATGTGCAGTGTTCTTTGCGTCAAAGCGCTGCGAATATGCCTCGATGAGCATAGGCAGGTTGACACCGGTGACGATAGCCCAGGAATCGTGGCCCTCGATGAGCCCGCTGATCTGGTTGAACGGCGTACCGCCCCACAGATCAACGAGGAAGAGCACCTGCTCCTGGTCCTCGAAGGAAGCGACTGCTTCCTCGACCTTGGCACGGAAGTCGTCGGGGCCCATGCTCGGCTCGAGCGAGACCACGGCTACAGACGGCTGATCGCCAAAGACCATCGAGCCCGTCTGCTTGATTCCAGCCGCCAAGTCACCATGGCTAGCAAGAACAATACTTACCATCACATAACCTCCTTTTTGTCTACGTATTTCCTACACGACATGAACGAAGTATACCTGTTTGGATTGTGGAATTATGGCTGAATCCGCAAAAGGTTGAATTATTTGTTTAAACGTCTAAGTTTGTTACAAGTTGATTACATTGCGATTTTTCGACTCATTTCCCACTAAAGCGTCGCTCATCAAGTCATGTATTTTACAGATACAAGCATGCTGTTCATTGATACCGATTTTAAGCAAGTGCGAATGCGCTTGTACTGCCGCTATTTTGTTTAAACAGATATGACTTGACTTTTTTCGTGGCTTATGTTCTAGCGCAAGTAGTCAGTGGGGACGTTCTTAAACGGCTAGTCGTTGGGGACGTTCTTGCATGACTAGTCAAACAAGAACGTCCCCAACGACTAGGGGCTAGACGATGTGGAGAGGGTTGGCGGCGTCGACGGCGTCGGGGGTGTCGGAGAGGCCGTCGGGGGCAGCGTCTGCCGGGTCCTCGTCGGGGGTCTCGATCTGCTTGATCACGACCTCCTGGCCCTGCAGCAGGTATGTCTCGCCGCTGCCGCAATAAGGGCAGGTCTTGCCGTGCTCGACCGTCGCGTAGTTGCGGCCGCACGCCTCGCAATGTGTCACGGCCTCAACGGGCTCCACGATAAGCTCCGAGCCCTCGGTGATAGGCTTTTTATCTGCTGCCCAGCGCCAAGCGTCGAGCAGCAAGTCGGGAACGACGCCCGAGACCTCGCCCAGCAGCAACGTCACGCTCGAAACGCGACGCACGCCATTGACGCGCGCCACGTTCTCAACATCGCGAATGATGTGATACACGATTCCGAGCTCGTGCACTTTTATATTCCTTCCGCCGTTCCCATTATGACTACTTACTTGCGACCGAACTTGATCTTGATCGCGCGCTTGAGTGCGTACTTGCCCAGGCTCGGGAGCTTTTGCTCGTATTTGACCATCGTGGAGCACTCGGGGCGATCGCGATCCAGATGGATGGCGTCAAACGCGCACTTGGTGGTGCACAGGCCGCAGCCGATGCACTTGTTGGGGTCGACGATCGAGGCACCGCAGCCCAAGCAGCGAGCGGTCTCGGCGCGCACCTGCTCCTCGGTAAAGGTCTCAACGTACTCGCTAAAGGGCGCAGCCTTCTCGCGCTCGCGGTCGACACGTGCCACCTCGCGGCTTGCGTTGTCATAGCTCTCAATCACAACATCGTCGCGGTCAAGCGCGGTGTAGCGGCGCTGGTTGCGGCCGATGGTGAGCGTGGAGCCCGGCTGCACAAAGCGATGGATGGACACGGCGGCCTCGTGACCGGCGGCGATGGCGTCGATAGCAAAGCTGGGACCGGTGTAGACGTCGCCGCCCACAAAGATGTCGGGCTCGGCGGTCTGGTACGTCTGCGGATCGGCAAGGGCACCCTGGCTGCGGCCGAGCTCCACCTTGGAGCCAGCCAGCAGGTCGCCCCACACAATGGACTGGCCAATCGACATGACGACACGGTCGGCATCGACACGGCGCAAGTCGTTCTCGTCATACTCGGGCGCAAAACGGCCCTCGTCGTCAAAGACACGCGTGCAGCGCTTAAAGGTGATACCGCACACACGACCGGCCTCGTCCAGGTGAATCTCCTTGGGGCCCCAGCCGCAGCTAATGTGCGCGCCGTCCTCAATGGCCTCGCGACGCTCCTCCTCGCTGGCAGGCATCTTGACCTCGCTCTCCAGGCAGAACATCTCAACGTGCTCGGAACCCAGACGGCAGGCGTTGCGCGCGACATCGATGGCCACGTTGCCGCCGCCCACCACGATGGTGCGCCCGGGCAGCGCGTCGATCTTGCCGCTGTTGACCTCGCGCAAAAAGTCGACGGCCACGGTCACGTCCTCGGCATCCTCGCCCGGAATACCGGCAAGGCGGCCACCCTGGCAGCCAATGGCCACGTAAAAGGCTTTAAAGCCCTGCGCGCGAAGCTCGTCGAGCGTCACATCGCGACCGACCTCCACGCCATAGCGGAACTCGGCGCCCATCAGGCGAATGACCTCGACCTCGGCCTCGATAACGTCCTTCTGCAGCTTAAAGCTGGGAATGCCGTAGGTGAGCATGCCGCCCGGGCGCTCGTTTTTCTCGAACACGACGGGCTTGTAGCCCTTCTCGGCCAGATAGAAGGCGCAGGACAGACCGGCCGGACCGGCGCCGATGATGGCGATCTTCTGGTCGAAGCCGCCGGCACGCGTCGGGGTCACCACAGGTGGGACATAGCGAGTCGCGGCATCCAGATCGCGCTGGGCGATAAACTTCTTGACCTCGTCGATGGCCACGGCCTCGTCCACGCGACCGCGGGTGCAGGCATCCTCACAGCGGCGGTTGCACACACGGCCGCAGATAGCGGGCAACGGGTTCTCGCGCTTGATGAGCGCCAACGCCTCGTCATAGCGGCCCTGCGCCGCGAGCTTCAAATAGCCCTGAACGGCAACGTGCGCGGGGCAGGCCGTCTTGCAGGGAGCGGTGCCGGACTCATGCGTCTCGATACGGTTGTCGTTGCGGTAGTTGGGCGACCACTTGGTGTGGTCCCACTTGGTGGCATCGGGCAGCTCCTGGCGCGGATACTCGGGCACCTGTCCGCCAGCCTTTTTGCTACAGAGCTTCTGGCCCAGTTTGGCGGCGCCGGCCGGACACACCTCAACGCAGCGACCGCAGGCCACGCACTTGTCCTTCTCGACCTTGGCGACGTAGGCCGAGCGCGACAGGTTGGGCGTGTTGAACAGCTGCGAAGTGCGCAGGGCGTAGCACACGTTGACGTTGCAGTTGCAGATGGCGAAGATTTTGTTCTCACCGTCGATGTTGGTGATCTGGTGCACAAAGCCGTTGTCCTCGGCCTGGCGCAGGATGTCGTAGACCTCCTCGCGCGTCACATAATGGCCGCGGTCGGTCTCGACCACGTAGTCGGCCATATCGCCCACGGCGATGCACCAATCGGCCGGGTCGTCGGCGCAGCCCTCTCCCATCACGCGACGGCTCGCGCGGCAGCTGCAGGTGCTAGCGGCATACTTGCCATCGTATTTGTCGAGCCAATGCTCGATATGCTCGATCGGCACCGACGTGCTCGCGGCATCGATGGCCTTCTCGACCGGAATGACGTGCATGCCGATACCGGCGCCTCCGGGCGGCACCATCGGCGTGGCCTTGGACAGCGGTCCCTTGGACGCCTGCTCAAAGAACTTGGCATAGACCGGGTGCTCCTCGAGCTGGCTCACGCGCATGTTGAGGAACTCGGCGGAACCCGGCACCAGCATGGGCGGCACCCACTGCTTGGCGCGCTCGGGATTTTCCCAGTTGTACTCGAGCAGACCCGTGTAGCTCATGTCGTCGAGCATCTTCTCGATATCGGCCTCGGGCATGCCGGTGAGCTTGACCATCTCGGGCAGCGTATAGGGACGGCGCATCTTCATCTTGCAGAGTACCTCGGCCTGCTCGTCGGTTGCGGCCTCGGCAAACGACCAGTACTCGTAGCCCAGCAGCTCGTCGCGATGCAGCAGACGGTTGGTGCAGTGCTCGCACAGCTTGACGATGGCCTCGCGCGGATGCTCCGGCAGCGGCGGCACGAACTCCGAACCGATGTCAGGCTCGGTGTAGCTAATTCCCGGTCCGTTGAGAATCATGGTTGTCCCTTCTCTTGCCGCAGCCCGACGAGGCCGCGGCGCCCCTCTTTTTTGCAGGCCGAACATGCCCCCATGCCGTTCACCCGCCATTAGTTGACATTGTGTCAAAAATAGTATTGACGAACCGTCAACAATATTCAAGACTGTTAGGCGAACGGTCAGGCAAAAGAGGATGGAAGGCGGCAAAACATGGGCGGCAAAACAGCAGATACCTCTGTGGTCGATGCCGTCCCCGCATCCGATAGTGCGGCAAAGCGCCTGACGGGCGACGAACGCCGTCGCGAGATCCTCGATGCCGTGCGCACCGTAAGCTCCGAGCTGGGCGTGTCCCACCTATCGGTATCGGCCGTGACCAAGCGAGCCGGCTGCACGCGTTCATTGTTCTACCACTACTTTGCCGATATGGACGCCGCCGTCACCGCTGTTATGGACGAGGCGATCGACGGCTTTATCTCCGAGCTCGAGCAGTGGAACGCCGGCCGCACCGTCGGCGATATCGAGGGCGCGCTCGACACCGTCGCCCCGCTCTTTAAGCGTCTGGTCGCCAGCGGCCACGAACTGCCGAGTACGCTCACCTCAAGCAGTGGCGCGCCCTACGGCGGCTTTTTGCACAACGTGGTTCAGCGCGTGGCTCAGTACATCTGCGACACCACCGTGGTGGATTTTGTCGCCCATCATGAGCTGCGCATCGACCATGTCTACGAGACGTTCTACACCCTCATCATGGGACTGTTGATGTATATCCGCACGCACCCCGATGTGCCCGACGAGACGGTCAAGGAAATCATCGCCTCGACACTCCACATCGAGGGCTATACCGCCAAGTATCCGGAGCGCAAGCCCCAAAACTGACGACATTTGGCCAAACTGCCCGCGATCGGAAGAGGGGCCGCGGGCGTGTAAAAGGAGAGCAGCATGCTGTTCGATGTTTGGGGTAGCGATACCCTTATCCACTGGGCCGGCTGGGCCATGGTCTTTATTGGCCTGATCGTGCTCAACGAGGTCGGCCGCCGCACCAAGCTGGGCGCGGCCATCATCTTTGGCGTGGCTCCGCTGGCCATGACCATCTACTGCGTCGCCATCGCCATCGGCGTCTCGCAGGGTGCCGAGTGGGCGCTCACCAACCCCACCCATGTGTACCAGAACAGCTGGTTCCACTACGCCAAGGTGTACGCGGCGCTGGCCGGTTGCTGGGGCTTCATTGCCATTAAGTACCAGTGGGGCAAGATCGGCAAGGCGCATTGGTTCCGCGCGTGGCCGTTTGTGATCGTCGCCATCAACATCATGATCGCCGTCGTGTCCGACTTCGAGAGCGCCTATCACTTCTTTGTCCTGGGCGAGTCCACCTGGGTCACCTCCGAGGGCGCCACGCAGCTGGCCGGCTGGAACAACGTGTTCAACGGCATCGCAGGCATCATCAACATCTTCTGCATGACCGGTTGGTGGAGCGTCTACGCCTCCGAGGACAAGACCGACATGCTGTGGCCCGACATGACCTGGGTCTACATCATCGCCTACGATATCTGGAACTTCTGCTACACCTACAACTGCCTGCCCACCCACTCCTGGTTCTGCGGCTTTGCGCTGCTGCTGGCGCCCACCGTCGCCGCCTTTATCTGGAACAAGGGCGGCTGGATCCAGAATCGCGCCTTTACGCTTGCCATTTGGTGCATGTTTGCCCAGGTGTTCCCCTACTTCCAGGAGGAGTCCATCTTTGTAACCCACTCCACGCTCGACCCCAGTGCCGCTACCGCGGTCTCGATCGCCGCACTGGTCGCCAACGTCGCCGCGATCATCTACATCGCCTACCGCGCCAAGAAGCTCGGCCGCAATCCCTACAAGCAGGATGTCTTTGAGGGCACCAGCGATTGGGAGAAGGCCACCGCTCGCCGTGCCAAGGTTGATTACGCGCACGCCGAGTAACATGCCCGGCGCAAACGCCGCTTGAATGTGAAGCAGCATAGCCGGCTCCGCGCAACTCAACGCATTGCAGAGCCCCCGGAATGTGATTCGTCCGCGTTCCGGGGGCCTTTTGCTGCCGCGAGGATGCGGCCGAACGATGCGCTCAGGTTAAATCGGATCTTATATTTCGTATGCGCTTTATATGGCTCCATTTTTGGGTACAGTGTTGAGCCGATATTGCATTGGGGGATATATGAGCGATGAGACGTATGGCCGCGAGGATGCGGCCCAGGATGCGGAAGCATGTGCCGAAGCCCTGGAGAGCCTTGACCGGATCGCGCTAGACGAGCTCTCGTTTAGCGATTCGGTCGTCGACGCGCAAGACGAGGTGCACGAAGACACTGAGGACGAAGGCGGCGACGCCAAAGACGCTCCTGACGAAGCCGAAGAGGACGATAGCGAGGCCGACGACCAGCCCGAATCCGACACGGGCGAGGAAACCGTCTTGCTCGACAGCTTACCGGCCGAAGATTCGCTGACTCGCGAGCTTCCTGGCCTGGGTTCCGCACCAGCCGTGGATGAGACCATCGCCATGGGCGATATTCCCCTGCCGTCCGTTCCCTCGGCACACGAAGCCGAGGTCCGCCATCGCAAGATGTCGCCCAAGCGCCGCAATCTGATGGTCGCCGGTGTCGTGGCCGTCGCGCTCGTCGCCGGCGGTGCAGGCTATGCTGCCTGGAACGGATATCAGCAAGAGCAGGCTGCCGCTGTCGCCGCCAATGCCCACACGATGATGTCGGTGCAGATTGGCGTGCATGCCGCGGGCCTCGACTGTTCCGCCGGCTCCAAGATTCCCGTACAAGTGAGTGGCCAGGATTCTGACGGATCCTCCGTGAGCGAAACACTCTATGTTGACGAGCACGGCCGTGGCATCAAACTGCTACCCGGTGACTACACACTCTCCATCGCTGCCTCCCCCATCGCGTCCGACGGCACCGTCTATACCGTGCCGACCACCAAGGCGCAGGTCACGATCAAGAGCGACGGACAGGACCTAAGCAGCCAGGCCGCCTTTAAGCTCAAGGTGCCTTCGGCCGACACGGTAACCGACGACCAGATCGATGCCGCCGCCAAATATGCCGAGGAGGGAGGCGCGAGCTCCGCCGCCACCGCCAAGGTGCTCCAGCAGGCGGCAACCGCGCGGCGCGACGCCGCCGTCAATGCCGTGAGCGCGCAAAAGGCACAGGCAGCCCGCGATGCTGACGCTCGCCACAAGGCAACCGACCTCTACCAGCTCGATATCCCCGTCGAGTGGTACGGCAAGGTCGAGACTTGGCAAAATGGCAGCACGCTATGCATCTATCTTGCCGGCGACAGCGATACGCCGATTGTGACGCTCGTCGCGGTGCGCGAGGGCGAGAGCTTTACGCCCGATGAGGGCGATACGGTTTTGGGTGCGGCCAATCTAGGCAACGGTTATACCGTCTACGCCAGCGGCCCCGTCTATCCGTACGTGGTGCCCCAGACCATCAACGGACGGACGCAGAATCCCGTGTCAACCTACCCCATGGACACGGCCATTGAGCTTGTCGAGCTCACGACCGGTAACCGCTACACCTATAGCCAGATCAAGAACGTACTGGTCGGCAAAGACGGCAAGGCAGACGCCGCGACCAAACTCGAGACCGACTACCTCGCCCAGATTCTCCTGCCGAGCATCAAGGCCCAGGACTAGCGGACCATGACACCTGAGTCCTGGCCTCGCAAATCCATAGACGATTAGGAAAGGAGCCACTTCCATGCGGGCACAGCATGTACCACGCCGTGTTTGCATGGAATATCGGCCTGCTCATCCATGGTAACGATTACCGACTCGCCAAGATCAAACTGGGCCATCGCGGCATCGAGCGCGGCAATTTCGCGCTCGCGCGTTTTCTCGCTTGTCATATCCACACTTACCTGAATCAGGCCGTAAGCCTGCATGAGCAGTGCATCCCCAGCCACAAAGTCCACCTCATGGCTTTTATTCTTATCTTTAATCAGCAGGCGGCAAACCGAACCGGGCCGCACGGCGGGGGTCCTTCTTCTGAGCGCATTGAACACCGCGGTCTCGAGCCTCTGACCATGATCCAATGCCGATGCGGGGGAGAACGCTCCGAACATCGCAGGATCGACGGCGTAGACCTTAGACGCAGACCGCGTATTATTTGCAAGCGAACGCGTGAACTCCGGCACCGAAAACAGCAGGTAGGCGTCCTCGTAATACTCAAGTAAGTCGCTGAGCGTATTTCGACTGACGGATATCTGTCTGCTCTTGAACTCGTTGTACACTTTGTTCACTGACAGCTCTCGTCCCGAAGATGCCATGCACCGCGCCAGAAACAGCGAGGCCAAACGGGGGTTCTTGACGTCGTAACGTTCAACGACGTCCATGGCGACCGTTCGCGACGCATATTCCTGTAGCAGCTGAATCGCGTCTGCGGGCGTCTGCTCAAGTGTCGCGATGAATCCCCCTCGCTCGAGATATCCGACCAGATGGTGTCGGAGCAACGCTGCAGCGCTTGAGGAGAAGGGCGCGTTCGACTCAGGAACGCCCCCCGTCTTATATCGGACGTATTCCGAAAAACTCAACGGAAAAAGCTCTCGCACAAGAGAACGGCCCCTGAACTCGCTCTCAAGTTCTGAGGACAGCATCTTAGAAGAAGATCCCGTCACGTAAACGGTCGCCTTCTCCGTATCGACCACGCGTCGCAGAAACGCACCCCATTCGGGTATTTCCTGGATCTCGTCAAAGAAAAGGTAGGCGCCCTCGCCTCGAGCAGCAGGATATAGTGCATAGAATGTATCGAGCACGTCCGCTAGTAGCGATGGCTCATACGGACGCAAGCGCTCATCCTCAAAATTGAAATATAGCATCCGGTCAAGCTCGACGCCTTGGCCCTGAAGCCGCCGCATCTCCTGATACAGGCGATACGTCTTTCCACAACGACGGGCGCCCACAATCACATATACGATGTTGTCGCGCTTTGGCTCCTGCGGGTTGCCCAGATCAAGGTCGCGCTCAAAGACCTGCGGAATCCCCTGTTGCTCAAAGTCCTTTATTTTTTGAGCCACCAAGTCGTTGAATGCCATAATTCTCCAATCTTGCTCTCCTGCTAATCAAGATTATAACGATTCTTGATTAGCAGGAGAGCAAGATTATGCGTATCTTGATTAATGGATAAGCAAGTTTTCTATTAGTGGCCCCTCCCGGAGGATATCGAGCGGCCGAGGGGGCAGGCATGAACGCCTCTAGCCGAAAACAAAGTAGCTAAAAAAGCCCCGTCCCAAATGAGCTACTTAACGCCAGGGGTCGGCTTCGAAGAGGGGTTCGCGCTCGGGGCGACGATCGCTATAAGGATCGTAGCCGTCGTCATCCTCGTTCTCGGCACGGATATAGGGGTCGCGCGGCTTGGGCGCCGGTTTAGGCGCAGGCTTAGGTGCGGCGGGTGCGGCATCGGTCGCCGGCGTGTTCGTCTTGTTCTTGTCTGTCATCTGCATAGCTCCTTGCCATGTACTCACGTTCAACACCATCGATTGTCGCACGAAAAAGGGCGGCGGACCCGATTGGATCCGCCGCCCTTGGCGTTTTGCGATGAGGGGCGGTTTTAAAGCCGGCCCAAAATCTACTCGGCGTCGGGGACTTCGTAGGTGGCCGCCGGCGTGTTGTCGCACACGACGGTAAAGCCGCCGTCCTTGTCGACATCGACCGTCACCTGATCGCCCTCGCGCACCGTACCGTCGATGATAGCGGCGGCAATGGCATCCACGACCTCGCGCTGCACGAGACGCTTGAGCGGACGGGCACCAAAGACCGGGTCCAGGCCGCCCACGGCGAGCATCTGCTTGGCCGCCGGGGTGATGGCCAGCGTCATGCGCTCCTTGGCCAGACGCGCGCGGACGTCGGCGAGCTGGATGTCGACGATCTTCTCGATCTGCGCCATGCCGAGCGGATGGAACACCACGATATCGTCGATACGGTTGAGGAACTCGGGGCGGAAGGTTTGAGCCATGGCCCCGTCAACCTGATGGCGCATCTCCTCCTCGTCCTTGCCGGACAGATCGGCGATAGCCTTGGAGCCCACGTTGGACGTCATGATGATAATCGTGTTCTTGAAGGACACTTGGCGACCCTGACCGTCGGTCAAACGGCCGTCGTCGAGCACCTGCAGCAGCACGTTAAAGACATCCGGATGAGCCTTCTCCATCTCGTCGAGCAAGATCACGGAGTAGGGACGACGGCGCACGGCCTCGGTGAGCTGGCCGCCCTCGTCATAGCCCACGTATCCCGGGGGCGCACCGATCAGACGCTGGACGCTGAACTTCTCCATATACTCGGACATGTCGATACGCACGAGCGCGCGCTCGTCATCGAACAGGCACTCGGCCAGCGCCTTGGCGAGCTCGGTCTTGCCTACGCCGGTGGGGCCCAGGAAGAAGAAGCTGCCGATGGGCTTGTCTGGGTCGGAGAGACCCGCACGGCTGCGACGCACGGCCGCGGCTACAGCGGAGACGGCCTCGTCCTGACCGATAACGCGCTTATGCAGCTCGCCCTCCAAGCCCTTCAACTTGTCGAGCTCGCCCTGCATCATCTTGGACACGGGCACACCGGTCCAGGCGCTCACGACCTCGGCGATCTCGTCGGAGGTCACCTGTTCGTTGAGGCCCTCGCCGTCCTGCTGCTTTTGCGCCTCGAGCGCAGCCTCGGAATCCTGAATCTGCTGCTGCAGACCCGGGATCACAGAATAGCGAAGCTCGGACGCACGGCCCAGATCGCCGTTGCGCGTCGCGCGCTCCTCTTCGCTCTTGGCCGCGTCAAGCTGGCCCTTAAGCTCCTGCACGTGGTCGATGGCGTTCTTTTGGTTGAGCCAGCCGGCCTTTTGCACGTTGAGCTTTTCCTGGACTTCGGCAATCTCTTGGCGCAGAGCCTCCAAACGCTCCTTAGAGGCGTCGTCGGTCTCTTTCATGAGCGCCTGTTCCTCGATCTGCAGCTGGGTGAGCTGACGCGTGGTGGCGTCGATCTCGACCGGCATGCTGTCGAGTTCCATGCGCAGGCGGCTCGCGGCCTCATCGACCAGGTCGATAGCCTTGTCGGGCAGGAAGCGGTCGGCGATGTAGCGGTCGGAGAGGTCGGCGGCAGCCACGAGCGCGCTATCGGTGATGTGTACGCCGTGGAAGATCTCGTACTTCTCCTTCAGGCCACGCAGGATTGAAATGGTGTCCTCGACGGTAGGCTCGCTGACCATCACGGTCTGGAAACGACGGGCGAGCGCCGCGTCCTTCTCGATGTACTTGCGGTACTCGTCGAGCGTGGTCGCGCCGATCGCGTGCAGGTCGCCACGAGCGAGCGCCGGTTTGAGGATGTTGCCGGCGTCCATGGAGCCCTCGGTGGCACCCGCGCCCACGATGGTATGGAGCTCATCGATGAACAGGATGACCTTGCCTTCGGATTTTTGCACTTCCTTGAGCACGGCCTTCAAGCGGTCCTCGAACTCGCCGCGGTACTTGGCGCCGGCGACCAGCGCGCTCATGTCGAGCTCGATGAGGTCGCGGTCGCGCAGGGTGCTCGGTACGTCGCCGGCCACGATTCGCTGAGCAATGCCCTCGACGATGGCCGTCTTGCCGACGCCCGGCTCGCCGATAAGCACGGGGTTGTTCTTGGTGCGGCGGGACAGAACCTGAATAGTACGACGGATCTCGTCGGTACGGCCGATGACCGGGTCGAGCTTGCCGGCGCGAGCCAGATCGCAGATGTTGCGACCGTACTGCTCCAACGCCTCAAACTGCGTCTTGTCCTCGGCAGACGTCACGCGGTCATCGCCGCGCAGTTCCTCGTAGACTTGCTCGATGCGCTCCTTGGTCACGCCGGCGTCACGCAGCACGCGACCCGCCTCACCCTTGTCCTCGGCAAGTGCCATCAGCAGATGCTCGGTCACCACAAAGCTGTCGCCCATCTTGGTGGCCTTTTTCTCGGCCTTCTCGATCACGCGAACGAGCTCGTTGGACAGGCCCATCTGCTGACCCTCGCCCGACACCTTGGGCGCATGGTCGATGGCATCTTGTGTGGAGCGTGCAAGCTGGGCCGGGTCGGCGCCGATGCGCTCGATGATCACGGAGATATTGCGCTCGCCGGCACCAAGCAGGGCAGACAGCAGGTGAATCGGCTCCACCGCGCCGGCCTGCGCGTCGGCAGCCGTGCTCATGGCGGTCTGCAGCGCCTCGCGCGACGTCATTGCTAGCTTATCGATTCTCATGGAATCACCTCTCTTGGGGCGGCCGCCCTACGGGGCGGCTTCACGTTGTTCGAGAAGTATTGTTGCCAGCTTTGTACGATCTTATACACAAATCTAAGTCTCTATATATAAGATTTTCTGAGTGATTGATGGATAGGGAGCAGGTGCGCTCACCCGCTACGGCCTCGTCCCCTTACTATCTCAATCTGTAACATCTAGCGGCTGTTTATGGCTCTAGATGTTACAGATCGAGATGAAATGACCAGCGCACCCGTTTATCTAAATCTGTAACATCTAGTCAGCAAATAGAGCTCTATCTGTTACAAATCGAGACGAACAGAAAACACCCGGATCAAAAATCTAAATCTGTAACACCAGGCCCACTTTTAGCGGCCAAGATGTTACAGATCGAGACAGACCGAAAACCACCACAAAGAGGACAGGCACCTTTGTGGTGGTCGCGGTTTCTACTCCTTCGCCGAACCCGTACTTCCCGATTCGACGGTCCAGGGCATCTCATCCTCGAACAGCCATGTACGGGCAGACCCACTATCGCGTGCAGTCTGCGGGTCAGGCAAGCAGGTCTGTTTATAGGCATCTTGGATACACTGACCCATAAAATCGTTGAGCTCGGTCTGGTCGCCCTCCATGACATAGGCGACATCGCCGTCCATGATGTAGATGCCCGGACCCTCATTGCCCTCGTAGCCCGGATCGTACGAGACATCACATAACTTTGCGCCGTTTGCAGTGTCCAGCTCGATGGAAGAGTGGCATCCGCCAACCATGTCGTTCGCTTTTGCCCGATAGGACGCATATCCGTACCAACGCTTAAATGTTTTGCCCTTGAGTAGCTCGGACGCCCTATCGATCAGGCTTGTATCCGTGGTATAGCGCATGGCCCCAAGCTGAATACGCGGATAATTGCTAATACCCAGCACAGCCGGCTGCTCATCAAAATCAACGGTAATGGTCTCGGGCTTGTCGTCGCCGGTCAGAAGTTCGACAGATTGAGTCACAGGCTTGACCACCGGCTCCGTCACCGCAGCAGGTAGAAATGCCATACCGACAGCGCCCGCGCCAACCACAGCGATCGCAAGCGCCAAGACAATCAATCCAATACGGGCAGAACGGCTCACGGCAAAACACCCCACAACGCAAACCTTCGCTACCTGCACTAATGATATCGCCAGCCAGCATTATTACCAAAAGAAGCCGCGCGCTCCTCACCACCACAAAGGGGACAGGCACCTTTGTGGTGGTTTTCGACGCTAACGGTCGACCATCTCGCGCCATGAGATTAAACTTGAATTGTTCTCTGAACATATCCATTTCTGCCTATCCTCAACAGATCTTTGTCTCGAGGAGCGCATATGAAGCCGTCTCATTCCACCGGTCGCAACGTCATCGCCATTCTCGCCATACCCATCGTGATGCTCTTCCTTATCGTCGCCACGCCCTTTTCCCTTGGCATCGCCTCGCCCTTCGATTTATGCGGAATGGTCGACGCCGGCTCGCGTGCCACCTCGCTCTCCTTTATCTGTCGCGGCGTGTTCTACGAAGATGGAATTCCCACCGGAATTTGGCGGTCAATGTTACCGCTGCTCGGAACGATTGACGGATGCTTCCCCCATTTCAGCCTTGAACCTCAGACGATGAATTATTTGATCGACGACCAGCCACTCGACTCCATCACCCTCGCTTACGACTATGCTCCAAACACCGATGAGCGTCACATGAACCAAGTCCTCGACAAACTGCTTGAACAGTGCGGGCTCACCGATGAGGTCGGCCGAACCGTCGACAGCGACCAGAAATTAAAGCGAACAGAACTCCGCCGCATTGGAAAAATCAGAGAGCGAGGCGGAGCTGCCTACTGGCAGGCCTGGGCGATACGCGACAAGAGCGAATTTGGGCACAGCACCTATATAGTCACTGTCTACACCAAAGACGGAATTAAGGACAATGTTGACGATTTCGCGTCATCCAAACTCGGCATCCCCAAAACAACCAAGACTCCCGGCTTGGATGAAATCCTGTAGGGACGCCCATTAACATGCCGCTCAACGATCACAACAACATCGAGCTCGTCCCCACCCCCACAAAGGGGACAGGCACCTTTGTGGTGGTTTTCGACAAAAAGAGGCCGCCCCGATAACAGGGGCGGCATCAAGCAAGTCTATTTTTGGCGTCCCTCAAGACCCAACGAGAACGCAGAAATGTAGCCCGGGGCTTACCCTTTCCCGAACGCGACCCTCGCGAAGCGCGTGAGCGAGCGGGAAAGGGTAAGCCCCGGGCGGACAATTAAGTGCGTTACTCGGCAGCGGCCTTGAACTTGTTGTAGTTGATCAGGCAGCCGGCCTTGACGATGGCACGCTCCTCGGCCGTCATATCGGCAATGTAGAGCTCAATCTGCTCGACCGCACCATCGGCGTGCACCACGTAGGCGGCGATGTCCTTCAGGTCGCCATCGAGCGCGGCACGGATACCCGGCACAAAGACGTAATCGCCCACCTCAAAGTTGGGCTCGGCCTCCATCTGGAAGGGCACCATGCCCCAATTCATCACGTTGGAGCGATAGCGCTTGGTGGCGTACTCGTGGACGATGTTGGCCAGGCCGCCAATTACGCGCTGGCAGCTCGCGGCCTGCTCGCGGGCGCTGCCGTCACCAGGCTTCTTGGCGTAAATCATGGAACCGAACTCGGTCGCCTTGGCATCGGCCGCGACACCCGCGCCGGCCAGCGCCTCAAACACACCGGCAAGCTCGGCATCGAACGCCGCCAGGTCGCCCGCGGACTCGCCGGCAACGCGACGCTTCTCCACAGCGTCGACCTCCTTGGAGCGACCCACGTAGGCCGGGTCGCGGCGGCTCAGCGTAAACTCAGCCAGGCCCAGCGGGTTGGAGCGGAAGGAGCTCGTCTCGCCCGAGGGAATGAGCTCGTCGGTCGTGGTGACCGGGTCCATGATCTTGGAGCAAACCTTGAGCAGGATGTCGTCGCCGAGCGGCTCCATCGCGGGCCACGGCTTGATGTTGGGGCCTTCGACCAGCTCGTCGGCAGGCTCCGCCTTGCCAAAGCCCCAGTACACGCGCTTCTTGTACGGCGCGTCGTCAAAGGTGTACTCGCAGGCCTCGTCCCAAGTGTCCTCGGGCAGGTCGGTCGCCGGCGTCAGGACGCCGCCGTTGGCAGCCGTTGCCGCAATGGAGCGGGCGTCCATCAGGGCCACGGCGCTCAGCTGGCCATTACCCGGCTTGGAACCCTCGCGGTTGGGGAAGTTGCGCGTGGTGTGACGGATCGAAAGGCCGTTGTTGGCGGGCGTGTCGCCGGCGCCGAAGCACGGGCCGCAGAATGCCGTGCGCACGATTGCGCCGGCCTCCATGAGGTCGTAGATGTAGCCGCGGCGTGTAAGTTCGAGCGCCACGGGCTGGCTCGTGGGATAGACCGACAGCGAGAACTCGCCGCAGCCGGTATTGGCGCCCTTGAGCACGCGGGCAGCCTGGACCACGGAGTCATAGTTGCCGCCCGAGCAGCCGGCGATAACGCCCTGCTGCACGTGCAGCTTGCCGTCGACGATCTTGTCGAGCAGGCTAAAGTGCGTCTTGCCCTCGCCGATCTTGGCGGCCTCGAGCTCCACCTCGTGCAGGATGTCCTCGAGGTTCTCGTTGAGCTCGTCGATCTCAAAGCCGTTGGAAGGATGGAACGGCAGTGCGATCATGGGCTTGATGCTCGACAGGTCGACCTCGACGCAACCGTCGTAGTAGGCGACATCGGCGGGCTTGAGCTCGCGATAGTCGTCGCCGCGGCCGTGCATGGTCAAAAACGCGTGCGTGTCCTCGTCGGTGGCCCAGATGCTCGACAGGCAGGTGGTCTCGGTGGTCATGACGTCAACGCCGTTGCGGTAGTCGGTCGTCATGCTCGCGATGCCCGGGCCCACAAACTCCATGACATTGTTCTTGACGTAGCCCTTGGCAAAGACGGCGCGAATGATGGCGAGCGCCACGTCGTGCGGGCCGACGCCGGGGCGCGGGGCGCCCGTGAGGTAGATGGCCACGACGCCGGGATAGGCGACATCGTAGGTGTCGCGCAGCAGCTGCTTTGCCAACTCGCCGCCGCCCTCGCCCACGGCTATGGTACCCAGGGCACCATAGCGGGTGTGCGAGTCGGAACCCAGGATCATCTTGCCGCAACCGGCGAAGTTCTCGCGCATAAAGGAGTGGATGACGGCGATGTGCGGCGGAACGAAGATGCCGCCGTACTTCTTGGCTGCGGAAAGGCCAAAGACGTGGTCGTCCTCATTGATGGTGCCGCCCACGGCGCACAGCGAGTTATGGCAGTTGGTGAGCACGTAAGGCAGCGGGAACTGCTCCATGCCCGAAGCGCGCGCCGTCTGGATGATGCCGACAAAGGTGATGTCGTGGCTCGCCATGGCATCGAAGCGAATCTTGAGTGCCTCGGGGTCGCCCGACGTATTGTGTGCCTGGAGGATCGAATACGCGATGGTGCCGCGCTTGGCATCCTCGGGTGTCTGCGTAATACCGCGCTCGGCAGCCTCGGCCGCAGGCACAACCTCGCTGCCGCCGCGCAGGTAGATGCCGTCCTCGTACAGCTTGACCATACTGTCTCCCACTCTGCCCAAAAGATTTGGGCGCATAGCATACATTCGTTCAATATCGTGCCATAGAACGGTTGCGAGTGGGTTACGAATCTCTGCGTTCACTTTATCTCAGTAAAGCAGAGGACGAGTTGGGTCCTGGGGAGGCAGACTTAGACGCTCAAATGACGAGAGTGGATAATCTCCCACTTTGAGCCTGCAAACAGGCAAAAAACGGGAGATTATCCACTCTCATTCTGCAGGTACTCATTTAAGTCTGTCCCCAATGAGTGCCTACAGGTCGCCGCCCGTGCCCAGCAGTTTGCGCATGACTTGCTCGGGGTTGACCGAACCGTCGCGCGGGGCAAGGGCGGTGATCTTCTTCTGCATCTTGTACTCGTGCAGTTCGTCCTCGAGCTGGCGCACGTGGGCGCGGAGCTTTTCGTTCTCGCGCTCGCGCTCCTCGGCACGCTCCTTCATATCGAGGATGCGCACCACGCCGGCAAGGTTGATGCCCTCGTCGGTCAGTTGGTTGATGAGCTCCAGGCGCTCGATATCGGCACGCGAATACAGACGCGTGTTACCGCCCGAGCGCTGGGGATTCACCAGGCCCTTGGACTCGTAGACGCGCAGAGTCTGCGGGTGCATGCCGGTCAGCTCGGCCGCCACGCTGATCATATACAGCGGTTTGTTCCTATTGTCCTCGGCCATGCTACCTGACCCCTTTCCGTCTCGCACATCTCCATCATAAGCCTGCGGCCAGCCCGTGGGCCACGCAACCAAGCTAGAACGTCGCCTTGTAACGGTTGACCTTCTCGCGATAGTCGCGCGTGTCGGCCTCGCGCAGCTTGGTCATGGCATCGCGCTCGTCATCGGATAGGTTCGTGGGGACCTGCACCTTGATCTCGACGAGCAGCGCGCCCGTACGGCCACGGTGCTTAACGTCGGGCGCTCCCATCTCCTTAAAGCGGAACTTCTTGCCCGTCTGAGTACCCGCGGGCACTTTCAAACGGACCGTCGCACCGCCGGGTGTGGGCACGTCCACCGTGCAGCCGAGCGCCGCCTCGTAGACCGAGACCGGTACCTCCATGGTCACGTCGGCGCCTTTGCGCTTGAACAGCGGGTGCTCCTCCACATGCGTGGTCACGACCAGGTCGCCGCGCTCGCCACCCGCAACGCCATACTCGCCGCGACGCTTGTAGCGTAGCTTGCCGCCGTCGACCGCGCCCGCGGGTACCGAGACCGTGATGGTCTGCTGCTCGCCTGTCGAGGGAATGCGATAGGTGACCTTGTGCGTCACGCCGCGAAACGCGTCCTCGGCCGAAACATCGACGGTCAGCGACAGGTCGCCGCCCTTGCGAGCACGGCTGCGACCCGCGCCGGCACCGGCAGCGCCCGCAGCCCCGGCAAAGCCCGAGCCCCAATCGCTGCCCCAGGCGCCGTTGCCGCTAAAGATGCTGTCGAAGATGTCGCCCCAGCCGCTGGCGCCCGCGCCGGCACCGTAGCCGCCGCCATATGCGCCGCCCGCGCCCGGCATGCCGCCAAACATGAGCATCTGGTCGTACTCTTTGCGCTTCTTCTCGTCCGAAAGCGTCTCGTAGGCCTCGCTGATCTCCTTGAACTTGGCCTCGTCGCCGCCGGCATCAGGGTGATATTTTTGCGCGAGCTTGCGAAACGCGCTCTTGATCTCTTTGTCGGAGGCGCTCTTGGATACGCCCAGGATGTCATAGAAGGTTTTGCCTGCAGCCATCGTAGCTCCTCTCCTGTTTCATCCGCCGCCCAGCGGGCGGCGGCTCATGCTTTCATATGGCACTAGGCCAGAAAGGGCCCCGGGTGTTGCCCCGGGGCCCTTCTCAATTACTCCTCGGTGCTCTCGGCCGTATCGGCCGAAGCATCCTCGGGCGCCGCTTCGGGCTCCGGTGCGGGGCGCTTCTCGCCACCGTAGGTCACCGTCACCATCGCGGAACGCAGGATGCGATCCGCCATGCGGTAGCCCTTCTGGTACACGTCGTTGACGGTCTCGTCGTACTGCGATGCGTCCTCGACGCGACCCACAGCCTGGTGCTCGAGCGGATCGAACGCCTCGCCCTTGGGGTCGATGGGCTCAACGCCCTCGTGCGCAAACACATCAAGCAGCTTGGCATGCACCGCATCGACGCCATCGACGAACTGCTTAAAGTCGTCGGAAAGCTCTTGGCTGCGGGCATGGTCGATCGCGCGCTCGATATCGTCAATCACCGGCAACAGCGCGGTGACAAGCTTCTCGGTCGCGCGCTCGCGCTCGGCGATACGCTCATTGGCGGTGCGGCGACGGAAGTTCTCCCAGTCGGCCTGCAGACGGGCGGTACGCTCGGTGGCGTCCTTTGCCTTGTCCTCGGCGGCCTTCTGAGCCTCTGCCGCAGCATCGAGCTCATTGCGCACGTCGGCAAGCTCTTTCTGAGCCTGCTCGAACTTGAGCTTAAAGTCGTTGTCGGCGGCTTCTTCACCGGCGCGGATAGCGGCTTCCACCATCTCGTCCTCGGTCATCGTCGCCTCCTTGTTGGAATCCTCTACCTGGTTCTCGGCAGCCTCGGCGGCCTCGGCCTCGTTGGCCTCGGTATCGTCGACGGCCTCTACGGGAATCTTCACGTCCTTCTCCTCAGAGTCAACGGGGGCGGCGCCAGTGGCGGCCGCCTCCGTGCGAGCTTTACGGGCGGACATGATTACTTGTCCTCGTCGTCCACAACCTCGTAGTCGGCGTCGACAACGTCATCGTCGGCAGGCTGGGCACCGGCGGCACCGTCGGTCTGCTGCTGAGCGTCGGCGTAGACAACCTGGGCCAGCTCATAGGCCACGGACTGCAGGGACTCGCCAGCGGCCTTGATGGCCTCGACGTCAGAGCCCTCGAGCGCCTTCTTGGCGTCGGCGATAGCGGCCTCGGCCTTGGACTTCACGTCGGCGGAAACCTTGTCACCGAGCTCGTTGAGGGTCTGCTCGGTGGAGTAGCACAGGCTGTCGGTCTGGTTGCGGACCTCGACCTCTTCCTTCTGTTTCTTGTCCTCCTCGGCATGAGCCTCGGCGTCCTTGACCATACGATCGACTTCGTCGTCGGACAGAGCGGTGGAGCCGGAAATGGTGATCTGCTGCTCCTTGCCGGTGCCCTTGTCCTTAGCGGAGACCTTGACGATGCCGTTGGCGTCGATGTCGAAGGTGACCTCGATCTGCGGCACACCGCGGCGGGCAGCCGGGATACCGGTCAGCTGGAACTTACCGAGCGACTTGTTGTCGCGGGCAAGCTCGCGCTCGCCCTGGAGCACGTTGATCTCGACGCTGGTCTGGTTGTCGGCAGCGGTGGAGTAGACCTCGGTCTTGGAGGTCGGGATCGTGGTGTTGCGGTCGATCATCTTGGTCATGATGCCGCCCATAGTCTCGACGCCCAGCGACAGCGGGGTAACGTCGAGCAGCAGGATGCCCTCGACGTCGCCGGTGAGCACGCCGCCCTGGACGGCAGCGCCGTCGGCAACGACCTCGTCGGGGTTCACGGACATGTTGGGCTGCTTGCCGGTCATGGTCTTGACGAGCTCCTGGACGGCGGGCATACGGGTGGAGCCGCCGACGAGGATGACTTCGGTCAGATCGGAGAGCTTGAGCTTAGCGTCGCGCAGGGCGTTGGTGACAGGCTGCTTGCAGCGCTCGAGCAGGTCGCGGGTGATCTTCTCGAACTCGGCGCGGGTCAGCGTGTAGTTGAGGTGCAGCGGGCCGGACTGGTTCATGGTAATGAACGGCAGGTTGATGGTGGTCTGCTGGGCGGCGGAGAGCTCCTTCTTGGCGTTCTCGGCGGCCTCCTTCAGACGCTGCAGGGCCATGGGGTCCTGACGCAGGTCGACACCGTTCTCCTGCTGGAACTTATCGGCCATCCAATCGATGACGCGCTGATCCCAGTCGTCGCCGCCCAGGTGGTTGTCGCCCGAGGTGGACAGAACCTCAAACACGCCGTCGGCGAGGTCGAGGATGGAGACGTCGAAGGTGCCGCCGCCCAGGTCGAAGACCAGGATGCGCTGGTCGGTGCCCTGCTTGTCCAGGCCATAGGCAAGAGCAGCAGCAGTCGGCTCGTTGACGATACGCTTGACGTTGAGGCCGGCGATCTTACCGGCGTCCTTGGTGGCCTGACGCTGGGCGTCGTTGAAGTAGGCCGGGACGGTGATGACGGCGTCGGTGACGGTCTCGCCCAGATACTTCTCGGCGTCGGCCTTCATCTTTGCGAGCGTCATGGCGCTCACCTGCTCGGCGGTGTAATCCTTGCCCTCGATGTCGACGACGGCACGGCCGCCCTGGCCCTCCTTGACCTCATACGGCACGGTCTTGATCTCGGAGGTGCACTCGGAGTACTTGCGGCCCATGAAGCGCTTGATGGAGAACACGGTGTTCTTGGGGTTGGTGACCGCCTGGTTCTTAGCGGCCTTGCCCACGACGCGGTCGCCGTCGGCACGGAAGCCCACGACGGACGGGGTGGTGCGGTCGCCCTCGGCGTTCACGATAATGGTCGGAGAACCGCCCTCGAGAACGGCCATTGCGGAGTTAGTAGTACCAAGGTCGATACCAAGAATCTTACTCATTAGAAATTCCCTCTCTCTTTTGCGTTCGCGTCGCCTCGACGGTCTGTCGCGCGGCGCTTCGGCTTGTCTTTCAGGATGTAGTGTATCCCCTTATGGGCTGGAATATACAAAATCTAAGTCAATTCATATAAGATTTCTTATCTCTGAGAGTTTAGGTTCTCAAATGCGCAGGTAGATGCGCTGTTTGAGTTCTCGGCAGATCTATTGAGATCTATGTAGAGATGGCTGAGGTTTGCGTCCGGGGGTGCCTGGGGGCCGTCTTGCGGCAAGCTCATCCCGGTTTGAGCGTGGATTCCGGGTCGCAGTTTCCGCAACCAGAGCCTTCGGGAAAATACATCCCAATCTGAGCGAAAATTCCGGGATGCAGTTTCCGCCGGGCGGTCCATCCGGAAACTGCGCCCCGGTTTTCGGCCAAATAACGGGATGCCCTTTCCGCAGGCGCGCTCAATAGCTCAATATTTCAAGTCACCTTTAGCTAACATTTTCGCAGCTCAACGGCCCCACCTGCGCGTTTTTTAGTAAACCTTGGCATACTCGGCGAACGGTATGAAGATGCCGGCCAGAGGGTATTGCAAACGGTCGCTCCCGTGGTATGTTTTTGCCCGAATCAAACCGGCGCGCATCGCCTGTAGCGTCGGTCAACAGAGAGGAAACTACCATGGCTCATCCCGTAATTGATGCCGACGAGTGCATCGCTTGTGGCGTTTGCGTCGACTCCTGCCCCGCTGGCGTTCTGGAGCTCCAGGACGTCGCTACCGTCGCCGACGAGGACTCCTGCGTCGCCTGTGGCGCTTGCCAGGACGCTTGCCCCGCTGGCGCGATCACCGAGATCGTCGAGGAGTAACAACTCCCCACTTGCACACTCAAAAGTACACCGTGCACAAAAAAGGAGGCTTCCGCATCGCCGCGGAGGCCTCCTTTTTTGTGCGGATAACCAATTAGGCACCGTCGCAGGTTGAGCTCACGTCAGCGAAAACGTCCCTAAGCGAGCAAGGTGACGTGAAAGAGGAGGGAAGCGTACTTTGGTACGCGACCGACGATTGAACGTCAGATTGCCGCTTAGGGACGTTTGCAGCATCGGCTACGACAGATCGTCCTCGTAGGGCATCAGGTCTGCCAAATAGCCTTTCTCCTTGAGCATGGCCTCGATCTCGTCGAGGGTCTGTTCGTCCTCCGCCGCAATGCGATGGAAGTGGTAGCCGCTCGTCACCGTTAGTAGTGGAAAGCTCTTGCCGCTCTCGATATCGTGCAGGTAGCGCTCAACATCGCGACGATTGCGAATGTCCAAGTCGGCCGTGATCTTACCGTACACGCGGTGATTGACGATCACGTTGAGCACGGCGCCACCGGCGTCGACGATACTCGTGAGCTCATCGCCTGCCTGCTCCACGCTGTGGCGAACCTTGACCAAGCGCGTGGGCACGGCGGGGCTGCTGGGGGCCTCCTGTAGTACATAGCCGCGATTGGTGGCGACGATATCGTGCCCGTCAGCGCGCAGCAGGGCGATGTCCTGCACCACGACCTGACGGCTCACGCCCACCTCGCGGGCAAGCGCACTGCCCGAGACAGGATCTTTGGCCCCCTCGAGCACGGCCATGATGGCACGGCGACGCTCGCGGGCGTCCATTATTTACCGTCCAGCAGACGCAGGTGCTTGAGCGAGAGGTCGAGAATCGGCGCAGAGTGCGTCAACGCCCCCGAACTGATAAAGTCAACACCCAGGTCGGCCAGGGCACGAATGTTGTCGGCGTCTACGTTGCCCGAGCACTCGGTCTTAGCACGACCGGCGATAAGCTCAATCGCTGCAGCCATGTCGTCGTGGGTCATGTTGTCGAGCATGATGATATCGGCACCGGCCTCCACGGCCTCGCGTACCATGTCCAGGTTCTCGCACTCAATCTCGACCGTCGTGGTAAACGATGCGTGGGCGCGTGCCATCTCAATCGCACGCGTCACACCACCGGCGGCGTCAATATGGTTGTCCTTGAGCATGACGGCCGTCGACAGGTTGTAGCGATGGTTGCTGCCACCGCCGATCTCGACTGCTGCCTTCTCGAAGACGCGCATGCCCGGCGTGGTCTTGCGCGTGTCGACAAGCACGGTCTTGGTGCCCTCGAGCGCGGCCGCCATCCGATGCGTGTAAGTAGCGATGCCGCTCATGCGCTGCAGGTAGTTGAGCGCCACGCGCTCGCCCGAAAGCAATACGCGCGCATCGCCGCGCACCTGGCCCACGTGGTCACCGGCGTGCACCTCGTCGCCGTCCGCGACATCGAACAACACGGAGCTCTGCGGATCCAGCAGCTCAAAAGTGCGAGCGAACACATCCAAGCCGGCGATGATGCCATCGGCCTTGGCGATGAGCTCAACGGTAGCGGGGCGCGCCGTAGGGCACACGCTCGCCGTACTCACGTCCTCAAACGTGATGTCCTCGCGCAGAGCCTGCAAAATCAGATCATCGACGACGAGCTTCATGGTAATGGGATTCATGGTCTACTCCTCCACGGCCTGCGTGCCGGCCGCACGGGCCAAATCATCGATTGCAAGGGTCTCGGCGCCCAGGGCGCGATGACGCCCGTCAAGCGCGGGCTCGCCCGCCTGCTCCACGGCGAGCGACTCGCCGGTGCGCATGCACCAGGCGGCACGGCGGCCCCAAACCAGGGACTCGAGCAGGCTGTTGGAAGCCAGGCGATTCTTGCCGTGAACGCCGTTGCAGGCCGTCTCGCCCGCGGCGTAGAGCTCGGGCATCGAGGTGCGGCCGTCCTTATCGACCCATACGCCACCCATAAAGTAGTGCTGCGTGGGCGTAACGGGGATGGGCTCGTCCAAGATGTCGCGGCCGTCCTCCAGGCAGCGCGCGCGAATGTTGGCAAAGTGCCCGGTCACCACATCGCGCTCGACGGGGGCAAAACTCAGCCACTCGTGCTCGGTACCGTCCTGCTTCATCTGCTCGCGAATAGCGGCAGCGACCACATCGCGCGGCTGAAGCTCGTCGGTAAAGCGCTCGCCGGCGGCGTTGAGCAAAATCGCGCCCTCGCCGCGGCAGCTCTCGCTGATCAGGAAGGTGCGACCCGGCTGCGGCGAGAACAGCCCCGTGGGGTGAATCTGCACGTAGTCCAGGTGCTCCATCTTAATGCCATGCTCCTGAGCGATGTAGCATGCATCGCCCGTGAGCTGCGGGTAGTTAGTCGAATGGTCGTACACGCCGCCGATACCGCCTGTCGCCCACAGCGTGCGGCGGGCATGAATCTTAAACGGCTCGCCGGCATGCACGCCCTCGGCGGCATTTGCCAGCTCGTCGGCGGGACGAACCGAGTTGTCCTCGTCCACGGAAACGGCGACGACACCGACACACACCGTGACGCCGTCACGCTCGCCCGTCAGGATGTCGGTCATGGCCACGTGCTCCAAAATCTGCACGTTATCCAGCTTGCGAACGGCCTGGAGCAGCTTGGTCGTGATCTCCTTGCCCGTAATGTCGGCATGGAAGGCAATACGCGGACGGCTGTGCGCGCCCTCGCGGGTAAAGTTGAGGCTGCCGTCGGCCTTGCGCTCAAAATCCACGCCCATCGCTAGCAGGTCGTTGATGACCGAACGGCTCGAACGGATCATGATGTCGACGCTCTCGCGGCGATTCTCGTAGTGGCCGGCGTGCATGGTGTCCTCAAAGAAGGCATCGTAGTCCGAGCCCTCGGGCAGTACGCAGATACCGCCCTGCGCGAGCATCGAATCGCACTCGTCGACAGCGCCCTTGGAGAGCATGATCACGCGCGTGCTCGTCGGCAGATTGAGGGCCGCGTACAGGCCCGCCACGCCACAGCCGGCAATGACGACGTCGCACTCCATGTCGGGGTATTGTTTGGTTTCCACAGGAATCCTCTCCCTTGTAATGTGACATGCGGGACTGTCCCTCATGTCACATTGTTCTAGCGCGCTGCGTACTCGAGCATACGGTCGAGCGTGAGCTTGGCCTGGTCTGCCGCCTCGTCCGAGACGCCGATCTGCACCTCGCCCTCGCCCGTCTCCAGGCAGCGCACGAGCTTTTCGAGCGTGATGAGGTCCATGTTGACGCAGGTGGGCTGCACCGCGGGGAAGTGGAACTTCTTGCCGGTGCCCTGGCAGCGGCGCTCGAGCTCGTAGAGCACGCCGCGGACCGTCACGATAATGAACTCGCTGGCGTCGGACTCCTCGGCATACTTGATGATGCCGGCGGTGGAGCCGATGTAGTCGGCCTCGGCCAGGACGTCGGCCTTGCACTCAGGATGCGCCAGCACGAGCGCGTCGGGGTGGGCCTCCGTCGCGTCGACGATCTGCTCGACGGTGATGATGTGATGGCGCGGGCAGTAGCCGTTGTTGAGGATGACGTGCTTTTGCGGCACCTGCTCGGCTACGAAGCGGCCCAGGTTTTGGTCGGGGATGAACAGGACGTGCTGCTGCGGCAGCTCGGACACGATCTTGACGGCGTTGGAGCTGGTGACGCACACGTCGCTCCAGCTCTTGATCTCGACCGTGGAGTTGACGTAGCAGACCACGGCAAGGTCGTCACCGTACTCGGCGCGCGCCGCGTCGACCGTCTCGTGCTTGACCATGTGAGCCATGGGGCAGTCCGCGCCCGGCTCGGGCAGCAGCACGGTCTTGGTGGGGTTGAGCAGCTTGGCACTCTCGCCCATAAACTCCACGCCGCACAGCACGATAGTCTGCTGCGGCAGGCTCTTGGCGAGTTTTGCCAGGTAGAAACTGTCGCCGACGTAATCGGCAACGGCTTGGACCTCGGGCGCCACATAGTAGTGCGCCAGGATTACCGCGTCACGTTGGGCTTTTAGTTGCTGAATGGCCTCGACGAGCTCTGCGGGCACCAGTGCCGCGCGCTCCGTTGCCGTCGTTGCCGATGCTAGGCCGGCCGCGATATCGCGTGCAAGCTCCGATGCATCCATGTTCGCGCTCTGTGCCATCAAGGCCCCTCTCTTTTGGCGAATCTTGGGGCTTTAGTATGACACCTAGGTTTACAGCTGACAAGACAGCTGTAAACCTAGGTGTAAAGTTGAAATAAAGATTCAATCATGCGGCAGGTCCATTTTCGAACTGGCAAGCTGAGGACAGCCGAAAATGGACCCGCCCCATGATTCGGGCAGCCCGTTTTGTCCTGGACCAAGGGGCAGTGGTCAAAAAGGGCCAAATATGAGTACTGTCACCAAATTAGTAGCATCGATTTTCCGGTCCAGAGCAGCAAAATCGCCTTGTTTGGAGCCCGATCGCGACTCTGAAGAACGAAAATCGATGCACTTTTGGCCTCTGGCACCGATTTTTGAGGCCATTTGGCTGCCACCAAACTGGTAACAGTACTCATATTTGGCCTTTTTTGACCACCGGGTTTCCGGCAAACCCCAAAAGCGGGTCCGGATCGCTCGATCCGGACCCGCTGGGGGTAGCGAGCACAATCGAGGTGTAAGAAGCAAGAGAGGGCCATCGCCTAGAATCGTCAGCGCCTAGATATTCAACGAGAGGAAAGACAGTGGTCCGCAGCGACATGCTACCCCAGCCGGACCGGGGGCTCGGCCTCGACCGGCCCCAGACCGAGGCATTTCACCGACGAGTTCAAGAGGAAGATAGTCGATCTCCACAACGCCGGAAAGCCCAGGCGCGAGGCCATGGACGAGTGCGACCTCGACAAGAGCACCGTGGAGAGGCGGGTCAAGTCGATAAACGAGACCGGCTCGCCGCGCGCCGCCGACAACCGCACGCCCGAGTAGAACCGGATCCTGGAGCCCGAGCGCGAGAACCGCAGGCTCCGGATGGAGGTCGACGTCTTAAGACGAGCGGCGCCAGCATACGCTCGGAAGTCAGGGCCATGGCGGCCAACGGGGGGGCGCTGCCCCATATCGGCGCAGCGCTGGCATCGAGGCCTTCTGACCTGTGTCAAGATTTCGGACACGCAAGCTCGAGGAATCAAGCGGCCATAGGCATGGCCTCGGGCTTGGGCTCGGTTCTCTCGAAGAAGGCCGCCATGGCCTCGGCCGGCACCTTGTAGCCGATCGTCGAGCGGGGCCTTCGGCGGTTGTAGTACGCCTCGATGAACTCGACCACCGCGTGCTTGGCGGAATCCCTGGTCGGGAAGCTGCGCCTGTAGTACATCTCGTTCTTCAGCGTGGCGAGGAACGACTCGGCCACCGCGTTGTCGTGGCAGTTGCCGGTGCGGCTGCAGGACAGCCGCACGTCGTTGTCGCGCGCCCATTCGGCCAGAAGCCTGCTGGTGTACTGGGCGCCGCGGTCGGCGTGGAATATCGCGTTGCCGGCCACGTAGCCGCGCGATTTGGCCGACGCCAGCGCCGAAACCACGATGTCGGCGGTCATGCGCTCGGAGAGCGACCAGCCCACCACCATGCGGGTGTTGAGGTCGATGACCGTCGACAGGTACAGCCATCCCTCGCCGGTGCGCAGGTAGGTGATGTCGCCCACGAGCTTGTAGGTTGGAACGGGACTGGTGAAGTCGCGGCTCACCAGGTCGGGCCGGGGCCTGGCCTTCGGGTCGGGGATGGTGGTGCGCTTCCTGGCGTTGGGCGTGCAGCCGCGTATTCCCAGCTCGTGCATCAGCTTGCGCACCCTGTACAGGGTCAATCCGGAGAACTCGCCGGGCAGGAAGCATTTCACGAACCGGAAGCCGAACCTGCGGTCCGACTCCAGCCACACGCGCCGGACCGCCTCGCGCTCGGCCGACCAGTTTTCTCGCGGGCAGCCGTTGGAGAGCCACGAGTAGAAGCCCGATCGGCTCACGCCGAGCACGCGGGCCATCATTTTCACCGGGAATTCGGCCTTCTCCGCCAACATCATCCGGTAGCATGCGGCTACGCCTGGCTTTTGGCGAAGAAGGCCGCGGCTTTTTTCAAGAAGGCGTTCTCCATCTCGAGCTCGCGTATGCGCCTTTTCGCCTCGCGAAGCTCGCGGTCCTCGGCCTTGGGGTCGGGCCCGCCGGCAAGCTCGCGCCGGCGGTTCTGCACCCACTTGTTCACGGTCTTGGAATTCAGGCCCAGTTCTGCGCAGCATTCCGTTATCGGCCTGCCCGTCGAGATGATGTAGTCGGCGGTCTCGCGCCTGAACTCGTCGGTGTACTTGGCGGCTGGGTTGGACATAGCATACCGTCCTCTCGGTCGTCGATGAATGCATTCTAAAGGATTGGGCCTCTAGCATGCGTGTCCGAAAAGACGATACAGGTCAGACAACCCAATCAGACGTCGTCTCGAGCGCGTCCTCTGCACGGTCGAGCGTGCTTCTGGCCTTGGCACCCTGTTTGAACCACGTGCGCAGGTCCTCGAGCGTGCTGCCCGCTGCATACACCTTGATTTTTCGACCGCCCTTCGTAGTCACCGTGCAGCGGTCGCCGCTCTCGCTGTCCTCGTGCGCCGTGACCTTCTTGAGGTAATCGCGGCGGAACGCCACGACGCGGGCATTGCTGATCTCGATGAACCAATCGTCGTCGACAAGCGAAGTGCCCGTGGCACCTCGACTTGCCATCTCCTCGGCGAAGGAGAAACCGAGTTCGCGCTCCTGCCTGCCGATCTCGTAGATACCACGGGCGGGCATGCTGAGCATAAGCAGGGGCAGGAGTCCCCCTATGAACAGGAAGAGGAACGGAACGAGCAAGAGCAAGCGGGCTCCGGCATCGGTGAAAACAGCCATGAAGGCGATCACGAGCGAGAAGACGAGCGCCATGCCGTTGAAAACAATCGTCAACGGCTTGACGGCAGACCAACACAGGCCCGCCTTGGTCATGGGACCGTCGACGGCGTCCGAGACTTCGATGCCCTCTTCCTCCAGACGGGCGAGGAGGTTGAGCGAGCACACCCCCTCGAGGCTTATCGAGCAGAACTTTCGATCGCCCTCGAACAGGTCGATCCTCATCATCTGCGTGTGAAGCGTTGCATGGGTGATGTTGCCGAACGTCGTCTCCTTGCGGATGCCGAAGGCGTTACGCGAGAGAATTCGTTCACCGTCCACGTCGATGCGCGGGATGCTCAGCAGGGCCCAGATGGCCATGCCCGCAAGTGCCATGGCGTGGCCGAACCACACAAGCTCGTGGCCCCACTCGCCCAGCGAAACGCCCTGCCAGACGTAAACACCCAACATGAGCAGCTCGAACGCGACCGCGCAGCAGGCGATGATCGTGCGGATGGCAGCGGGCATGCGCACCGTGAAGCGATCGAGGCTGTCCGTCGCCTCACTGCGCTCACGCGCGCCGCGACGGGCGACCCATGCAGTGAGCGGACCGACGATGAACACCACCATCGCCACGCGCAGGAACGATTCGAGTATGTCGCCCATATTAACCACCATCCCAATAGAAAACGTGAATTTGGGAGACTATAGCAGAGCGAAGCGATCTGCACGGCATCGTCCGGGTGTTTTCGGCATACGGTGGAAACCAGCGGCAGCGGACGTTGAGAACTCACCCAAAAGACGCGATTCGACCGAAGCGATTCTTCTTGACTTGGTCTCAATGTGATACGACATGCGCCACTACCTGCGCGGTCTAGCGGCCCTGATCGAAGAGGGTCACACCGATGAGGCACTCGAGCGCATCGACGCGCTCTGCGAGACCAACGACCGCACCGCCGTGCGCCGCTACTGCGCCAACGAAACGGTCAACATTGCGCTCTCGTCGCTTTCCGCGGACATCAACGCGCACGGCATCACCGCCGACCTGCACGCCGCCGTGCCCGAAACCGTCCACGTGGGCGATGTCGATCTATTCAGTGTGGTATCGAACGCCCTGGACAATGCCATCGCCGCGGCGAGCGCCGCCCCCGAAGGCAAGCGGTTTGTCGACCTGGACCTTCGCTACGAAGACGGTCAGCTTCTATTGCTGGTTTCCAACACGTTTGGCCGTGCGCCGCACATGGTCGACGGCATGCCCGTGACTCAGCACACTGGGCACGGCTTTGGCACCAAGAGCATTATGCTTGCCGTCGAGCGCATGAACGGCAACTGCCAGTTCCGCATTAACGGCGACCGGTTTGAGCTGCGCGCCGTGATGTAGGGGCTGCCGCCAACCTCGCTACAGCGGTGCAGCCGCCGGGGTCAGCTGCTTAATGTAGGCCCACATGCGCTGCTTGGCGGCCTTGTCGGTGAGCGCCGCCTCAAAACCGTCGAGCGCCAGCACGCGGCGCCCCTGCACATGGGCGACCAGGCCGGGCTTGAGCATGGCGGTGTCAAAGTCATCAATTGCCACAAGCATATCGGCATAGGTCTCGCGCATGACATCGGCCGCACTGTTGTCCAGCAGCAGCACCGCCTCGGGGTCCAAGGTCTCCAGCGCCTCGCGGAACAGGTCGCACGTCAGGGCCTCGCCCGCCGCGACCGCTCCGTCGCCCGCGCCGGCGACGCTTGCCAGCACACAAAAATCCTCGGGGGCATATCCGATGGCACCGAGCGCCTTGCGCAACGCGGCGCCATCCGCGCCGGCGGCCAGCTCGCCGCCCGAGCACTCGGCTTCATCCAAATCGCCTTTGACCAGCACAATCGGCGAGCACGCGTTGCCCGCGATACGCACACCGCGATCTGCAAGCGACGCGAGCTCCTGCTCGGTCGCCTGAGCGATGGCTTCTTTTTTCTGGCTTTGTGACGTGGGCATGCGCTCTCCAATCGTTTGCGTGCCCACCATTATATAAAAGAGCCGCCCGCGAGTGGTTGCTTTGCGGGCCGCTGGGTATAAGCACGGTCGTACTGAGTTTTACGCGGCCGAGCCGCGTCGTATTATGGAGGTCACCATGGCTGACATTAAGCAGATTACCCCCGAGAACTTCGGCGCTGTCGTCAACGATAGCCTGCCCGTACTGGTTGATTTTTGGGCCCCGTGGTGCGGCCCCTGCCGCTCGCTCTCGCCCATCGTAGACGAGGTTGCCGACGAGCTGGCCGGCAAGTTGGCTGTGGCCAAGTGCAACGTCGACGACAACCAGGACCTGGCCATGAAGTTTGGCGTCATGAGCATCCCCACGCTGATCGTCTTTAAGAACGGCGAGGAGGTCGACCGCTCGGTTGGCGCCTTACCCAAGGCAAGACTTCAGGCACTGCTGGAGAAACATCTGTAATACGCTTGTTACTTGTCTGCCGTCCATGAGCGGTTTCGCACCGCTCACCGGAGTGCCAAACGCAAGGCATGCGACCACGGATAGTATGGTAGTTACAAACAGCCCCCAGTGAACGGGTGCGGGTCAGACGGACTCGCGCCCGTTTTCTTATGCGGCGGCGCCCAAGGCGGGCGTAGTAGAATCTGAACCACCATATCGCCCCGTACAAAAGGAGATTCCTATGCATGACGTCGGAATGAACATGAGCCAGCTTGCCATGAGCGTCAAGCAGGTCGACGACACCATTGAGCTCGCTCACGAGTGGAGCCATCAGCTGCTGCACGCGACCGAGAACTTTGACATGGAGCGCATTGGCGCCAAACTCGAGGCCGCCATGGCGGCACTCCACGAGGCGCACGATGCGCTCGAGGGCTACGAGGAGGCCATCGAGACAGATCACAACTCCGTCGGCTCCGTGAAGCTGGTGTAAGGTGGCCGAACACGAGCACTGCTGCGGGTACGAGCACGAGCATCCGCACGGGGCGGACGGTGACGCGGGCTGCCACTGTAGTGGCTCCGGCTCCGAGCTGGTCCGTTTTTCGGTTACCGCACCCGACGACCTGCTGCGCCGTTTTGACGAGCAGATCGCGCGCCGCGGCGACGTGGCCAACCGCTCCGAGGCCGTGCGTGACCTGATTCGCGCCTCGATCGCCAAGGAGCAGATGCGCACGCCCGATGAGCATGTTATCGGGTCGCTCACCATGATTTACGACCACCATACCGGCGACCTGACGCGCCGTCTGGACGAAGTGCAGCACGACTACACCGACGAGATCGTATCGACCATGCACGTGCATCTGGATCACCACAACTGCTTGGAGATTCTGGCGCTCAAGGGTCGCGGCGAGCGCGTCTACGAACTAGCCGACCGCCTGCTGGGCCTGCGCGGCGTTAAGCACGGCGAGCTCACGTGCGCCGCCACCAAGCAGAGCCTGGGGCTGTAGCGGGATTTCCCGCAGCTCACCTGCCAAATAGGGACAGGTTTGTTTTGGCAGGTTTAGAAGTTTTACCTACCAAAACAAACCTGTCTTTTTTGGTCGGTTTTGATGAGGGGTGTCGCATGCGGCATGTGCATATTCATGTGACGGGCATTGTGCAGGGCGTTGGCATGCGACCGTTTGTGTATCGCGAGGCCATGGCGCATGGCATTTGCGGATGGGTGCTCAATGCGGGCGACGGCGTGCATATCGAGGCGCACGCTCCGGCCGATGCGCTCGATGCTTTTGTTGCCGCGCTTTCTGAGCATGCGCCCGCGGCGGCTCGCGTTGAGCGAGTCGATATTGCGGATTTGGGGCCTGGCGGCTGGAGCGCTGCCGATGAGCGGGGCTTTCGCATTGTGGCATCGCAGGATCAGACCGCGCATACCACGCTCGTCTCGCCCGATATCGCTACCTGTGACGATTGCCTGCGCGAGTTGTTCGATCCCGCCGACCGACGCTATCGCTACCCCTTTATCAACTGCACTAACTGCGGGCCGCGCTTTACCATCATCCGCTCGCTGCCTTACGATCGAGCGGCCACCTCGATGGATTGTTTTCCCATGTGTCCCAAGTGCGCCGCGGAGTATGCCGACCCACTCGACCGGCGTTTTCACGCGCAGCCCGATGCCTGCTTTGATTGCGGGCCGCATATTACGTGGCGCGAGGCTGTGAACGGCGATGCGTGCGGGAATTCGTCCGCGACACCGGCCGTCGGCACCACACGCGAGGCCAGCGACGCCATTATCGACCGCTGTGTTGAGTTGCTGGCCAACGGCGGTATCGTCGCCATCAAGGGCCTGGGCGGATTCCATCTAGCCTGTGACGCTGCCAACGAGCAGGCGGTGGCCGAGTTACGCCGCCGCAAACGCCGTAGCAATAAGCCGCTTGCCGTTATGGTGCGCGACCTTGCCGACGTTGAACGCCTGTGCCACGTCAACGACGTTGAGCGCGGTTTGCTGACCGGCAGCATTCGCCCCATTGTACTGCTGCGCCAACGGGCTATTTGCAAGAGCGACGGCTCCCCCGACGCCCTCGCGCTCGCGCCGTCCGTCGCGCACGACCTTCCCGAGCTCGGTGTTATGCTCCCCTACACCCCGCTTCAGCATCTTCTGCTTGCAGCTGCCGCGTCGCACGGTATGCACGCGCTCGTCGTGACCAGCGGAAACCTGAGCGAAGAACCCATCGAGACCAACGACGACCTTGCCTGGAAACACCTCGTTGCCGCCGGCATCGCCGACGCGTTGCTCGGTAACGACCGCGCGATCCTCTCGCGCTACGATGACTCTGTAGTGCGCGTAGTCGACGGCGCCGTTATGCCCGTGCGCCGCGCCCGCGGATACGCTCCGCAGCCGTTACCGCTGCCGGCATGCGACGGCACTGTACCCTGCATCCTCGCCTGCGGCCCGCAGCAAAAGGCGACGATTGCGCTCACTCGTGAAGGGGCGAACGGCGAGGCAACCTGTTTTGTGTCGCAGCATATCGGCGATGTTGAAAACGGCGGGACCTTCGATGCCTGGAACGCCGCGCGCACGCGCTTGGAAGATCTCTTTGACTTGGCGCCCGCCGCCTTGGCCTGCGATTTACACCCCAGCTATCTATCGGGCCAGTGGGCGCGCGAGCAGGCACGGGAGCACAATCTGCCGCTCGTCGAGGTGCAGCACCATCATGCGCATATCGCGAGCGTAATGGCCGAGGCCATCGCCGCGGGCCAGCTTGCGCCCGAGGCGCGCGTCCTTGGCATCGCCTTTGACGGCACCGGTGCCGGCACCGATGGCACCATATGGGGCGGCGAGTTTCTTGTCGCTGGCCTTGCTGACTTTGAGCGCGCAGCGCATCTGCGCACTTGGGCCCTACCCGGTGGCGTAGCGTCCGTACGCGACGCTCGACGCAACGCCTTTGCCCTGCTCAGTGAGCTCGGCCTGCTCGAGCACCCAGGCGCCGCTCGGCTTTTGGACGGCCTCGACGAGCAAACGCGCAGCGTGACAGCCACCATGATCGAGCGCGGCATCAACAGCCCGCGTACCAGCAGCATGGGGCGTCTCTTTGATGCCGCGGCAGCAATTCTGGGCATCTGCGACAAGGCAACCTACGAGGGCGAACCCGCCATCGAGCTTGAGGCCGCCGCCTGGCGCGCGCTCAGCAGTGAAAGTGCCTGCCCCACCGGCAATATAGCCGGCTTCTCCGTAACCGAATCATCCCGTCCGGACGCCCGCCATGTTCTAAACTCCAGATCGCTTATTGAGGCGCTTTTGGAGGGAATCGAGACCGGAGAATCCGCCGACCGGCTCGCGCTCGACTTCCATATCGCCATCGCGCACTCTTCGGCACGAATTGCACGCGAAATCTGCGCGCGCGAAGGCCTCGATACCGTCGCGCTATCGGGCGGTGTGTTCATGAACCGACTTTTGCTTCAGCTCCTTACCCACGAACTCAAAGACACCGGTCTTGCCGTCTTGGTCCCCCACTCCGTGCCCGTCAACGACGGCTGCATCGCCTACGGTCAGGCGGCGATCGCGCGCGCTCGCCTCGCGCAGACAGCATCGCGATAGGCTGTTTTGCCAGTCTGCGCGCCGCCGTCTCACAGGTGTAACGCGTTTGCCCGTGACTCCCGCGAGCGCTACCATCAACTGATGGGTAATTAGGCGCCTATCCAGCGCAAAACGTATAAAAGGGGAACATTATGTGCCTTGCCGTTCCCGGTAAAGTGGTCAAACGCGACGACGACCTTAAGGCGACCGTCGACATGATGGGCATCGAGCGCCCCGTTTCGCTGCGTCTCGTGCCGACGGCGCAGGTTGGCGACTATATTCTCGTACACGCCGGCTTTGGCATCCAGATCGTCGACGAGCAGGAAGCGCAAGAAACGCTCGAGCTCGTTAATGCCATGACCGAACTGGCCGAAGAAGACCAGTTGGCCACCAACCCGGCGGCGGTCTACTAGTGGCGCCCGAGCAGCCGGTTCGCTCCGGTATCGACTTCTCGGCATTTCGCGATCCCAAACTGGCTCGCGAGCTCATCGAGCGCATTCATGAGCTTGTCGGCAGCCGCAGCATCAACCTTATGGAAGTCTGCGGCACGCATACCGTGAGCATCGGGCGCTATGGTTTTCGCTCCATTATGCCTGCCGGGCTCAAACTGCTAAGCGGTCCGGGCTGCCCCGTCTGCGTTACCGCCAACCGCGATATCGACCATGCAATCGCGCTCGCCAAGATGGACGGCGCCATCATCACCACCTTTGGCGACATGATGCGCGTGCCCGGATCGTCCACCTCGCTTGCCGCGCAAAAGGCCGCGGGGCGCGACATCCGCATCGTCTACTCTCCGCTCGACGCACTCGACATTGCCGAGCAAAATCCCGAACGCCCGGTCATCTTTATGGGCGTCGGCTTTGAGACCACAACGCCCACCATTGCCGCCGCTATCCTGGAGGCCGACGCGCGCGGGCTCCAGAACTTCTCGGTCTACTGTGCTCACAAGACCACGCCGCCGGCTCTGCGTGCGATCTCCAACGACCCCGAGACGACCATCGACGGCTTTATCCTGCCGGGCCACGTCGCCACCATCACGGGCTTGGCCCCCTTTGGCTTTTTGGTCGACGAGTTTAAGACTCCAGGCGTGGTAACGGGATTTGAGCCGGTCGATATCCTGCAGGGCATCTGCATGCTGGTCCAGATGGTTGTTGAGGGGCAGCCCGCGATCGACAACGCCTACCGTCGCGGCGTCAATGCGAACGGCAACCCCGTGGCGCGCCAGCTGGTCGAGCAGGTATTTGAGCCGTGCGATACCACATGGCGCGGATTGGGGCCGATTGCCAACTCGGGCCTTTCCATCCGCCCCGAGTTCTCGCGCTTTGATGCCCGCGTTCGCTTTGACGTGCCCGTTGAGGCGACGGTCGAGCCGCGCGGATGCCGCTGCGGCGACGTGCTGCGCGGGGCCATTACGCCGAGCAGCTGCCCGCTCTTTGGCCGCACCTGCACGCCCGAGCATCCTGTCGGACCGTGCATGGTGAGCTCCGAAGGCAGCTGCGCGGCGTACTACCGTTACCGAGTCTAGCCCGAACGCCCCCGCGCGCTGACACCTCCCACGATTGGAGTTTTCGATATGTCCCATAGCATCACCGATAGCACCGTCCTGTTGGGCCACGGCTCCGGCGGGCAGATGATGAAGCGCATCATCGACGAAGTCTTTTTGGATGCCTTTGGCTCGCCCGAGCTGCTCGAGGGCAACGACGCCGGCGTCGCCGCGCTGCCCGCGAGCGGGCGCATCGCCATGTCGACCGACAGCTTTGTGGTCTCGCCGCAGTTCTTCCCCGGTGGCAACATCGGCCGCCTCGCCGTGTGCGGAACCGTCAACGACGTCGCGACCTCGGGCGCCAACGTGCGCTACCTATCGTGCGGTTTTATCCTCGAAGAGGGCTATCGCATGGATAAGCTCCACCAGATCGTGCAGACCATGGCCGAGACGGCGCACGAGGCGGGTGTGAAGATTATCACCGGCGACACCAAGGTGGTCGAGCGCGGCGGGGCCGACGGCGTCTACATCAATACCGCCGGCGTGGGCGAGGTGCCCGAGGGCGTGGCGCTCAGCGGCGCGAACTGTCGGCCCGGCGACGCCATCCTGGTATCGGGTACGCTAGGCGACCACGGCATCGCCATCATGAGCCAACGCGAGGGTCTTGCGTTTTCGAGCACGATCAAAAGCGACGCTGCGCCGCTCAACCACCTGATCGCCGACGTACTGGCCGCAGCACCCGACACGCGCTGCTTCCGCGACCCCACGCGCGGTGGCCTGGCGTCCACACTCAACGAGTTTGCGCAGGCCAGCGGCGTTGCCATGGAGGTCGACGAGGATGCCGTGCCCGTGCGCCCCGACGTGCAGGCGGCATGTGAGATGCTCGGCTACGACGTTCTGCAGGTAGCAAACGAGGGCAAGATGGTTGCCGTGGTGCCGGCCGAGCAGGCCGATGCCGCGCTGGCAGCCATGCGCGCCGCGCGCTACGGCGAGAATGCCGCCATCATCGGTCGCGTGCTGCCGCTTGCCAAGGGCGCTCGACCCGCCGTGCGCGTACGCACCGGCTGGGGATCGACCCGTATCCTCGACATGCTCGTGAGAGAGCAGCTTCCGAGGATTTGCTAACGACAAAGGCTCAGGGCTATTAAAGATATTCAGATTCCAAACATGCCCGGCACGCATGCCCAGTATCATGGGGTGCGTTTTACAACTCAAGCGGCAGGAGCACCCATGGCAGCAGCTTTTTCCCATGTGATCTTTGACCTGGACGGCACCATTCTCAACACGCTCGAGGACCTGGCGGCCGCCGGCAACCATACCTGCGAGGCGCACGGCTGGCCCACGTTTGCCGTAGACGAGTACCGCTACAAGGTGGGAAACGGCATGCTCAAGTTGGTTGAGCGTTTTATGCCTGCCGAGTATGCGGGCGACGGTCGCATGTTTGAGCAGACGCTTGCCGAGTTTAGGGCTTACTACGGCGAGCACAAGGAGGACCACACCGCCCCCTATGCCGGCACGATCGAGATGCTCGACCGCCTACGCGCCGCGGGCGTTCAGCTTGCCGTGCTCACCAACAAGGACCACGTCTCGGCGGCTCCGCTTATTGAGAAGTATTTTGGTTCCGAGCGCTTTGCGCTGGTACAGGGCCGTGTCGATGCGTTTCCGCCCAAGCCCGAAGCGCCCGTCACACTGCATGTGATGGAAGAGCTAGGCGCCGATCCGTCGACCACGCTCTACGTGGGCGATTCCAATGTCGATATCCTGACCGGTCACAACGCCGGCCTTAAGAGTGCGGGCGTCAGCTGGGGCTTCCGCGGCCGCGCAGAGCTGGAAGCCGCCGGCGCCGACTACGTGGTGGACACCCAGGACGAGCTCGCGGCGCTGATTCTGGGCGAGTAACGAGCGACACTGCTTAACGCAGCTGCGACAATTCTTCCGCGCGGAAAGCGCATCCCGTTTTGAAGCTCCAGAATGGGATGCGCTTTCCGTTTGAGGCGCATCAGGGAAACCGCATCCCGTTTCAGAGCAATATTCCGGGTCGCACTTTCCGCAACCCACCCCATCCGGAAACCGCGACCCGCTATTCGGCCAAAAACCGGGTCGCATTTTCCCGACCACCCGATGCAACGCCAATGCACCAACCGCGCCCAAGGAGTGTCCCCAACGACTAGTCGTTTAAGAACGTCCCAAATGACTATGCGACGCCAACGCAAGGAGTGTCCCCAACTGCCGGCAGAAAAGGAACGTCCCCAAGTGCCGCATCCAGGACGAACAAGGGAACGCCGTCGTTTTGGCAACGACAGCGAAAGCCCGCCAGAGCGAGCAAGGTGCCTTGAAACAAGGCGGCATTGATCTTTTGATCATGCCGCCGAAGTTGAAAGGCAGATTGCCGCTCTGGCGGGCTTGCAGCGTCGGGCCGTTACGGCGTTTGGTAAAACGCCGTAACAAACTACCGCGTAACTCCCCTAGCTCAGCATTGCATCCATCATCTCGGAGTTGACAGAGTCGTCGGCAGACCACTCGCCGTCGTCGTTGCAGGTGTACTTGAAGATAACCGTGGTCTTCCTGGGCTCGGTGGCCTTGGTCACATCGACCATAACCTGACCGGCCATCTTGTACAGCTCGTCATCGGAAGGAACCGTGTCAAGCGCAGCGACCTTCTCCTGATACTGAGTGGAGAAGTCCTCGACGATCTTGTTCATAGACTTGCATGTGATAGAGACCTCGGCGGTCGCGACACCCTTGTCCTCGTCGACCGTCACGTCGCCGATCTTGTAGTCAAAGCCCTCGAGATAGGTCTTGGCGTACTCCTTGGGATCGATACCCAGCCGCTCGAACTCGTCGCCCGAAGCCTCCTCCAGACCAGAGAGGAAGTCGTCGCCACCGTTCTTGACCTCGTCAAACTGCGTCGTAAGATCCTCGGTGATGAGCTCCTCAACCGAAGGACCTCCACAGCCGGAAAGCACGACCACGCATGCAACCAAGACGGCCATGAGGGGCGCAAGCAGCAGCTTCTTTTTCATGTTGTTCCTCCCAATGAGCGGCACCGCGCTTCCCGGACGCGGCGCACGTTGTAATAAGTAAGCCCATACTATCCACTTATGAACGCCCACGGCAACGCGAAGGCGCGGTCGGTTCGTTTTAGCGTCCGAACGGTTTGCGAGCCCGCCCAACGTGCAATAAAACGCTTTCCCGCGGTGCAATAAAAAAGGTGGCCGGACAACCCGACCACCCTTGCACATCCTTATGTTGCCGCAGTTTACTTGCGGACGACCTTAACGATGACGTCACCGGCAGCGACAGCGGAGTCGGCCTCGACGGCGAGTTCGACATCGGCAAACTCGGCGGTGTTGGACACGGCCACGACGACGCAGTCCTTGTAACCGGCAGCAGCGATCTTGGCGCGGTCGATCTTGAGCATGGGCTGGCCGGCCTTAACGACGTCGTCGGCCTTGACGAAGCCCTCGAAGCCATCGCCGTTCATGTTGACGGTATCGACACCAACGTGCACCAGAACCTCGATGCCGCTATCGGACTGCAGGCCCACGGCGTGACCCATGGTGACGGTCACCTTGCCGTCGCAGGGAGCGTAGACCAGATCGTCCTCGGGCCACACGGCACAGCCCTTGCCCAGGACCTCGCCACCAAAGACGGGATCGGGCACGTCGGCCATCTTGATGACCTTGCCCTTGACGGGCGAGCACAGCACGTCGGCGCCGGCAGAAGCAGAGATGGAGGCCGGAGCGGCGGCAGCCGCGGGCTCAGCCTTCTTCTTGAACATATCAAACAGACCCATACGTTTTCTCCTCTTGATTAAGCGCAACGTTATGCGCATGCCTATGGTGATTATAGTGCCATATGGCCTAAAAACTAAGGCGAGGGCTTGAATCGTAAGCCCTTCCCAAAGCCTTTGCCCCGGCGGCGCTCGTAGGTGCCGGTGCCGTCGTCGTACTTATCGACGTGGATAAAGCCGTAGCGCTTGCGCATCTCGCCGGTGCCGGCCGAGACCAGGATATGGGGCATCTCGTGGTGGCTAAGCGTAACAAGCGGTTTGATGCCGCGCGTGCAGGCAGCCGAAGATGCGGTCGTAAAAGGCAAGGCCGACTTCGCTTGCCTCGGGTCCCGACCATGCGGCAATCGTCATCTCCCACAGTGGCCTTGTCCCCAACCTCAAGGAAATCTTGCCGATCCTCAGCAATCGGCATGTCCCCTTCATCGTTATCGGCACGCCATATTGCGCGCGCCTGCATCCCGGCTTTACTGCCTACCTTACGGTGAGCGATCACGAGAGCATGACGCACCGCATCACGCAATTTGCAAGCCACATCGCCGTGCAATACGTACTCGATTCGCTCTACAGCAGCTACTTCGCCAAAGATTACGACCGCTGCGCCGAGTTTCTCGAGCAATCGTTTCCCTACACCCGCCTGCCGGGGCTTAAATAAAACGAGCGAGGATTATTGGACGCTCAAATCACGAGAGTGGATAATCTCCCACTTTGAGCCCACAAACAGGCCAAAAACGGGAGATTATCCACTCTCATTCTGAGGGCACTCATTTAAGTCTGTCCCCAATGAGTGCCCGCCGCAGGTTGAGCATAAGTCAGCGAAAACGTCCCTAAGCGAGCAAGGTGACGTGAAAGAGGAGGGAAGCGTACTTTGGTACGCGACCGACGATTGAACGTCAGATTGCCGCTTAGGGGCGTTTGCAGCGTCGAGCCGTTACGCGGTTCGTAGAACCGCGTAACTACCTAACTCCGTACTGCTCGTAGTAGGCATCGATGGCGGTCTTGAGTTCGTCATCGATGACGACCTTGCCGTCGATCTCGTGATTGTAGAGGGTCTCGACGACCTCTGCCATAGAAACGATGCTCGCGACGGGGAAACCGTACTTGGCCTCGATCTCCTTCTGCGCGGTAGTCACGCCGCCCTTGCCGACCTCCATGCGGTTGAGCGAGACAATAAGGCCCTTGATCTCGACATCGGCAGCAGCCGTGACCTTGGGATAGGTCTCGTCGATAGACTTGCCGCTGGTGGTGACGTCCTCGACCATCACCACGCGATCGCCATCCTGAGGCTCATAACCCAGCAGGTTGCCCTTGTCGGCACCGTGGTCCTTGGCCTCCTTGCGGTCGCAGCAGTACTTGACCTCCTTGCCGTACAGCTCGTGGTAGGCAATTGCGGTCACGACGGCCAGCGGAATACCCTTGTAGGCCGGTCCAAACAGCACATCGAAGTCGTCGCCAAAGTTATCGTGGATGGCCTGGGCGTAATACTCGCCCAGCTTCTTGAGCTGATAGCCCGTCACGTAAGCGCCAGCGTTCATAAAGAACGGGGACTGGCGGCCACTCTTGAGCGTAAAGCTACCGAACTTAAGAACGTCGGACTCGACCATGAACTTGATGAACTCTTGCTTGTAAGCCTCCATGCGGGCTCCTCTCGTAATCGCGTACGTGCCTTCCAGTTTAGCGCAGGCAGGGCGCGTTGCGGGCGCGCTTTGGGGCCTCGGCATTCTGTAAAGGCTTTGTCAGGGGCAATGGTTTTCCAAACAAAGGGGTTGACACGACAAACCCCCTCATCAAGAATACGGGCGGATTAAAACGGGTACGAGATACCCAAAGTGCGCCGCGCCCGGCCTTAAGGAGGTGTGCCATGGAAGGCAGTCATAGTCGAAAAACCTGCATGTCGCCCTCGGCACGCCGCGAGGATTCCGCACACGCATAAGCGCCAACAGCCGATCGTCAAAACCACCACAAAGGTGCCTGTCCCCTTCGTGGTGATTTGAAAGCATGACGTGAGCGACATCTAGGTCTTTTGAAGCAAATACGACACGTACGCTAACTCCCTTCAACAAGGAGGACCCTATGCTGATGCTCAAAACCGCCACGGTACTCGAAGCTATCTCCAAGCGCCGCCGCACGGCGCGCCCTGCCGCTCACACCGGCCTGTCCAAGAACACCATATTCGCCGCCACCCATAGCGCCGAGGACACTCTCGTACTGCTTGACGCCACGGCAAACGGCCTCACCGCCGAGCAGGCAACCGAGCGCCTGGACGCCTCCGGCCCCAACACCATCGAGGCACCGACCAAGACGCTCGCCCGCCGTATCGCCGACGCCTTTGTCGACCCCTTCGCCGGCATCCTCGCCGCTCTCGCGCTGGTCTCGCTCTACATCGACGTGCTCGCCGTGCCCGAGCCGCAGCGCGACCCCTCCACGGTCATCGTCATCGGCATCATGTTGCTGGTATCGGGCGGTATGAAGTTTATCCAAGAAGCCCGCAGTAGCAATGCGGCCGAGGCCCTCAAGGACCTGGTCTCCAACACTTGCACCGCTCTGCGCGACGGTGCGCGCGTCGAGATCCCCTTCGACGAGCTCGTCCCCGGTGATGTGATCCGCCTCTCTGCCGGAGATATGGTGCCGGCCGATGCCCGCGTCATCACCGCGCGCGATCTGTTTGTGATCGAGTCCGCACTCACCGGCGAGAGCGAGGCCGTCGAGAAGACCGCTGCCATCACCGTCGTCGAGGGTGCCGACGGCTCCGCGCTGCCACTCTCCGCCTGCAAGAACATCGTCTTTACCGGCACCTCCGTGCAAAACGGCACCGCCATGGCGCTCGTCGTTGCCACCGGCTCGGACACTTACCTGGGCGGCATCGCCAAGATGCTCAACGGGCGCGGCGAGAAGAGCGCGTTTGACCGCGGCGTCTCGAGCGTCTCCATGCTGCTCGTACGCCTCATGCTCGTTATGGCGCCGGCCGTCTTTGCCATCAACGCCGCCACCAAGGGCAACGTCATCGACGCGCTGCTGTTCGCCACGAGCGTGGCCGTTGGCATCACGCCGCAGATGCTCCCCGTCATCGTGGCCACGAGCCTGTCGCAGGGCGCCAAGGACCTCGTCCGTCGTCAGGTTATCGTCAAGGAACTGCCGGCGATCCAAAACCTGGGTGCCATGGATGTCCTGTGCTGCGACAAGACCGGCACCCTCACCGAGGACCGCATCGTGCTCGAGCGCTACCTCAACACCGATGGCAACGAGGACGCACGCGTGCTGCGCCATGCGTTTTTGAACAGCTTCTTCCAGACCGGCCTCAAAAACCTTATCGACCTGGCCGTCATCGACCGTGCCGACGTGACGCCCTCGGCCACAGCGCCCGATTCCATGCTGGGCCAGAGCCTGCGCGACCGCTATACCAAGGTCGACGAGGTGCCCTTTGATTTCTCGCGCCGTCGCCTGAGCGTAGTTGTCGCCGATGCCCAAGGCAAAACCCAGATGGTCACCAAGGGCGCTGCCGAGGAAATGCTCGAGATCTGTTCCTTTGTCGAGGTCGATGGCATCGCCCAGCCTCTCACCGAAGATAAGCTCGCCCAGATTCGTAAGCAGGTCGCCGGACTCAACGCCGAGGGCCTGCGCGTGATTGCCGTGGCGCAGAAGACCAATCCGCGCTGCGTGGGCGAGTTTGGCATCGCCGACGAGTGCGACATGGTGCTGATGGGTTTTTTGGCCTTCCTCGATCCGCCCAAAGCAAGTGCCGCGGGCGCCGTCGCCATCCTCGAGGCCAAGGGCGTGGCGGTCAAGGTCCTGACCGGCGACAACGACCGCGTCGCCGCCACCGTCTGCGAACAGATCGGCATCGACGCGAGCAACGTCTTGCTCGGCTCCGAGATCGATGCACTCGATGACGCCGAACTTGCCGAGCGCGCTGAGAAAACCTATCCGTTCGCCAAGCTCTCGCCGCTGCAGAAGGCGCGCCTGGTGCGCGTCATGCGCGAGCTGCTCGGCCACACCGTGGGCTTTATGGGCGACGGCATCAACGACGCCGCCGCCATGCGTGCGAGCGATTGCGGCATCTCGGTCGATTCGGCCGTCGACATTGCCAAGGAATCCGCCGATATCATCTTGCTTCAGAAGGACCTGGGCGTGCTCGAGCGCGGCATCATCGAAGGCCGCCGCACCTACGGCAACCTGCTCAAGTACCTCAAGACCACGGTGAGCTCCAACTTTGGCAATGTGATGTCCGTGACCGCCGCGAGCCTGTTCTTGCCGTTTTTGCCCATGAGAGCCCTGCAGCTGGTGCTGCTGTCGCTGGTCTACGAGATCGTGTGCATCGCGCTGCCGTGGGATACCGTCGACGACGCCTGGACCGCCCGCCCGCGCGCCTGGGACGCCGCGTCCATCAAGGGCTTTATGCTCGAGCTGGGCCCCGTGAGCTCGCTGTTTGACATCGTGACCTTCGCCGCGCTCTTCTTTGTGGTGTGCCCCGCCGCCGCGGCGGCAAGCTGGTCCGAGCTTGCCGCCGCGGGCGACGTCGCGGGTATGGCGACCTTTGCTGCGCTCTTCCAGAGTGGCTGGTTTGTCGAGTCCATGTGGTCGCAGACGCTCGTGATCCACATGCTGCGCTCCCCGCGCCTGCCGAGCCCGCGCGACCACGCCGCGCCCGCGCTGTGCGTTCTCACCGTGCTGGGCCTGGCGCTCGTCACTTGGCTGCCGGCAAGCCCCATCGCCGATGCACTGGGCCTCATGCCGCTGCCGACGAGCTTCTTCGCGCTGCTCATCGGCATTGTCGCCGCCTACATCGCGCTCACCCAACTGGCCAAGCGCCGCTACATCGCCCGCCACGGCGAGCTGCTGTAACTTCACCGGCACCCTCGTCAAGGATGTTTGGGCCGCCGCGACCCGCCCCCGCTGGCCGCGGCGGCCCAAAACAGCTAAAAACGCCCCTCACCCCCGCTTTAATTTCTTTTGCAAGTTTTAACTTCTTTTGCTTTCTTTCACTTCTTTTAACAAGGCGCCCGGCGGGCATAAGTTGCTCGCCGGGGGTGTCGGTTCGACGAAGAGGCCTCAGCCGTAGCAACGGATTGCCCAGCGAGAGATTTCCCAAGTGCCAACTCAAACAGTACATGTTTAATCTGTTTCGTTAATTGAATTGCGTAAATATGGTTAACCAAAGAATTGATATTTGGTTAAATAGTAACTGTATATTTGGTTAAATGTACTGGTAAACAATGGTGATAATTATGCCAAAGAAGTACTACACTAGAATTATCGAAAATGAGCTTGACCAGCTGCTGGGTATATTCGGCGCCGTTCTCATCGAAGGACCGAAATGGTGCGGAAAGACGACCACGGCCGGGACCCGTGCGGCGTCCAGGCTCCTTCTCATGGACCCGTCCCGCAACTTCGAGAATCGCTTGCGTGCCGAGACTGACCCGGCTCTTGCCGTTTCCGGCGAGGTGCCGCGGCTGATTGACGAGTGGCAGGAGGTTCCGAAACTTTGGGACGCGGCGCGGTTTGAGTGCGACAACCGCGGCGGCGAGCCTGGCCAGTTCATATTTACGGGGTCGGCGACGCCGCGAGACGACGAACGGCCGATGCACAGTGGCGCTGGAAGGTTCGCTAAATTGCGCATGGATACCATGACGCTTTTCGAGCTTGGGAAATCCAGCGGCGCGGTTAAGCTGTCGGGCATTATTTCTGGCGAAAAGTTCAATGGCGCTTTCGGATCGCTGGATTCCGCCTCGATTGCCGAGTGCGTTGTCCGTGGCGGATGGCCCGCGGCGGTCGGTCGCGATGCGCTGGCTGCGTCGGCGATGGCGAAACGTTACATCGGCATAGTCGCCGAAGAAGATTTGTCTCGTGTCGACGGCTCTCGCCGCGATCCCGAAAAGGTCAAAGCCGTCATCGAATCGCTTGCGCGCAATGAATCCACTTTGGCGACACTCAAGACGCTCGTAGCCGATCTTGGCGGAGAGGTGTCGAGACAGACGGCGGCATCATATATATCCCTTCTCGCTCGGGTTAGTTTCGTTCGCGATATTCCCGCATGGAACCCCGCAATGAGATCTCCCGTGCACTTAAGAGAATCGAAGAAGCATCATCTCGCTGATCCGTCACTGGCGGCCGCTGCGCTCGGAGCGACTCCGGCGACATTGCTGCTAGATTTCAAGACGCTTGGGCTGCTTTTTGAATCGTTGGCCCTTCATGATTTGTGGGTTTATGCGCAGGCAAATGGAATGGGCCTCTATCACTATCACGATTCTCGCGATCTAGAAGTCGATGCAGTCATTGCGGCTCCCGGTGGAACGTGGATCCCGGTCGAAATCAAGCTCAGCTCCGCCCAAATCGAAGAGGCGTCTGACAGCCTTATTGCTGTCGAGAAGCGTATGGTTGCCGCCGGAAACAACCCGCCAGTTTCGAAAGTCGTAATCATCGGGTTTGGTTCGCAAGCCTATGTCACTGACCGCGGCGTCCAAGTTGTTCCGCTGGATGTGCTCGCGCCGTAGTGCAATTGCAAGTTTTTACTTCTTTTAACAAGGCACCCGACGGGCATAGGCTGCTCGCCGGGCGCCTTGGTTAGGATGCTATTGCTGTTGAGAACGCCTAGGCCAAATCTTCGCCGTTGGTGGCGATAACCTTCTTGTACCAGTCAAAGCTCTTCTTCTTGGAACGCTTGAGGGTGCCGTTGCCGGCGTCGTCGCGGTCCACATAGATAAAGCCGTAGCGCTTGGACATCTCGCCCGTACCGGCCGAGACCAGGTCGATCGGGCCCCAGGTGGTGTAGCCCAGCAGGTCAACGCCGTCCTCGGTCACCGCATCGCGCATCGCGGCAATATGCTGACGCAGGAAGTCGATACGGTAGTCGTCGTTGATAGAACCATCCTCCTCGACAACATCCCTGGCACCCAGACCGTTCTCAACCACAAACAGCGGCTTCTGATAACGGTCGTACAGGTCATTAAGGGTGATGCGGAAGCCCAGCGGATCGATGGCCCAGCCCCACTGGCTCTCCTGCAGGTAGGGGTTCTTGGCGCCGGCGAAGGCGTTGCCCTGGGTGCGCTTGACATCGGGGTTGTCGGCACCGGCAGAGCAACGGGTGCTGTAGTAACTAAAGCTGATGAAGTCGACGGTGTTGGCAGCCAGGACCTCGCGGTCCTCGTCGGTCATGCCCACATCGATGCCCAGGCGCTCGAGTTTCTTGACGGCATAGGCCGGGTAGTAACCGCGGCTCTGGACGTCGACGAAGAAGTAATTGTCCTGGTTGTCAAGCTGAGCCTGGCGTACATCGCCCGGACGGCATCTGTAGGGATAGTAGGTGCCCGCGGCGAGCATGCAGCCGATCTTGACCTCGGGGTCGATCTCGTGGGCGATCTTGGTTGCCCAAGCGCTGGCGACGAGCTCGTTGTGGGCGGCCAGGTACTCGACGGCTTCCTTGTTCTCGCCCTCCTCAAAGACCAGGCCGGCACCCATAAACGGCAGGTGAAGGATCATGTTGATCTCGTTGAAGGTGAGCCAGTACTTCACCAGGCCCTTGTAGCGGGTGAAGATCGTGGTCGCGAGGTTCTTGTAGAAGTCGATGAGCTTGCGGTTGCGCCAGCCGCCGTACTCCTTGATGAGGTGGACGGGGCAGTCGAAGTGCGTGATGGTCACGAGCGGCTCGATGCCGTGCGCCTGGCACTCGCGGAACACGTCCTCGTAAAAGGCCAGGCCGGCCTCGTTGGGCTCGGCCTCGTCACCGTTGGGGAAGATACGGGTCCAGGCCAGGCTCACGCGGAAGGTCTTAAAGCCCATCTCGGCAAAGAGGGCAATGTCCTCCTTGTAGTGATGGTAGAAATCGATGCCGGTCTGCGCGGGATAGTAATAGCCGTCCTCGAAGTCGAGCATCTTGCGCTGGCCGGAGACCACCGCGTAACGCTCCGGGCCGTGCGGCGCCACATCCACGTTGGCCAGGCCGCGACCGTCAACGTTGTACGCGCCCTCGCACTGGTTGGCAGCCGTCGCGCCGCCCCACAGGAAGTCATTACGGAAAGCCATGCATCGATCCTTTCACACGCTGTTTGTCGTGGCTTCAGTATCCCCGTAAGCAGCGCGCCACTCAACGGCAACGGCGCAGGTCGGCACTTCTTTTCGCGCACAGACGCCCGGCAGCCGCCCCCGTCTGACACTTTTTGATACCTGCCCGCCCAAACCGCCAACCACCACAAAGGGGACAGGCACCTTTGCGGCGGATTGGGCCCGGTTTGTCTCGATCTGTAACAGTTAGGCAGCCAAAACCGGGCCTGGTGTTACAGATCGAGATTGTTCGTTCTATCCCCTACAATTTGTCTCGATCTGTAACAGGTAGAGACGATTTAGCCCGATAGATGTTACAGATTGAGACGGAAGATTCTAATCGCAGGCGATGTCGAGGTTTTTGCCGATGAGGCCTACGTAGCCGCCTTCGGCTGCCTTGGGGCTGTCGGCGTGGCAGAGAACCCACTTGTCGGCCTTCCAGTAGCAGTAGCTGTCACCGGCGGCAGGCATGTCGGCTGCAGCCTCGGGGCGCGGGCCGTTGGTGCCCGCCGGCAGCGCCACCATCACCTGGAAGCCGCCGTCGTCGACCATGCACGGCGTGTAGTGGAGAGTGGTGTTGAAGACTTCGACGACCGTACCCGCCGGCACGCGGAACGCCTTGACGCACGCGGTGTCGAGCTTGCCGTCCTCGATCTCCCAACGATACGCCACGAGCAGGATAAAGTCGCGGGCGCCCAGGTTAAACTCGCTGGCGCGATGATACTCCAGGCAGTTGAGACGCGTGTTGTGGCCGTTGCACCAACCGAGCTGGAAGGGACGGCCGCCAAACATGAGAAAGCCCAGTTTATCGGCATCCTTGACGCCCTCGAGCTCCGGCGCACTTGCTACGTATTTGCTGCCCTCGGGAATGGGTGTGGCAGAGAGCGCCTCGAGCACGGGCGACGTGAGCTCAGACGGAACGTCATCCCAAACGTTGCCATAGGATTTGAATTCGGAATCGTTGACAGAGTAGATATGCATGTTCACTCCTGTTCGTAAATGTGACTATACGAACATTCTAGAACAAACATGAGCGATTTTGAACGCTCGTCCCGACCAATCAACAAAAAGGCGCCCCCGCATAAGCGAAGGCGCCCAATGCGCGCGTTTTGGGCGATAAAGCCCTTACGCCTGCTGATAGTGCAGGTGCTTCTCGTCGATATCGGCCAGGTCGCGGTTGAGGTAACGGCGCGCGAGCCAGTTCGCCATGGGAAGGTTCTGGTCCAGGTAGTTACCGCACTCCTCGGGAGCGGCACCGGGGACATCGCCCTCAAAGCCGGCGACAAACTCGAACAGCTCACGCACGAGTGGCAGAATCTCTTCACTCGTCAGCTCACCAAAAACGACGAGGTAAAAGCCCGTACGGCAGCCCATGGGCCCAAAGTAGACAATGCGGCTCGACCACTCGGCATGATTGCGGAGGAACGTCGCGCCCAGGTGCTCGATGGTGTGGCACTCGGCCGTGTTCATGACCGGCTCTTTGTTGGGCGTGGTCAGGCGTAGGTCAAAGGTGGTGACGGCGGCACCGGTCGCCGGATCGCGGTCGATGCGGCTCACATACACGCCGGGCTCAAGCAGCAGATGATCAACGGAAAAGCTGGCGATGCGCTCCATGGCAGATCCTCTCGATAGTCAAATTGGGACGGGGCTCTTTTAGCTGATTCGAATGGTCGCACTAATCATACCAGTCAAAAAAGCCCCGTCCCAAAAAGACAACTTAGCCAAGGACACGGGCCATACGCGTCTTGAACTCGGACAGGAAGCGCGGAGCATCCACGGTCAGTGCCACAAGCGCGCTCTTGTCCGGATCGGACAGGCGGCGCTCATCGCAGATGGTGCGGCCGCGATACTCGCCGAGCAGGTCGACGCGCAGGTTACAGCCGAGCGCGCCCACGAGCGTGGGGTCAATCGCCACGGCGACGGCAAGCGGATCGTGCAGCGCGCAGCCACCAAGGTAGGGGGCGTTCATCTCGTACGAGCCAATATAGTGCTCCACCATGCTCGCAAACGCGCAACCGGCCATGGTGCCCGAGCCCGTCCAGCCGGCAATGTCGCGACGCGTGAGCACCACGCGATGCGTCACGTCCAGGCCCACCATGGTGAGCTTGCGGCCCGAACGCAGCACGGCGTCGGCCGCCTCGGGATCACTTGCCATGTTGGCCTCGGCGCCCGCGCTCACGTTGCCGGGCACGGTCAGGGCGCCGCCCATAACCACCACGCGGCCGATAGACATCACCGCTGCCGCATCGCGCTCCAGGGCGAGCGCCAGATTGGAGAGCGGGCCGGTCGCCACATAGACCAGGTCGGGGCCATAGGTGCGCGCGGCATCGATCAGATAATCGACCGCAGCGTTGCCGTCGGCCGACGTTGCCCCCACCGGCTCATAGGGCGACGCGGGCACGCTCGCACCGCCGATGCCGTTCTTGCCGTGGATGAGCGTGGTTGACGCCGGCGGCGTATAGGGCTCGGTCGCCTTAATGGGGCGGTCGGCACCCAGATACACCGGCACCTCGGGACGACCCAACAGGTCAAGCACCGCCAAGCAGTTATGCGCCGACTGGTCGACGCGCACGTTGCCAAAACACGTGGTTATGCCGACGAGCTCCACCTCGGGGCTCGCAACGGCATAGGCGAGCGCCATAGCGTCGTCCACACCCATATCCAGATCAAGGATCAGCTTCTTGGTTGCCATTGTTCTACTCCGCTTCTCCGTCTTTATCGTTTAACCAAACCAATGTTCAACTTCGGCACGCGTGGGAATCGATTGCTGAGCACCCAAGCGCGACACCGTCACCGCCGAGGCGCGAGCGCCCGCGGCCATGCACTCAAAGAGCGGCAGGCCCTCCAGACGGGTAGCTGCAAGTGCGCCGATAAACGTATCGCCGGCCGCCGTGGTGTCGACCACCGAGCTCGAAAGCGCCGGCATGCGCAGCGGCTCACCGTCATCGCCGAGCGTAACCGATCCGGCGCCGCCCAACGTGATGACCGCAGCTCCGGCACCCTTGGCGCGCAGGCCATTAAGCGCTTCGGCACAACTCGCGTCATCTGCGGGCAGAATGCCCGTCAGTGCCTGGCATTCGGTCTCGTTGGGACAGACGAGGTCGACTGCGGGCCACGCACCCGCCGGCAACTCACAGGCAGGCGCCGGATTAAAGACCGTATAGAACCCCAGCTCGTGAGCGCAGGCAAGCGCCTCGGCCGTCGCCATCAGATCGCATTCGCCCTGGGCGATAAAGACGCTGCCGGCCGCGGGGGCGAGCCCACAGGCATCGCGGTCGAGCTCATCGGCCACCAGATAGCGCAGCGCACAGGCCACATCATCGCCCGTAAGCGCATGGTTGGCGCCCGGAGACAGCACGATGCGGTTATCGCTCTCGCAGCGGATGATGGTCGCCGTGCCCGTCTCCACGTCGTCGCGCCGCGCCACGAACTCAACGCCCACGCCGGCATCCTGAAGTCCCGCCACCAGCGCATCGCCAAACGCATCGCGCCCGACCGCGCCGATCATGCACGTGCGCGCGCCCATGCGCGCAGCTGCCACGGCCTGGTTGGCGCCTTTGCCGCCAGCGTTGGTGATAAACCCGCTGCCGCCGACGGTCTCGCCCGCACGTGGCATGCGCTCGCACGCCACCGAAAGGTCCATGTTCATACTGCCGAACACCGCAACGATGCCGTTATCTGCCATGGAAACCTCCTCGTCTGCGGGCTTTGCACCCACCGTCGACCGTCGATTGTGCGCCTTCGCACCCCCTATAACTTTAGTTCACTTTGATGTGGACGCGCGCTTGAGGTTGCGCCAGCAGCAAGCATTCACAGGAGCAGGCGGCTACAATGAATATGTGCTGACTATTCTCGTCATTGGATGATTTTTTATGGAACAACTCCCGCAATCGAGCTCACGCGGCCGACGCCGCACGGCCCAGGCGCAGACTCCGCACGAACGTCCGCAGGGCAAACCCCGCACCAACGAGACACACCGTGGCGCGGACTCACGTCGTACGCCCGCGTCCTCCAGCAAGTCCGCGCACGCCAGCGCCAACGACGGTGTCTGCTCACCGGCTGCCGACCATCAGACGCCCGCTCGCCCCAAGTCCCGTTATATCCCCGCCCTCGATGGCCTACGCACACTCGCCGTTGTCGCGGTGGTGCTCTACCACCTCAACCTCACCTGGGCGCAGGGCGGCTTGCTCGGCGTCACGATTTTCTTTGTGCTTTCGGGCTATCTGATCACGCGCCTGCTGCTCAACGAAGTAGCCAAGACCGGCCGCATCGACCTCAAGAGCTTCTGGATCCGCCGCATTCGCCGCCTATTCCCCGCCGTGGTAACCGTTGTGGTGGTGACTTGCGCGTTGTGCACCATTTTCAACCACGTGATGCTCACCAAGATGCGCCCCGATATCCTGCCGTCGCTGCTATTCTTCAACAACTGGTGGCAGATTGCGCAGGATATTTCGTACTTCAATGCTCTGGGCGACCCCTCGCCGCTCACGCACTTCTGGTCGCTCGCCATCGAAGAGCAGTTCTATTTGATTTGGCCACCGCTGCTGTTTGCCATGGTGTCCATGCATGTGAGCAAACCCAACACGCGCCGTGTGGTCCTAGGGCTCGCAGCGGTATCCGCCCTTGCCATGATGGTGCTCTACAACCCTGCCGCCGACCCCAGCCGCGTGTACTACGGCACGGATACCCGCGTGTTCTCGCTGCTGTTGGGTGCATGGATGGCATTTATCCCCGACCGCGACCTGGCGCCGGTTCGCCTTGCCCATCGCCTGGGACTCGACCGCCTAGTGAGCGCTGCCAAGCGCGGTAAGCTCGACAAGAACGCCAAGGGTGGGCATGGCGAGCAGACCGATTCCGCAGCCGAGACCGCCCCAGCTCAGCCGAGTGCGCTCACACGCTTTTGGTCCTCACCTGCGTCCATCGACGTGCTGGGCGTTGTGGGCCTGGTCGGCCTTGCGGCTATGGTCGCGCTCACCAACGGCTACACCGCTTTCCAATATCGCGGAGGCACGCTGCTGTGCTCCATCCTCACGCTCATGGTCATCGCCGCCTGCGTACAGCCCCAGAGCTTGGTCGCGCGCGCTCTTGCCGCCGAGCCGCTCGTGTGGGTCGGCAAGCGCTCGTACAGTATCTATCTGTGGCACTATCCGCTGCTGCTGCTTATGAACCCGGTCGCCAACATCAACGATACGCCCTGGTGGCAGTACATCTTGCAGGTACTTGTGGTGGTCGCCGTGGCAGAGTGCTGCTATCGCTTTATCGAGACTCCGTTTAGGAAAGGCGCCTTTGGGCGCACCGTTTCCGAGTTCCGCGACGGAACCGCCACGCCCGCAAGCTGGGTGCGTGCGCATATTCCCGTGTGCGCCACTTGCGGCGTCGTGCTGATCATTGCCCTAGGAGGCCTCATCTTTGTGCCGGAGACCTCCGCGTTAAGTGGTGAAGGTGCCGAAATCCTCAACAAAGAAGCCAAGAATACCGCACCCAAAGACCAGCAGGCAGCCGACGACACCGACAAGGACAACGACGGCTTCCCCGACGGATCCTACGACCTGCTGATGATCGGCGACTCCGTGTCGCTGCGCGCCGTCGATTCCTTTGACGGCGTGTTCCCCCACAGTCACATCGATGCCGAAAAGGGCCGCCAGTTCGATGCAGGCCGCGCAACATTTGAGGGCTATCTCCAACAGAACCTTGCCGGCAAGGTCGTGGTCTTTGCACTGGGCACCAATGGTCTGGTAACTGATGACCAGATCGATGCCATCATGGCCGATGCCGGCGACAAGCGTATCGTCGCGTTTGTGAACACACGCAGTCCGCAGCCGTGGGTGGGTTCCACCAACCAGGCTATCGCAAATGCCGCCACGCGCTACAAGAACGTGCGCGTTATCGACTGGTACGGATACAGCGCCAATCGCAACGACCTGTTCGACGGCGACGGCACGCACCTGTCGACTACCGGCGTGACCGAGTACCTCAATCTCATCCACGATGCAGTCAAGAAAGACCTGCCCGTGCACCCCGAGGACCACGTTAACGATCCGCAACCGGCAGCCGTCAAGTCCGCCGGCGACGCGCTCGTCAACGCTCTCGCCTACAAGCCGCACAAGCTCGGCGGCGACAAGTAACGCGCAGCCAAATCTGCTTACACCCGCAGGGGGCGTCGGCCACGGCCGACGCCCCCTGCGGCAGTTAGGGACGCTCCTTATGTGCCGGCACTTAGGGACACTCCTGACACAGCCGAGGAACGCCCTCCTTGTAACCGAATTCTGGACGCCTCGCCGCCCCGAGCGTTGTTTCCAAGCCCCAAAATCGCTCTTTTCGAGCCGGCTCCAAGAGGTCGTGGGCAAAAAGGGCAAATATGAGTACTGTTACCATTTTAGTAGCAGGCAAAACCACCCAAAATGACGACCGAGCGACCCCTACAACCCCCGAAAGCAGCCAATCTGACTGGTTTATGGCGTATTGAAGCCAATTTTAATGAACATATTATATGTTATGTTCATTATCTTTTTGAATGTAAATGCTATTCGCTTAGCAGCAGTACTCATATTTGGCATTTTTTGCCCACTGCCATATAACTAACACCCTATAGCAGGCAAAAAACAGGCCGCAGCCCATCGCTGCGGCCTGTTCGGAAGCAAAAGCAGTCGTTAAGCGCTGTAGCCCATCGCTTGCAGGACAAACATGACAACCGTCAGCACCGTAATCACGCCAATGGTCGCCCACGTGAGTACATTCCACACGCGGCCGTTACGGTTGCCGCCCATAATATGGCGATCGGCAGCGATAACCACCTGGAACACCAGCACTACGGGCAGCAGCACACCGTTAATGACCTGCGAGGTCATCATAATCTGGAACAGGTCGACGCCGGGCATAAGCACCAGCACGGCAGAGATGCCAATGATGGCCGTAATGATGCCGCGATAGACCGGAGCCTCGTCCCAGCTGCGGTCGGCGCCGCGCTCCCAGCCAAATGCCTCGCAGATAGCGCTCGACGTAACGCCCGGCAGCACGCAAGCGGCCAAAAAGCTCGCCGCGACCAGACCCGAGGCGAACAGCACCGTGGACCACTGACCGGCGATGGGCTCCAGCGCGCGGGCCGCATCGGCAGCGTCGCTAATCTGGACGCCCGCCGGAAACAATACTGTACCGGTCGTGATGATGATAAAGCCGGCGATGATGTCGGCGGTAATTGAACCGCTCACGGTATCGATGCGCTGCAACACGATATCGTCCTCGCCCGCATTCTTATCGACCACGTTGTTCTGCGCCAAAAAAATCATCCACGGCGCAATGGTGGTGCCGATCGTGGCAACTACCAGCGACACGTAGCTGGGGTCGTTTTGAATATTGGGTACGACCAAGTCGACCGCGACCTCGCCCCAGTTGGGGCCGGCCATAAAGGCGGCAACGATATAGGTCACGAACACGCAGCTCACCAGCAGTAAAATCTTCTCGATGCGCTGGAAACTGCCCGACATGGTAAGCATCCAAACCAGCAGGGCCACCAATGGCACCGAAATACTCGCCGGCACCCCAAACAGGGCCAGGCCGCTCGCGATACCCGCAAACTCCGAAATGGTCACGGCTGTATTGGCGATCAGCAGCGCCGCCATGGCCAGCACGCTCCTGCGCACGCCAAAGCGCTCGCGAATGAGCGACGCCAGGCCCTTGCCCGTGACGCAGCCGCAACGCGCCGCAGTCTCCTGCGTCACGATGAGCAGCACGGTCATGACGGGAAGCATCCAGAGCATCTTGTAGCCATAGCTGGCGCCGGCGCTGGAATACGTGGCGATGCCGCCGGCGTCATTACCCGAAAGCGCCGCCAACAGACCGGGGCCCATGGCGCCAAAGATGGCCGCAATGGTCAGCTTTTGTTTGGTGCTCGCCTTTTGCTTCGTGTTTTGCACGCGACCACCTAACCCATGACTGACATGGTGAGCAGCACCGCGGCGACGCAGTACGCCACGCACGAGATCATGACGGCAATGACGTTCATGGCGGTGCCCGACGTGTTGAGATCGTGCTCGTCGCGCCAGAACAGCACCATCAGATAAATCACGGCACTCATGTTGCCAACCAGGCAAATGACGGCAGCGATATTAAAGCAGCCGGTAAAGAGTTGTTCCTCAAACATAGGGGCACCGGGGAACGCGGCGGTACGCACCAGTTGCGCGCACAGATAGGTCACGAGCGACAAAATCAGGCCCATACCGGTGCTCTGGAAGAAGAATCCCAGGTAGGGCTTAGGCTCGTCGTCGTGGCCGTCGTATTCCAGGAAGTAGTTCTTGACGAACGACACCATACGCGAGGCAGCCAGCAGCACGAGCGGCATGGCGCACATGGGGAACACCACCAGATGCGCGGAGCCCCCTGCCGTCCCCAGCACCGTTGCCATGATGCACGAGGCGATGCCCCACACGACAACCCAGTACTGGCGATGCACAAACCAGCTGAGCACATTCGTCGAGTCGTCGGACGCGCTATCGCCCGAGCCGACGCCCGCGATCTGCAGGTCCTCCTGGTGTTCCTCGGCGATAACGTCCATGGCGTCGTCGAAGGTCACGATGCCAAGGATGTGACGGTTCTCGTCGCAAACGGGGATGGCGACCAGGTCGTACTTGGTCATCTCGTCCGTTACGTCTTCCTGGTCATCGTCGGGCGACACATAAACCAGGTCGCGATAGGCCAGCTGGCCCAGCGTGGCGTCGCGGTCGGCCACGATCAACGTGCGCAGCGAAAGGACGCCGGTGAGCATGCCGCTCGGGTCCTCGGTATAGACGTAGTAGACGCTCTCGAAGTCCTCGTCGAGCTTGCGGATCGCCTCGATGGCGTCACCGACCGTCGCCGTGGCGGGCAGGGAGACAAACTCCGAGGTCATGATGCGACCGGCAGTGTTGTCCTCATAGCCCAACAGGTTACGAATCGCCTTCTCCTCCTGAACGCCCATCAGGCGCAGAAGCTTCTCGGCCTTCTCGTAATCGAGTTCGTCGATCAGGTCAGCGGCGTCGTCCGGATCCATCATGGCCAGCATCGACGATGCATCGGTGTCGGACAGGCCCTCGAGCATCTCGGTCATAAGTTCGTCGTCATCGAACTCCGAGATGGCCTCGGCGGCCTGGGCGGTGTCGAGCTGCGCGAACACCTGCGCACGCAGGCGCGGGTCGAGCTGCTCGATAATGTCGGCGATGTCAGCAGGGTGCAGCTCGCCGAGCGTCTTGTGCGACACCGAAAGCTGGATGTTCTTAGTCGAACGGTCGAGCAGGTCCATGTAGGACCAGGCGATGATGTCCTCGCCGAGCGGTTTGCCCAGGTGCTTCATAAAGCTCTCGACGACATGCTCGAGGGCGGGGCTGATCGCGCGCAGCAGACCACGGGCGCCAACTTCGGCACCCAGCAGACGCAGCTGATTTTCGCCCGACATGGAAAACTTGATGTCGTTTACGCGCACGACCTTCATGCCCTGCGTGTCGACAATCTGCTTGTTGAGCACGTCGCGCGCGAGCAAGAGTTCGGTCGGCTGCAGGTACGAAAAACGGATTTCGGTGGCCGGCGACTTAAGGTGTACGCCCGTCTCGTCGATACGGTCGACCCATTTGCGCCAGCTGATCATAAACGGCGTCTTGCCGGGTCCGCGGAACGCGAGCGACGTCACGTGCGGAAAAACTTCGCCGGTAGCAATGCCAAAATCATTCACAACGCCGAGCTTTTCGCCATCGACGTCCAAGACCGGCAGTTTGAGCATCTCACTCAGATAATTCACTGGTGCTCCCCATCATTATCCCTTCGAACTGCGGCCATGCCGGCACGCCGTCCGTGGACTATTAGATATGTATACGCATGCGCGGGCGGCACGCCGCTCGGCGCTCACACCCCGTACATGCGCAAGAAGCACCTGCATGGGGTCATCGACTGTATGGTCGAGGTTTGGATTTCACCTGCAACCTTTCTCTTGACCCTTGTTATCCGCAGTAACTATAGCATCAGCATCGCGCCGTGGCGCCAAATTTATGCTCCAAACATCGCAGGCATACCAAACGCTGACGCAACCGTGACATAGTCATTGGGGACGTTCTTACATGACTAGTCTGTGGTGTCGTCATCTTCGGCGAGCTGGGGGAACACGGCGTTTTTGGGCATGGCGGCCTTCGTCAGCGAGGTGAGCTTTTTGCTCAGCGATGTATCCGTCTTGACCAGATCGCTCAATGTCACGATTTTGTAGCCGTCGGCAATAAGCCCGTCGATAATCTGCGGCAGCGCCTCGAGCGTCTGCTCGGCGCATTCATCGTTATCGGTCAGCAACACAATGTTGCCCGGCGTCACCGAATCGAGCACCGTCGAGACCTGCTCGTCGGCACCGTTGAGCAGCCAGTCGCCCGAATCGATATTCCACGAGACCACGGCAGACACAAGGTCCATCGCATCAATCCAGTTTTGCTCGTCAAAGGCTGCGTAGGGAGCACGCAAAAGCATCGTCGACGTTCCGGTCGCGGACTTGATCGCCTCGGTGCCCTTCGAAACCTGTTCGCGCACCGCATCGCGATCCTTGCCCTTGAGCGATTCGTCGCTGTAACTGTTGGAGCCGACCTCGCAGCCGGCATCGACAATCGCCTTGGCCGTGGCGGGCGAGGCCTCCGCCGCATCGCCCGACAGGAAGAACGTCGCGGTGACGCCCTCTTCCTTGAGCACCTGCAAGATCTGCTTGGTCGCTCCGCTCGGGCCCTCATCAAACGTCAGCGCCACGTACTTTTCGTTGCCCTTGGGCGCCACGCTCGCGCACTCGACCACGCAATCGGTGGCGGGCACGACCTCGCCGCGGTCCTGCGTCTTACCCGACTGCTCGCCGACCCACACCTCGGAGCGACCTTGGATGCCCCACGTCTTGACGTACTCGATAGCACCCGTGCCCTCGACCTTGAGCTTGGGCTCGATAACCGTCGCCTGGACCTCATGCTTCTCATACGTGTCGCGGCCGTCTTTGACCGTCACCTTCTCGCCGCCCGTAAGCTCGCGGCTTTTCCACTTGCCCTGTTTTATGCGCTTGCCGTCCACCTTAACCGACAGCTTTTCGCCGCCATGGCGAGTAAGCACGCTGTCGTCAACGGCCAGCAAGTCCCCGGCGTCGTAGGTATCGGTCAGCTCCTGGTCGTCGATGAGATTTTGCAGCGTAGAGCCGACGCGCACCGCAGTCTCCTGGCCGTTAAGGACGACAACCACGCTGCGGTTGACGTAGCCCACGACGGCAGCGATGAACAGCACGAGTGCGCAGCCCACGGCGATGAGCGCATAGGGCAGGCGAGACGGACGACGGGGCGTGCGGCTGTTTCCGATGCGAGCGCTGCGGTCGCTAAAGCCGCGGCTATGGTTGAGATACATCGCGCCGGGCTTACGGTGACGCTTGCGCTGACCGCTGGGCAGCTGCCCCAGGTCGCGGCGCGCCGTCGGACGCGCACCCGAGCGCCCGTTTAAGTTGGATCCGTTTTGGCGCATGTGCCCTCCCCCATAAACGCAGCAAGCCGGAGCAACAGGTCTCCGGCTTGCCTCCCATCAATTGGTACGTCGCTATTTGCTAGCTTTTGACGAGCCCCCGCTCGCCTTTTGATATTCGTCCTTAAAGGCCTTGAACATACCGCGCGTCTTGCCGAGCTGCTTGCCCAGCGCGCGACTGCCCTTGTCCACGGCGACCGAACCCTTGTCATCGAGCACCTTAGCGCCCTTCTTGACCTTATCGCCCACCACGACGCTTGCCTCGGCAGCCTTTGCGGCGGCGCCGCCCGAATACCCGAGCGACTTGACCTCGTCCGAAACGATCATCGCGCCGTCCGCATAGCCGCGCAGCATCGTCGGCGGCATCTGCGTGTCGCCCACCAGCACACTCGAGGCAGTGCCGGCGGTCACGTAGAACGTCTGCACGATGCCCGAACGCGGCTTGAACTCCACATCCGAGCAATAGCCCACGACATCGCCCGACTCCGTGCGCACGTCCATGCCAACCCAGATAATGCAATCGTCCAGGTTGATGTCGAGGCGCTTGGCCGCAGCGGCATCGTAGGTGCCCTTGACGTCGTCAACCGCGATGGCGCCCTCGTAGACGCCAATGGCATCGAGCGCCACAAATCGGTCGGGGCGCTCGATCATGCCCGCGATATCGGACTGGCGCACCATAAAGCCCACCACGCGCGTACCGCCCGGGGTAAAGACCGGAAAGTGAATCTTGCCGAGCTTTTTAGGGCTGCGCGGCGTGCCGTCTTTTTTGGTGCGCTTATCCTCGGTAGGCTTGCGATAGATCTTGGCGCCGACAAAATCCCCGGCGCGCATTATGCCTCGGTCGAAGGCTCCGCGGCCTCGGCGTCGGCCTCGACGGCGTTCTCGACCATGACGTCGGCGGCAGGCGTCACGTTGCCACCCGAAATGGCGTCGTTGAGCTGCTCGCGCAGCTGGTCCATGCGCTCGCGGGCCAGGTCGACCTTGGCGCGCAGGTCGTCGGTCTTGGCGTCGACCATCGGGCCAAAGTCATTCACCGCAGCACGGGCCTCCTCGGCGCTGTGCTCGTAGGTGTCGCGCATATTGTCCCAGGCGTCGTTGGCGATATCGGCAGCCATGGCGCGGGTCTCGGCGCCCGAGCGCGGGGCCAGAGCAACACCGATAATAGCGCCGGCAGCGGCACCAAAAAGTGCGCCGGAGACAAAGCTGAAAGTCTTACCCATGATCATTCCTCTCCTGCGGGCACGTCGGTGCCCACCGTTTGAATGCTGTCCATTATACCCGCAGCGCATCACTTGCCGCTCCGCTCATCTGCGTACGGCAAAGGCGCAGGTACGTGATGGTGATAAACGCGTAGGCCTACTCCTGAGGCATAGCCGGCATGGCCACCGTGGCACCCGGGTCCTCGCCGGCGCCGTCCACGAGTGGCAGGCCGCCCTCATGCGCAGGTCCTGCCGGAACCGTCGCCGCACCGCCAAAGACGGCAGCGGAGGCCTCGTGGTTCTCGGCAACCGCGCCCTCGGTATCAATCGCCACCTGGGGCTCGTCGTCAAAGTTGGGGACGCCCTGGGGCTCGGTGGGAACGGGCTCGGCGGTCGCATCGGCAACGGGCTCGGCGTCGACCGGCACATCGCCCTCGTCAGCGCCCTCGTCCTCGGCAGCATCTTCGCCGTTCGCAGCAGCGACGGCCTCGTGAGGATCCTTGCCCTCGGCCTCGGCGCGCATGCCCAGCACCAGGTTGCGCAGGCCCGCGACCGTGCCTTCCACGTCGGGGGCAGGCTGGTCGGCGTGCAGGTACGCCCAGTCCATCATAAAGGTGGCCGACGACAGCGCACCGATGGCCAGTGCGTCGTCGGGACACGAAAGCTCGACCTCAAAGACACGCTCGTCATGCTCGCTTACGCGCGTGCGGCCGCACGAGATGCTACCGGCAAGACCGGTCTCGTTCATGAGCTCGACCGTCACGTGCTCCAGCAGGTGGCAGAGCTCGGTCTGACCCATGCAGTCCTGGAACTCGCGGCCGGAATCGCCCAGGCACAGGTGCTTGGCAATCGCCGGTACCAGGTAGTACACGCGCGCCGTGGCCTCGATGTCCTCCGAGGTCATGAGCGGCATGCCGGGGTTCACCAGCACATGCGCACAGATCTTGTCCTCGCTGACGGTGACCTTAAGGATGTTGAACAGGCCTGCCATAACTCTCCCCTACTCTTCCTTGTCCTACTCGTCGCCATCGTGCGGATCCACAGAGCCCGCACCCGACGCCGCCGGCTTCTCTGCCGAAGACTCGGAATCCTTCTTATCGGTTTCGGCCGGAGCGATCACGCGAATGAGCGAGATGCGCTGGCCACGCATCGACTGCACTTTAAACTTGTACCCCGCGACCTCAAACACCTCTCCGATGTCGGGCACCGAGTCGCAAAGCTCCAAAATCCAGCCGGCGATGGTCTCATAATCATCGCTTTCCTCGAGCGGCCAACCAAGCTCAATCGCGTCATCGCACGAAAAACGCCCATCGACGAGCCACTCGCGGCGCGAAAGGCGCGTGAGGTACTTGTTGTCGGGGTCGAACTCGTCCTCGATCTCGCCCACGATCTCCTCGACGATGTCCTCGATGGTGATGATGCCGGCCGTGCCGCCGTACTCATCCACGACGACCACGATCTGGTCGTGCGAGGTCTGCATCTCGGACAGCAGCGGCAGGATGTCCTTGGTGTCGGGCACAAAGGTGGCGTCGCGCAAAAAGCCGGCGATGGGCTGGTCGCCCTTGCCATCGAGCGCGGGCTGGATCAGGTCCTTGATGTGCGCGATGCCCGCGACGTTGTCGGGGTCCTCGTGATAGACGGGGATGCGGCTGAAGCCGGTCTGGCGCATGGTGGACAACACGTCGGCGACCGTCTCGTCGTCCTCGCACATGGTGGTGTCCACGCGCGGCACCATGACCTCGCGGGCAACGGTGTCGCCCAGGTCGAAGATCTCGTGGATCATGCGCTTTTCCTCGTCGAGCAGGTCGTCCTGCTCCGAGACCATGTACTTGATCTCTTCCTCCGAGACGTTCTGACGGTCGTCGGCACTCTTGATACGCAAGATGCGGGCCAGGCCATCGGAGCAAGCGCCAGTCAGCCACACGAGCGGACGGGCGATCTTTTGGAATACGGAGAGCGGTCCCACGACCTGCTTGGATACGCCCTCGGCGTTAGCAAGGCCGATGCGCTTGGGCACGAGCTCGCCGATCACGATGGACACAAAGGCGACGGCGACGGTGATGATGACCGGCGCCAGGCCGCGCGCGATGGCGGAGAGCGGCGCGATGCCAAAGCTCATGAGCCACGTGGCGAGCGGGTCGGACAGGCTCGTCGAGGCAACGGCGGACGAGGCGAAGCCCACGAGCGTGATGGCGACCTGGATGGTGGCGAGCAGCTGGTCGGAGTCGGCAGCCAGCTTAATGGCACGCTCGGCGCGCTTGTCGCCTTCCTCGGCCTCATGCTCCAGCACGGCGCGCTTGGCCGTGGTGAGCGCCATCTCGGACATAGAGAAGTAGCCGTTGATGAGGGTCAAAACGAGGGTAGTGATAAGGGAGATGGTTATGTCCATCGGGAGTTTCTCGAACCTCCAAGATTCGGGACGTTGGGTAGTAAGCGTAGGTGACGGATAGGGCAATTGCGCCCGACGGCCGCTTGGATAGGTCCGCGGGCACAGACGCGATCGCTAGATTACGAAGAGAATCACCGCCATGAACTGGAAGATGCTGCCGGCGAGCACCCATAAGTGGAAAACACTGTGCAGATAGCGCACGTTTTTGGCGATGTAGAACGGCACGCCCACGGTGTAGCACACGCCGCCGACAGCGAGCAGGGCAAGCGCCACGGGGTTGAGCAGCGACACGAGCTCGGGCAGCTTAAAGACGACGAGCCAGCCCATCAGCAGATAGACCAGGCCGCTTACCCAGTGTGGTTGACGCTCGCGCATAAAGCACTCGAGGGCAATGCCGATAATGGCGATGGCCCACACGGCAAAGAACAGTGCAGCGCCACCGTCGTTTGCGAGCGTGATGAGGCAAAACGGCGTATAGCTGCCGGCAATAAGCAGGTAGATGCAGCTGTGGTCGATGATGCGAAACACGCGCTTGGCGCGAGCGGGCTGAATCGCGTGATAGAGCGTGGAGGCCAAGTATTCGAGGATGATACTGACGCCATAGACAATCGCCGCGGCCATGTGGGCCGGGCCGCCGCCGCGCAGGGCAGCAAATACGATCAGGAGCACCAGGCCCGCAATGCCCAGCAGGCAGCCGACACCATGGGTGACGGAGTTCATGATCTCCTCGCCCACCGTGTAGTGCGGAACGGCCGCGGTCTTGGGTCGCGGCTTAGAACTGTCGCTCGAATCGGACATGCCGGTTACATCCTCCAATGTAAAGAGTTCTCAACACTATATCAAAGCGTCTGGGTACGTGCGAAATTTGCACCATACGTGTCCCTTTGTTTACCCATTCTTTGCTTGTTGACGCATCAACGGCGAACATCCATAATGCGCTTGTTTTAAATGTTGATGTATTAACATCTATAAGGAGAACCGTAAATGCCTCAAAGCGCACACCCCCATCGGAAACTCAAGATAGCCGGCGTTGTTGCGTTGGTGCTCGTCGTCGCGCTGCTTGGATTTGCCGGCAACTTTTTGTTTGACTTTGCCTTGAACCCCCAAGCGCCGTACACCATGAAGATGATGCAGGATAGCAAGAACGACAAAGAAGGTGAGCAGCCGGATGCCGAGGACACCGAGGCGCGGGCATGGTTTAAGGAAAACCGCAAGAGCAGCAGCCTCACCGCCGATGACGGAACCGAGCTCGCCGCTTGGTATTTCGCCGCCTCGGAGAACACCCACGATTACGCTGTCTGCCTACACGGATACACCGATGAGCCCATCGGTATGGCCCGATACGTCAAGCGCTTCCACGACCGCGGCATGAACGTACTCGCACCCGCCGCCCGCGCCCACGAGCGCTCCGGCGGCGACTATATCGGCATGGGCTGGCCCGAGCGCCTCGACATCGTCGCATGGATCGAGCAAATCGTTCAGGCCGACCCCGAGGCGCGCATCCTGGTCTTTGGTGAGTCGATGGGTGCGGCGATGGCCATGAACGTCGCGGGGGAATCGCTACCCTCTAATGTTAGGTGCATCATCGAGGACTGTGGCTATACGAGTGTTTGGGACGAGTTTTCCCTACAGCTCAAGGACGTGTTCGGCCTGCCCAGCTTCCCCTTGCTCGATGTGGCGAACCTGGTGTGCAACGTGCGTGCAGGCTACGACTTTCATACGGCGAGCAGCGTGGAGCAACTCAAACACGCGACGGTTCCCATGCTGTTTATCCACGGCGACCAGGACACCTTTGTGCCGTACGACATGCTCGACCAAAACTACGACGCGTGCGCCAGCAAGGTCAAGCAAAAGCTCACCATCCATGGCGCCACCCACGCCAAGAGTGCGCAAGTTGACCCCGAGCTCTACTGGAATACGGTCGACGACTTCCTCGGAAAGAATTTTTAGGCAAAAAGCAACGTCCGGGGCTTTATCTGACCCCCTATTTTCGGAAGTATGCGGCAAAATCTGGAACTGCCGACCAGACCGCAGTTTTATCAACAATTTATCAGGAGTTTTGTTGCCAAAAAACGTCGTGTGCTCGGCGGTCTCGAAATTTGCCGCATACTTCCGGAAAACCGCCCGCGAGCGCTGTGCTCGCGGGCGGCTTTTGCTCGACTTACGCCACAAAGTCACTTGATATGTTCAATAGCTAGGTGCTACTTGACCTCGATGAGCTCATACTCGCTCGTGCCCAGGCCGATCTTCTCGGCATGCGCGATGCACGCGCGCCAGTCGGTGTCGGGATGCGTGATGCAGAAGGGATCCTTGGCCTGCTCGCCCTCCAGACGCTCGTGATTATGCTCCATCTTGGCCGCGCTGTCGGTAAGCTCGGTGTTAGGCAGCGGCTCGGACGCCAGGACGGCGTCGGCGCAGGCCTGGTCGATGGCGACCGGGTCGAAGCTCGCGAACATGCCGATGTCGTTGACGATGGGCGTGTCGTTTTCGGGATGGCAATCGCAGTTGGGGCTGATGTCCATGGCGAGCGAGATGTGGAAGCTCGGACGGTCCTGAACAATGGCCTTCGTGTACTCAGCGATCTTGTAGTTGAGTACGTCGGCCGCGGCATCATAGTCGGGCTTGATGCAGTCCTGGTTGCACGCCGCAATGCAGCGTCCGCAGCCCACGCAGCGATCGTGGTCGATGGCGGCCACGTGCACCGTGCGGGCGTTGCCGTTGGCAAGCTCGCGCTCGCGGGTGTCGTCAAACGAGATAGCGTTGTGCGCGCAGATCTTTTCACAGGCACGGCAGCCAATGCAGTGCTCGGTCGCGACGTTCGGCTTGCCGGCGGCATGCTGCTCCATCTTGCCGGCACGGCTGCCGCCTCCCATACCCAGGTTCTTCATGGCGCCGCCAAAGCCGGCCTGCTCATGGCCCTTAAAGTGGGTGAGGCTAATCACGATATCGGCATCCATGAGCGCCTGGCCGATCTTAGCCTCGTGCACGTACTCTCCGCCCTCGACCGGGACGAGCGCCTCGTCGGTACCCTTGAGGCCGTCGGCGATGATGACCTGGCAGCCCGTGGCGTACGGGGTAAAGCCGTTCTGGTAGGCGGTATCGATGTGCTCGAGCGCGTTTTTGCGGCTACCGACATAGAGCGTATTGCAGTCGGTAAGGAAGGGCTTGCCGCCCAGCTCCTTCACGACATCCGCGACGGCGCGGGCGTAGTTGGGGCGCAAAAAGCTCAGGTTGCCCAACTCGCCAAAGTGAATCTTGATGGCGACGAACTTGTTCTCAAAGTCAATCTGCTCGATACCGGCGTGACGGATGAGGCGCTTGAGCTTGTCGAGCTGGCTCTCGCGAGCATGCGTGCGCAGGTTGGTGAAGTACACCTTAGCGGGTGCTGCGGGTGCAGTTGCGGTCATAGATATATCCCCTCGGTCTATATGGCGTTACAGACATAGAGGATGGTACCCGTTAAAGCGGGGTTGAAGTCAAGCGCCGCACCTGGCCACTCATTGGGGACAGACTTAAATGAGTGCCGCCAGGGACAGCCCTTGTCAGCCCGGCCGGCGAGCGGGCAGATCGGCAAAGACTGTCCCCGATGACTAGTCGTTTAGGAACGTCCATTACAGTCGAAATTGTCAGCCCGGGCCCGTCTCGGGCTACGATTGAGGCGCGCCCAGAACGGGCCGCCGACCGGGCGCCCGCGCACGGCCGAACGT
>UQKQ01000003.1 GCA_900541645.1 uncultured Collinsella sp.
GGGGGGGGCAGCCCCTCTGCTTTATGGAGCGCTTTCCGCGCGGGGCGGGCGTCCCGCCCCGCCGTATTGGCCTTTCGGCCACCATCGGCGACCCCGAGCGCACGGGCGCTTTTCTCTCGCAGGGAACGGGACGTGACTGCGTTATCCCCCGTTTTGAGGAACCGCGCCGCGTATGGCGCATCTCCATGGAGCACTTCTACAACTCGGGCCCCCAGGCACAGCAGCGAGGATTCGAGAGCGCAGGTCCCCAAGAGGCCGAGGTGCTTGCGTGCGAGCGCATCGAGGCGGCGACGCCCACGGCACTACCCACCGGCACCCAGGACAGACGTCACAGCGGACAACTCACGCAGGAGGAGCGCCGCCAGCGTCGCGAACAGGCACAGGACAAGGCTACTTCCAGGGATCGCCGCGCTTCCTCGGCCCCCGAGGGCGAAGTCGACATCCCACGGGCAACCGAACAGGCACTTCTCAACCCCACCGACACCGCGCCCGAAAACGCCGACCCCGGCATGGGCTACATCTTTGAACATACGCGCGGCCGCAAGTGCCTGGTCTTTGCCAACTCGCGCGAGGAGGCAGAGGCCGTATGCTCCATGCTGCGCAGCTACTGCGAGAGCCGACACGAGCCCGACCGCTTTCTCATCCACCACGGCAATCTTTCGGCATCGCTACGCGAGACGGCAGAAGAGCTCATGCGCGATGAGGAACAGGCGCAGACAACCGTCACCACCTCCACGCTGGAGCTCGGCATTGATATCGGTCGCCTGGAGCGCGCGTTCCAGATCGATGCACCGTTTACCGTCAGCTCCTTTTTGCAGCGCATGGGACGCACGGGACGCCGCGATCTTCCGCCCGAGATGTGGTTTGTCATGCGCGAGGAGGAACCCGAGCCGCGCACGATGATGCCCGAGACCATTCCGTGGAAGCTCCTCCAGGGCATCGCGCTCGTACAACTCTATCGCGAGGAAAAGTGGGTCGAGCCGCCCGAGCTCGATCGACTCCCCTACAGTTTGCTCTATCACCAGACCATGTCGACGCTCGCCAGCACCGGCGAGCTCACACCGGCCGAGCTTGCTCAGCGCGTGCTCACGCTCAGCTATTTCCACCGCGTCTCGGCCGATGACTATCGCGTACTGCTGCGCCACCTCATCAAGATCGACCACATCCAGGTCACCGAGGGCGGTGGGCTCATCGTGGGCCTCGCTGGCGAGCGCATCATCAACAACTTTAAGTTCTACGCCGTGTTCCAGGAAAACGAGGAGTTTACCGTTCGCAGCGAATCGGCCGAGCTGGGCACGATCGTCAATCCCCCACCGCCCGGTGAGCGCATCGCCATCGCCGGACACTGCTGGATTGTCGAGGAAGTGGACTGGAAGCGTCATACCGTCTTTGCCACGCAGGTCAAGGGCCGTGTGCCGGCCTACTTTGGCGACTGTCCCGGCGATATCAATACACACGTACTCGAGCGCATGCGCAAGGCGCTCAACGAGCACGCGGCATATCCGTACCTCATGGGCAACGCACGGGCACGCCTTGCACAGGCTCGTCATACCGCCGAGATTTCGGGCGCGGGAACTAAACCGCTCATTAACCTGGGCGGCGACACCTGGGTGCTCTTCCCCTGGTTGGGAAGCTACGCCTTTTTGGCGCTCGAGCGCATGCTCAAGATTAAATGCGCCGCGGAGCTGGACCTTCGCGGGCTCGATCCGTCGCGTCCATACTTTATGCAGTTTAAGATGAAGGCCGATGAGGAGACGTTCTTCGAGGTGCTCGCCGCCGAGGCTGAGAAGGACTTCGACCCCATCGAGCTCGTCTATCCCGGCGAGGTGCCTTATTTTGATCGCTACGACGAGTACGTTCCCGAGGAGCTTGTGCGCAAAGGCTTCGCCAAAGGCGTGCTCGACATCGAGGGTATGAAGCAGCGCGTCCTCAGCTGGCGCGACCACGCATAAGACCAGTCTTTTTGGGACGGGGCTTGTTGAGCTACTTTGGCATAACCAAGAAGTAGCTAAAGAAGCCCCTTCATAAACAGATTGGTCGCAGGGAGACGCGCTAGTCGTGGAGAGCGGTGCCGAGGAAGTCGGCATTGAAAGGCACGGCTTCGGCAAAGGCGTAGTCGCCGTCGCTGGCGATGAGCAGGTAATTCTCTTCGCCGCCAAACTCCGCATCGCCACATGGGACCACCCAGGCGTGGGCGAATACCTCGAGTGCCGTGGCAGCGCAATCGCGCAGGAACGTCACATCGCTCCCCTCGTTTGCGCTCACGATATTGGCCACGTAGATACCCCCGGGGTTCAGGCTGCCCCGCACTAAACGCAATGCCTCAACCGTCGCCAGCTCGCGTACGGGCTCGGCACCGCCAAAGCAATCGCTCACGACCACATCGTAGCGACGATGACCCACGCTCGTCACGCCCAGATACGAGCGAGCCTCAGCGGTAATCACTCGCAGGCGATCGCCCACCGTGCGCTCCAGCTCGTCCAGGTAGAACCAACGGCGCGCCAGGCGCGTAATCTCGGCATCGTACTCAATGACGTCCATGCGCAAGCTCTCGTGCGACATCAGCGCAAACTTGGGATAGGCAAACCCGCCGCCGCCCAGCATGAGCATGCGGTCGATACCGTGACCATAGGCGTCATGCATTGCGCGCTCGGCCTCAAACGCGTCGTCAAACGCACGATAGTACGCAAAGACGGGCTCTGCCCAACGCTCGCCAACGTAGCTTGCGCTTTGGTAGACTCCGCCTTGCACCAACACGCGAATCTCATCGCCGCCCTCATCGTGCACGCGTTTCACACGCGCCAACCCATTGCGGGTTCGCGCAACCTGCAGACAGACAGCACGAACAGCGACAGCGGCCGCACCAAGCGCCGCGGCTCCCAGAGCAACGCCGGCAACGACGCCGGCAGAAACACTCGGCTTGTTCATTTAGAGCTCCTTTTGCAGATAGAGTCCGTGGTCGTAGAAACCCAAATGGCGATAGTACTCGCGCGTACCGATCGCGCTAATCACGTTGATACGCGCATAACCCGCATCCCGGGCAATCTCGCACGCACGCTCCACCAACGAGCGCCCCAGTCCATGATGCTGAGCCGCCTGGCCTTGATCGCCCACGCGCGCTGCCATGCCATACACGTGCACCTCGCGAATCATCGCCTCGTCCGGCGTCGTCGGCAACTCGTCCGCATGCGCGGCAACAAACGCGCGGTCGGGCAGCGACAAGCGCAAAAAGCCCGCGATCTTGCCCTGCGGCGTCACCCACTGCAAAAAGCGCTCATGTGTCACCGGCGTCTCGTACGCCACGTCCTCGTCAAGGGTCAACTCGCCCAGGTCGGCGCCCGCCGTGCTGATCTCGCGATAGCGAATCTCGCGCACCTTGGCGCCCTTGCCCTGCGCCGCCAGGCGATTCTCGACCAGCTGGCGAAGGTTGGGCTTCTTGTTGCCCACCATGATGTCATCGGAACTAAAGTCGCGGATCATACGACTGATACGGCAGAACGCCGGCGTCACCACGATGTCGTCGGCTAGTACATCAAGCAGTTCTTCCTCGGTATAGGGGCGCCACTCGCCGCGCTCGTAGCAGCCCACCAGACGCGAGCCCTCGATGAGCGCACACGGGTAAACCTTGACCTCGTCGGGCGTAAAGGCCCCCTCGGTCATAAAGCGCTCGTAGTCGCGCTTGTCCCCCTCGGGTGTGGCGCCCAGCAAGTTGAGCATAAAATGCGCATGAATCTTAAAGCCAAACAGGCGCGCAAGCGAAAACGCCCGCTCAATCTGTGCCACCGAAATACGACGCTCGTTGATATCGAGCAGGTGCTGGTCGAGGCTCTGGATACCCATCTGAATCTTGGTGCAGCCCAGACGACGAATGAGCGTGAGCGCCTGCGGCGTTACGGCATCGGGACGCGTTTCGATAACGAGCCCGACCACGCGATGCTTCGCCGTCTCGTTGATGCGCTGCTGCCGCTCAAGCTCTTCCATCGTCGCCGTCTGCCACTCGGCGACCTCGCCCCAGGGCGTACCGGAGCCGTACAGGCGACGCACTGCACGGTTATAGCCGCCCACGGCAGCATCCACACGCTCCTGCTCGTCGGCAACGCCGGCAGCAAGCTCAACCTCGTCTGTCGCAATGCCAGCTGCCCGATAGCGCTCGCGACGCTTCGCCACCACCGGCGGCAGGGCGTCGGCAGGCGCGTCATCGAGCAGGCGCCCCGCCTCGGCACGGCTGATACCCGGACGCGCCAACATGGGGTTGGCCGCCACGCCGGCCACGGCATCGTCATTGAGCGCGCGGAAGAGCTCCGACATAAACCACGTCTGATAGCCTTGCGGATAGTCGCTCCAGGTACCGCCGAGCACGATGAGCTCAATCTTATCGGTCGCATGTCCCATCTGCGAAAGTGCGGTCAGGCGAGCGCTCACCTGCAGATACGGGTCGAAGCAATTTTGCTCCGCACGGGCGCACGCCGGTTCAGCGTGCAGATAGCTCTTGGGCATGCGCAGGTCGTTGGGGCAAAACAGGCAATCGCCCGAGCACGACCAGGGCTTGGTGATGACGGTAATGGTCGCTACGCCCGAAGCCGTGCGGCGCGGCTTCATGCGTAGCACCTGCAGCAGTTGACGCTCCAGCTCGGCATCGACATTCCACCCAGCCCAACGAGCTGGTTCCTCACGTTTAACCCGCTGGTAAAACGGCAGCAGTCGGCGCTTGGCCAGATCGCGCTTATCGGCACCCTCGCGGCGCGCCTCGGCATGTATCAGTTTGACGAGTGCCTTGTCGTCTACAGTCTCGCCGCAACGCAGGGCCTCGAGTATGTTCAAGATAATCTGTTCCATGTCCCCATTGTAAAGGCAAAGGCGCCGGAGCCAATCTCGGCTTCGGCGCCTTCATCAAACAGCGCAGCTACGTTTGCGAGTCTCCGAAAACCACCCGTCACTCCGAATCAAACGACATGTCGCCCGAACCGACCTTAAAGCGATACGTGGCAGACTTATCACCGTTGTCGAATTCAAGATTCAATATGGTCTCGCCATCGTAGCCAAGCGGAAGGAAATCGCTCTCGAAGTCACCGCTGCCCACGGTGAGGCTCGCCTTAAAGCCCGTAGAGTTCGGAACCGTTATCTCCACATCGCCCGAGTCCACGCTTACGTCCATCGACTTCGCGGGGGCCTGGTAGAGCTCGAACGTCACATCGCCCGAACCGACCTCAGCACTGAGCGCATCAGTCACGCTGCCCGTAAACTCTACATCTCCCGCACCCAGGAAAAGGTCAAAACCATCACAGATGACACCGGCAATCTGCAGATCACCCGAGCCCACGTGCGCGTTGATCCCCTTCAGATGTTCGGCAACACGGCGCGGCAGCTCGACCGTAACTGAGCGATCGATTGCCTTACCGTCATCACTTCCAAACTGGGAAACCTTGAGCGTCGAGTCCTCGACGGATGCGATGTTTTGCGTCGCGGCCTTGGAGGCATCCATACCCTTGGCAACGCGTCCCCGCTCGATAACGCGAGCCTTGTTGCCATCAACAACCTTGACGTCCACCGAAGCCGCATTGATATCGAAATCGAGGTAGCGGAACTCATCGGCATCAAAAGTCGTGCTCGAAAGCTGCTGAGGCCGAGCGGAATAGTTACCGCTATTCAAGGAATCGTCCTCGTCAAACATATCGTCAAAATCAGACAAATGGCCAGATAGAATACCGGTCGTACGCACAATATCGGAATGAGCCAATAGCCGCGAAGCGCCAAAGACAAGCCCGATAATGAGCACAAACGCCCCGATGCCAACGCCCAGGCGCACCTTAGACTCACGCGAGAGCTTCATCATTCATCACCCTCTTTGACACTCGGCTCAGCGCTGGTCGCGGTAGCCACGTCAGTATCAACCGCAACGGAAACATCCTGAGCCCTAACTGCCACCGGCGCCGGACCAACCTGAATATCCCCGCGTGCCCAGTCGCCATCGAGCGCACGCGCCACCCAGTGATAGATGGGGATCGTAAAGAAAATCAGTGCAGCAAAGGGGCCGCCACCAAACAGGAACATCAGCAAAAAGAACAACAGCCAGCACACGGCCCAATACGGAAACGACTGGAACGGACCTTTCACCGGAGTCGGATTGACCGCACCGGTGCCCGTCACCTGCGCCGTCGCGGCGTTAGCCGCCTGCGCGCTCCAGCTTGCAGCTTGCGCCGCCTTGGCAGCCGCATCACTTGCCTGCGTTGCCGCCTCGGTTGCGCGTGCCGCCGCCTCGTGGGTACGGGCGCGTTCCGCCGCCTCGGCCTCGCGCTGGCGGGCGCGGTCCTCGTTCTCAAACTCGATATCGTCCTCGATCTCGTCGCTCGGATTGAGCAGCTCGTCCAGACTCACGCCATAGAGCTTGGCAAGCGAGATCAGGTTCTCGGTATCGGGCGAGCTCTCCGCGCGCTCCCATTTACTGACCGCTTGGCGCGACAGCCCCAGCTTTCGCGCCAACCCTTCTTGGCTAAAGCCCTTGCTGCGGCGAAGGTCGGCGAGCCGCTGCGCAGTTTCTACATTCATGGTTCCTCCTATGCTTTTGCCAGCCGTGCCGCCGGACCGTTGCTGTTCTTAAGGCGCCTTGCACAGTTAAAAATCTATCCGCCACCGCCAAAAGTATGCCACCTATTCTAGTGAGATTTTTGACAACCGGCGGTTGCGGGCACATATGAGCTGCGGAAATGTGTCCAAACAAAGCAATGACCCACAGCTCGGTTGTCCCCGTTGCGGCGTTAACGGTAGTATGGTCGTACTGTTTATTCCGCACCGCCAACGGAGGGAGTTCCGCGCCGTGAACCGCGATTTCGCCTCATCGCTCATTCAGCTCAACAATACGTTCTATCGCGAGCACTCCGCCTCCTTCTCCGATACGCGCCAGGCACCGTGGCCCGGCTGGGTGCGCACTATGGACATAGCGCTCGAGCAGCTCGACGTCGCCACGATCGAGCATCCCGTCCGCGTCTTCGATCTTGCCTGTGGAAACATGCGATTCGAGAACTTTGCCGCCGGCGGCGCACTTGCCGCCAAGGGCGTCGATGGCGCAAACCCCTCGGCAGACGCCAGCTGCCCGTTTGAGTTCTATGGCGTCGACTCATGCCAGGACCTGGCCATCGATGCACGTGGCCACGCCCTGCGCATTCCCAACCTGCACTTCCAGGAACTCGATGTGCTCGACGCCCTCATGAAGCTCAATCCCGCCGAGACGCCCGACGTGCTTTTCGACGCCCCGCTCGCCGATATCTCGGTCTGCTTTGGCTTTATGCACCACGTGCCGTCGTGCGAGTACCGCGTACGCGTGCTCGACACCCTGGTGCGCCAGACGCGCCCGGGCGGCATCATCGCCATCAGCTTTTGGGAGTTTATGAATGACGAGCGCATGGCGCGCAAGGCCGTTCGCGCCGAAGCCCGCGCCGAGCTTACCCCGCCGTTTGAAGGTTACGATTCCGCGCAGTTTGAAGCCGGCGACCACCTCATTGGCTGGCAAAACGACCGCCACGCCTACCGCTATTGCCATCACTTTGACGATCAGCAGATCACCGACCTGGTGCGCGGCGTCCGTACGTTCTACAAGAGCGGCGAGGTCCCCGTGCGCGAGCTTGAGCGCTTCCATGCCGACGGCCGTAGCGGCGAGCTCAACCGCTATGTAATCCTCAAGCGCCTGTAGGCATCGACGACTCGCCGCCGGGCCGCACCGCAACGTTCGGGCAAACTATGCCCATCTTTTTCCAACCCATTGACGGAACGCGCCTGCAATGTGTTCCATACGTATGACCAAGGAGCCTCATGGGAGCCGTTCACGTTCGCACCCCTAAGAACTTTGTGCTCGAGGAGCGCCTGGAGCGCTACGCCGATGCGATTGAGACGAACCCCGAGGCCTATGCCGGAGATTGGCGCAAGGCCTGTGCGCCCGCAGGCAGCAAGCCTTTCGAACACCTTCACCTGGACCTTGGCTGTGGCAAGGGAACGTACCTTGTAGAGCGCGCGGCCCACGAGCCAAACACGCTCTTTATCGGTATGGACCAGGAGCCCATCTGCATCGCCTATGCCGCACAGAAAATCTGCGAGCAGAGGCTGTCCAACGCACTCGTCCTGCCCCGAGGTGCCGCATCGCTGCCGCAGCTATTTGCCGCAGGCGAGCTCGATGCCATCACCATCAACTTTCCCACGCCGCAGCCCAAGGCCAAGTACGCCAAAACGCGACTCGTCCATGTCGACCACCTAATGCTGTACCGTCCGCTCTTTTCAGCCGGTGCCACCGTCACACTGCGAACCGACAGTAAGCCATTGCGCGACTACGCCTTGGGGCAGTTTGCTGCGGCCGGCTACGACACGCTTTGGGTAAGCGACGACGTCCGCCGCGACCATCCCGAGCACCCCGAGACCGAATACGAGCGTCGCACGCGCGAGATGGGTGCCGTCGTCTATGGCATTTGCGCCACACCCGGCGCACATCCCAGTGACGATGTGCTCACGGCGGGTCACATGCAGGAGCAAAGTCTTGCCTGCTACCTGCCCGATAACCTCGATGAGCTCACCTATGTGCCTCTGGGCATGGAAGAAGCCGTCGAGAACTTTAGAAACCGCGCCCGCAAGGGCAAGAAGCGCCTGCCGCAGGAGTCCTAGGGGCTTTTGACAGTCGCTGCGCCGGTAACCAAACGCAAATAGGTGCCGACGAACGGCCCTCAAACCTAAGTGAGTAGACTTTTTGGCAACAACCAAGCACAACCCGTATGGCGAAAACTAAAACCGCAGGTAGAGCCCTTGCGTAAAAACCATGTGCTCGCGATATCGCAAAAAGTCTACTCACTTAGCTGGCGACTGCACCAAACGGCTGGCAGAACGCCCATTTCCTGCATTTTCTTGCCTGCGAACGCATCGATGCGACGCTACGCCATAATGGATGGCGGACAAACGCGAGAGAAAGTTACCACATGACGCAAAGCACGACAGATACCGCCGCCAGCACCGTCTCCGGCGCCGGCGCTGCCAGCTCATTCTCGGGCGGCACGGGAACCGAGGCAGAGTTCGGCTCGCTCGGCGCACTCTCCCCCACCTGGTGGGAGCCCGAGGACGGCAGCGAGCCCGAGCCGTGGCTCACGCCCGATCAGTCCTTCGAACGCTTCTTTGAATGGACGAGCGACCGCGGCATTGAGCTGTGGGACCACCAGGAAGAGGCCCTCATGGACCTGGCCGCCGGCGATCACGTCATCTTAGGCACGCCGACCGGCTCGGGTAAGTCGCTTGTCGCGCTGGGCATGCTCTTTATGGGCATGGCGCAGGGCAAGCGCTGTTATTACACGGCCCCCATCAAGGCCCTGGTCAGCGAAAAGTTTTTCGACCTGGTGCAGGTGCTCGGCCGCGATAACGTAGGCATGATTACCGGCGACACGCATATCAACACCAAGGCACCCGTCATCTGCTGCACGGCAGAGATCCTTGCCAACGACGCACTGCGCGAGAGCGAAGATGCCGACGTGGGCTGCGTGGCCATGGACGAGTTCCACTACTTTGCCGACCCCGACCGCGGTTGGGCTTGGCAGGTGCCGCTGCTCACCCTGCCCCACACGCAATTCATGCTCATGAGCGCCACGCTCGGCGATGTCACTGCCATCGCCGCCTCACTCGAGGAACACACCGGTGCTACCTGCGACTTGGTCGTCGATGCCCCGCGCCCCGTGCCGCTGAGCTACGACTACGTGACGACCTCCCTCGAGGGCACGGTCGAGCTCGCCATGCGCCGCGGCGAGGCCCCGCTCTATATCGTGCACTTTAGCCAGGATGCCGCCCTTGCAACGGCACAGTCGCTCGCCAATTTTGGCATCGCCAGCAAGGAGCAGCGCGAGGCCATCAAAGAAGCGGCAAAGGGGACGAGCTTCTCCACGGCCTTTGGTAAGATTCTCAAACGCCTGCTTGGATGCGGCGTCGGCGTGCACCATGCCGGCATGTTGCCGCGCTATCGCCTGCTGGTGGAGCGCCTGGCGCAGCAGGGCCTGCTGCCCGTCATCTGCGGCACCGATACGCTCGGCGTCGGCATCAACGTACCCATCCACACCGTGGTACTCACCGCGCTCACCAAGTTCGACGGCTACAAGATGCGTCGCCTGCGCGCCCGCGAGTTCCATCAGATTGCCGGTCGCGCCGGCCGCTCGGGCTTCGATACCGAGGGCATGGTCATCGCCGAGGCCCCGGAGCACGAGATCGAGAACGCCAAACTCATGGCCAAGGCGGGCGACGACCCCAAGAAGCTCCGCAAGATTAAAAAGAAGAAGGCCCCCGAGGGCTTTGTCACCTGGAACAAGCAGACCTTTGAGCGCCTGATCGAGACGCAGCCCGAGACGCTCAAGCCGCGCCTTCGCATCACGCACTCCATGGTGATTAGCGTGGTCGAGCAGGGCGGCGATGCCCGAGTCCGCGTACACGACCTCATCGAGACGAGCTTGCAGACCCCCGAGGAAAAGGCCAAGCTCGAGGTTCGCGCCGACGAAATCTTCGCCACGCTCATCGATTCCGGCGTCGTCGTTCGCACCGAGGTGCCGCCCGCGCCCGACGCCCCGACTGACGCCGCGCCAGACATTGACTATGCACTGACGGTCGATCTGCCCGAGGACTTTGCGCTCGATCAGCCGCTCTCGCCGTTCTTGCTTGCCGCGTTGGAGCTGCTCGATCCCGAGAGCGAGACCTATACCATGGATCTGATCTCGATGGTCGAGGCAACGCTCGAGGACCCCAAGCAGGTGCTGCGCGCACAGGAGCGCGCTGCGCGCGACCGCGCGATGGCCGAAATGAAGGCTGACGGCGTCGAATATGAGGAACGCTTGGAGCGCATCCAGGATGTCACCTACGAAAAGCCGCTCGAGGATTTGCTCGATGCCGCCTTCGACAAGTACTGCCAGGAAGTACCTTGGGCCAACGACTACCAGCTCTCGCCCAAGAGCGTCCTGCGCGACATGTTGGAGAGCGCGAGCGACTTTAAGGGCTATATCCAAAAGCTCGGCATCGCCCGCTCCGAGGGCATTCTGCTGCGCTACCTAGCCGAGGCCTACCGCTCCCTCGATCGCACCGTGCCCATTGAGAAGCGCGATGAGCGCTTGCGCGACATCATTTCGTGGCTCGGCTTTGTGGTGCGCTCGGTCGACTCGAGCCTGGTGGACGAGTGGGAGAACGCCGGCAACCCGGCGGCCCTCGACGACGCGCCGCCGCAGGGCATCGACGAGGTCGTTGCGGACCGTCGCGGCTGCACGCTGCTGGTGCGCAACGCACTCTTCCGCCGCGTGACCCTTGCCGCCCGCGAGCACGTTCGCGACCTGGGCGAACTCGACGAGGACTGGGGCATGAGCGAGGTCCGCTGGCAAAAGGCGCTCGATGCCTACCATGAGCAGCACGAGGAAATCCTCACCGACGGAGATGCCCGCAGCGCCGCGATGTTTACCATCGACGGGAGCGACGAGAAGACCGATCACGTGTGGCACGTGCACCAGATTTTTGCCGACGAGGATGGCGACCACGACTTTGGCATCATGGGCGATGTCGACCTGGATGCCACGCAAGACGGCGGCGAGGTCATCTTCAAAAACTACCGCGTCGGCTTTATCGAGGACCTGCTCGAGGACTAGCCGTACATACTGGAACGAAGCGGGGCCGTTGGCAATATCGCCAGCGGCCCCGCTTTTGCACTATACGCTATCCCCTACTCGGCATCCTCGACCTCATACGAATCCGCCTCGGCGGGCTCATCGTTTGCCCCTGTCGCAGCCCCGCGCGCCTCGTCAAACGCCGCCTTCATGGTCTTGTTGCCCCAGGTGAGCTTGCGAATGGTAAGATCGTCGGCCTTCTTGTTGGCTAGACGTAAATTGTTCTCGGAGGACAGCAATGCCTCCTTGGTTTTCTGCAGATGGCTAATCGTCTTGTCAATCTCCTCGATCGCCGTCTGGAACTTACGGCTCGCAAGCTCATAGTTGCGGCCGAAATCGTTCTTGAACTTCTCCATCTTGGCCTCGAAGTTCGTGACGTCGATGTTCTGTTGCTTGTACTCCGCCAGCTCCTGCTTATAGCGCAGCGAACCCATGGCGGCGTTGCGCAGCAGCGTGATCATGGGAATGAAGAACTGCGGGCGGATCACGTACATCTTCTCATAGCGGTAACTCACGTCGACTATCCCTGCGTTATAGAGCTCGCTTTCGGGCTCGAGCAGTGTGCAGAGCACCGCGTACTCACAGCCTTTCTGGCGACGATCGTGATCGAGTTTCTTAAAGAAGTCCTCGTTTTTGTGCTTGGTCGCGGTCTCGTCGTTCTCGTTTTTCATCTCGAACATAATCGAAATGACCTCGTTACCGCTTGCGTCGCACTCGCGGAAGATAAAGTCGCCCTTGGTGCCCTCGGACGCATCGTTATCCTTCTCGAAGTACGCGTTAGGAAACGCCGTCATGCGCAGACGGTTAAACTCGGTCTCGCAGTGCTGCTCGAGCGACTCGCCCACCATCTTGGTGGACAGGCGGACCTTCATGTCCTTAAGGCGCTCAATCTCTTCGTCCTTGTAGCGAATCAGGTCATCGCTCGCGCGCTTGGCCTGCGCAAGCTCGAGCTCGTGTGCCGCCTTGACCTGTTCCTCGCGAGAATCGCGCACCGCCAGCTCGCTCGTCAGTTTGGCACGCGCCTCATCGCGCTCTCGCTCCGCCGCGGCGACCGCCTCTGACAGGTTCATTTTTGCCATCAGTTCCTGCTCGCGCAGCTGGGCACGCAGGCCCTCGGCCTCTTGCTCGGACTGAGCCTTTGCGGCGGAAAACTTCTCTTGCACCTTCGCGCGATAGTCAGCAAACGCGCGCTCGGCCTCGCTGCGAGCGGCATCGAGCTCACGCTGCGACTCTGCCGCGGCAGCGGCAAGCGCCATCTCCTGGGCCTTGTCCGCCGCGGCAAGCCTGGCCTGCAGCTCGGCAATCTGAGCGTCGCGTGCAGCTAAATCGTTTTGAGCAGCGTTGCGCGCCGCCGACTCGGCAAGCTTTGCTTCGTCATCTTTGCGCCCAAGCTGCGCACGCAGGCTATCAATCTCACGCTGGAGTTCGGCATTCTCTTTTTGAGCATTGGCTCGTGCCTCAACCGCCGCGCGCTGGCTTGCACTCTCGCGCTCTGCGGCAGCGCCCTCGAGCTTAGCGCGCAGCTCGGCAAGCTCAGCATCGCGCTTGGCAACCTCTTGCGCCAGTTTCTGATCCGCAGTGTTCTTCTGCTCGACAAGCTGAGCGTCGCGTTGAGACTCCGCCTCCTGCAGGGCAGACGCCGAACGCGAACGCTCAAGCTCCAGCGCCTGCTCGCCCTCGCGTCGAGCCGCCGCTACGCGCTCATCAAGATCGCGCGAGAACTCGGCATCGCGCACTTGCTTGACGATATCCGCATAGCCGGACGCATCGACCTTAAAAACTTCGCCGCAATGCGGGCACTTGATCTCGTTCATAGCAGCTCCTCGATGGACGCAAATTTCAACCGCCTACACTCTACCGCGCCACGCGGACAAAAAAGGCGCCGCCGCCATAATGGCAACGGCGCCAGAACCACCACAAAGGTGCCTGTCCCCTTTGTGGTGGTTCGAGAATTACAGTCCAAAGAAGCCCAGGATTTGATCGCGGCTTACGGGTCTGTAGTCGTTGGCATCAAGGCCAACGTCATAGCGCAGGATCGGGCGCTCGCGATCGCGGTTGCGTGCGTTGGTGCGGTCACCCCTGCTGTGGATATGCCCATGCAGCATAATGGCGCCACGTGCCTTGCCGTTCCAGCTGAGCATGGGGTAGTGGCTCATAACCAGACGATGGCCCTTGGCATAGCCGGGAGCAATCTCCAGGTAATCGCGCACGTCTTCCCAAATTTGCGGGGCGTCGGAATCTTCCCAGTCGCCGTCATGGTTACCGCGGATGAGCGTCGCATTCTTGCATTCGATACGCTCGCGCAGGCGCACCGCCTCCGCCATGGGCAAGCGATACGTAAAGTCTCCCAGGATATAGAGGCGGTCGTCCGCAGCCACGCACTCATTGATGGCATCGATGACCTTGCGGTTCATCTCCTCGACCGAATCAAACGGTCGATCCATGTCGTGCAAGATATTCGTATCGCCCAGGTGCAGGTCGGCGGTAAACCACATCATCGTCTATGCCCTCATTTCGCAATGCATCCAACTCGTGCTAAGTATACAGACACAGCGATGCGGCGGTTAGCCAAAGAGCCCGCCGAACAGTCCGCGGCGGCGCTTGTCTTGCTTTTTCGAAGCGTCACCCTGGGCGTTCTTGCCCTGCCGCTTCTTACGATCCCGCTCCAACTCATCGTCATCGAGTAGCGTATCCCACTCAAACGGATCGTCTGTCAGATCGAACAGGTCATCGTCATCAAACATGGCAGTCTCCCATACCGATTAGCGAGCATCCACCACATAGAGCCCAACGCGCACCTGATGCCACGGGCTGCGCTCGGGGGCAACCTGTTGCACGCGGGCCTCAAATACGTCCTCGTGGCCGTAATACATCATCAAGGACAGTGGGCCAACCTCGTTTCCCGGAACGTAGCCAAGTTTGGTCTTGCCATAGTAGATCGCAACTGCCTCGGGGTCATGGGGATTATCGCGCTCGGCACACAGCGTCAGTTTATCGCCCGCTTTAAGATCGCCCAAGACCAAGGCGCCATCGGTATACTGAAATCCTGCAATGTGAAATGACAGAAGAACACGCGAAGGCTCGTACATAGCAGCTCCTCTAACGGCCGGATAAACCGGTGTGTAACCTTATTGAGAAGTCTACGGTCCCGTGCGGACACAAATACATCCTGTCTGCGTCCTTCAATCGTTTGCCTCAACGCTTGCGCGACAGAACGCTTGCAGATAAGATAGGAACACGGATGGCACCCGTTGCCGCGGGTCTTGCCAACTCCGATACACGTTTTCATCGTGAGAAGTGGCCGTCTTCGCTTACGCGGGGGCGGCTATTTCATTCGGCCGATAAACAGACCGAGTTCGATAGCCGCAATCAACAACGCCAATAACGAAATAACATCGCTTACGTTCATACCAAATCCCTTCTAAAGGGAGTTGGCCCATCCGTGCTCCATAACAGTAGTCTAACGCAAAATGCAGGTAATAGGAACACTTGTTCGTATTACCTGCGCCCTTTTCTAATGCACAAACATGCGCACGAACTTGTGCTTCCAGCTTGCGTAAGGAGCATAGCGGAATGGCACGTCCAGCCACGTTGCCTTGTTCACGATGCTCTTCTTGTGGCTAAACGTATCGAAGCTCTCGCGTCCATGGTACTGCCCCATACCGCTCGCACCCATGCCACCAAAGCCCATATGGCTCGTAGCCAAGTGCATAATCGTGTCGTTGACGCAGCCGCCGCCAAAGGGCACGTAACGCACAAAGCGCTGCTGAACTGCGCGATCCTGGCTAAAGATATACAGAGCCAGCGGCGTCGGACGATCCGTAATAAACGTCTCGGCCTCGTCTAGGCTCTCAAACGTCAGCACCGGCAAGATGGGGCCGAAAATCTCCTCCTGCATCACGGCGTCATCGGGGGTCACGCCGTCCAAAATCGTCGGCTCAATCTTGAGCGATGACTCGCGCGCCGTGCCTCCAAGCACAACCTTATCGGGATCGATCAGCCCACGCACGCGCGCAAAATGCTTGGCGTTGACGATATGCCCATAATCCTCGTTATCGAGCGGATGCTCGCCAAACATACGGCGGGCCTCTTCCCTGATGAGGTCCAGCAGCTCGTCGTGCACGCGCGCATCGACCAGCAGGTAGTCGGGCGCCACGCAGGTCTGCCCCACGTTGAGCCATTTACCAAAGGCGATACGCCGCGCCGCAACCTTCAAGTTTGCCGTCGCATCCACGATGCAGGGGCTCTTTCCGCCCAGCTCAAGCGTCACGGGCGTAAGGTTTTTACTTGCGCGCTCCATGACGAGTTTGCCGACCGGAACGCTACCGGTAAAGAAGATCTTGTCCCAGCACTCATCGAGCAGCGCTTCGTTTTCGGCGCGCCCGCCCTCGACAACCGTCACCAGGCACGGATCAAATGCCTCTTCACAGATTTGCTTGAGCACCGCGCTCGATGCCGGAGCATAGGCACTCGGCTTGATGACCACGGTATTGCCCGCGGCAAGGGCGCCGGCGAGCGGCTCGAGTGTTAGCAAAAACGGGTAGTTCCACGGAGCCATGATGAGTGTGACGCCATAGGGCACGGCTTGCGTTTTGCACACGCTCACGGCGTTAGCGAGATCGCACGGACGCAGGCGCGGACGACTCCATCGAGCCACGTGAGCGATCTGATGTCGAATCTCGGAAAGCGACGTACCAATCTCGCACATATAGGCCTCGTCATGCGACTTCCCCAAATCGGTCTTGAGCGCATGGGCGATATCGGCCTCGTGGGCCCGCACCGCATCGCGTAAACTCACGAGCGCGCGACGTCGAGCATCGACATCAAACGTGGCGTGCGTCTTAAAGTAGGCGCGCTGATCGCCGACGATGCGCGCAATTTCCTCGGTGTTCATGGACCCTCCTAATTCTCGTCCTCAAACATACCACCTGCAACGACTTCGTACATATGCTCGAGCTCCAAGCGGTCCATTAGAAGCGGAACGGGGTATAGCGGATTGGCCTCGGCATCGGCATGCGCCGCCATCTCGGGAATGTCAGAGTGGCGAATGCCCAAAACATATTTGGGGATTCCCAGGGCCTCGTTCATGCGGTCGACCCAATCGATAAAGGCCTCGGCCGCAAGACTATCCTGCGCGGTAGCCGGCGCAATGCCCGCCATGTGAGCAAGATCGGCAAGCTTGGGGGCGGCGGCGTCACCATAAGCGCGAAGCATGTGCGGCAGGATGATCGCGTTGGCCAAACCGTGCGGAATTCCGTATCGGCCGCCCAAACTGTGCGCGATGGCATGCACATATCCGACATAGGAGCGGGTAAACGCAACGCCCGCCTTATACGCCGCCAAAAGCATATTGCGACGAGCGCACATGTCGTCACCATGCTCATAGGCCTCGAGCAAATTGTCGTGGATAAGCTGCACCGCCTGTCGCGCCATCTTGCGCGTATAGGGCGTGGTGCTTCGCCCGATAAAGGCCTCAACGGCATGCGTCAGGGCGTCCATGCCCGTCTGCCCCGTAATGGAAGCGGGCAAGCCGCACGTAAACTCGGGGTCGTGGACTGCAAAACGCGGGATGAGCACAAAGTCGTTAATGGGGTATTTGTAGTGCGTCCCGTCATCGGTAATTACCGCCGCAAGCGTGGCTTCGCTTCCCGTACCGGCGGTAGTGGGAACCGCAATAAGCAGCGGCAGGAGACGATGAATCCGCAGTAGGCCGCGCATCTTGTTGATGGGCTTGTTTGGCTGCGCAATGCGTGCGCCCACGCCCTTGGCACAGTCCATGGCCGAGCCACCGCCAAAGCCGATAATGGCCTGGCAGGCGCTCTCTCGATACAGGGACGCCGCTTCTTCCACGTTTGAAACCGTGGGGTTTGCACGCGTTTCGGCATAGACCGTAACGCCAATCCCCTGAGCCGTAAGCGCACGCTCGAGTGATGCCGTGAGCCCCAAACGTGCAATACCAGGATCCGTCACGATAAGGACCTTCTGGATCGAGCGCTTTTGAAGCACCGCGGGCACATCCTCGGCATGCTCTAAAATGCGCGGCTCGGTATAGGGCAGGATCGGCAATGCAATGCGAAAAACCGTCTGATATGTTCGGCACCAGGCACGACGGGCTAGATGCATAAAGGAAACTCCTTCATTTGTTGATAGGTCAACATTTGCTCGCCCGATTGTACTCAGCGGCGGTCAAAGACGGCCTGCCAATCGTTAATCAATCAACATCTTCATATCTCAAAATTGTTTTATTAAAAATCATTCCTAATAGGCTTCACATTTGATTGCAGTTATGGATAATAGAACTCGTCAAGACGCACGTCCGGAGAGGGCCCTTACGGGACCGGACGAGCGCGCAATCGCCATCGATCGAAAGGATCGAATCATGAAGTTTGTTTGCCCCGTTTGCGGTTATGTGGAAGAGTTCGACGGCGACCAGCTGCCCGAGGATTTTAAGTGCCCCCAGTGCGGCGTTCCCGGTTCTCGTTTCCTGAAGCAGGAGGAGGGCCAGCTCGAGTGGGCCGCCGAGCACGTCGTGGGCGTCGCCAAGATGGAGGGTGTCTCTGAGGACATCGTTGCCGACCTGCGCGCCAACTTTGAGGGCGAGTGCTCCGAGGTCGGTATGTACCTGGCCATGGCTCGCGTCGCTCATCGCGAGGGCTATCCCGAGATCGGCCTGTACTGGGAGAAGGCTGCCCACGAGGAGGCCGAGCACGCTGCCAAGTTCGCTGAGCTCCTGGGCGAAGTCGTGACCGACTCCACCAAGAAGAACCTCGAGATGCGCGTTGAGGCCGAGAACGGCGCCACCGCCGGCAAGACCGATCTTGCCAAGCGCGCCAAGGCCGCTGGTCTCGATGCCATCCACGATACCGTGCACGAGATGGCTCGCGACGAGGCCCGCCACGGCAAGGCTTTCGCCGGCCTGCTCAAGCGCTACTTTGGCTAAGCCAACCGCTTGAGACATAACCTCTAGCTCGATGAGGCCCGGACCGTATTGGTTCGGGCCTTTTTCGTGCCTCACGAACTTGTTAACGCCCTGAAATAGGACCGCCTTCGGCATAGGCTTCTCGTCAAAAACTAAGTGAGTAGACTTTTTGGAACTTGCCGAGCACACCACCCATATTGCTTTATAAAGCCGCAGGTAAATGACTTGTTGCAAAACGGCCTGGTCGCCAAAGTGCCAAAAGTCTACTCACTTAGAACCGCAGCCGTCCACGATTGAGCCGTTTTGTGTCTAACGGGCATCTTCCCGTCGATTACTCCCAATTTTGTCCAGTCAACGAATAGTTCAGACCGGAGTAATGTCTCAGCCCTTTGCTCATCTGAGCTTTTATCACGATATTCAGCATCGAGCATCCTGCATATGGCCTTAACGATCGCGCGGAATCTATCCTCATCGGATATCTGTCTGTGTGTCAGGAGAAGTACATCGTAGCCCATGGCCTGAAGGGCCGTCATGCGGTCAGCGTCACGCAAGCCATCCCCTGCGCGTCCGTGCGAGGCCTTTCCCTGACATTCAATGGCCACCTGTCGCCTGCCGTCCGGCGAAGAAAGAAGTAGGTCGATATATACACGGGACTTTTCCACAATCGCTCGAGCACTTGTGTTTAGCATCACTTCAACATTAAGCTCTATGCCGCAAAAACCTTCGCCTCCCAATGATCGTGGCAACCCAAGCAACAAATACGTCTCAACCTCAAAAGGCGATGCGGCACCCAGTGGAACGAGATGCGATACCGCGACAAATCGCTTGCCGTAACGCATCCCACAAACATCTGAACAAAAACGGTCAAGGTCTCCGCCCAAAACCAAAGCGTCTCGACGCCATAAATTTGAGGCGGTGCCGTCCTCGGACGGGCAGCGCACCCAACCGAACGTTGTCGAAATCGCGCCCGAATCAATTGCACGCGAAAGCTCCGCCTCAAGTGCCGCCGGCAGGGCACACACCGCAAACAAGCCACACATCTCCGCCAATACCAAAAGAAGCTGAAGATCCGTCAGATGCCGCAACATGATGAATGCCGTCAGTAGAGGAGACGTAATCAAAACCCCATGCTCCGTTTCCAGCACGGATTCCCTGGGAAGCTCACCAAGAAACAGCCGCTGCCTAATGCTGGCAGGACAAGTCCGTTTGTTTCTCGTCCGAACCAATGTATACAACGGAAAACCGAGCGCGACCGCAGCCGTCGGGTTGCGGGCGAGATCATATCGCTGCCGGTCTTCTTCCGGTCGTGGAAGCGGCGGACACAAAGCGCGGACTTGAGGAGGCAAACGCCAGTACCTAAAAGCTGATATGTCACAAAGTAGATCCTTCATAGGCACAGGAAAACACGAATTTCAACCCAGTCAGTCACGCATTGGCGCGAACGCACCAAAAATGGCGCCGAACGGACTGCCAAGTTTTCAACAGCCCTCCCCAACTGGCCAAAAGCTTGCCGAGAGCTGGACGGAGCCCTGTTGAAAACCCCATTTTTTTCTCATGCAGGAGCTTTGCGCGGCAAGTGAGTAGACTTTTTTGAACATCCCGAGCAGGCCGGTCATCCTGCTTTTCAAAACCGCAGGTAGATAGCTTGTTACAAAACTGTCTGGTCGCCAAAGTGCTAAAAGTCTACTCACTTAGGTTGCAGAGTGCTCCCCATTAGCTGCAATTCCAAGGTAGTTAGTACTTTTGGACTCAGATCGTCATACTGAACAAGAATTTGAGTTGAGTTTTCAGGGACAGATGCGCCATCGGCACACCAAAAACAGTCACCGATATCGATAAAAGGGATGCTCGAGCGCGTGAGGGCCCGTGCAAAAGAGCTTCCGCCCGCGTCACACTCCACGGCCACGACGCAGTAAAGGCCGGCGTCCGCGTACTCGATCGAGACTTCCCCTGCCGGAAACGTTTTCCGTACAAGCGCCGCCAGGCCATCACGCGCCCCACGAGCACGAGCGCGCACGCGGTTCACATGTCGCTCGTAATCACCCGATTCCAGCAAACGCGCCAAGGCAACCTGATCAACAGAACTTACCGACGAGGCGTAGAAACCAAGGTTGCGTTTAAACCTCTCCATTAGTTCATCGGGCAGCACCATGTACGCCAAACGCAACGCCGATGAAAGACTCTTCGAAAACGTGTTGGTGTAGATAACCGACTGGGCGGCATCGATCGACGCGAGCGCGGGAATCGGTTTGCCGGCAAGGCGAAACTCACAATCAAAGTCATCTTCGATGAGATACCGACCCGGTCGCTCGGCGGCCCAGCTGAGCAGCGCGTAGCGACGCGCAATGCTCGTCACAAGGCCGGTCGGATACTGATGGGACGGCATCAGATGAAGGACATCGGTCCCGCTTTTCTGCAGAGTGCTCAAGACCACGCCCTCATCATCCAACGGGATATGCCGCACTTCGCAACCCATGGCCTGATAGATGCGCGTCAGGCGCAAATAGCCCGGATCCTCAACGGCATACACCTTGTCGGCTCCAAGCAACTGAACCAACATGGTATCGAGCAGCTGGGCGCCCGCACCGATAACGATGTTGTCGGGGTCGACATTCATACCCCTTGTCCCGCGCAGGCGGTGAGCAATTGCGCGTCGTAGCCGAGCGGTGCCCTGTGCCGGCGCAGTCGAAAAGATTTCGCGTTCGTCTTCGGATGCCAGCGTCGCCCGCAGCGCGCTTTGCCAAAGCCGCGCCGCCTCCAAAGCGGAAGGAGAAAGTGCGTCGAATCGCTCTGCCTGCCCCATGGCATCATGCGCGCTGGGACCAACAGGGACAGCATCTCGGTCGATATCCCCCGCAGCAAAAGCCAAAACCGGCGCATCCGGAAGCTCGCACGCGTAGTAGCCACGACGCGGCATCGAGCAAATATAGCCCTCGGCAAGCAACTGGCTATATGCATTCTCGATGGTAATGACACTGATACCCAAATGACTCGCAAAGGCGCGCTTAGACGGCAGATGCTCCCCCGCCGCAATACGGCCAGCAACAATATCATCGCGAATTTGCTGGTAAACATACTCATAAAGCGATGCTTCGCCGCGATTTTCCAAATTGTAGTCAAGCATGGGTCTATCACCTGACCTTATCGAATCATTCAATCTGGCATTAGTCTGACCTTGTTATTATCTCGAAAACTGAGTATTTCGCCATACCCAGCTCCCCGATAGGATGTTCCGTCAAGCAATGTACATGCCAACCAAGGGAGCAACCATGGCAGAACAGACCAGCAAGGCCGATCGCGTCAAACTCAATCGCGAACTCGCGCAGATGCTCAAGGGCGGCGTCATCATGGACGTCACCACGCCCGAGCAAGCACGCATCGCCGAGGAGGCGGGCGCCTGCGCCGTCATGGCGCTCGAGCGTATCCCGGCCGACATCCGCGCCGCAGGCGGCGTCTCGCGCATGAGTGATCCCAAGATGATCAAGGGCATCCAGGAGGCCGTCTCCATCCCCGTTATGGCCAAGTGTCGCATCGGTCACATTGTCGAGGCGCAGGTTCTGCAGGCCATCGAGATCGATTACATCGATGAGTCCGAGGTCCTCTCCCCTGCCGATGACGTCTATCACATCGACAAGACCCAGTTTGACGTGCCATTTGTCTGCGGCGCCCGCGATCTGGGCGAGGCGCTGCGCCGTGTTGCCGAGGGCGCCACGATGATTCGCACCAAGGGCGAGCCGGGCACGGGCGACGTCGTCCAGGCCGTGCGCCACATGCGCAAGATCCAAAAGCAGATCCGCGACGTTGTTGCCCTGCGCGACGACGAGCTCTTTGAGGCAGCCAAGCAGCTGCAGGTTCCGGTCGAGCTGGTGCGCGAGGTCCATGCCACGGGCAAGCTCCCCGTCGTAAACTTTGCCGCCGGCGGAGTCGCGACCCCCGCCGACGCCGCGCTGATGATGCAGCTGGGCGCCGAGGGCGTCTTTGTTGGCTCGGGCATCTTTAAGAGCGGCGACCCCGCCAAGCGCGCCCCCGCCATCGTCAAGGCCGTGGCAAACTTCACCGACGCCAAGCTCATCGCCGAGCTTTCGGAGGACCTGGGCGAGGCCATGGTGGGCATCAACGCCGACGAGATCGAGATCATCATGGAGGAGCGCGGGCGCTAGTCCAGCAGAAAGGATCGCACATGAGCGATTATGCACACCAAACGGTTGCCGTGCTGGCGGTCCAAGGCGCTTTTGCCGAGCATGAGGCAAGGCTATCTGAGCTGGGCGCACGCTGTATTGAGCTGAGGCAGGCAGCTGATTTGAAGCAGAACTTTGACCGTCTGGTACTTCCCGGCGGCGAGTCTACCGTTCAAGGGAAACTGCTTGATGAGTTGGGCATGCTCGAGGAGCTTCGTACCCGTATCGCTGAAGGCATGCCCGTCCTGGGCACCTGCGCCGGCCTGATTCTGCTGGCTCACGACCTTGCCGCTCATGACGATAAGGGCACGCCGCGTTTGGCAACCATGGATGTGCTCGTTGAGCGCAATGCCTATGGCAGACAGCTCGGCAGTTTTCGCACCAAGGGACAGGTAGACGGCATCGACGGTGAAGTGCCGCTGACATTTATCCGCGCGCCCCGCATCGTCGAGGTCCACGGCGACGCCAAGGCCTTGGCAGAGGTCGATGGCCGCATCGTCGCCGCCCGCCAGGGCAACCAGCTCGGCGTAACCTTCCACCCCGAACTCGATGAAGACACCCGCCTCCACGAACTGTTCCTACAAATGTAGGTAGAACAAAAACGAGAGTGGATAATCTCCCACTTTGAGCTTGAATGCAGACTCAAACCGGGAGATTATCCACTCTCATGCTATGTAGTCGTTGGGGACGTTCTTAAACGACTAGTCAAACAAGAACGTCCCCAACGACCATATTGCGATAGACGACCACGTTTGTCCAGATAAAACCGACCAAATAAACCTGTCCCCTTTTGGTAGGTTTGGATCAAGGCAACGCCGATGCCTTGGTACCGACAGCGAAAACCCGCCAGAGCGAGCAAGGTGCCTTGAAACGAGGCGGCATTGATCTTTTGATCATGCCGCCGAAGTTGAAAGGCAGATTGCCGTTCTGGCGGGTTTGCAGCGTCAACTAGTTACGCGGTTCGTAGAACCGCGTAACCCCTAGAAACGGTTGCCGCGGAAGCCGCCGCCGTTACGGCCGCCACGGTCGCCACCGCGACCGCCGCGGTCGTTACCACGGTTGCCGCCAAAGCCGCCACGGTTGCCACCGCGATCGCCATAGCCACCACGGTTGCCACCAAAGCCGCCGCGACCGCCACGGTCGCCGCCACGGTCACCAAAGCCGCCACGGCCACCGCGATCGCCACCGCGACCGCCGCGGTCACCGCCACGGCCACCGCGATCGCCAAAGCCGCCGCGACCGCCACGGTCGCCGCCACGGCCACCGCGCTCGTCACGGCCGCCGCGAGGACCGCGGTCCTCGTCCAGGCCCATGGCGACGAGCGGAGCGATGACCTTATCGAGAGCGGCCATCAGCTCGGTGGCCTCCTCGTAAGAAAGCTCGGGCAGGAGCTTCTCCTTCTTGTTGGCAAGCTCGACCAGGCCCTCAGCGGCATCCTCGGCAGCGAAGACAACGATCTTGCGCATATCGCCCTCGGCGTCGTCGATGCGGCCGACCAGATCGGCAGCCTCGGCCTCGGCCATCAGACCATCGAGCTCACGAAGGCGCATGCCCAGCAGGTCGGACATTTCCTTCTGCTCCATCTTGGGCTTGAGGTCAAGGAGCTTAATGGCGCGCTCGATGTTCGCCATGCGCTCGGCCTTGGCCTCCTCCTCCTTGGAAATAGCAAAGCGACGGCTACGCAGCAGGCGAGCGGCCTTCTGCATCTTGTCCATCAGCTCTTCGTCATCGTAATCAGCGGCGGCCTCGACAACCTCGGCCTCCTCCTCGGCGGAAACCTCGTCAGCAGCCTCAACCTCAGCAGCTTCGGTCTCCACGGTCTCGACTGCCTCGACCTCGGCAGCCATGGTCTCGTTCTCGGTCTCGTTCATGATCTCTTCGTTCTCAGACATGAGACTCCTTCTTGGCCCTCTCGGGCATCATCGCCCCATCCGCGGGGCCCGTCGCGCACTCTTTGCGCTTTATACATTCATGCCTCTCGGCAAAACGTCCATTAGTTTATGGTGTCGCCATCCAATCTAGCTGCAGAATCTATGTGCACACATTAATGCGACATGTGCGACTCGCGGCGAGCGTACACCAGCGACACCGCGAACCCGACAACGGCAATCACGGCCGCCACGCGCACGGCGGCTGCAAATCCTATCGCCTGGGCAACGTCCGACGCAACGCCTGCGGCGCCAGCAGCCACCGCAGAACTCGAAAGCAGGCCGATAAACAGCGACGGACCAAACGACGCGGCAATCATGTTCCACGTGTTAAGCAATGCCGTTCCGTGAGGATGCTCAGCGGCGGGAAGCGTCTCCAAACCGGCGGTCTGCGAGGGGCTCAGTACCAAACCGACGCCGGCATACACCACAACGGTCAGCAGCACGACAACGCCGATGTTCATGCTTGCCGCGGTCATCGAGATTGCCGTCTGCCCCACAGCGATCAGGGCAAAGCCGACCGGCAGCAGCGGCCACGCACCACGGGCATCCATCACGCGTCCGCCCACAATCGAGGTCACGGCGTTGCAGGCGATCGCCGGCAAAATGAGCAAACCCGCGACAAGTGCGGTCATGCCGTATGCGCCCTCAAAATAGAGCGGCAACAAAACGCTCATCGAGAACGTCGTCATCATCGACACCACCACAAGCAGGCATGCAGGCCAAAAACGAACGCTCGCCATGGGACGCACGTTAAGCACCGGATGCTTGAGCTTGAGCTGACGAACCGCAAACAGGCCGAGCACCACAACAGCGGCGAAAAGCGTCGCGATACCGGCCATCACATTGGTCGAGAACTCGCCTACGGAATACACGAACGCCGTAATGCCGGCAGTGAGCAAAACAACCGACAGAATATCAAGCGTGGTGTTCGAGCGCTCTCCGACATTCCGAACGAGCTTTGCTGCCGCCGCGGCGACCACGACACCGCCCACCAGCGGCACTACGAACACCGCCCTCCAGCCAAACAACGTGCACATAAGACCACTAATCACGGGCCCAAACGCCGGCCCTAGCGTAATGCAGGCACCGCCCAGGCTCAGATACAGACCGAGCTTCTCGCGCGGAGCACAAGATAGCACCACATTCATCATGAGCGGAAACAAGATGCCCGATCCCGCAACCTGCAAAATACGACTTGGCAGCAAAACGGTAAACGACGGGGCGACCAGGCACAGGACTTCTCCGGCGACCATGCATCCGCATGCGAAAAACAGCAGCTTGCGCGTCGAGAAACGACCGGACAGAAAGGCCATGATAGCCGTAAAGATCGACGTCACGATCATGTATCCCGAAACGAGCCACTGCGCCGTGGTAGCGCTCACCGAAAAGACCGCCATGATGTCGTGCAACGCCACGTTAATAATGTTCTCGTTAAACGCGGCGACAAAGGCTGCAATATACATTACGACGAGAAACGCCGCAGTGGCCGATGGCGCTACTTGAACTTGTTGCTGAGATTTGCTCCCCATGCATTTCCTTCCTCTTGGAACAACAGTCACATCGCCCCAGAGGAACAGTCCAGGGCGAGCATGAGCCCTAGACTTACGTCAGACGCCGCACGCAACGGATCTGACAACATGGTCCAACGTCGAAAGATTGTAACGCTGACGCGCAGCTTTCCTTCCGCGCTATTATTAAAAGTCCACGAAAGCACGAGACATGAGGAGCCCGCCATGATCAAACCCATCATGAAATCCGAGTTCTTTTTACGCCTGCCTTCCGAAGACGCGGGGCCCGACGACGCCGCGACCGGGCAGGATCTTCTGGACACGCTGCATGAACACGAGCACGAGTGCGTGGGGCTTGCCGCCAACATGATCGGCGTACGCAAGCGCATCATCTGCGTAAAGGACGGCAACAGGGCGCTGCTTATGTACAACCCGCAGATTCTTGAGCAGGTCAACGCCTACCAGACGAGCGAAGGATGTCTTTCGCTCGTCGGCGAGCGTCCCTGTACCCGATATCGCCGCATTAAGGTTGAGTATTTGGACGAGAACTTTGCCCGCCGCATCAAAAACTTCTCGGGCTACACCGCCGAGATCATCCAGCACGAAATCGACCACTGCCAAGGAATAGTTATATAGTTCCGCCGATTCAAGAAAGCTCCCTGCAGCAAAACAACTGCAGGGAGCTTTTCATAGTGCGGAACTTCTATCCCACTAGCTCTGGCGGTAATGATCGAAGAAGTCGGCGAGGTCTTCGAGGGACTCTTTGAGTACTTCCATGCGCGGCAGGTACACGATGCGGAAGTGATCGGGCTCGGCCCAGTTAAAGCCGCCGCCGCGCGTGATCAGGATCTTCTTCTCGTGCAGCAGGTCGAGGGCAAACTGCTCGTCATCGGTGATGTTGAACTTCTTCACATCCATCTTGGGGAAGATGTAGAACGCCGCACGCGGCTTAACCACCGAGATGCCATCAATCTTGTTGAGCGCCTCATACACAAAGTTGCGCTGCTCGTAGACACGGCCGCCGGGACGGATGTAGTCGTTGACGGACTGATGGCCACCGAGTGCCGTCTGAACGATCGATTGAGCCGGCACGTTGGAGCACAGGCGCATGTTCGAGAGCATGTTGATGCCCATAATAAAGTCACTCATGCAGCGCTGGTTACCCGAAAGCACCATCCAGCCGATACGATAGCCCGCGATCATGTGCGACTTGGAAAGGCCGCTAAAGGTGACGCAGGGCAGGTCGGGAGCGAGCGAGGCAATCGAGACGTGCTCGTAGCCGTCCATGCACAGGCGGTCGTAAATCTCATCGGCAAAAATCATGAGCTGGTGTCTGCGCGCGATCTCAACGATGCCCTCGAGCACCTCGCGCGGATAGACCGAGCCCGTGGGGTTGTTGGGGTTGATGATGACGAGGGCCTTGGTCGCGCTCGTGATCTTGGACTCCATATCCTCCAAGTCGGGATACCAATCCGCTTGCTCATCACACAGATAGTGAACGGGATGACCGCCGGCGAGGGTTGCGCACGCCGTCCAGAGCGGATAGTCGGGGCTGGGGATCAAAATCTCGTCGCCATTGTCGAGCAGCGCGTTCATCGAAAGCTGAATGAGTTCGGACACGCCGTTGCCCGTGTAGATGTGCTCCATCTGAACATTGGGCAGGCCCTTGATCTGCGAGTACTGCATGATTGCCTTGCGCGCAGAGAACAGGCCGCGCGAGTTGGAATAGCCTTCGCAGTCGGGCAGCTGCTGGCGCATGTCCTTGATGACCTCATCGGGCGTGCGGAAACCAAAGGGTGCCGGATTACCGATGTTGAGCTTGAGGATGCGCTCGCCTTCGTCCTCCATACGGGCAGCCTCGTCGACGACGGGGCCGCGCACGTCATACAGGACGTTCTCGAGTTTGGCGGATTTAGAAAAAGTACGCATGGTGGTGCTCCTTGGAATTTGAGCTGAGGGATGGGGTTCGGGCTTGGAAACGTTGCGGGGCGATGATGTCTCGCCTTGGTCGGCGTCACCGGCGATCAGCCAGGTAACATCGACCTCCAAAATACGGGCGAGCAGTTCTGCCACATCGCGCCGCGGAATCGTCTTGCCGCTCACATATTGGCTCATCTGACTCTTGCCGAGTTTTTTGCCGAGCATCTCCGATGCACGGATTACGTCCGACTGGCGGACGTCGCGATCGGACATAGCCTGTCGCAGGCGATCGCAAAACGCCTCTTGGGCCACAGGAACCTCCTTGCTGGCAAAGTTCAATTTATAGAACACGAATTGAACCAAAGTTCAATTTAGGCAGCAGTATAACGCGCCACCTCATTCGAAAGTTCAATTTCATAAGAAAATGTACCGGACTCTGAGATTTGCCCAAAGCGGACAATGACGTGTACACGTTTAGAGGTATTCGAGGAAACGAGCCGCCGCAAGCGAAACGTCAGCGATGCGGCATATGGCGTTGATCTGCCGATGGGGATGCCCTTCGAGCGAACGCACGGCAACATCGAACTGGCAGCGGCGCAAGATGAGCGCGGGAAGAATGCTCACGCCCAGGCCGTCCTCGACCATAGCCATAATCGCATAATCATCCCAGGTCGACAGCTTAGAGCGCACCGCCAGGCCCGCGCGGCGGAACAGCGGCGTGATCTCGTCGTCGCTACCGCGTTCCAGCAGAATAAACTGCTCGTTGGCCAAATCGGCAAGGGAAACGATCTCCGCGGTGGCAAGCGAGGAGTCCGCTGGCACCACGGCCATCAGCTCGTCTTGCACCAACGGCCGCGACGCCATGCCGGCGCCGCGTGGCTCACGCGGGATAAAGCCCAGATCGCAGCGGCCCTCTGCCACCCATTGTTCAATCTCTGAGTAATCGCCCATCAGCAACTCATAATCGACGTCCGGGTGATCGGCGCGAAAACGCGCAATCACCGGCGGCAACACGTGGGTCGCCACACTCGAAAACGTACCGATGCAGATTTTGCCGCGCATGAGCCCGCGCATCTCATCCACCCGTCGTTGCAGGCGGCCAAACTCTTCGCATAACGCCTCGACTGCCGGCATGACCTGCCGCCCATCGGCAGAAAGCACTACGCCCTCGCGGCTTCTATCGAGCACTTTAAAGCCCCAGTCGGCCTCGAGATCGGCCACCATACGGCTCACGCCCGACTGCGAATAGCTCAGCCGCTCGGCGGCGCGCGTAAAACTGCCGGCGCGCACGGTCTCGAGCAGCACCTGCATCTTTTGAATATTCGTCTCCACGGCACCCCTCCACCTTTGCATGAGTCTTTGTCATGTTATCCATGCATTATATTCGCTTTTCTTCTAAAGCCAGTTCACCCATAGTGAACATGCTCGGATATAGAGGGGATGTCAGCACATGAACAACGGACTGTTTGCGTACTTAGCAGCATTGCTATTGTTTGGCTCCAACGGCATCATCGCCGCCGTCATCGCACTGCCGAGCTCCGATATCGTGCTACTACGCACGTTTTTGGGCGCACTCTCGCTTGCCGCCATCCTCGCCATCACCCAACGCCATAAGTTGCAGGCGCCATCTCGCCCCCGCGAAGCCGCAGCCCTCCTCCTCTCGGGAGCCGCGCTGGGCGCCAGCTGGATTTTTCTGTTCCGCGCGTATCAGACGATTGGCGTCGGCGTCTCCTCGCTGCTGTACTACTGCGGTCCCATCATCGTCATGGCCCTCTCACCGCTTATCTTTGGCGAAAAACTGACCGGCGGCAAAATCGCCGGGTTTATCGCCGTCGCCTGCGGCGCTTTTCTCATTGCGGCGCAAGGTCTCGGCGGCAATATGCCCATTGTGGGCATCGTCTGCGGCATCGCCTCGGCCTTCTGCTATGCATTGATGATCATTGCCAGCAAGAGAGCGCCGCACATCGAAGGCCTCGAGAACTCCGCGCTCCAGGTGAGCGCTGCCTTTGTGACCGCGCTTGTCCTCACACTCGCCACTCAGGAAGTCCCCTCGTTCTTATCCCCCGGCATCGCCGCAGGCATAGATTGGCGCGCCGTCGCTATGCTCGGCGTCGTCAACACCGGCATCGGTTGCCTGCTCTACTTTAGTGCCGTCGCCAAGCTGCCCGTGCAGACCGTCGCGGTCGTCGGCTACCTCGAGCCACTTTCGGCCGTCGTATTCTCCGCCGTCCTCTTGGGCGAAGCCATAACGCCGGTCCGCCTGATGGGCGCCGCGCTTATCATCTGCGGCGCGATCTTTTGCGAACTCGCCGGCAAACGCGCAAGCGCCAAGGCCGGTATCGCCCAGGCAGCACGCGCCTAAAAGCCCCTCTTCAGTTTCAAAGCAGGGTCTGTCCGCGGTTATCACATTGCAGCAGAACCATTCAGCGGATGCGCCCCTATTTTGAAATGCTACCTGCGTACGTGAATAATCCCCAGCTGGGGATTATTGTCTTAAATAATCCGATGAGCCACACTGCTCATATATGTATGAAGACGGCATAAAAGTACGCCTACGGCCTCGCCATCGAGCGCACGCAAACGATCCTGCTGCCCGTCTCCAAGTACATTGATCAGCTCGACCGTCTGCGCAACGACGAGACCTATCCCGTGCCCGCCGACAACCTCGTGTTTCTCACCAACAGCCCCGACCCGCTCACGCTCGACCGCGACGTGCTCTACTCCATCCTGGACAAACACCCCAAGCGCGCCAAGGCATACTGGTTCATCAACGTGCATGTCACCGACGAGCCCTATACGCACGAGTATTCCGTCGAGACCTTTGGCACGGACTTTTTGTTCCGCGTGCGCTTGGACCTGGGCTTTAAGGTCAACCAGCGCGTCAACGCCTACCTGCGCCAGATTGTTGGCGACCTGATGGCGTCGGGCGAGCTACCGCCGCAGCATCACACCTAAGCGTCGCCGATACGCCCGAACAGCAACAGCTCGACGGCCTCGAGAGTGCCCAGCTCAACGACGTCAACTTCTAGCGACGTCACACATCGATGACAGTGGCCCTGCACCTCACGGGAGATGCAGGGCCATTTTGCATTGCAGTAAAGCTATGGGCTACGAACGACGCGGCTCGGGAACCACGAGCCCATCGGGGCTCGCGCCCTCGGCATCCATCAGGCTCACGTAGCGAATCGATGGGTCATCGTAGGTCGCGTAGTAATAATTGCCCGTACGCGCGCTAAAGCATCCGGTGTAGATGGTCTTCTCGAACTTGCCATCGCCCATCTTGGACGCTCCCTCGATCATCGCCACGCCCTCGAGCGAACGGAACATGCGGACGACGTTTTCGGCCTCGCTGTCTTTTTGCGGGTAATTGGCATTGAGGTACGCTGCCTTTACAAAACGGCTCGGCGAATAGCAGTCGCCGGGAATGCCGCGCATGCCGGCACCGGCTCCATAGGACTTAAGCTCGGCGCCACGCCACGTCGCCGTCTGCGGAAAATCGCTTGTGGCGGTGATATAGGTGCGTAGATTTTCCATATGCCACGGGAAGGTCGGCTGGTTGGCAAGGGTGTCGACCGGATCGTCGTATACGTGCAGGCCGTCAGCCATCATCTCGACCACGATGCTACGCTGCCTGTCGCCGATAATCCAATGGAGCAGCGACACGCCCAGCCCCTCTCCTGCAGATTTGGCAACAATCACCGTATCGTGCAACGCAGCCTCGACCTCGTCGACCGTCGAGAACGTCGCTGCCACCCACAGGGGAAACTCATAGGCCGCGATATTGGTCTTGCCGTCGGCAGGATCCTCGGCATACTCGGCATAACCCGGGAAATTGAGACCCGCCACGGCGAGGCCCGCATCGTTGCCGCAGTCGAAGAACATGGGGTAGTTCTTGTAATCGATGCACATGCCGATCACCGCGTGTGCCGCTGTCGCGTCGTCGATAAACGAATACGGAATGTGAAACCCGCGCGGCATCACGCGAACCTGTTGGCCGTAGTCAAAGCTCCAGTCGAGGTTACGGCCCAGATACATGTGGCCAGAATTATCGGTAAATCGAATGCTCGTGCACATAGCGCCTCCTAGCTTTTCGTTCTTGCTAAACTCATTGTCACCAAACAAAGAGGCGCTAAACAAAAAAAGCCCGGACATGACAACAATGTCACGCCCGGGACAAAGACCGCAAATTCGGTCCCCAATTGAACCACCCTAGACAAGTTTGCCTTGGCAGTGATCAATCATGTGCTGGATCATCTGAGCTTCGAAGCCTGCATAGTCGCGGCGGCACTCCTTCATCTTGCCGTCGACGATCTGGTCAAAGGCGACCTTGCACTTGATGTAGCGCGTGGACTTGGTGATCTCGTCGTGCGTCAGGCAGCTCTCCTCCATCTTGCTGGCGCCCAGGCCAAACACCAGACGAGGGTTGTAGAGCACGTGGGGCTCGCCGGCATCGTCCAAGTAGACGCAAACCTTCTTGGTAACGCCAATCTGGTTAGCGGCAAGGCAGCCGGCATCGTCGAGCGACTTGATGGTATCGATCAGGTCCTGAGCAACCGACTCGTCCTCGACGGTCGCAACCTCGCAACGCTGGGACAGGATAGCCTCGTCGTGGCAGAGCTCTTTAATCATACGTTCCTCCATAGGGGTCGTTGTAACCGCTTAAGTATACGGTACCTACACATTTTCATGCGAATAATACCGTCCGTCTGCTACAAAGCGCCGAACTTCAACACGCGAGGAACATCAACCTTTCAAAGGCGATATAGTAGGTGAGTTCGTGTCAATCGGCCTAAACTCGGGGCCGAACAAGGAAAGGGTATGCATGGACGAACTTTTTCACGTCAGTGAGCGCAAGTCCACAATCGGGACCGAACTTCGCGCTGGACTGACAACATTCCTGGCGATGGCCTACATCATCGCCGTCAACCCCGCGGTGCTCTCGGGTGCCGGCATCGACGCGGGAGCGCTCGCCTGCGCCACCTGCCTGGGCGCTGGCATCATGACCATCTGCATGGGCATCTTCGCCAACCGCCCGCTCGCCTGCGCGTCGGGCCTGGGCATCAACGCCATGATCGCGGGCATCACCACCACCATGTGCGGCGGTGACTGGCACGTGGCCATGAGCGTTATCTTCCTCGAGGGTGTCGTCATCTTGCTGCTCGTCCTTTGCGGCCTGCGCGAGGCCATCATGGATGCCATCCCCGTGGTCCTGCGCCACGCCATCTCGGTGGGTCTGGGCCTGTTTATCGCCATGATCGGCCTGTGCGACGCCGGCATCATCACCGCTGGCGCCGGTACGCTCGTCGGCTTGGGCGACATCACCTCCCCCACCTTTATCGTCGGCATCATCTCCATCGTCGTGACGGTTGCCCTGGCTTCCCGCAACGTGCCGGGCTCGCTGCTCATCGGCATCATCGTTGCCGTTATCGCCGGTATTCCGCTGGGCGTCACCCATGCGCCCGAGGGCCTCATCGCACCGCTCGACTTCTCGACCTTTGGCGCCCCGTTTGCCAGCACCGCCGATGGCAACATGGCCATCGTGAAGGTTCTGACCGACCCGATGCTGCTCGTCGTTGCCTTCTCGCTGCTCATGAGTGACTTCTTCGACACCATGGGCACCGCGATGGCCGTCGCCAAGCAGGGCGAGTTCTTGACCGAGGACGGCAATGTCGAGGACATCCGTCCCATCCTGGTCGTCGACTCCGTGGCCGCTGCTGCCGGTGGCTTTATGGGCGTCTCCTCCATCACCACCTTCGTCGAGTCCACCTCTGGCGCTGCCGACGGTGGCCGCACGGGCCTCACCTCTGTCACCACCGGCGTGCTGTTCATTCTCGCCGCGTTCTTCTCCCCCATCGTCACCATCGTTTCCAGCGCCGCCACCTGCGGTGCTCTGGTCTACGTCGGTTACCTCATGATGAGCGAGGCCTCCGAGATCGACTGGTCCGACGTGTCGCAGGGTTTCCCGGCGTTCATGATTGTCGCCGGCGTGCCCTTCACTTACTCCATCTCTGCCGGCATTGGCCTGGGCTTTATCGCCTACGTGATCGTCGCGCTCTTTAAGGGCGAGGCTTCCAAGATTAAGCCGCTCATGTGGATCGCAGCCCTTGCCTTCCTCGTCTACTTCTTTGTAGCGTAGGCGCAAGATTTGCAATACCAAACAGCAAAGCGCGGAGTCGCATCGAGCGGCTCCGCGCTTTGCTTTTAAAGCCAGGCGCCACACGGACGCGCGATGTATTGCTTCGCAAGTTTTGGACGTTTTGCTCTCCAAACGGCACTACCGCCGGCTACATCCTGCAGATATGCTGGGCGTAATCGCATAGGCCCTATGAGGATGGGAGTAACCATGGCCGCCTTGTTCACGACCCCCAAGCGCAATGACAAAACCTCTGGAGCCCATTTTGTCGAGCCCGACGTGCGCCGTCGCACGCTGCTCGCACACGGCAGCTGGCGCCGCGTGACACGCCGCATCGTTGTAGGCGCCGTATGCGCGCTCACGGTAAGTTCGCTGCTCATGCCGAGCGTCTCGCTCGCGGCCGAGTGGGTGGACGTCGGCGGCACCCAATACAACGCCGGCACCGCGGCGGGCGACGCCGCCGGCACCTGGAGCTGGGACGGCGCCAACGACATGAAGCTCAACGGCTATAACGGCGGCGCGATCGAGGCAGCGGGCAAGCTCAACGTGAGCTACGAGGGCAACAACACCGTCACTAACGACAACGGCCGCGGCATCAAGGTTAAGGATGGCGCGAACGAGAACGCCGAGCTTAATATTCAGGGCGACGCGTCCAGCACGCTCAACGTGACATCTTCTCGTGACGCCATCACTTCCGTCGGCAACATCAACATCGACGGCGCTGGCACTGTCAACGCCACGAGCACCGAGCACGATGCCATCGATGCCGGGGGCGATGTCACCATCAAGGGCTCGGGAAACGTTAACGCCACGGGCGATTCGGATGGCATCAGGGCCGACGGCAACATCACGATCGACAACAGCGGAACCGTCACCGCCAAGGCCACCGAGGATCAGGGTATCGATGCTAACGAGAACCTCATCATAAAGGGCGGCGGCAAGGTAGAGGCAAGCTCTATCAAAGACAATGCGATTTGGGCCGACGGCAACATCGAGATCTCGGGTGGCAGCCAGGTCAAGGCAAGCTCCGAGGAAGACGCCGCCATCGACGGTAAAAACAGCCTCACGGTCACGAACGCTTCCCTCAACGCAAGTGGCGTTGGGTATGGCATCTATGTCTACAAGGGCATCACGCTCGATGGCGCGACCGTGACGGTCCGCGCAAGCTCAGATGGCGGGGAAGCCAGCGCACTCTTCACCGATGAGGACGACATCGTCATCAAGAACGGCTCGACTGTGGATGCGCTCGCAGAAGGCAGGTTCTCGGTTGCAATCTCCACCAGTAATTTCTACTCCGACGAAGCGGGTGGCCATATCTACATCAGCGACTCCGTTGTCAAGGCCATAGCCCGCTATGCCGAGACCGGCGGCGACGGCCCCGACCACTACAGTGGAGACCAAAACGACGAAATCATCCCTGAGTCCGAGGGCCTGAACATCGGCATCTTCGCGCAGACCGAGAAGGGCATCACGCCCGCGACCATCTCGATCGTCCGCAGCAAGGTCACGGCCGAGGGAGACACGGCGGCTATCTTCGCCCTTGCCATGAGCGCGGACGGCAAGGCGATCGGCACCATCGAAATCAAGGACGCCATCATCCAGACGCCTGCAGGCGGCAAAGTCATTGACTATCGCAACAAGGAAGAGCTCAGCGACGGCATCGTCTACGAGGCGGGGCAGACCATTGGCACGGGCGATGCCACGATTGACTCCCCCTATGACGCCGCTGTCGCCAAGAGCACGGTCATCGTGCCTCCCGAGGAGACCAAGCCCGAGGAAAAGCACGGCAAGACCAAGCCCGAGGGTTCCAAGTCCGAGGGCACGAAGACAACCAAGACCGTTGCAGTTGCAGCCAAGGGAGCCAAGACCGTCGGCAAGCTCGCGGCAACCGGCGACACCTCGAACACAGCCATCGTGGCAGCCGCCCTTGCGGGAACAGCCGCCATCGCCGCAGGCGCCCTGGCGAGTCGCAAACGTTCGTAAACACTTTTTCGCACAGGACGGGTGGATCGCAGCCCTTGCCTTCCCCGTCTACTTCTTCGTAGCGTAAGGGCAAGGCTGCAAAAGCTGAACAATAAAGCGCGGAGTCGCCATGCGGCCCCGCGCTTTTCTTTTAGCGTCAGTCCCTGCGCCGGCGTGCGGCCTATTTCTCCCCCATTTTGGCCATTTTGCCCTCCAAACGGCACTACCGCCGGCAACATCCAGCAGATACGCTGAACCTAGCCGTATAGGCCCTATGAGAACGGGAGCAACCATGGCAGCCTTGTTCACGACCCCCAAACGCAATGACACTACCGCCGGAACCCATGTTGCCGAACCCGACGTTCGCCGTCGCATAGGACTCGCGCACGGCAGCTGGCGCCGCGTGACGCGCCGCATCGTCGTAGGCGCCGTGTGCGCGCTCACGGTGAGCTCGCTGCTCATGCCGAGCGTCTCGCTCGCGGCGGAATGGGTCAAGGTCGGCGAAACCAAATACAACGCCGGCACTGCGACGGGCGACGAGACCGGCACCTGGTCGTGGGACGGCGCCGACGACTTGAAGCTCAACAACTATAACGGCGGCGAGATCCAGGCCGCAGGCAAGCTCAACGTGAATTACTCGGGAAACAACATCGTCACTGCCGACTGGATCGAAGGCATCAAGGCTTCTCATGGCAAGAATGAGAACGCCGAGCTCAATATCCAAGGCGACGCGGGCAGCACGCTCAGCGTGACATCTACTGAGGACGCTATCCTCTCCACGGGTAATATCAACATCGACGGAGCCGGATCCGTCAACGCCACGAGCGCTGGGTTTGATGCCATCGACGCCGAGGGCGATCTCGCTATCAAAGGTTCGGGCAACGTCAACGCCACGGGCGTATCGGATGGCATCAGGGCAAACGGCAATATCACGATTGACGACAGCGGGGCCGTCACCGCCAGGGCTACCAAGGACAAGGGTATCGGAACCGACAAGAACCTCACCATCAAGGGTGGCGGCACAGTCGAGGCAAGCTCAGCCGATGGTGAGGCCATTTGGAGCGGCGGCAACATCAATATCTCGGACGGCAGCCAGGTCAAGGCGAGCTCCGAGAAAGACGCCGCCGTCGAGGCCAAGGGCAGCCTCGCAGCCACAAACGCCTCCCTCAACGCAAACGGTGTTGAATATGGCGTCTATGCCCACAAGGGCATCACACTCGATCATGCAAACGTGACAGTCCGCGCAAGTAAAGGCAGATACGGTGACGCCATTGCCCTCTTCACCTACCAAGACGATATCGTCGTCAAGAACGGCTCCACCGTGGACGCGTTTGCGGAAGGCGAGGTTTCGGCTGCATTCTCCACCAGAAACGATCGACCCAACGAGGAGGGTGGCCACATCTACATCAGCGACTCCGTTGTCAAGGCCATAGCCCGCTATGTCGAGAACGGCGACGGCCCCATCCCCTACAGCGAAAACCAAGATGGTGAGACGAGCCCCGAGCCCCAAGGCGAGAACATCGGCATCATCGCCCAGACCAGCGAGGGCGTCACACCCGCAGTCATCTCGATCATCCGCAGCAAGGTAACGGCCGAAGGAGATACAGCGGCAATCTTTGCCCGTGCCATGAGCGCTGACGGCAAGACAATCGGCACCATCAAGATTGAGAACGCCGCCATCCAGACGCCCGAAGGCGGCAAGGTCATTGACTATCGCAAGCTCCGTGACGGCATCTACGAGGCAGGCCAAGCCATCGGCACGGGCGACGCTGTGATCGACTCCCCCTATAACGAAGCTGTCGCCAAGAGCATGGTCATCGCACCTCCCGAGGTAGCCAAGCCGGAAGACCCCAAGCCCGACGAGACCAAGCCCGCAGAAAGCAAGCCCGCGGAGTCCAAGCAGAACCCCAAGCCTGAGGGCTCAAAGCCGACCAAGGCCGCTGCGGCTTCAATCACGAAAGCCAAGACTACCGGCGTGCTCGCGGCAACCGGCGACACCTCGGGTGCGGCCATCGTGGCAACCGTCCTTGCGGGAACAGCCGCTATCGCCGCAGGCACCATGGCGAGCCGCAAGCGCTCTTAGACGCCTCTGCGCACATGGCAGCTCCCGCGAAGGCCCCGAGTCCCAGCACCGTTTAACTACGCCACCGCCGAGCTCCCCTCCGGCGGTGGCGTTTTCCATATGCGTCCGCAGGGTATGCACGAGATTGTCTTTGGTCTAGCCCAACCTGCATGAGCCGGCGTGCGACAATGGGGGCCGTCGATATCACAACGCCGAGAGAAGCCCGTCATGGAAGCGCATCAAAAGCAGATAACCGTTCATGCACAGCATGCCGAAAGCGCACCAGTCATCTATCTTCCCGTGGTCATGGGCGACGGCACGGAGGTTTATGAACGCTGCCGAGAGCTCAACTGCCCGCCCTTCACGCTTGTCGGCATTGGCAGCCTCAACTGGAATCGCGAGCTGAGCCCCTGGGAATGCGACGGAACTATACGAGATGCCGAACCCTTTGGCGGACAGGCTGCTGGTTTTCTTGACGAGTTGTTGAAGCAGATAATCCCAGAGGCCGAATCATCGCTCCCGCAACCACCCACCTGGCGCGGCGTTGCCGGCTACTCGTTGGCGGGTCTTTTTGCACTGTGGACACTTTGGCAAACCGATGTCTTTGAGCGCGCGGCGAGTGCATCGGGGTCGCTGTGGTTTCCCGGTTTTATCGACTACGCGCACGAGCACACGATGCCGAACGCGCCCGATGCCGTCTACCTGTCGCTCGGCAAAAAAGAGACCAAGACGCCCAACCGCATGATGCGGCACGTACTCGACGACACACGCGCGATGGAAGCGCTGCTCGTCGAGCGCGGCATTCCAACAACGCTGGAGCTCAACCCCGGCAATCACTTTGCCCAAACCGACTTGCGCATGGCCCGCGGCATCCACTGGATACTGAATCATTAAAAATGGTGCCCACGCGCATATACGCATGGGCACCATATCTTGTTTTAGCTGAACGCAGCTGCTACTCAGCAGCCTCCTCAAGCTCGGAGACATCAAACTCAAAGTCGTTACCCGGCAGAATCGCGTTGAGCACGATACCCACCAGCGAGCCCGCGGCAAGGCCGGAAAGCGAAATCGTCACGCCGCCCAGCTCCAGCACGATGGCACCGGCGGTGCTATAGGCAATGCCGAGCGAAAGCACGAGCACCAGAGCTGCCACCAGCACGTTGCGGTTGTTCTGGAAATCGACCTGGTTTTCGATAAGGTTGCGTACGCCCACGGCACTGATCATGCCATAGAGCACGAGCGACACGCCGCCGATTACACACGCCGGCATGGCCGCAATGACGGCCGCGAACTTGGGGCAGAACGAAAGCACGATGGCGCAGCACGCGGCAATGCGAATCACGCGCGGGTCGAACACACGCGTCAGAGCAAGCACGCCGGTGTTCTCGCCATAGGTAGTGTTGGCCGGAGCACCAAAGAGCGAAGCCAGAATCGTGGCAAGGCCATCGCCGAGCAGCGTGCGATGCAGGCCGGGATCGGCGATGTAGTTACGCTCGCAAGTGGAGCCAATAGCGGAGATATCACCGATATGCTCGATCATGGTTGCGAAGGCCAGCGGCATGATAGTGATGATGGCCGTCGTGGCGAGGCCGCTATCAAACTGCGGCCCAAAGAGTGCAAACACTGTGTTGTCCCACACGACGGGCAAGCCAACCCAGGGAGCGGCGGCAACGCCCGAAAAATCGACCTCGCCCAGCGCGGTCGCAACGGCATAGCTCACCACAACGCCCAGCAAAATCGGCACAATCTTGACCATGCCGCGACCCCAAATATTGCAGATGACGATTACGGCGACGGCAACCACGGCAACGAGCCAGTTGGTCTGGCAGTTGGCAATAGCGGAGCTTGCCAGGATCAGACCGATCGAAATGACGATGGGGCCCGTCACCACCGGCGGGAAGAAGCGCATGACGCGCTTGGCACCAAACGCACGGAAGAGCGCCGCGAGCACCGGATAGAGCAATCCGGCGCAGGCAACGCCCAGACAAGCGTAAGGCAATAGCTCGGCCTCGCCGTTGGGTGCAATGGCAGCATAACCGGCAATAAAGGCAAACGATGAGCCCAAGAATGCGGGGACCTTACCGCGCGACAGGAAATGGAACAGCAGCGTGCCCAAGCCGGCAAACAAAAGCGTTGCCGAAACCGAGAGACCAGTGAGCACGGGCACCAGCACCGTGGCACCAAACATGGCAAACAGGTGCTGTAGGCCGAGCAAAAACATGCGCGGGCGACCGAGCGACGATGCATCGTAGATGGCATCGGTGACGGCGGGCGTCGAAGACCGGGACATGAGAGTCCTTTCAAAAAATGGAAGGGCGATCAGGCATATCGGATAACCTGCCCGAACGATACGATCCGAACCATTGTACGCGATACGCAATGCCTCGCACGCGCCGCCACCTGCAAACGGTAGCGTTACTTCCAAACGCGCTCGGCAATGCGCTTGACCAGCGCGATCTTTGCCCATTGCTCATCCTCGGTCAGCTTGTTGCCAATCTCGCAGCTGGCAAAGCCGCACTGGGGCGACAGGTACAGGTTCTCGAGTGGCACGTACTTTGCGGCTTCGCGGATGCGCTCGACGATAGCATCCTCGTTCTCGAGCTCTGCCGCCTTGGTGGTTACCAAGCCCAGCACGACCTTCTTGCCGGGAGCGACGTACTTGAGTGGCTCAAAGCCGCCGGCGCGCGGCGTGTCGAACTCCAGATAGAACGCATCGACATTCTCATGTGCGAACAGGTACGGCGCGATGGGATCGTAGCCGCCCTCAAAGGCATAGGTGGAGTGGTAGTTGCCGCGGCACACGTGCGTGTTGATAACCAGATCGTCGGGCTTGCCCTCGATGGCGGCGTTGTTGAGCGCCACGCCCAGCTCGCTTACCTTTTGCAGGTCGACCGGGCTCATGCCGGTCTTGGACACAAAGTCGGTATCGCAATAGATGCCCCAGGTGCAGTCATCAAACTGGATGTTGCGGCAGCCTGCTGCGTACAGGTCGGCGATCACCGTGCGATAAGCGGCTGCAATGGCGTCGGCAAGTTCCTCATCGGTCTTATAGACAGCGCGCAGGCTCTCCTGCTGGCCGTCGCAGCGATCGAGCGTGACCTCAGAGAACGTCTGGATCGGCGCCGGAATGGTCTGGCGTGCGACCTGGCCCTCCCCCTCAAGCGCCTTGACGAACTTAAAATGCTCGACGAACGGGTGGTTCTCGCCGCTGATGGGGCCGGTCACCACGGCGGTGTCGGCCGTCGTCTCCTCGTCATGGAACATATAACCCGTGCGTGAGGTGCGGCGCTCAATGCCGTTAAGGCCCCACATAAAATCGAGGTGCCAGTAGCTGCGGCGGAACTCGCCATCGGTGATCACCCGCAGGCCGGAGGCCTTCTGCTTGGCCACCAAATCGCGAATGGCATCGTCCTCGACGGCCTTAAGGCCGGAAGCGTCGAGTTTACCCGCGACATAGGCGGCACGGGCGTCCTTTACAGCCTGCGGACGAAGAAAACTGCCGACGATATCGGCGCGAAACGGCGCGTTCGGTTGAATCGAAGTGCTCATAGATATCTCCCTTTGCATTGGATGCTTTACTGGGACAGAGTATGAGCGCTCATATGACCATCGTAAAATATACGTTTATAACAGTTTGATATAGATGCTTCCTATATCAGTCTGGACTGCCATAAAGAGACTTGAACTGTGCGGAGCACAGCAGCCTAGATATGCTGACGAATCGCGTCGATATAGGCCTGCCCGTAGCGCGTAAGCGTCGTGTTCTTGCGCGTGATGATGCCGATCTCCATGTACTCGTCTACATCGAGCGGAATCGAGATGATGCCGGGACCGTTGAGCTCGTGACTGATCACGCCTGAGCATACCGTGTAGCCGTTGAGGCCCATGGCCAGGTTGAACAACGTCGCACGGTCGCGCACGCGGATATTCTTGCGGCGCTCAAACGTCGAGGTCAGCTCCTCGGAATAATAGAACGAGTTGTAGCTGCCCTGCTCGTAGGACAAAAACGGATAGTCTTCGAGATCTTCGAGCGTCACGCTGGAGCGGCCCGCCAGCGGATGGTCAGCACACACAAAAACGTGCGGCGTGGCGCAGAAGAGCCCTTCGAACACGAGCTCGTTGGCCGCCAGCATGCGCTCGATGACCTCGCGATTGTGCTCCGACAGATACAGGATGCCGAGTTCGCTTTTCATATGCGCGACGTCCTCGATAATCTCGTGAGTCTGCTCCTCGCGCAGGGTAAAGTCGTAGCGCGCGGCATCAAACTCACGAATCACATCGACAAACGCATTAACGGCAAAGGAATAATGCTGACAGCTCACACTAAAATGCGGTACCTGCTCGGACGCGCCCTTGTACTTGCCCTCGAGCAGGTCGGCCTGGTCGAGCACCTGGCGCGCGTAGCCCAAGAAGGTCTCGCCCTCCTCGGACACAATGACGCCCTTGTTGGTGCGCTCAAAGATGTGCACACCCATCTCGTTTTCGAGATCGCGGATCGACGCGGTAATCGAAGGCTGCGACACAAAAAGCCGGCGCGAGGCCTCGGTGATGCTGCCGCATTCGGCAACTTTGACGACATACCTGAGCTGCTGAAGCTTCATAGCTTTCTCCCTAGACGTTCGTGACGCCGAAACCCGTCGCATCCATCTGACGCATAAACGGCGGCATCTCCCCCGTCGCGGCGCAGTCGGCAATCTGATGCAGAGCCCCGGCAACCGCATCGTCTGCCGCAGCGCCGATATGCCAGCGCGCGGCAGCCGTGACAGCCTCGTTGGCATTGGCGACTGCAACGGAGTTGGGAACGGCGTCGATCATGGGCAGATCGTTATCGGAATCGCCAAATACGGCCACCTCATCGGTCGTCAGGCCCAAAGCGCGCGCCAGCTCCAGCGCAGCGCAGCCCTTGTCCCAACCGGCCGGAAGGATGTCAAGCAGGCGCACTCGGTTGTTGGGAAACACAAGCGAGAGTTCCGGCACCTCAGCGGCAACGCGCTCGCGTAGCTCCACGAGCTCCTCACGTGAACGGGCACTCCAAATATTCGCCTTAAACACCGGCGCATCATCGACGAAGGGACAGCACGGGGCCTCTTCGCCTTTGAGCCACGCATTACCGCCCGACTCCATGGCGCGACGAACGCGCTCGGGATCGCTCGTCACGCAGTAGGCATCGTTATTCCAAAAGTCATCACCCAGGCTGTAGACCTTCAGATACGTATCGTCGGTCTCCTGCTCCAAGTAGTCAGCCAAGCGCATAAGGGCGGCGTTGTCGGTCGCATGCGAGGCTACCGCCTCGCCGTCCACAAACATGACCTGGCCGTTACAGAACGCGCCAGTCGAAAAACACTCGGAACAATTTTTGAACATCCAGCCCATCGCGGACGGCTGACGGCCCGAAACCGGGCCAAAGTGCAGACCCGCCGCCTGCATGGCATGAATGCCCTCGATGGCGTAGTCGCTGGCGCCGTCATGCCCGGCCGGAATCAGCGTATCGTCCATATCGGTCAGCACAAGTTTGATCATAGAATCCCCCAGTCATTTTCACCGTAACCATTGTAACGACCTGCCAAAAAGGGACAGGTTTATTTTGGCAGGTTTTATCTGGGAAAACGCAACGCCCCAGTTGCCAGCTGCCAAAATAAACCTGTCCCTTTTTGGCAGGTGCGCTAGTATAGGGAACAACAGATTCGATGCGGGAGTGCCGGCGGTGCAAACCACAAGGCTGAGAGGGCATAGGGCCCAATCCTTTGAACCTGTCAGTTAATGCTGGCGTAGGGAGCATGCCGCCTTTACAGGGGCGCTGTCTATGCACAGCGCCCCTTTTCTATGCCAAGGAGGCATGTGCAGTGATTGATTCGGAACAGCTTAAGCAACATGTGGTCAAGGCCGTGGAGGAGATTCGCGCCACCAATCCGATGGCCGGCTCCATCACCAACACGGTGACGATCGACTTTGTCGCCAATGCTCAGCTCGCCGTGGGCGGTTCGGCCGCCATGGTCTATCTGCCCGACGAGGGCGAGGCGCTCGTTGCCGGCGGCGGCGCCATCTATCTCAACATGGGCACGCTCTTCCCCATCTACGAGCAGACGATTCCCCGCGCGGCCAAGGCGGCACACGACGCCGGCAAGCCCTGGGTGCTCGATCCGGTGGGCCTGGGCATCGGTAGCCTGCGAACCCAGCTGGTAAACGAGCTCAAGCAGTACAAGCCTGCCATCGTGCGCGGCAACGCCTCCGAGATTATCGCGCTCGCCGGCCTGTGGGGTCTTGAGGGCGAGGCGGCTGATCTGAGCCGCGTGCGCGGTGTCGATACCACCGATACGGTCGACGCCGCCCGCGATGCCGCCGTGGCGCTCGCCCGCTACACCGGCGGCGCCGTTGTGGTCTCGGGCGAAGTCGACCTGATTACCGACGGCACGACCGTGGCCAAGTCCCACGGCGGCAGCCCGCTCATGTCCAAGATCACCGGTTGCGGCTGCTCGCAGGGCGGCGTGCTAGCCGTGTACGCCTGTGCCGCCGACCCGTTTACGGCCGCCGTCTGCGGCACCGCTGTCTACAACGTGGCCGGCACGCGTGCCGCCACTGTCGCCGACGCCCCGGCAAGCTTTAAGGTCACCTTTATCGACGAACTCTACCGCGCAACCGCCCAGGATATTGCCGATAACAAACTCGAGCTCGAGGAGGCATAGGCCATGTCCGAACCCGCAACCAATACCGGCATGAACACACTCGTCGCCGTAGCCATCGCCCCGTGCGGCACCGGCGATGAGCTGTCCGCCGAGGTCGCCGAGGTCGTGCGCGTCATTCGCGAGAGCGGCCTTCCCAACCGCACCACCTCGATGTTCACCGAGATCGAGGGCGACTGGGACGAGGTCATGCAGGTCGTGCGCGACGCGACATTTGTGTTGGCGAGCAAGGGCATCCGCACCGAAGTCGTGCTCAAAGCCGATATTCGGCCCGGATTTACCGACACCATGACCGGCAAGCTCGAGCGCATGGAAGCACAGATCAAAAAGCAGGAGGAAGCACGATGAGCATCCGCGACAACCTTGATATCTCGGCCTATCTGGTACTCGGCCCCGAAAACACGCTCGGGCGTCCCGTGGGCGATGTGGTGGCCCAGGCACTCGACGCCGGCTTTACCTGCATCCAGGTGCGCTCCAAGGTGGCAAGTGCCCGCGAGATCATCGCGCTGACGGGCGATGCCGCGCAGGCTATCGCTCGCGCCGGCAAGACCGGCAAGGTCACCCTGCTTATCGACGACCGTCTGGACTGCGTACTCGCCGCACGCGAACAGGGTATCGCTGTCGACGGCGTGCACGTGGGTCAGAGCGATATTCCCGTCGAAGTCTGCCGCAAACTTCTGGGGCCAGATGCCATCGTGGGCCTTTCGGCCCGTTGCGAGGAAATGCTCGAGTACGTCAAGACCGCCGACATGAGCCTAGTCGACTACCTAGGCATCGGCCCGCTCCATGAGACCGAGACCAAGCGCGACTGTGGACGCGCGGCAGACGGCTCCATCATCACCAAGAGTTTTGAGGACCTGGCTGCGCTCCATGTAGCCAGCCCTGTGCCCATCGTGGTGGGCGGCGGCGTCAAAAAGGCCGACCTGCCGCAGCTCAAGGCCACCGGCGTCGACGGCTTCTTTGTGGTGAGTGCCGTCTGCAGCGCCGATGACCCCTACGCCGCGGCCAAGGAGCTCGTAGACACCTGGCAGCAGGCATAGGCATAAGCCGAGCAGTTGCTCCGCGGCCCCATAACTTCAGCAATGGAAAACGCATCCCAGTTTGGACGTCCATTCTGGGATGCGCTTTCCGCTGAGCACGCGGCAGTTTGCCCTACTCTGCCAGATATGCCTCCAGTGCCGGCAAGGTCGCCTCCGCATCGCGGCGACCAATCTGGTAGATGCGTTCAAGTTCATCGGGCTCGCGACACAGCGACGGCACCTTCACCGATTCGCTCGGCCGCACCACAAAGATCTCGCCGGCAGCCTCGCGACGTGCCAGGTCATCGAGCGTGGTATTGTAGACCTCATGCCGATGCTCAAGCGCTGCGACAAACTCCGGATAGTGACGGAACACGCGTCGCAGCATGGGCATCACGCTGTTGGGCTGCTTCACAAAGCCCGCTGGCTGCGTGAGTACCACGATATTGCGGTCATACCCCTGCGCAAACAGCCATGCGCTGGGAATAGAATCAGCCACGCCACCATCCAGATACTTATGCCCGTCAATAGCAACGGGACGCGTCGCCACGGGAATTGCCGACGACGCCCGGATCCACTCGATATCGCGCTCGTCGCCATACGGCAGATCGTGATAGACGGCCTTGCCCGTCTCGATATCGGTACACACGCACGTAAACCGCATGGGGCAGGCGCGATATGTCTCCAAATCGATGGGATCGCGCTCGATGGGCACCTCGTGATAGGCAAAATCGGCATTGAACATGTCGCCGGTTCGCAACCAGCTCGTCACGCTCGCATAGCGCTTATCGGCACAATAGGCTTTGTTGTAGCGAATGGCGCGGCCGATCTGGCGCGATTTAAAGTTGTAGCCAAACGCCGCGCCCGCCGAGACACCCACCATATGGTCGCAAGTTAAGCCATGCTCCATCCATACGTCGAGCACGCCCGCCGTATACATGCCGCGGTAGCCGCCTCCCTCGAGTGCCAGCCCCACCGTGCGCGTCGTATTTGACTGTGCCATGCGACCATCTCCGTCCCCGCAAATTCAAACGGAACAAGTATACCCGTCAACATATATCGTCTCAGTCGCATTTTCATCGAACATCGCATCGTCGCGCCACCGCCTGTCGAACAATAGCCGCCCACAGCATGTGCACCCATATATAATTGTGTGCTGTTGTTTACACTACTCAGCTGTTATCAACAGCGAACATTAGCCGACAAATTAACTCAACAACGCAGCAAGGCGGGGGCCTGGATACACGCAAAACGCCGAGCAACGACGCGTGTACACAACAAACTCGCCCGACGCAATCCGCCCCGACCTCAGAAAGCCGCTTAGAACATGGATACTGTCAGCAATTACACCGAAACGCTCGAAAAGACCGTCCGTGACCTTCTCGAGCGGCAGGAGGATCTGATCAGGACTGCCTTTACCGACCAGCTTACTGGGCTTGGCAACCGTGGCGGCTTTGCCCGTTCCCTCGAGGAGCTCTGGGAGCAGGACGCCCCCGTTACCATGGCGTTCATCGATATCGACAATCTCAAGCACTGCAACGACGTCTTTGGGCATGACGAGGGCAACCGCTATATCTTGCAGGTAAGTCTCTATCTTAAGCTGTATATGAAGGTGGGCGAAGCGGCGTTTCGCATAGGCGGCGACGAGTTTGCCATCCTATCTACGATTGCAACCGAGGACGACCTCGCCGAACGTCTGAAACACTGCCGAACGGTTCTGCTCAAAAACAACGATTCCGAGATGCCCCGCTCGTTTAGCTACGGAGTGTCACATGCCGACCCTGCCCTGGGCGAAGCTTCCAATCGCATGACGCTCAATGCCGACCATCGCATGTACGACTACAAGCTACGTCATGCCATGCACCTCGATCGACGCAATATCACGCAAGTTCACGCCGACGACTTCGAAATAAGCGATCGTATTTTTGACGCCTTTTCGATGCTCAACGAGGGCCGTTATTTCTTTATCGAGAACTTGGACAAACATCGCACCCTTTGGTCACAAGGTGCCTTGCGCGATCTTGGCCTTCCCTCGGAGCACATAGACAACTGTCGCGATTACTGGAAAACGCGCGTCCATCCCGACGACCTTGAGGCCTGCATCAACGACATCGACCAAGTCTACAACGGCACCAAGCACCGTCGCGTCATGCAGTATCGTGTGCGCAACGCCGTCGGCGACTACGTCCTTTGCCGTGCTCGCGGGTTTCGTATCGACGGCGACGGAAATGTCCCCTCGCTCTATGTCGGCGAGCTCGTCAACCACTCACTTGCCGAAACCGTCGATGCCGCCACAGGTCTCGGAACGCAGCGCATGCTGGCCAACGCCATCGACGCCTGCCGCCGCGATCGTTGCGAGACAGGGCTTATAGCGGTGCGCGTTCGTGGCACGACAAAGCTCAACGAGCTCTACGGGGCCGAGGCTGTCGACAACATGCTTGCCGAATACGCAGGCCGCATGCTGTCGATCACCCGCGGCAGGAGCCGGGTCTACCGTTCACGAAGCGTCCAGTTCGTCGTGCTCAGCAACGACCTGGACCACGAGGCATTCGAGCAACTGACCCGCCACCTTAAAGAGGCCGTTTTCGCTCCTGTTCGAATCGCAGGCGACACCATTACTCCCGTCTGTCTTGTCGTCCCGGCCTTTTACGAGCACTCAACCCATCAAGCGACCGCCGTTTTAGGCGAACTCGACCGTCGCCTTCGCACGGCCGGCGGGCTTGTCCCCAACGACAGCCTCCCCATACCCGAGGCGGAGCGCAAAAGCGCCATCGCCGAACGTATCGACTCGCTCACGGGCCTCTATCGACCCAGCGAGTTTATGCGGCGCGCCAACGCATTTCTCGAGGCAAGGCGCAACGGCACCTGGTGCATCGCCACGGTCGACATGGGCCACATGCGCCTGTTTAATGAATGGCGCGGCCAGGCCGAGGGCGACCGCGTACTCGCCGATGTGGGCACGGTCCTCAAGGACATCGAGAATGCCGATATGGGCGTCGCAGGGTACTGGGGCCAAGATGACTTTTGTGTACTTATCCCCTTTAAGCACATCACCGTCCATCAAATCTACAATCGCGTTCGTGAGGCCGTAGCCAGGCATGATGACGGCGTAGGTTTTTGGCCGTCCATGGGCGTTTACCCCATCGACTCCAATGAGGAAATCACCATCGATGCGCAGGCAAAGGCCATGTTTACCAATCGACGCGCAAAAAACGACTTTAAGGAGCGCATTGCCATTTTCCGCCCCGCGGAGTACGAGCGCGAAGTCGCGTTCCACCGCACGCTGACCGAATTCCAGTACGCGCTGTCAAATGGTCGCATCACGTACTATCTTCAGCCCCAGGTCGATATGGAAACCGGCGAGATTATTGGCGCCGAAGCACTCACCCGCTGGATTGACAAGGACGGCTCTCTCATTTCGCCCGCAACGTTTATCCCCGCACTCGAGGAAAGCGGCTTTGTAGTGACGCTCGACAAGTACATTTGGCAGGGTGTCGCCATATGGCTTCGCGAGCGTCTCGATCGCCGTCTTCGCGTGGTTCCGGTCTCGCTTAATGTGTCGCGCGTGGATATCCTTGCCTGCGACGTTGCCGAACATATGGGGGCGCTCGCCGCCCAATACAACCTACCGCCCGAGCTCATGCGTATCGAGATCACCGAGACGGCTTATACGGGAGAATCCGAGGCCGTGGATAAGCTGACCGCAGATCTGCACACCCGCGGCTTCTCGACCTATATGGACGATTTTGGCACCGGTCAGTCCACGCTCGCGATGCTCAAGAACGTCAACGTCGACGTCATCAAGCTCGACCGCACCTTTGTGCCCACCGACCGCGATCAAGGCCGCAGCACGCAAATCATTTCATCGATGCTCGAAATGGCGCAGTCGCTCCATCTGCCCGTCGTGGTCGAAGGCGTCGAGACAAATGAGCAGGCGAACATGCTACGACAAATGGGCGCCCGCTACGCTCAGGGCTTCCTCTACTACCGCCCCATGCCGGCGAAGGATTTTGAGGCATTGCTCGATGGTGGCAATAACAACTGATGCGCTCGCGCGCAAAACGCCACCGTCGAAGGGGGCATTTGTCTCCATTAGCTAACTTATATCCCCAATTCAAACCGAATTGGGGATATGATACAAACCGTTGTTCCGCCCAAGGAGGTTATCCATCATGAACGAGTCATATCGCCTGGGCGAGCAATCGATTATTACCTATCTTCAGCGACTTGCGAACGGCGTCTCGACCGCTGAACTCGATGTTGCCGCGCTGCCTGCTGAGCTACGCGCCGTTGGTGAGCAACTGCAAAAGACGCATGCCATCCTGCAACAAGAGCGCCAGCTGCTTGAGCGCAACGCCTATATCGATCCGCTCACCAACTTGGGCAACCGCAACGGATTCGACCGTCACGTCGAGCAACTCTGGCGCAAAGGCGACCCCTTCACCTGCGCCTATATTGACATCGACCATCTCAAGCATTGCAATGATAGGTTTGGCCACGCCGAAGGCAATCGCTATATTCTGAGCATCTGCCGCACGCTCTCCGAAACCATGGAGCACGATGAGATGCTGTTCCGTATCGGTGGAGACGAGTTTGTGCTCATCTCGCTCTCCGCAAACGAGATTGAACTCGAGCAGCGCTTGGAGCAGGTACGTACCAGGCTGATCGAGGCGAGCTCAGGTGGCAAGGCGCCCATGATCGGCAGCTTTAGCTTTGGCTGCTCGCGCGTCGATCCACTTGCTGGCGACACGCGTCGCCAGATGACGATGGATGCCGATCGCAAGATGTATCGCTATAAGCTTATGCATCGTGTGCAGCAACCGAAAGACGATGACGCGCCGCAACGCCCAATCGTCGATCAGCTTCCCTGCAACGACCGGGTGTTCCAAGCGATCTCCATGAGCTCCGAGACGCGCTATCCGTTTATCCTCAATCTCGATACGGGAGAATCGCAATGGTCGGTTAACGCCGTGCGCGATTTTGACCTGCCCTCCCAGCACCCTTTTAACTCACTCGACATGTGGCTCGCCCGCGTTCATCCCGAGGACCGCGACAACGTACGTGCCGAGCTCGACATGGTGATAAACGGCACATGGCACTTCCACTATATGCAGTATCGCGTAATGGATGCCACCGGAAAATACGTGCTTTGCGACTGCACGGGCTACCGCTTGGACGGTACCGATACCGAGCCCGGCATGTATGTGGGCATTATCATCAACCGAAGCTTGGCAGATACGACCGATTCCGTGACCGGCTTGGGCGATATTCACGCCCTGGTCAACGCCATTGGCGAAATGCGTCGCGTGGCGCGCAAGGCTGGTTTGATCGCCATCAAAATCGACGATATCGCTCAGGTCAATGCCCGCTTTGGCTTTGATGCGGGCGACCGCGTTTTGGCAGAAAGCGCCGCCTGCCTCATGGAATGCTCGCGCGGCAAGGGTCGCCTGTTCCGCTCGACGGGGCCGACGTTCGCGGCGCTTTTCGACGACTTTGATCCCGAAGAGACCGACGCGATCGCAGAAGAAATCGAGCGGTTCCTGGGTTCTCCCGTGCTCATCGGCTCGCTTGAATATCAGCCACCCATTCGTGTGGCGACACTTCATCTGGACGTTGTCGATCGACAGCCCGTTTCCATTTTGAACGAGCTCAAAGCGCAGCTTATAGAGGCACCGCAAGTACCGGGCACCAAGCTGGACTAGCGTTGTGGGGCGCGACGGGAAACACAAGCCGTTTCGCATCGCGCCCCACGCCATCTGCCCTCTCGTGCGATAATCCTCCGCAGAAGTCACCGACAGCAGAGGGAGTTTGTGATGAAGGTTCTTTTGGTCAATGGCAGTCCCAAGGCAAACGGCAACACCGCCCGCGCACTCGCCGAGGTCGCCGAGCAGCTCAATGCCGAAGGCATTGATACCGAGGTGTTTCAGCTGGGCGCCAAGCCCATTCGCGACTGCATCGGCTGCGGTCAGTGCGGCAAACTTGGCGGTCGCTGCACCTTTGACGACGACGTGGTGAACGAGCTCATCGCTGCCGCCGAGCAGGCCGACGGTTTTGTCTTTGGCTCGCCCGTCTACTACGCGCACCCCAGCGGCCGCATCCTTTCGGCCCTCGATCGCGCCTTCTATGCAGGCGGGCATGCCTTTGAGCACAAACCCGGCGCCGCAGTCGCCGTCGCCCGTCGCGGCGGCACGTCGACCACCTTCGATGTGCTCAACAAGTACTTCACCATTAAGCAAATGCCCGTGGTTGCTTCCACCTACTGGAACAACGTGTTTGGCCGCGTGCCCGGCGACGCCGATGGGGACGCCGAGGGCCTTGCCACCATGCGAAACATCGGCAAAAACATGGCCTGGCTCCTGCGTTGCATCGAGGCAGGACGGGCCGCCGGTATCAACGCGCCCGAAGCCGATCGCGCAACGACCAACTTCATTCGATAGAGCGGCGGAGCCATGAATATTCAAATCTTCGGGACTAAGAAGTCGTTCGACACCAAGAAAGCGCAGCGTTTCTTCAAAGAACGCCGCATTAAGGTGCAGTTTATTGACCTTAAGGAAAAGGAGATGAGCAAAGGCGAGCTCACGAGCGTGATGCAGGCGGTCGGCGGTATCGACAAACTGCTCAACCCCAAAGCCAAGGACGAGGAGACGCTCGCGCTCATCCAGCACCTCACCCCTAGCCAGCGCTTCGATAAACTGCTCGAGAATCAGCAGGTTCTAGCCGAGCCCATCGTGCGCAACGGCAAAAAGGCCACCGTCGGTTATTGCCCCGATGTGTGGGGAGCCTGGGAGTAGCCTGTGTTATTTGCCGGCGCGTGGGTATAAGAGCAGGCGTTTGGCATAAGATTTAACTGTAAGCCATGTCTAACAAAGGAGGGCACATGCCCAACAAACCCGTGAAGATCATCATGCTTACCGGATACCTCGGTGCCGGCAAGACCACGCTGCTCAACCACATCCTCGCTAACGACGGCGGCATCCGCGCCGCCGTGATCGTCAACGATATCGGCGAGATCAATGTGGACGCCAGCCTTATCGCCGACGGCGGCCTTTCCGAGACCGACGACCTCATCCCGCTCACCAACGGCTGCATCTGCTGCACGCTTTCGGACGACCTTGCTAACCAGCTGCAGGGCATCGCCGATTCGGGCAACTTCGACTACATCATCATCGAGGCTTCGGGCATTTGCGAGCCCATCCCCATCGCCTACACCATCTCGAGCTTCTGCGACGAGGCCAAGGTGGGCGGCGAGCCCAAGCTCGCGCTCGACAACATCGTGGCCGTGGTCGACTGCGCCCGCATGTACGACGAGTTCAACGGCGGCCGCGACCTGCTGGCTGAGGATATCGACGAGGACGACATCGAAAGCCTGCTCATCCAGCAGATCGAGTTTTGCTCCACGCTGATCCTCAACAAGACCGATACCGTGAGCCCTGAGCAGATCGCCGAGCTCAAGGCCATCGTGCGCAGCCTGCAGAAAGACGCCGTGATCGTCGAGGCCCAAAACGGCGAGGTCCCCATGGAGGAGCTGCTCGATACCGACCGCTTCGACTTTATGCGCGCCTACAACTCCGCCGCCTGGATCGAGGCCATGGAGCATCCCGAAGAGCACGACGACCCCGAGGTGCTCGAGTACGACATCGAGACCTTTGTGTACTCGCGCCGCAAGCCGTTTGACCTGCAGAAGTTCACCGATTTTGTTGAGCAGGAGTGGCCCGACGAGGTCATCCGCGTCAAGGGTCCGCTGTGGCAGACCGGCGATCCGGACATGTGCTACATGTTTGAGCAGGCCGGCCACCAGATGCGCCTGATGGAGAACGGCCTGTTTGTCGACTCGGCGCCCGAGGGCGAGAAGCAGAAGATCATCGACGAGAACCCCGAAATCATGCAGATTTGGGACGACGAGACGGGCGACCGCATGACGAGCCTGTGCATCATCGGCCGTCACATGGACAAGGATGCGCTCATCGCCTCCCTCGATGCCTGCCTGACCGACTGGCACCGCGCCTAGGTTTATCCAAGCGGGTATTTTTCCGCCTACGTATAACCGCCAAACCACCACGAAGGTGCCCTTCGTGGTGGTTTTTCGTTCTGAGTCAAGGAGATTCATGTTCAACATTGTGCTGTATGCGCCCGAGATTCCGGCCAATACGGGCAATATCGGCCGCACCTGCGTGGTCACCGGCGCCCGCCTGCATCTGGTGGAGCCGCTGGGGTTTTCGCTCGATGACAAGACGGTACGTCGCGCCGGTCTGGGCTACTGGCAAAACTTGGACGTGACGACCTATGCCGGCTGGGAGGATTTCCTTGCGCGCAACGGCCTCTCCCCTGCCGACGAGCGCCTGCATCTGCTGACCAAAAAGGCACGCCGCACCTATGCGCAGAGTACCTACCGCGATGGAGACTACTTGGTCTTTGGCAGCGAGAGCTCGGGCATTCCCGAGCCACTGCTTGCCGCGGCGTCCGAGCGCTGCGAGCGCATCCCGATGCTGCGCGATTGTGACTCACTCGATAACGCCGAGGCCTGGGAAGCCCACGAGGAATCGCTGGGACATACCGAGGACAGCCACGAGGCCATCCTTCGGCAGGATATCTGCGGCAACTTCGTCGACCCGGACGACTACCGCATCAGCGCCCTCAACCTTTCCAACAGCGCCGCCATCGTCCTCTACGAGGCCCTACGCCAGGCAGGCTTTCCGGGAATGTGACAAAGGGACTATCCTTTTGCCACATTCGAGCGCCACGTCGATGGCACACACGCCTAATTGATGCTCTAGATAAAGGCCCTCACTTTTAATCAGAATTAACTAAAGTAAAATGAAGTTAAACGGCGGTGTGAAAGGAGAGCCGTGTGAAATATCTCGAGAACCCGTTTACCCCCAGTTTTGGTGAGGTTCCTGCCCATCTCGCTGGCAGACAACAGATTATTCGGGATTTGGACCGCGCCTTCTTGAGCCAGCGCAGGCGCCCAGAATTGACCTCGATCTTCTCAGGCGCGCGTGGAACCGGTAAAACCGCTCTCATGTCATCGCTCGCGACAAGGGCGGAATCCCACGGCTGGATAGCCGTAAAGACGACCGCGCTCCCGGGAATGCTTGAGGAAATCGAGTTCGGGACGAAACGCGCCGCAGCCCATCTCATCGACTCGTCCTACCACTTCGAAGTCACCGGTCTCGGAATTGCACCGCTCGGCAGCATCGAGGTCAATCGCGTTCACGATGCCTCAACCTGGCGTTATCGCATGAGCGATATCATCGACCAGCTCAACGGGGCCGGTACCGGTCTGCTCGTCACGGTTGACGAGGTGGACCCGACACTCGACGAGATGATTCAGCTCGCAGCGACGTATCAGCACTTTGTGACCGATGGGAAACGCGTCGCCCTGCTCATGGCGGGACTTCCCAACAATGTCTCGACGTTGCTGAACCACAAGACGGTCTCGTTCCTTCGCCGCGCCCAACAATATCATCTGGGTCGCATTGCCGACTATGACGTGCGCGAGGCCTTGATCCGCACAATCCAGGAAAACGATCGCCTGGCAGATGCCGAGGGAATCGATAGAGCCGTTCGCTCGATCTCTGGTTTTCCCTTCCTATTGCAACTCGTAGGCTACCGTGCCTGGGATCTCACAAGCGATTCGAAGGAAATCTCGTCACGCGACTTTGACCTGGGAATCAAAATCGCGCGCGACGAGATGGACGACCGAATCCTCGCGGCAACCTATCGGGAACTCACTGCAGAGGACAAGCGATTCCTCATCGCCATGCTCGATGACGAAGAAGAGTCCACCACCGCCGACCTTATCGAGCGCCTTAAGCGTTCGCCGCAGCAGGTCTCCCGCTACCGACGCCGCATGATAGATGCCGGCATCATCGGAGAACGAGGACGAGGGCTCGTCGCATTTGAATTGCCATTCTTCCGCGACTATCTCGCGGCTCAATGCGTGAAATAGAAATCAATGTGACAAAGAGGCAGTCCCTTTGCCTCATTGTCTATAGGTAGCGGCCGGTGATGCTTGCGGAGCAAGCTGCGATGTCGCCCGGCGTACCGGCGCAGACGATTTGCCCGCCCGCATCACCACCGCCCGGACCCATGTCGATCACATAATCGGCGTTACGGATAAGGTCGAGGTCATGCTCGATCACGATAACCGTGGCGCCCTTGGCGACAAGGCCGTCGAACACACTCAGCAACACCTGAACATCGAGCGGATGTAGTCCGATCGTGGGCTCGTCGAACACAAATACGGCATCGTCCTGCACACGACCCATCTCGCTCGCGAGCTTAAGACGCTGCGCCTCGCCGCCCGAAAGCGCCGGTGTGGGCTCGCCAAGTGTGAGATAGCCCAGGCCCAGGTCGTGCAAGGTCTGCAAGCGCGTCTGAACCTTCTTGAGTCCCAGCGTGACGTCGATAGCCTCGTCCACACTCATGTCCATGATCTGCGGCAACGTAAGTAGACTCCCGTCCTTGCCCTCGCGATGGATACGCGAAGCCGCGTCTGCATAACGCGAACCGCGACATGCTGGGCAGACGATCTCGACATCGGGCAAAAACTGTACGTCGAGCGATATCGAGCCCGTGCCGTCGCACGTAGGGCAGCGCAACGCGCCGGTGTTATAGCTAAAGGCACCCGCCTTGTAGCCAGCTGCCTTGGCCTCGGGCGTACGGGCAAAGGCACGACGCAGCTCGTCATGGATGTCGGCATAAGTCGCCACCGTCGAGCGCACGTTGGCGCCGATAGGCGTGGCGTCAATCAGGTTTGCGCGGGCAATGCCTTCGGCATCGACCCAACGCACGTGCCCCGGCAGGCGCTCGCCGGCTGCCTGCGCCTTAAGCGCCGGGATGAGCGTCTCAAGCACCAACGTCGTCTTGCCCGAACCCGAAACGCCCGTCACCGCAACGAGACGGCCGCGCGGGATATCGACTTCGAGCGGTTTGACAGTATGGATGGTATCGGTTGCCATACGGATGTGGCCCTGGTCGAACATTTCGTCGTCAGTCACCTGTGGACGCAAACGCTTGGGCTCTGCGCGCAGAAACGGAGCGATGCGGCTGCCCCGCGATTGCTCGACCTCGTCTACTGTACCGGCAGCGATCACGTTACCGCCGCCTGCTCCGGCGACGGGGCCCATCTCGACCAGATAGTCGGCTTCCGCCAGTACGCGCGTATCGTGGTCGACAACGGCCACGGTGTTGCCGTCGCCTACCAGGTCGCGCATCACACCAACCAGGCCGTCGACATTTGCCGGATGCAGGCCAATCGAGGGCTCGTCCAACACATAAAGCACGCCTGTCGATCGGTTGCGCACCACGCGAGCAAGTTGCACGCGCTGGCGCTCACCCGTGGAGAGCGTGGCACCGGCGCGATCGAGTGAAAGGTAATCAAGACCCAGGTCGACCAGGCGACGGGCCGTGCCCAAAAATGAATCGCAGATATCCGCTGCCATGGGCCGCATCTCGGGCGGCAAGGATGCGGGCACCCCGCGCACCCACTCAACCGCATCACCAAGCGTCATGGCCGCGGCCTGCGCCAGATTGATACCGCGCACTTGGGGCTGGCGCGCAGCCTCGGAAAGACGCGTGCCACCACAGTCGCGGCATGGCCCCTCGCGCAAAAAGCGCGCAACGCGTTTGAGCCCCTTATCGTCCTTAACCTTGGCGAGCGCATTCTCGACGGTATAGACGGCGTTGTAATAGGTAAAGTCGAGCGGCGTGGCGCCCTCGCCGTTTTTGGGAACGTAGAGAATGTGCTTCTTAACCGCCGGACCGTGGAACACGATATCGCGCTCTTGAGGCGTGAGCTGGTTAAACGGCACGTCGGTGCGCACGCCCATCTCGCCGGCGACCTGCTTCATCAAATCCCACATGAGCGTACCCCAGGGAAGCACCGCACCTTCGTTGATGGTCTTTGACTCGTCGGGCACCAGGCTCGCCTCGTCCACCTCGCGCATGACACCGGTGCCGCCACAGGTGGGGCATGCACCGCCACTGTTAAAGGCAAGGTCCTCGGCGCTCGGAGCGTAGAACTCGCGGCCGCACGTCGGACACGTGAGCGACAGGCCAGCCGCTACGTTGAGGCTTGGCTCCACACGCGCCCCGCAATGCGGGCACACGTGATGGGCGCAACGGCTAAAGAGCAGACGCAGGCTGTTGTTGAGCTCGGTCATAGTGCCAAAGGTGGAGCGCACGCCCGGCACGCTCGGACGCTGGTGCAGCGCGAGCGCCGCCGGCACGTGCAGCACCTCGTCCACCTGGGCGTGTTCGGCCTGCGTCAGGCGACGTCGAGTATAGGTGCTGAGCGCCTCCAGGTAACGGCGCGAGCCCTCGGCATAAAGAACCCCCAGCGCCAGCGAACTCTTGCCCGAACCCGACACGCCGGCAATGCCCACAAGCTTTCCCAGCGGAATATCGATATCGATGTCTTTAAGGTTATGAACGCGCGCGCCACGCACCTCGATAGCCTGCGGGCTCATCTTCTGTTCCGTCACCTTTATCACCCTACTCATGCCATAAAACTCGATCGCGAACGTACGCGCCCAGCATGGGCACGGTAAACCGGACGAGGCCGTATCCGGCAGCCTCGATGACGCGCTCGCGAATCAGGCTTGCGCGATATTTACTCGCCCAGCTCTGGGTACGATCACAACGCTCAATGATATCCGCCATGCGCGTCGGCTCACCCTCGTCAGCAGCCATGGCCTCGATAAAGAGGCGCTGTGGACTGCGCAGCCCGTAATACAGAGGCGCGTCAACCGCTTCGTAGAACTCGGAGACGGCATCCGCATGGCCATCCTCGACATCGCGCCTTTCGATGACCTGCGAGCCGCGTCGGACAGCAGAGCGCCACATGTAATAGCCCACCAGCTGAACCATATAGGGATGCCCCATGCTCTTGCGTGCCGCAAGGTCCGCTGTCTCCGCGTCAACGTAAAGACCAGCGTCTTTGACCGTCTGGATATATGAATCGCGCACCTTGGGCAAAGATATCGCCCCCAGCGTACGCTGCTGGGCACGCCGCAAAAACGTCACGCTCGGCTCTTCGAGCAGATCGTCAACCATACTGGGTAAGCCGGCGAACACCAGCGCAAGACCGCGCTGGTCGCTATCTGACAAGCCCGTGGCATCCTGGTCTCCAAGCACCTGCTGATAGAGAACGGCAAGAGCCGCCAGTTCCTCGATAGACGCAGATTGCGCCTCGTCAATCGCAAACAGTATGCCCTTGCCTGGACCGAGCTTCTTGAGGCGCTCGTTGACCAGCCCTCGCAACGTCTCGCCCTTTGCCCGCGCCGCCTCGACCGACATCCGGCCAAACGACGGACCGAACTCCATTGACGTCACAACGGGTTTATTCGAGCGAAGCGCGTCGGCCAAGCGGTCGCATAAGCCAAGCGAAGCGGAATCGGAGACAACCGCCCATCCGCGCTCATTGGCTAGACGTTGCAGTTCCCGTAGGAGAACCGTCTTGCCACAGCCGCGGTTTCCCGTAATGAGCATGAGTCTACCCGGCGCTCCGGCGCCGTTATCGAGCCCTTCCTCGAAATCTTCGATGACCGACTCGCGGCCGATGAGTATCGGAGGCCGCTTGCCAGCCGTGGGCTTAAAGGGATTTGGATTCATGTCGGCCTCCTCGGATTGGCAAACCCTGGTAATAGTTATACCAACTTATACCGAGTTATACCAATAGCATATGACAAAGGAGCTGTCCCTTTGTCACATGTGGCCGAAAAACTCGGCGCCTGCTGCTCGCCAGGGGCGGAAGGTGGCGGGATCGACCTTTACGTGCGCCGCGGCGGGTACGTCGTACCATTTGACCGTGTAACCGGCGCCGTGAGAGCAAAAGACCGAATCGGGCGTGTTGGGCAGATCGGCCTCGGGCCCATAGGCGGCCGTCTCGATGACGCGCTCGGCATCATGGCAAGCCGCATAGCCGGCGAACTCCAGGTATAGATGACCGCGACCGCTCGTGTAGGCAGCCACCTCCAGCGCGTAATCCTGCACCTCGGATGCTGGCACGCGACCCACAAGCTTCGCCCGGTCTCCTGCCATCGTCGGCGGCTCGTACTCGGCACCCATGCGCGTGGCATCCGAGAGCGCCCGACCCACGCACTCCCCCGGTACCTCGAGCTCAAAGCGATACCACGGCTCCAACAGCACCGCCGCGCCGGCCTCACGCGCCTGCATCAAGCCCTGGCGAATCGCGCGGTACGTTGCCTGACGAAAATCGCCGCCCTCGGTGTGCTTGGCATGCGCACGACCGCCCGTGAGCGTAATGCGAATATCGGTGATGGGAGAGCCGGTCAGCACGCCCAGGTGATCGCGCTCCATGGCGTTGGTGAGCGCCAAACGCTGCCAGTTAAGATCGAGCTCGTCGGTCGAGGCCACGGTGCCAAACTGCACGCCCGAACCCGCTGGCAACGGCTCCAGGCTCAGATGCACCTCGGCATAGTGGCGCAGTGGCTCAAAGTGACCCACGCCCTCGACCGACTGCGAAATAGTCTCCTTATAGAGGATGCCGCCAGACTCAAACGAAACCGAAAGGCCAAAGCGATCGGCCAACACCCGCTGCACGACCTCGAGCTGCACCGCACCCATCAACTGCAGATGAATCTGCTCAAGATGCGTGTTCCAGCTTACGCCGAGCATGGGGTCCTCATCGGCAAGCTCGGTCAGCGCTTGGAACACCGTATGGACATCGTGCTCGCCCGGCAGTACCGTATAGGTGAGGACCGGCGCAATGACGGGCGCATCGCCCGCGGGCTCCGCGCCCAGGGCGTCCCCCGGGCGAACGTGCGCAAGACCCATCACGGCACAAATACCGCCAGCAGCAACTTCTTGGGCAAGCTCATACTTATCGCCGTTATAGATGCGTACCTGATCGACCTTCTGCTCCCATGTCTCGGCACCGGAACGTCCGCCAATCACCTGCTTGGCATGCAGCGTGCCGCCGGTCACTTTAACCCAAGCCAAGCGCTCGCCGCGGTCCCCGCGGCTGACGCGATAGACGCGGGCGGCAAACTCCGGGAGCCACGCCTGTTCGCGCATCAGCGCGCATATACCATCCAACAGCTCGTCCACACCTTGGTCCTTGAGCGCCGAGCCGGCAAAGCAGGGAAAGAGCTTGCGCTCAGCAACCATGCACGACAGCGTCGCGGAGGAAAGCTCACCCGCCTCAAGAAACTCCTCGAGCGCCGCCTCGTCTAACGCAGCAGCATCCTCCTGAACGGTGCCGCCCGCCAGCAGTTCGTTGGCATCCAGGCAGCCCTCGGAAAGACGCTGCCCAAGCTGTGCCAGCAAAACATCGCGGCCGGGATTCTCCAAATCGATCTTGTTGATAAAGATGAACGTCGGGATGTCATAGCGCGCAAGCAGGCGCCACAGGGTTTCGGTGTGCCCCTGTACGCCATCGTTGGCGCCTACCACCAGAATCGCGTAGTCCAGGGCACGCAGCGTGCGCTCCGCCTCGGCAGAAAAATCGACATGGCCGGGAGCGTCCACGAGCATAACGTGGGTGCCACCATGGTCGAGCACAGCCTGCGACGAGAAGATCGTAATGCCGCGCTCACGCTCAATCTCGTTCGTATCCAGATGCGAGTCGCCATCGTCAACGCGGCCGCGCTTGCGAATGCGGCCCGCGTTAAACAGCATGGCCTCGGCCAGCGTGGTCTTGCCGGCATCGACATGCGCCAAGATTCCAACGACCGCTTGCTTCGACATGGCTCTCCTCTTATTGCAAGCCCATCGCACGCGGCAACGGGCACCCTCGTTCCACACTGGATGATACAATTTACGGGCCGGCGGGCGAAGCGGGCCCTATCCCCCGACCGAGCTCATCGCCCCGCGTTGCCGCGCGGCGATTTTCGTAGGTTCGCGCCTTGCGAAAGCCGGCACCTCCCCTTTTTGTCTGCCCTGGTTCATCTGGGGCAGTAACAACGCGAGCCTCACAACAGCGAGGAACCACCATGAAAGCATTGCTCAACGAGTTCAAGGAATTCATTAATCGCGGCAACGTGATAGACATGGCCGTCGGCGTGATTATCGGCGGCGCATTCACTGCCATCGTGACCTCGCTTACCGACAACATCATCAACCCGCTTATCTCCGTGATTGCCGGCGGCAGCGCCACCGAGATCTCGGGGCTGGTGGTGCCGGGAACCAATATCGACTTTGGAGCGTTCATTAGCGCGTGCATCAACTTTTTAATTGTCGCTGCCATCGTCTTTGCCATCGTCAAGGCGTTTAACAAGGCGCAGGAGATTGGCGATAAGCTGGCCGGCACCACCGCTGAGGAAGCCGTGCCGGCGCCCGTCTGCCCCTATTGCCTGGAAGAGGTGCACGAGGGCGCGACCAAGTGCTGTCATTGTGGAAGCGAGCTGCCCAAGGAATAGTCGCGTAGGCGCAGCATTATCAACCACACGGCAAGCACCCCAGGCGCCGCAATCAACTAAATTTGCCCCCGTTTGGGCCATTTGTCGTTCGAGTGAATTGTTGCCGTGAGGCCCGGCTTTTACGCCTCACGCAGCCAATCGAACGCGACACGCGCCGTGCCGTCGGACACATAGACGATGCCGGCGCGCTTAAACCCGGCCTTGAGGCTCGCACCCTGCATGGGCAGGTTGTCCTGATGCGTGTCGATACGCAGGTGATCGGCACGCTCTTTGGCAAAGGCAAACATCGCGGCCGCGATACCGTGTACGGCGCCATCGGATGCCACACGGTGCAGCACGGCGTACGGAGTGTCGCTGCGCCATTGACCATCCTCAATTACGTCATAGCACTCGTCCGGGCCCGGTAAAAAGGCAAACGTCGCCACCACGCGGCCGTCGACTTCGCACACATAGCTACCACCGGCGGCGATATCGGCAGCCAGTTGCTCGGCAGAAGGCGTGCCCTCGGGCCATTGCGTGGCGTTGCCATGCGCGCGCATAAAGGCGCGGGCAGCGTCGTAGATAGCCATGACGGCGGGAATGTCGGTATCGAGGGTTTTTCTGATCATCACGCGGCGGCCTCACGTTTATTGGTATCACTTTGATTGAGCAATGATACCAGCGTTTGAAGAGGGGCGCGAAGCAGATGGGAAGCAAAAAGCGAGCCGCCTGGTCAAAGGCCAAAAGCGAGTTTTTGGGCGCTGCCACCGGCGGCGATATGAGCGACCTGTTTGCACGCGAGGACGAGCGCCGCGACGCCCTGGACGCCGAGCGCGATGAGGCCTGGCGCTACAAGTCGTGCGAGCGCAAAAACCGTTACGACACGCGCGCCGAGGCCGAGGCAGTTATGGCCGACTGCGAAAACCGCGGGCGGCGCGGTTTGGCCTGCTACAAATGCGAATACTGCGGCGGATGGCACCTGACGTCGCACCCTTGGAAATAGGCGCCGCATCGGCACGGCATTGACGGAGCGCCAGCCATCGCACGCAAGCTACGGGCGCGGCGGCACCAAAACATCGTAACGAACGGCCTTGCCCGCAAGTTGATAGCTCGGCTTAACGCCGGCAAGCAGTGGCCCCTTCACCGGTCGCTTGATAACGACCTTGCGCGGGTGCACCGCAAGCGCAGCTTCGACCAACGTCTCCTCATCGGCGCACGGCTGTTCCAGATGATGCAAGAGTTGGAACTTCTTTTTAACCGCCGCGCTCTTGGTGCGTCCGGGAAACATGGGGTCCAGATACACCACGTCAGGAACGGTGAGCTCGCCCTGCCCGATCAGCTCAGCTGTATGGCGAAGGCCGGCAATGCTGTCCTCGCCCGCATGTAAGCGCATGCGCGCCACGGCTGTCGCAAGCGCCGGATCATCTGCCGCGCGATCCAAGGCATCCTTGAGAAGCGCCGCGATCACGCAATCCTGCTCATACAGATCGACGGCAAAACCCGCAGCCGCCAGCAGCAGCGAATCCTCGCCAAAGCCTGCCGTGGCGTCAATCGCCCATGGGCTCTCGATGCCTTTTGTGCGCGCGGCCTTTACCAACAGCTCTTGCTGCAGACGGCCCTGCTTGAGTCGCGGCAGCATGCGGCCAAAATCCGCGCGCAGCTCCATCGTGCCGTCGGTGAGCGTGAGGCCCTCGGGCTTCCCGATCAGCTCAAGCCCCGCGGCCCGAGCAACAGATAAGGGATCGACGACGCCCATGGACACTCCTTAACAAGCAAAACGAATACGCGGGGCACCGTTTATGTCAGCACCCAACCGTTCGCTATTGTCCCACATGCGACATGGCCCACAGCATCCCAATGCAAAGCACCGTCATCAATCCCGTGCACACGGCAGCGATCGCAGAATCACTCATGCGCCTTCCCAACGACCGCGGCTCATGCACTTGCCCTGCTCCGTACATCATGGCTCCTCCTTGAGACCAGCTCTTACCATGGACCCATCATCGCAGCGCCGCGCATACGCTGCCATCGATTTGACTTACGCCCAGCTTTCCTTTTTGAAAGGTTGGGCTTGGCTGCGCGGGCTCAATGCGCTTTCAAACGCATGCATCGCCGCGTTGAACTACAATGTGCTTCACCATATGTGCAGTACATTGGGTGCGCCAAGTTGGCGTACTCGTATCGAAAGGACCAGCCATGAGCAACGCCTGCAAATTACTCAAAATCCTATCGTTCTTCTTCTTTGTCGTCGGCATTCTAAGCGCAGGCATGGGTGCTACAGCGCTCTTTGCGGGCAGCGCGGCAGGCGATATCACGGGTGCCATGATCGTTTCTTGCATCGTCGTCATCGTATTGGGCGTCGTCGAAATTGTGACCGCCGTCTTTGGCATCCGCGCGGCAAATAATCCCGCCAAGGCTGGCGTTGTCTGGATTTGGTCCATCGTCTGCCTAGCATGTTCGGTCATCAGTCTGCTTCTCTCCCTGCCCCTCTTGGGTGGGACCGGCTCAAGCATCCCCGATTTTACCGGCCTGATCGTCAGCATTATCTACTTTGTACTCGCCAACCGCGTCAAGAAAGAGGGCATGGACCGTTTGAGCTAAACCGCATCCGTGTCAATCGCTCAGCAACTCTGGTATATACGCCAATAAAAAGGGCCGATCGCGTAGCAACGCGGTCGGCCCTTTACGTTTGCCTAGATAAAACCCACCAAAATAAACCTGTCCCTTTTTTGGCTGGTTGTTAGCTGTGGCGGTACTCGGCGATGATGAAGTCGATATCGGTTTGGAGCGTGTCCAGGTTTGCCAGGCGCTCTTTGTCGGCAGGGCGCGTGCGATAGTAGTACGGCGTCATCTGGAACACCGCCTCGATATCGGCCTGGGTCTGAAGCGTAATATTCGCGGACACCCGCTGCGTTCCAACCAGCTTGAGCTCCGTTGTTTGTGGCAGCTTCTCATCGTTAAGGTACGGCGTGTCGTAGAGTACCTCCTTGAGCCCAAAGAGGTGACGAGCACCCGGCACCACGGTGTAGAGCGAACCCTCCGGCGCCAGCACGCGGGCAAACTCGCGCTCGTTAAAGGGGGCAAAGAGCTCGGTCACCATATCGAAGGCGCCATCGGCCACGGGGATGTCCTTCATGTTGGCCACGAAGTAGGTCGCATCGCCGCGCTTGGCGGCCAGGCGCACCATCTCCTTGCCCAGGTCAAAACCGTAAGCATCTACGCCCGGCACCGCGCCCATGGCACTGGTGTAATAGCCCTCGCCACAGCAAATATCGAGCAGCGTCATGGGGCCGTTCGCAGACGTGGCGCGCCCAGACACCTGCTTGCGCACCAGCTCGACCATCGCATCGCGCAACGGCGCGTAGTATCCACGGTTCAAAAAGTCACGACGGCTGCGCGCCTGCGACTTGGGATCGCCCATGGAGTCGCCGCTCTTGGACGAGCGCAGTAGATATAGATAACCCTCGCGCGCACGGTCAAACCGGTGTCCGCCCGCGCATGCGGCCCCACGCTCATCGTCCACCAACGGTTCATGGCAAACGGGACACAACAACATGGCAACTCCTTAGCGCGAACAACACAACGCCCACCATTGTCGCACGCCTTCCCCACCTAGTCATTGGGGACGTTCTTGAATGACTAGTTAGAAGAGATAAGGAGTGTCCCCAGCTGCCGGCAGAAAAGGAACGTCCCTAAGTGCCGACTGGTTGCATTAGGAGTATCATCATCTGCGCAAATAAGCACGAAAGAGCATATTAGAGATTGAGAGCATATGGCTGACACCGTATCTAAGCACATTGACATGACCACCGGCTCGCTGTGGCGCAATATCCCCCTGTTCGCCTTCCCCGTGGCCGCCACGAGCATCTTGGAGCAGCTGTCGAACCTCATCGCCACGGTCATCATCGGTAATTTCTCGGGCGACCAGGGAACCCTCGCCATGGCGGCGGTCGGCTCCAATGTTCCGCTTACCAGTCTTATGCTCAACCTGTTTATTGGCATATCGCTTGGCTCCAACGTGGTCATCGCCAACGCTATCGGCCGCAACGATCAGAACATGGTCAAACGCGCCGTCCATACCTCGATTTTAATGGCGCTCGTGGGCTTTGTCGTCATCGCCCTGGGCGAGGTCTTTGCCGAGCCCATGCTCGCCGCGCTCAACGTTCCCGCCGAGACCATGCCGCTCGCTTCACTCTACCTACGTGTCTTTTTGCTCAGCATGCCCTCGATTTTGCTCTACAACTTTGAGGCCGCGATTTTCCGCTCCGTCGGCATCACCCGCATGCCGCTGCAGGCGCTTGCCGTGTCCACCGTCCTCAACATTGGCCTGGACCTCATCTTTGTCCCCGTACTCCACTGGGGCGTCGCGGGCGTCGCCATCGCCACCGCCATCGCCTACACCGTCAGCGCCGCTACGCTCTTTATTCGCCTGCTCAAGACCGACTCCGTCGTCCGCGTCACCCCGCGCGACCTGGCTATCGACCCCGTCGCCCTCAAGCGCATCGTTAAGATCGGCCTGCCCGCCGGCATCCAAAGCGCTGTCTTTGCCGTCGCCAACATCATCATCCAGTCCGCCATCAACAGCCTGGGCACCGAGGTCATGGCGGCATCGAGCGCCGCCATGAGCCTGGAGTACGTGTGCTACAACCTGCTCAACAGCTTTAGTCAGGCTTGCACCACCTTTGTGGGACAAAACCACGGTGCCCGCCAGATCGACCGTTGCACCAAGACGCTCAAGGTCTGCCTAGTCGAAGGCGGTATCGTCGCGCTCACCACGATTATCGTTATTGTTGGCCTGGGGCGCGAGATCTTGTCGCTGTTCAACAGCGATCCCAACATCGTCTCGATCGGCTATATCCGCGTATGTTCGATCTTCCCGGCGTACGCCTTTAGCATGTTCTACGAAAACATGTCGGGCTACCTGCGCGGCTTTGGTATCTCGCTCACGCCCGCCCTCATCACCATGATCTGCGTCTGCGGCATCCGCTTCTACTGGGTGTTCTGCGTGTTCCCGCACTTCCGCACCTTTGCGAACATCATGATGGTCTACCCCATCAGCCTGGGCACCACGGCGTTCTTTATGGTCGTAGCGGTATTGCTCTGCCACCCGGCACGCACCTATCGCGCCACCCAAGCCAAAGCGACAGCCCGCTAAACACCGCACTCAACGCCACGCCAGTCATTAATTGACAATATGTGAGCTCATGTAGTCGATAAAGCGCCTCGTGGCGATAGGCATGGTGTCCCAACTGCGCCAGGCTGCCACTACGTCGCGCGAGGGGGCGTGCACGATGGGCCGCACGCGAATATCGGCTCGCATGCCCTCAACGGTACGGCGATATAGCATGCTCACGCCTAGGCCCTCCTCCACCATCGCCATGATGGTGTAGTCGTCGGTCACCTCACTCGTCACATACGGCGACAGGCCATGCGCAGCAAATGCATCGAGCACCAGGCTCTGTTCGCCCTCATCCAGCAGCACAAACGGCTCGGACGCCAGGTCGGCGAGTGTCACCTTTTCCTTTGCCGTCAGTGGATGCGCGGCCGGCAATAATGCTACCAACTCGTCGTGATAGACCACGCGCTTCTCGAGACCAGCGGTAAACCCGCGTGCCGTAAAGCAAAAGTCAACCACGCCATCGTGCACCCACTGGGCGTTGCGCGTGTAATCGCCCTGCTTGAGGGTAAAGTGCACGCCCGGATGCAGGGCCCCAAAGTCGCGGATCACGCGCGGCAACACGGTTCGACTCACGTTGGTAAACGTCGCAATGCGAATATCGGTCGACGAAAGCCCCAGCAGCTCCTGGCGCTTGCCCTCGAGCTCGGCCTCGGCAGTCACGATCTGGCGCAGGTACGGCAGATATTGTTTACCGTCGCGCGTAAGCGTAACGCCCTGCTTTCCGCGCTCGATAAGCGTGGTACCCAGCTCGCGCTCGAGCGCTTTGACGGCCTGGCTCACCGCACTTTGCGTATAGCCCAGCTCGTCCGCCGCGCCCTTAAGACTGCCGCGATCGACCACCATACAAACAATCTGATACCGCGATGTCATCGTGCCTCCACATCAATGCAGCCGTAAAACGTTTTGTCAGCGCTTTTCGCGCCTACTTTAGCATTTCTTAATCATACTGAAGATACATTCGCTTTACTACATCCACATCTGGGAGCAGAATCCTTTGTACGAAACCGTTCTGTAACAAAAGGAGTCCCATGGATCGCAAAAAAGCAATCGCGCTCTCATTTTCCGTTCCCGTCGCATGGGGCTTTTCGTACCCTCTCATGAAGATCGGCATGGACAGCATGAACGCCACGAGCATCGTCGCGCTACGCTGCATCATCGCCTTTGTGGTCTGCCTGCTGCTCTTCCACAAGCGCGCGTTCCGCATCAACCGCGACCTTATGGTTCGCGCCGCCATCATCGGCGCCATCATGGCAACCGAGCTCACCTGCATGTGCCTGGGCTCCAGCCTCACCTCTGCCTCCACTGCCGGCTTTTTGCAGAGCCTGACGGTCGTGATCGTGCCGTTTGCCAACGCCGCCCTGCTGCGCCGCGCCCCCGAGCGCAAAGTGCTCATCGGCACCGCCATCGTCACCTGCGGCATGTTGCTGCTCTCGGGCACCGACTTCACCAGCCTGAATCTGGGCGCGCTCATCATGCTGCTCTCCGCTTTTATCTATGCCGGCCACATTATCGTAGCCAAGCGCTTTGTCGAAGATGTCGACCCGCTGTCCCTGGGCGTTTGGCAGTTGGGCTTTGGCGGCCTGTTCTCGGGCATTGCCGCATGCGTCTTTGGCGGTTTCACACTTCCCAGTACGCCCAGCGAGATCGTGGTCGTCGTTGCCCTCGCGCTCATCTGCTCTGCCTACGGTTTTATCACCCAGACGCTCGTGCAGCCCCACGTGCCCGCCGAGACCACCGGCTTCGCCTTCTCGCTCGAGCCAGTCTGCTCCGCCGTCTTCTCGTTTTTCCTGGTCGGCGAGGTCCTGAGCCCCATCGCCTTCTTTGGCGCCGCCCTCATCCTCACCGGCGTCATGGTGGCAACCGTCGAGCTTCCGCGCCTCCGCGCACATGGACAGGCTCGCATGGCAGGAGCGCCCGAGCACGTCTCGTAGACCCCGCTCTTCATACAGCCGCGGCATAAAGGCAACCGGTGCGCCTTTACAATAGATGCCAACAGAGCATCTGACGTAAAGGAGCCCCATGGACGCCGCGACCCGCGACCGCAACATAGCAACTTGGTTGGGCGATGCACCGCAGCCGGTACGTGACACTACGAACCAGCTGCTCGAGCGCATCGCCCTTTTGCGTGCCGAGCAGACTATCTACCCGGCACAAGACGACATCCTCAATGCCCTCGCCTACACGCCGGCCGACCAGGTCAAGGTTGTCATCTTGGGTCAAGACCCCTATCACGGACCCAACCAGGCCATGGGGCTGTCGTTCTCGGTCCCCGCGACGCAAACCAAGTTGCCGCCGAGCCTGCGCAACATCTACAAGGAACTCAATGCCGATCTGGGTTGTCCCATTCCCGCCACAGGAGATTTAACGCCATGGGCACAACAGGGCGTCCTGCTTCTCAACACTACGCTCACCGTGCGCGAGCATGCCGCGAACTCGCACGCCAAGCTGGGCTGGAGCACGCTCACCGACTACGTTATCGAACGCTGCTGCCAGCTGCCTCAACCGGTTGTCTTTTTGGCATGGGGCCGCTTTGCCCAGCAGATGGTCGAGGGCAAGCTCGTCGCAACTGACGCGGGCAAGGCAACCGACAAGTTCTGTCTGGCCTCCACGCACCCCTCGCCGCTTTCGGCCAATCGTGCCACGGCAGAACTCCCCGCCTTTATGGGGTCGCGTCCCTTCTCGGCAGCCAATCGGCTACTCGAACAGCACGGCTCGACCCCCGTCAACTGGACTTGCCTCGGCTAAAAATCGATACATCAAAAACGCGCCCGACGGCTTTCCATCGGGCGCGTTTCCTATTCGGGCCAAATAAATTGCGTGCGGCCGGCCTCGCCGCCATCGATCAACAGACTCTGTCCGGTCATAAACCGGTTGGTCACGCCCACAAAGTAGATCCACTCGGCGATCTCTTGGGCGGTGGCCCAGCGTTTAAGCGGCGTGAGCTCCATAATCTGATTCCACAGGCGCTCGTCTTCCATCACGCAACGGTTGAGCGGCGTGATAACGCCGCCTGGGTCCACACTGTTGGCGATGGCCTGCGGCGCCAGGCGGTTTGCAAGGTTCTTGGTGTACGCGATAACGCCGCCCTTGCTGGCAGCATAGGCAGGAAACTCCGATCCCGTATGCCCGCTCGCCGACCCCACATTGACCACGGATTGGATAGCCGGCACCGGCTTGGCGGCAAGCCCCTCCCCCGCAAAGGCGTAGCGCTCGGTCACGTTGATGGTGCCATACAGGTTGGCGGCGATGTCATCGGCCGAATCCTGCGTACCGGCAACGTTCACGATCACCTGGGGTTCAAGGTCGCCTGGAAACGAGCCCGGCTCGCGGACATCAACGATCAGATGGCGGTAGCGCTCGTGTTCGACCGCCGCCGGCAGCAGATCAAAGCCCACGACCTCGTGGCCCTCGTCCAAAAATCGTTGCACGCATGCGGCTCCGATACCGCCCGAAGCACCCGTGATCAAAACCCGCATACTTGCTCCTTAGGCGGTTGCGTGGCGCTCGAGGTACTCGGAGCCCACATTCTCGCGCTCCCAGCCGCGCACGACCTTGTAGCCCACGGGGCTCAGGAAAACCTCGCACAGCAGCTCGGCAACAGCGCCCGTCAGGGAGCACATGAGGACCTGCACCCAGGTCCAGCCGAAGAACGTGTGGCTCACCACAATGGCAAAGACCAGATTGTCGATAAACTGGCCAACACCCGTGGACACATAGGAGCGGAAGGCGAAGCTTGCAAAGTTATTCTTTTTGAGCATGCGGCCGAGCGACTGGTTGAGCGTGGAGTTAACCACGGCAGAAACGAGCATTGCCAGCGAAGAGCCCAGCACCACGTACCAGGTGCCGCCGATGGTGGCGTTAAGAGCGGTGTTGACCTCGATCATGCCCGTGTCGTAGTAAGCGCCCCACATGCCGGGCGTGAGCGAGCATGCCCAAAAGCACAGGCTCACGGCAAGGTTGACCAGCAGCGCGAGGATAGAGATTTTAATGGATGCCTTGGCACCAAAGCGCTTGCAGATCATGTCCTGGCACAAAAACGAAACCCAGCTCACCACAAAGCCGCAATCGAGTGCCAGATACGGCAGGCTGATGAGCTCTTTGTTGGCCAGCAGGTTCATCATGATGACGCTCACGAAAAACAGCGAAACCGTTGCCGCGGGAATGCTCCGCAACAGGACCTTGTAGTCCTCCATGACCTTCTTGATCATTATGTACTCCTTTGGTTTTAGGTTTAACGAGCAGGATATCGGACCCGAACTGCTCGGACGCCCCGGTCTTGAGACGACGGTGGGTATAATAGCCGCTCACACGGCATAAGGCAAGCAAACGGCGCGGCAGCCCCGCAGGACCACCGCGCCGATACGTTAAAAGGCTACGTTGCCAAACTCCGACAGGATCAGGTCGGGGTTGTGGTCGGTTGCCCAATCCACGTTCCACGGGCTCGTAAACAGCAGCAGCTTACCGCCGCGCATGTCCTCGACGCGCAGCGTGTCGCGCGTGAGCGAAAGGCCCGGGATATCAATAGTGTCGGGGTCGTTCTGGATCCAGCGGATGTCCGTATAGGGCAGCGGCTGGCGGCGAACCTCAACACGGTACTCGGCCTTGAGACGGCGCTCGAGCACCTCAAACTGCAGCACGCCGACCACGCCCACAATGACGCTTTCCATGCCGGCACCCAGCTCGCGGAAGATCTGGATAGCACCCTCCTGGGCAAGCTCCTCCATACCCTTGACGAACTGCTTGCGCTTGAGCGTATCGACCTGCGTAATGCGAGCGAACATCTCGGGGGCAAACGTCGGGATCTGCGGATACTGCACGTGGCGCTTGCCAGAGCACACGGTGTCGCCGATGCTAAAGATACCCGGATCGAACAGGCCCACGATATCGCCCGCGTACGCCTCGTCAACAATCGAGCGGTCATCGGCCATCATCGAGGTGCCCGTGGCCAGCTTGAGTTTACGGTTGCCCTGCATGTGGAAGGCATCCATGCCACGCTCGAACTTGCCCGAGCAAATGCGCACAAAGGCGATGCGGTCGCGGTGGTTCTTGTCCATGTTGGCCTGGATCTTAAACACAAAGCCGCTAAAGTCGTCGCGGCAGGGATCGACCGGCTCACTGGTGAGCGTATCGGTATAGGCGCGCGGCGTCGGGGCAAGACGCAGGAACTCCTTGAGGAAGGGCTCCACGCCAAAGTTGGTGAGCGCCGAGCCAAAGAACGCCGGGCTCAGCCTGCCGCAGGCCACAGCATCCAAGTCGAGCTCGTCGCCGGCGCCATCGAGCAGCTCGATGTCGTCCATCAGGTTCTTATGGTTCTCCTCGCCGATGAGCTCATCCATGGAAGGATCGCCCAGCTCGGCCTCGACCTCGGCGACCTTCTTGGTGGCGTTGGCGTGACCGTCGCCCTCAAAGGCAATGACGCGACGGGTCTGACGGTCGAACACGCCGCGGAAGTTGCGGCCGCTGCCGATCGGCCAGTTCATGGGATACGTATTGATGCCCAGGACGTTCTCGATCTCTTCCATGAGCTCAAACGGATCGCGAGCCTCGTGGTCGAGCTTGTTCACAAAGGTGAAGATGGGAATGTGGCGCAGCGTACAGACCTTAAAGAGCTTTTTGGTCTGGGCCTCGACGCCCTTGGCGCCGTCGATGACCATGACCGCGGCGTCAGCGGCCATAAGGGTACGGTAGGTATCCTCCGAAAAGTCCTGGTGACCGGGGGTATCGAGGATGTTGACGCAGGCACCGTTATAGGTGAACTGCAGCACCGAGGAGGTAACGGAGATACCGCGCTCCTTCTCGATGTCCATCCAGTCCGAGACGGCATGCTTGGCCGAGCTCTTGCCCTTGACCGAGCCGGCAGTCTGGATGCTGCCGGTATAGAGCAGCAGCTTCTCGGTAAGCGTGGTCTTACCGGCGTCCGGGTGGCTGATGATCGCGAATGTGCGGCGCGACGAGATTTCATCCGACAGGCTTGCCATGCGGATCCTTTCTTGCATTGAGTGCATTACGTCGATGTAACCGCCCTATTGTAGCCGCGAAATCCCGCTCTAGAGCGCCTATCAGGACAAATTCATCAGTTGGGGCCTGGGTAGCCGGCCCAATCCGTATTTACCTCTTGCATAACTGTGCATAGTGTATATATACTGTGGTTATATACACGTGTAGCCCAACAGCTAAGGAGCCGCTGTGGACATCATCCTATCCAATTCGAGCGACAAGCCCATCTACGAGCAGATAACCTCGCAAGTCAAAGTTCAAATCCTTTCGGGCACGCTCGCCGCGGGAGCCAAACTCCCCAGCATCCGCGCACTCGCGAGCGACCTGGGCGTGAGCGTCATCACCACCAAGCGCGCCTACGCCGATCTGGAGCAGCTCGGGTTTATCTGTACCGTGCAGGGCAAGAGTTCTTTGTTGCCGACGGCAACAAAGAACTCTTGCGTGAAAACCAGCTCTGCCATATCGAAGAGCTGCTTACGCAGGCGGCAGAACAAGCCGAAGCCCTGGGCGTCACGCGCGACAAACTGCACGAGATGCTCGACCTGGTAGCCCCCGAAACCATGCAGTAGCCATCTGCAAGAAAGGCTATACCATGCAAAACTTGTTAGAACTCAAAGGTATCTCACGCCGCGTGAGCGACCGTTTTTCGCTGCGTGATGTCACGCTCGCCGTGGAGCCCGGCCAGATTGTTGGCTTTGTGGGCGCTAACGGTGCCGGCAAGACAACGACCATTCGCGCCGCGCTCGGGCTTATCAAGCTCGATGCCGGCGAAGTGTACCTGTTTGGGCAGCGCTGTGGCGCCGACGCACCCGGTGAGTCGCAACGCCATCTACGCTCCCGCGTCGGTCTTGTCCTGGACACGTGCCCCTTCCCCTCCACGCTCAAGGTGGGCCAGATCGAGTCGCTCGTAGGCCCGGCGTACCCCACGTGGGACCGCGAAACGTTCGCCGGATTCATCAACCGATTTGGCCTCGATCCCAAGACAAAAGTCAAGGACCTCTCCCGCGGCATGGGCATGAAACTGCAGCTTGCCTGTGCACTCAGCCATAATGCCAAGCTACTCCTTTTGGACGAAGCCACCGCGGGCCTCGATCCCATGGCGCGCGAGGAACTGCTCGATGAGCTGCTTGCTTTTGTCGCCGACGGCCAGCACAGCGTGCTACTATCGAGCCACATTACGTCCGACCTCGATCGCGCCGCCGACCGCGTCATCTGCATCGATAACGGCTCGATTGTGTTTGACCTGCCGCGCGAGGACATTACCGACCGAGCCGGCATCGCCCACTGCACCCAAGCGCAGGCCGCCGAGCTTATGGCTTGCGTCGAAGGTGCCCGTGCCGCCCACCACGCCTATAGCGTGGACGTGCTCGTGCCCAACCGTCGCGAAACGCTCGAGGCCTTTCCCGAGATTCCCTGCGATCGGGCAACCATTGTCGACTATCTTCGCCTCACGCTGAAAGGGGCTTCGAAATGAAACGCGCCTTTATGTCCGAGCTCGCCATCGCTCGCACGCTCATCCCGAGCATTGCGGGCGTCGGCCTGTTCATCTTCGTCGTGCTGACCCTTGCCAACGCATCGGACGGCGATTCCGGTATGAGCCCCGGCGCCTGCGCGGTCAGCGCCATGTCGCCCATCATAATCATGAACTCACTGGCTGGCTACGATAACCAAAACGGCTGGGAGCGCTATCGGGCAACGCTGCCGTTCTCGCGCAAAGACATCATCTGCGCACGCTACCTGTGCATTATTGCTTTCTCGGCCGTCATGGCATGCGCCGCCGTGCTTTTGAACATCATCGCCCTTCCGTTCTTCGATCCCACGGGCATTCCCTCGACGGGACAGACCGTCTTTGAAATCGCAATCGCCTCGGCAGCATCGATGCTCATCTCCCTCATGATGGTGTTTTTAGCACATCCGCTGTTCTTTCGATTTGGACACATGGAGGCGCTGCGCCTTTCCGTCGGCCTGTTTGCCCTGATGGGCTGCGGTACCATGGCAATGCTGAGCTCTTCCAACCCCATTAGCAACTGGCTCATGTCGATTGCCGGAGCGAATCCCGATCCTGCCGTCCTTGGCGGTCTGTGCGCAGGAATTGCCGTACTGGCCCTCGCGCTATGTGCAATCAGCTGCACCGTCAGCACCAAGGTCTATCGAGCACGCGATCTGTAGTCACGCGAGTCTCAATCCACGAAGGGCGCGATCGCCGCCCCTCCCCGCAAATCCGTGGCAAACGGCATGTCCCTGGCGTGCGCCACCGTGCTACTTGCGCAGCGGCTTGGGTAGCGGGATACCGGCGGCGATGACAGCCGCGATGATCATGCAGACGATACCCTTGAGTGGGAAACACATGAGCAGCAGGCCCACGACCATGACCGGCTGGCGCATGACCGCACCCATCGTCGATGCCGTGCAGACGGCGACGCAAAAGACCGGATCGGCGCCGGTGAGAATAGCAAGGCCGTAGCCCAGGCTCACACCCGAGAAGATAACCGGGAAGAAGTGGCCGCCACGCCAACCAAGGTTGATGAGGGCGGGGGTCAGCATAGCCTTAACAAGACCGGTCGCGATGAGCACACCGGCGGGAATGGTCAGGTAGGTCTCCATGAGCACGTCGGCCTGGGTCTCGCCGGCAAACATGGTGTAGGGCAGGACCGTGCCGCAGATGGCGAGCGCCAGACCGGCCAGCATGGCTTTGACGACAGGGCGCGCCCCTATTGCATGGGCAAGCGCTTCGCTCGCGTGCTCAGAGACAAAGTACAGCCAGCCGCAGATCGTTCCGATCAGCGACAGAGGAATGAGCCAGGTAAGCTCCAGGTTGCCCACCACGGCAGCCTCGAACCTCGGCATGCCCATGCCGCCGCCCACAAGCTGGCCGAGCAGCAGGTAGGTGCCCAGACCGCCGGCAATCGCAATGCCGTAGACCACCGTCTTTTGCGCCTTGGGCAGCTTGATGGTGATCTCGCCGGACGCGGACTCATCGTCGGCGTCTTCGCCCTGGCCGTCGGCGCTACCAGCGAGCGGCGCCACAAAGCCAAAGACGGGCGCGGTAAAGAGTGCCGTCAGGGCAGCCTGGGTGCCCAGCAGCGTGAGCTCCCTAAACTCGGCGCCAAAGCGACGCATGCGATCGCCGACCCAGCTGCACAGACCCGCGATGACGCCGGTCAGGCCGGCCTCCGGTCCAATGCTGCCGCCAAACAGCAGCGGCAGCAATGCCGCGAGCGAAAGCTTGCCCAGATTGTCGTACGGGTAGCGTCCATCGCGCTTTACCTTGGCCATCACCTGGTTGAGGTCATCGGTCTTGGTGCCCGTCGTCTTTTCGTACAGACCGATCAGCAGGCCGCCCAGCAGGCAGACGAAAAACGGGTATGACAGAAAGCCAAACGGGCCGCTGGCAAGCTCGGGCGAAGCGACGCCCAGCGCGTGTGGAATCTCAGTCCATAGATAGTCGATACCGTGCTCCATCGCGAAAAAGAACAGCCAGACCGCGACACCTGCGAACGCACCGGTCACGGCAACGCTAACTAAAAACAGCGCGCGGTTTGTGGGTTTGGCAAGGTTATCCATCGGGTCCTCCCGCGGTCAAAGTCGACATAGATACGTTTTATTGTAGAGCGAGTGTGGCCCAGACAAGCCAACCGTCTGCGCCGCAAACGGCACCATTGGGAGCCATAGTGGGGCAGGCTCAAGGCTTATCCGTTGATAATCGAGGCAATCTCGCGCAAATCGTCGGCAAAGTAGATGCCGTGCTGGCGCTTCAGGCTCGAAAGCCCCTTATCAATCATGTGCCCGAGCAGCGCCTTGAGGTCGTTGTAGTAACCGTTCAGGTTGTACAAAATGCACGGCGCATCGAGATGCCCCAACGACACCGCGGACATGACCTCGGCAATCTCCTCGAGCGTGCCCGTCCCACCGGGAAAGGCGATGAACGCATCGCCGAGCTCAATCATCTTGGCCTTGCGCTCGGCCATATCGCTTGTCACGATAAGGTCGTCGATACCGTCATGCTGAAACTCGGCCTCGATAAAAAAGCTCGGCTCAACACCCGTCACATGTCCACCTGCCTCGAGCACGCTATCGGCGAGCGCACCCATCAGGCCCGACTTGGACCCGCCGTATACCAGCGCGTGTCCGTTGGAGCCGATCCAGTTGCCCAGCTCCTGCAGCGCGGGCAGAAACGCTGGGTCGTTACCAACGCTGGCACCCAGATACACGGTGATATTCATATTCAGTCCCCCAATCGTGACGCGCGGCGCCCGTTCTAGCGTTGGCGGCGGCGATATTCGCGCACGTGGCGCGACAGGTCGGCGAGCTCGTCACGATCGAGCTCCTCCAAATGCTCAAGATCGTCCATAAAGTGCGCCATGGTGTCCTTTTGGCGCAGCTTGATGAGCGTATTGCAGTAGTTCACCGCCACGCCCGTAAGCATGGCGATATAGAAGATACTGATGACGCTTAGGATGACGGTAATGCCGCGGGCAACCGGCGTTTCTGCCGGGATATCGCCAAAGCCGATCGTCGAGACCGTCTCAAAGCTAAACCACAGGCCATCACCAAAGGTGAGGGTCGTAGGCTCGGACAGCCAGACAGCCGTCGAGCACAGCAGGTAAAAGATAAGAAACAGGCCCGTGATGCGTGCAAAGCCAGCCTGTCGCAGCACATCGGCAAGCGTCCTCAACCTGTTCATCGCGACCCTTTCCACGGACAACCAATCACGTTCGCTCGGTATTGTCCCACAACCGGCAGTTAGGGACGTTCCTTTTGTGCCGGCAGAAAGGGACTGTCCCCAACTGCCGGGCGGGACCGTTTAGCGGTGCAGCTGCCGACTGGGCAGGCTGAGCTGGTATCCTTATGCGGTAATGTCTCGATTCGTTAGGATTGCATGTGAGAGCTTCCGCTGTCCTTCGTTCAGTTATATATCGCACCCTGGCCGTCGCGCTTGCCGCACTCGCCATACTGAGCACCATCATGCCCGCCCCCGCCTATGCCGCCAATACCGATCAGCAGGTCAAAACGGTCCGCGTTGGTTGGCTCGTCAACAACGAGGGCTTCCAGGACGGCACCCCCGGCGAGCGTCTCTCGGGATGGGGCTACGAGTACCTCCAGACCCTCTCGTACTACACACCCGGCTGGCAGTACGAATACGTCTCCGGCACCTTCACCGAGCTTATGGACATGCTCGAGGCAGGCGAGATTGACCTCATGCCAAACATCTCCTACTCCGAAGAACGCGCCCAAAAACTGCTCTTCTCATCGAACCCCGAGGGCACCGAACGCTACTACATCTATGCCAGGCCCGAGCGCGACGATCTGGCCAAGGGTGACCCCCGAGCGCTCCAAGGCCTTACCATCGGCTGCAACCCCGGCGTTATGCAAACCTTCGTTGGCCAGCAATGGCTCGCCAACGAAGAAATCGCCTGCACATACAAGGAGTATGACGGAAACTCCGTTCTCTTTGATGCGCTGGCAAACGGCGAGGTCGATGCCGTCATCATGAACGACACGACCTCGTCGCCCAGTGCCTCCCCCATGTTCTACATTGGGTCGAGCGACTACTATTTTGCCGTCCCCAAAAGCCGCCCCGACCTGATGGACGACATCAATGCCGCCATGACAGCAATCGCCCGCGTCAACCCACGCTATAACGACGAAGTCAAATCTCACTACTCGGCCCAAAACAGCGGTTCATCATCGCTCAACAGCCCCGAATGTTCCTGGCTCAAAGCAAACAACAACACCATCACGCTCGGCTACATTACGGGCAAACTCCCCTACTGCAACGAAGACGAAGACGGCAAAATGGAAGGCTCGCTCGCATCGCTTGCGACGACGCTACACGATAAATTTGGCATTACGGTCAAAACCGTCGCCTTTGATAGCTACAAGATGATGTCAAAGGCCCTGTCAGAGGGAAGCATAGACGTTGCGCTGCCGGCATACCGAGATTACTGGTTTGCCGAGCAATCAGGCGTTATGCAGTCGGTATCGTTGGGGACCATGTCCCTCACCGCCATCCACACCGGCAGTAACCTGAAAAAAGACCTTCAGAACATCGCCTGTACCAAATCATCGTTTGTCAACAAAAATGCACTTGAAAGTCTATTCCCCACAGCGACCGTAACCGAATACCAATCCGACGATGAAGCGTTCGACGCCCTCAGGAAGGGAACGGCGCGCTGCATCGTCGCTCCCAGTTCACGCGTAAAAACCATCGGTGACCGTTATGATCTCGAGGACTGCGAGACGGTCGAGCTCCCTGACACCTGTGACCTCGCGTGCTTGATGTCGCGCGGCAAGCCCGAACTGCTGGGAATCATCAACAAGGGCATCATCAATGCCGGAGAATCGCTCTCCGCAAGTAATTACTCCTCCACGTCGTACACGGCCCAGGAATCCAACACGCTTCAATTCCTTTATCGCAACCGCACCGCCATTGCAGCTACCCTCATCGGTATGTTGTCGGTCGGCATCGTCCTGCTCATCTGGGCGCTCGTGCGCGCTCGAACCGAGCGCAAAAAAGCCGATGCTGCCAACGCCGCTAAGACGGCATTCCTCACGCGCATGAGCCACGACATCCGTACGCCGCTCAACGGTATCCTGGGCCTTATCGAAATTGAAGAATTGAAGGAAGGCGATATGCAAGTCGCCCGCGAGAGCCGTGCCAAGGCGCGCGTTGCCGCCAATCACCTGCTCTCGCTGATCAACGACATCCTCGAGATGGGAAAAATCGAAGACCGCAAGCTAACACTGGAACATGCGCCTTTTAACCTCAAAGAGCTTTGTGACGATACGCTGGTGCTGTGCAAGCTCCGCGCGTCCAGTAACGGCATCACAATGCAGGACAATAGTCTGCCGTACGCCACGGGGCCATACATGATCGGCAGTCCCACCCATATCCGACAGATCATGATCAACCTGTTAGACAACAGCATTAAGTACAACAAGCACGGCGGCTCCGTCACCTTTAGTTCAAAGACCAAGCCACTCGATAACGGGCGCGCGCTCTTTTGCTTTAGCGTTTCGGATACCGGCATTGGCATGGCTCCCGAGTTTTTAAAGCATATCTATGAGCCGTTTGCCCAAGAAGGTGACGATGCGCGCAGCAAGTTCCAAGGAACCGGCATGGGCATGCCAATCGTCAAGTCGCTTATTGAACTGATGGGCGGCACCATCGAAGTCAGCAGCGAACTCCATGTGGGCACCACGTTCTACGTGGAAATTCCGCTCGATATCGACAAGAACCCCCGGGCGCGGGCGAATACGGTCGAGAGGGCGCTCGACTGCTCGCTCGCCGACATGAACGTGCTGCTCGCCGAAGACAACGAATTGAATGCCGAGATTGCCCAGACGCTGCTAGAATCCGAGGGCGTCGTGGTCACCCGCGCCGTCAACGGCAACGAAGTCGTCGATCTGTACCTGTCTCATCCCGCCGGCAGCTTCGATGCGATCCTGATGGACATTATGATGCCGGACATGGACGGTTACGAGGCAACCCGCGCGATTCGCCTGAGCGAGAAGGTCGATGCAGCCGATATCCCCATCATCGCGCTCACTGCCAATGCCTTTGCCGAGGACGCCAAGGCGGCACACGACGCCGGCATGAACGCCCATCTGTCCAAACCGCTCGACTTTAACAAGCTCAAAAACATACTCGCCCGCATCAAGAAAAACGGATCCGTTTCGCTATAGTTTGTGCTCAACCACCACGCACGACCAGAAAGGAAGCCAACGATGTTTAGGCCCTTACGTCGAAAGAAACGCGCCATCACTGACGAGGAAGCGCGCGAACTGCTCGCTACCTGCAAGCGCGGCGTCTTTGCCGTCAACGGCGACGATGGCTACCCGTACGCCATTCCCGTCAACTACTTCTTTGACGCCGAGCACGACAAGATCTATTTCCATGGCGCCAAAGCCGGCCACAAGGTCGACGCACTCAAGCGCGATGACAAGGTCTGCTTTACCGTATACGGCAACGAGTGGTACCAGGACGGTGACTGGGCTCCCTACGTTATGAGCACCGTCGTCTTTGGCCGTTGTCGCCTGGCGAATGACACCCCCGCGTTTATCGAGGACAAAGTCCGCCAGCTCGCCCTTAAGTACTACCCTTCTGCCGAAGAAGTCGAAGAGGAAATCGCCAAGGACATTAAGGGCGTCCAGCTCTACGAGATTTCGATTGAGCATCTTTGCGGCAAGCAGATTCAAGAAAAGTAAGCCCCTCAGCAGGCCTCATCAATAACAATATGGCCCAGTTCCAACCCACCTTGGAACCGGGCCATATGCTTATGAAGCGTCGGCGGCGATGTGCGCTAGCGCCTCGACGAGCTCTTGCGAGCTCACGGGTTTACTTAGGTGCGCGTTCATGCCCGCCTCACGCGAAAGCCTACGGTCGTCGGCAAAGGCGTTGGCGCTCACGGCGATAATCGGCGTGGTCGCGGCATCCTCGCGATCGAGTGCTCGAATCTGACGCGTGGCCTCAAGGCCATCGATGCCAGGCATCATGATGTCCATCAACACCACGTCGTACTCGTGCGGTGCGCTCGCGGTAAACATCTCGACGGCAGACTCACCATCCTTAGCATGCGTCACGATGGCACCGGCACGGCTGAGCGTAAACTGCGCGATCTCGGCATTCAGATCGTTATCCTCTACGAGCAAAACGCGCAAGCCCTGGAGCGCATCGCCGTCTCCCGCATCCGCGGGAACTGCCTGAGGAATCTCGGAGCGGTCGCACTTCTCGAACGGCAGGCGAATGGTAAACGTCGTCCCCTGCCCCAAGACACTCGTAAAGCTCATGGTTCCGCCCATAAGCTCGACCAGCTGTTTTGCGATAGGCGCGCCCAGGCCAGTTCCCGACGAAGCGCCTTCCACCTGCTGCTCCTCGCGGCAAAACGGCTCGTAGAGGTGCTTTTGGAACTCCTCGCTCATGCCAATACCGTTGTCGGCGATCGTGTATTCATAGACGGGGACGCCATCCGCTGGCTCCACCTCGCGGCACACCAGGCGGACATAGCCGCCCTGGCGGTTGTACTTGACGGCATTGCCGGCAATATTGAGCAACAAACGCTTGAGGTGCGTCACGCTCACCCGCGCATAGGGATGATTAAGCGTCTGCTGGTCGGAGATAATTGTCACCAGACGCTCCTCGGCCTGGCGCTCCAGAATATCGCGCACTTCACAGTTGAGGGCCACCAAATTTATGGGCACGAGGTTCAGGTCGACCTGCCCGCTCTCCAGGCGACTCATATCGAGCGCCTCGTTGGCAAGGTCGAGCAGCAGTCCCGATGCCGTCCAGATTTTTGAGCGGCACTCAGTCTGCTTTTGCAGATCGTCCGCATTGGCATCGCCAACCTCGACCATGCCGCGAATGCCGTTGATGGGCGTGCGCAGATCGTGGCTCATGCGACGCAGAAACTCCGTCTTTGCCGAGTTGGCAGACGAGGCCTCACGCGCCGCCTTTGCCAGCTTGTCGCCATAGTCGCGCTCCTGCTGCAGCAAGTCCGTCAAACGTCGACGATCAGCGCGGCGACGCACCGTCACAACAACGGCTATAACACCGCCGTAGAGCACCAGCACGCCGGCGGCAACAGCCGCGGCGACCTCAAAGTAGCGCTGCGCCGAGGCATAGGTGTACACATAGAATTTGTGCGCTTTTCCAAATGTGCCCAAATACCACTCGCCGTCGGCGTTAACCAATCTGACCTTACCAGCCAGGCATCGATCCTTAATACCGTCGACAATAAAGACATCCGTCGCAGGCAGATCGAACACGCCCAATACGGTGGGTTCAACGGCATTGGTCGCAACGACCTTGCCGTCGCTTTCGATCACGATATTGCCGCTATCGATGGTTTCATAGCCATCAAGCAAGCTCTGCAGTTTGAGCGTATTGCTTGCAACCGCTTTCGCGCTCTGATGCCTTACCGCGACAACGATGCCCTCGCCATCCTGCCGAGTCACGCAGCCAATGTCTGCGACCGAATCATCCGCAAGCGTGATGCGGGCGGTATAGGACTTAAGCGGATGAGTTGCCACCTCAAGCACGGGTGATTCTTTGAGATACGTAGCGAGCGACCCGTAGTCCACATCGCCCGTCGAGGACTCGGACACCAAATTGCCCGATGCGTCCGTCACGATCAGCGCGCTCACGTTGAACTGGTCGGCGTATTGCTCCAGCATGGCGTTATCCACCGAACCGTCGCGCTCCATATCGCGGGCAGCCTCTCCGGCGATCTCCATAACGCGAATCAGGTTTTTGGTCGTATAGGCGCTGTTGAATGCATCGTAGGAAAGGCTCTGCGTCGCCACGTAATCGACAACGTCGGCAAAGCGCTGCTCGGCTTGGGCCGTCGTGTAACCGTAGCTCATCATGCCGGCAACAACCGAGAGCGCTATCCCCAGCAGAGCGACAAGGAGCCATGCCCCTGCCGAACGATTGCCCCGCTCCTGAGCAGCGTGGTCGGGCGCATCGATCATGACAGGCCCTCCATATTCAAAAATGGCGAAGGGTCATCGAAGTACTTTGACACCAGGCGTTCCATGGTGCCATCGGCAAGCATTTCTTGGTAGGCATGAGTGAGCTTGACGTCGATGCCACGCGTATCGTTGATATCGAAAGCGGTGCCCAAACCGACCTCTAGCAGCGGCTCATCCAAAATGCGATATGTCACACCATAGTCTTTTTCGTAGGTGAGGAACGAGGACTCATGCGCGGCGATAGCGTCGACCAGGCCCTCGACGAGCGCCGGGTTCAGGTATGAACCGTCCGAAAAGCTGTAGAGTTCCTTGATCTGCGGAACGTTTTCATTTATGCGATTGAGCAAAATGTCCTCGGGCTTGGTGGTGGACTGAACCGCCACGATCTTATCCTCAAGATCGGCAAGCGTGTAGATATCGCTCTGGGGATCGACCGCGACCACCTGGCGGCTCGCAAGGTACGGGCCGGCCCAACGATATTCGTTTTCGCGACCCGTCATACTAAAGCTGCCCATGACACAATCGAGTTCGCCGCTCGCCAGCAGCTCCTTCTTCTTTTCCCAGTCGATCAGCTGGTATTTTGGCTTGTAACCAATGCGAGCCAAAGCCTCGGTCAATATCTCGACATCCAGGCCAACGATATCGCCGTACTCGTCGGTATACACAAACGGTGGATAGAGGTCGCTTCCGACGTTGAGCGTCTTAAGGTCGTCGTCTTTGACTTGCGAGGCGTCCAGACCTTCTAATGCAGACGTCGAGGCTCCGTCATTCGACCCGGAGCAGCCAGCTATCGCTACGACAAAGACGCTCGCCACTGCAAGCGCAACAAACAACGAAATGGCAACCGAGCGACGGGATCTTTTCATCGAGCTCCATACGATCCTGTTTACAGACTTAAATGGTTAAAGATAATAGCAAACAAAACCACACGAGTGCCCAATTGTTACAGGCGCTTTACCGTGTGGGACCTTCCAGCCGACTTGGCAGAAGGCCCCGCATGCAGTGCTCACTTACCGTGCATTAAAAACATAGCGGTCCAGGCGGTCGCACGCCTCCCTTACGCGCGAAAGCGGCAGCGCCAGATTCACGCGAATGTGGCAGGGTCCGTGGAACGGGCGGCCGTCCTGATACCCCACGCCCACGCGTGCCCCCTCATCGAGCAACCACTGAATATCGCGGCCATGCTCTCGGCACCACTCGGTGCAGTCCAGAAACACCATGTACGTGCCCTGCGGACGTGAATAGGACACGCCCTCAAAATGCTCGTCCACGTAATTGCAGAAGTACTCGATATTGCCGGCAAGCACCTGATTGAGCTCGTCCACCCACTCATAGCCCTGCGGCTGGTAGGCACCGATAAGCGCATGCATGGAGAGGACATTCATCTCGTTGTAGTGGGTCTTGTTGGACACGGCGCACACGCGGTCGCGCAGCGTCTCGTTATAGATGATGTGGTAGCTGCCGACCAGGCCCGCCAGGTTGAACGTCTTGCTGGGCGCGTAGAGGGCGACCGTGCGCATGCGGGCATCCTCGCTCACCGACTGCGTCGGGATATGCTTGTGCCCCGGCAGGATGATATCGGACCAAATCTCGTCCGAGATCACCACGCAATCGTGCTGGCAATAGACGTCCATGGCGCGCTCAATCTCGTCGCGCTCCCATACGCGGCCGCAGGGATTGTGCGGCGAGCAGAACACCACGGCATGGATGTGGTTTTGAGCGAGCTTGCGCTCCATGTCCTCAAAGTCCATGCGCCACACGCCCTGATCATCGAGCTTAAGCGGGCTATGGACAATGCGATAGCCCGCGGCCTCAATGGACTTGGTAAAGCCGATGTAGGTGGGGCTGTGGACCAGCACCGCATCGCCCGGCTGGACATACGCGCGCAGCGTCGACACGACACCGCCCAGCACGCCGTTTTCGTAACCGATATGTTCAGGGCGCAGGCCCTCGACGCCATTGCGGCGGCTCTGCCATTCGATGATGCGGTCGAAATACTCGGAGCGCGGATTGAAATAGCCAAACATGGGGTGCTGGGCACGCTGAATGATGTGTTCCTGGACCGTGGGCACCGTGGCGAAGTTCATGTCCGCCACCCACATGGGAATGCGATCGAAGCCCTCGTCGGGTGCGTTTGGAGCCATGCCGGGGATCTCACCCCAAGAATCAACGGCGATGGAGTCCATGCCGTGGCGGTCGATAAGCGAGCGAAAGTCGTATTTCATGCTGAGCTCCCGTGCAAAGTGATTGTTTTGGTAGGCGTTATTGTCCACCAGCGTGGGCGGTTTTGGCGCGGAGTTTGGCGCTTAATTTGACGGGTGCGGACGAATGGCTGGTTAGTCTTGCGCGTCGTTGACGGCGACTACGGTTAGCTGGGTTTCGTCGACCGTAAACGATATGTCGAGCCCGGCGTAGGCCAGATGATAGACGCGGTTTGGCTCGTGTTTGCTGCCCGCGCGGCGCGGATCTTGGCGTAGAACCTCGACCAAGCCAGAAATCTTTGCGGGCGGGACCATATCCTGCAGAGCTTGCGGAAACTCAACATCGAGCTCTTGCCACGGAGCATCCTCAATCCAGCCGCCGGTCGCATCCGAGTGGCAATCCGCAAACGGGATGTAGGGCTTAATGTCGTAGATGGGCGTGCCGTCACGCAGGTCGGCCCCCAGCACATGGATGATGGGGCCATCGTCGGTGAACTCGACACGATCGAGCTTGACGCAGGTGAGACCGATGGGATTAGGGCGAAACGGGCTGCGCGTGGCAAAGACGCCCACACGCTCGGCTCCACCCAGGCGCGGCGGACGCACGGTCTTCGACCATTTTGCGTTGGTGCCGGACCTGTCCTGCGACTTGGCATCGGCAACTATGTCCTTAGCCGTGCCGCCGGGCGTTCCGTTTTCGAAGCGCCACAGTAGCCACAGGTGAGAGAATGAGTCCAGACCCTCAACCGCTGCATTGGAGGCAAATTCCGGCTCAAAAACGATGCGTCCCTGCAGATGAGGCGCCAAAAAGCTGTTGCGCGGAATGCCGAACTTCTGCGGCAGGTCGGTATGTATGTGTGCAATAGGTTCCATGCCGGTCATTGTACGGCATGAAGGCGTGGGACGTTGCGCGCAATTCTTCGCCGCGGTCCCCCGTCATGCAACCAACGGTTGCTTGGAAGGGCGCCTGCCGCCGCGTATGCTTAAGCCATCAACCAGCAGAAAGGAGCCGCTATGGCCTTTGCAGAAAAGCTCATTGCCATCCGTCGCGCCCATCACCTTACCCAAGAGCAGCTCGCCGCCAAACTCTTCGTCACACGCCAAGCCGTCAGCCGCTGGGAGCGCGACGAGGTCACCCCGGGCATCGACATGATGAAGCTCATTGCCGCCGTAACCGGAGAGCCGTTGTCCCACCTGCTCGAAATGCCCGAGCATTATTGCCAGAGCTGCGGCATGATACTCACGCCCGACGACTGCGGCACCGATGCCACGGGTGCCACGACCGACCATTACTGCAAATGGTGCTACGACCACGGCAAGTACACCTACGACACCACCATGGAGGCGATGATCGAGGATTGCGCCCCGCGGCTGGCGCAAAACACCGGCATGTCGCTCGACGAAGCCGTCTCGCTCATGGGCGCCGTCCTGCCGCAACTGGAGCGCTGGCGCACCGTGCAGGAAAACGAGGAGCGCTACGGTGCCGAGGCGCGGGCGCGCTATGGCGATGAGGCTATCGATGCGGCAAACGAGGCGCTGCTGGACATGGATCCTCAGACATGGAACGACATGAAGGAACTTGAACGCGCTATTCTGGGTCAACTCTCGATTGCCATGGGCATTGGCGACCCAGAGAGCAACGAGGCCCACAAACTTGTCGCAATGCACCGTCGATGGATTGCCCTTAACTGGGGACACGAGCCCCAAGACGAAGCATACCTGGGCCTCGCCCACGGCTATCTTGCCGATCAGCGCTTTGTTGACTACTACGACAAGCCCTGCGGCACCGGAGCCACGGCGTTTCTGGTCCAGGCCATCGAGTCGTCGTTGACGCGCGCATAGACCGCGGCTGCTTTGGGTATTTCAATCAAAACTTCAACCGATTGGAGACCTATGGCTACTGATCATGAGCTCGTGCTCTACGTTATGACTGGCTGCCCGTATTGTATAAAGGTCAAGCGCTTTTTGGCCGATAACGGCGTGACCATTCCCGAGCGCAATATCTCGACCGACCCCGAAGCCGAGCAGACGCTCATCGCCGTCGGCGGAAAACGCCAGGTTCCCTGCCTGTTCATCGACGGCAAGCCACTCTACGAATCGAGTGACATCATCGCATGGGTACAGGAGAACCTGCTCTAGTACGCGCATCCCGTCCGTCCAAGACCCCACCCCATACGGCCTAAACATGTACACCAGCATCCAAAGTCGACATTTTTCGACATCTTTGGATGCTGGTGTACAGCTTTTGCGGGTAGTCATGGACGCTCTTAACCGGCTAATTGTTTGAGGCGACCTTTGGATTATGGCTGTTTGACGCCTCTGGAAAGGGTTTCCGAGAGGGCTGTGGTCAAAAAAGGGCAAATATGAGTACTGCTACCTGTTTAGTAGCAGCGATTTTGATCACTTCAGGAGCTATTCAACGTTCCATACGTCCGTAGACGACGCTATTTCTCCTCATATGTTCAATAAAAGTAGCTCCTAATGGGAACAAATCTCATCAGGAGTTACTATTTATAGCAAAATAAATGCAACTATAATGGCAACAGTACTCATATTTGCCCTTTTTTGACCACGACCCTCCAGAATAGCCGCTGAGGACGACACTAAATGACAAAATCCGGCACTTGGACGTTCTTATATGATTAGCCATTGAAGGACACCTAACGACTACTCCCATTCGCGACACACTGTGTCGCGAATTAAGCTGGTCCCATTATCGAAGACCAGTGAGAGCTCCTGCCCAGAATCTCGATAGCTTAATAAAGCGCTCCCCTCCGGAAGTTCAATGAGCATCCAAATTCCAGGCTGAAAAGCAAAGGAGTATCGAAGCCGTCAATGCTCATTTTCTATCGAACACGCGGGTCAAAACAAGCTAATTAGCCTGATAAACTGTTTGTTTTTTTGTCTGCAAGACTGTATACAAAAAGATTATCCGTTGACCTGTGCTCGACATTATGCCGATCGATAGGAGACGCTATGGACGCTAAGCAGCTCGAAAAAATGATGGGGTTTGCCCCCGGAGAGTTGGAGAAAGCCGCAGAGGCATACGAAAAAGATGAATGGCCGAAGGGTCGCACCATCAAGCTGGGAAGGCCGTCGATCTCCGATGAGCCAAGCGTTGTTTTATCGGCACGTGTGGGCGAATCGGTCCTTGAAGCCTTTGACGCAAAAGCAAAGCGCCATGGGCAAACACGCACGGAGCGACTCAGGGAGCTCATCACGCTCGATGCAATGATTGCCTAAACTCAACTCCCCCGCCGACCCAAACATATACGCCAGCATCCAAAGTCGACATCTTTCGACATCTTTGGATGCTGGTGTACAGTTTTTGCGGGTAGTCATCGGGGACGTTCTTAAATGACTAGTCGCTAAAGAACGTCCCCGATGTCTAACTAGCCGCGGAAGCGAGCTATGGGTGCGAGTGGCTGCTCGCGAAAGACCCGCTCGACGGCGGCGCGGTATTCGTCGACCTTTTTGGTCTTACGTACGAGCTTGTGAACGGTAGCGGGGTCGACGAAAGCGCACTTGGCGTAGAACCACCACTCCTTCATACGAAAGACCGCGTTACCGCCAATCTCTTCTGCATAGGCCGCAAACAGCGTGTCGTGGAAACGCTGCAGTTCGGCTGCCGTGGCAGCAGGGCCGCCCTTGACCATGCGAGCGAGAGCGGGATTCGCAAGCAAGCCACGCCCCAGCATCACATGGCGTGTCCCGGGATAGGCCTCCACCAGCGCATCCATATCCTCAAGATCAAAAATATCGCCGTTGTATGCCACCGGAAACGGCGCACGTTCCAGCGTCTCGCCATAGAACTCTTTGCGCGGTGAGCCTGTATAACGGTCCTTCTGTACGCGCGGATGCACGATCAGCTCTGTTAGCGGCATGCGGCAATACAGATCGAGCACGCGCTCATACTCGTCGTCGTCCTCGAGCCCCAGCCTAGTTTTGACCGATACCGGCAACGGCGACCGCTCGCACACATCGCTTAAGAACGCCTCGAGCTCGTCGAGATTGCGCAAGAAACCCGAGCCCTTGCCCTTGGCGACAACCGTTCCCGAAGGGCAACCCAAGTTGAGATTGACCTCGCGGTAGCCCATGTCAGCGAGCACCTGTGCCGCCCACACAAACTCGTCCGCGTTCTTGGACATCAGCTGAGGCACCACGTTGAGCCCCTGGTTATTGGCAGGATCGATCTCCTTAAACGCCTTGCCGCCAAAGCGGTTTCCCACCCGCGGCGGCGGCAAAAATGGCGTGTAATAGCAATCGAGCGCACCGAAGCACTCCGCATGCACGCGACGGAACACATGCCCGGTAATCCCCTCCATGGGGGCCAGCGAAAGGATCATCTACTCTTCTCTCATATCAACACAACAAAGGGGCCGTCCCTTTGTCACATGCATTATGCCTTGCGCTTCAGGCGATTCACAAGGAAGAGGTAGCTACTGAACGATGACCACCCTCCAGCCGCACCCCATACAACGAGGTCTAATACTTTTCCCGAGAAGTGAACGAGTGAAAACGGGCCCCGAAGCATCTGCACTTTCGAGATGCAATTTCCTGCGGTTTTGCCAGCCAAATCCTGCGGGTTTGACGTCTAAAAATGTCGATGCTTCGGAGGCCCAAGTATGGCCGTTCACTTCTCGGAAAAGTATTAGACCTCGATTTACATGCCACTCAATGTGACAAAGTGGCTGCTCCTTTGTCACATTCGATGAAAAAGGGCACCGATGTTAGTCGATGCCCCAAAGCGGCTGCAGGTTAAGCCCTACAGCGTATGTCTAAGACGAATCGAACTATTCGTCCCAGGAGAGGTTCTTACCAGTCTTTTTTGCCAGCAGCAAGAACAGGCCGATAATAACGTTGCATGCGATGCAGAAGATGAAGACGCCCTGGAAGGAGCCGACAAGCTCATAGACCTTCATCATAACGGGCATGCCAAAGGCGCCGACGATATAGCCCACGGAGCAGATCAGCGCGAAGATGCGACCGAAATCGCGGGAGCCAAAGACATCCATAACCAAAACGGTCAGGGCAGTGCCAGCGATGACGTACATTACGTCGTTCACGCCTGCTGCGAGGATGCTGAGCGTCGAGTTGCCGCTGCTCATCATGAGCATGACAAAGGAGAGGATGGAGACAGCGAGCCAGCCCAGAATGGCCTTCGTGCTGCCGAACCTATCGCAAGTGGTGCCGACGATCGGATTGAGGAACAGATCGAAGAGCGATGCAGCGGATACCATGAAGCCGCCCACCATGGGGCTAAAACCAACCTCGGAAGCATACGTCGGGAAGAGCTGGTTCATGCAGCAAGTGAGCTGAACGAGACAGAGGAAGCCGATGCAGAAGAAGAAGGCAGGCGACTTAATGGCGCGCGCATAGCTAACGCCACGCGTGCTATCCTCGGTCGTCTCCTCGGTCTCGGTGACCGTCTCGCCCTCGACGTAGCCATAGGGCAGCATGCCCTTGTCCTGAGGCTTGTAGCGGATGATCAGAATGGAAGCTGGGAGAATGAGCACTGCGGAAACACCGGCGAGCACCAGATAACCAGTTCTCCAGCCAGCGGCCTCGATGACAGAGGTGATGACGGGACTCATGATGAGCATGTAAATCGAGTTCACTGCCCAAGCGAGACCGATTGCCAGGCCACCAGATTTTTTGAACCACTGGTCAATAACGTCGGACATAGCGACGCCGGTGGTGAAGGCGAAGCAAACGCCAATCAGGGCGCCAGCGGCGATGAACATCCAGACTTCGGTGTAGAAGGCCATGCCTGCGCCGGCAGCGAGCAAAATAAGCTCGACAACGGGGAGCCAAACCTTGCCAACGACCTTGGGAATGAGTTTTCCGACAAACGGAAGAGCTGCCGCAAGACCAATGAGCGTTGCGGTGAAGTAATACGAGAAGATGGAATAGTCAAACCCGAACTCCTCGCACACGGGTGCGACGAAGGAGCCCGCGATGACGCTATAGGATCCGGTCGTGCCGGCAGACATAAGGCCGAGCGCGATTACGAGAACCCATGCGTAAACCTTGCTGCTCTTTAACTTTGCATTTTCCATTGACGCAGCTCCTAGAGACCCAGAAGGGCACACATAACGGCCTTGATGGTGTGCTGACGGTTCTCTGCCTCACGGAAGATGACCGAAGCGTTGGCCTCAAAGCACTCGTCGGCAATCTCGAAACCCTCGGTGATGATCTCGCGATGAAGGTCGTTCTTGCACTGGTCGAGGAGCATCTTGCCAACACGGTGATCCGCGTTGTGGACAGAGGGAAGCTCATGCATGCAGAAGATGTCGGGATTGTTGGTGCGCTTGCACAGCTCGCTGGTGACGCGATAGGGGTACAGAGACTCGGCATCGCCCAACCAGGAGTTGTAGTCGTCGGGATCCAGAACCTCTTCTCCGCACTCGGGGTTGATGTAGCGCCACTCCTCGGTAACGATAACGTCAACGCCATCCAGGGCATCGAGGTCAGAGGTGATGGTAAAGGTCCTATTGGGAGCGTACTTGGCGTAGCAGGCCTCCACCTCTTCGATCATTTCCTTGCACATCTGATGACGGAGGTCGTCGGGGCCGATGGCGAGGAAGTCCATGTCGAGCATAGCGCACAGACGGCCATACCACACTGGGGCGCCGGCGCAGTTGCCAACGAAAGCCATCTTCTTGCCGCGGCTCGTACGCAGACCGCCCCATTGCTCTTCCATCGTAAGAGCGTCAGCGAGCATCTGAGTCGGGTGATCGCCGAGAGTAAGGGCATTGATGACCGGGATGTCAACCAGGTCAGCGACGTCATAGAGGAACTGCTCGTCCTTCTGTGCGCGGTAGACGATGAGATCGTACATGCCGTTAAAGACGCGCATGGCATCCTTGACGGTCTCGCAGTCACCCATGTGGGAGTTGGTCAGATAAGTGAAGCCCATGCCCAAATCATTGCAGGAGGTCTCGAATGCGCAACGAGTACGGGTCGAGCCCCACTCAAAGTTGGCGAGGACGTTTTTGCCGGGGAAGTAGCGCTGGTCGACACCAGACTTCTTCTGAGCCTTAAGGTTCCAGGCAAGATCGATGAGATAGCGGAAATCCTCGGAGGAGAGATCATGGATGTTGATGTAGTCGCGACCGCGGAGGCTGTTGTTCATGCCTATTTCCTTTCGAATTATTATCAAAATTATTGTTGAATGTGTCCCCGAGGAAAACACGGATATCCCTCGGGGAGCGGTACATGTGGCGCCTAAGCCAAAGAGCGCAGGCTCTAAGGCTCACTAACGACTGGCCGCCACGTCCTTAGTCCAGCAGTGCACGCCGCCGCCGGACAGGTTAAGCGCGAGGGAATCAATCATGATGACTTTGCGATCGGGGAAGCAGCTCTCAAGAACTGCCTTGGCCTGCTCATCCTTCTCTTTCACGACCTCGCTCATGCCCTCGTGGTAATAACGCTGGCCAAGAACGACGCCGTTGCAAATCAGGAAGTTGCAGTAGCTCGCTGCGGCGTAGAAGTGGACGGGGCCCTCGGGCCAGGGGGTGCCATCCATAAACTTGCCGCCCATTTCGTCGATGAAGCCCTTATAGAGCTCGTAATCTTCATCGCCAGGGGCGATAACGACTTCAATAGGCTCGGCGGTGGGCATACGAACGATCTCGAAGGGCTTGCCCTCCCAGTCCGTTTCGTTGCTCAGGATCTCGTAGGCTGCCTCAATGCGGCGACGAGACTCTGCTCCAGCCTTGCTCGAGGCTGCCTCTTCATCGGACACCTCGGCAAGAAGAATCTTGTTCGGAGTGATAAAGCGACACATCTCATCAATGTGAGCTGCAAAGCTCATGCCAAAGACGGGAGTTCCGTCTTCCTTCTCGTCGAGGATGCCCAGTCGATAGTCGTCGTCCTCGAGCATAGGCTGCGGAAGGCAGATAACCTTGTTGAGGTTGTAGATGCGCTTATACTCGGCCTCTACTTCCTCTTTCGTGAACTCGGGATTACGCTTGCGGCATTCCGTGTCCTCGATGGCGATCAGAGTGCCGTGACCGTCAAACTCGCGGTCGCCGCCCTCCGAAACCATTTCGGAATTGACGATATCGAAGCAACCGAGCGCAACCGCCATGTGAACGGCTGCCTTACGTGCGGACTGGCACTCCGGGGAGTTCTTGTCCCACACGCCGTAATAGGTCCAAGCGGGGTTGACCATATAAGAATGGCCCTTGTCGTCGACCATGATGCTGGGACCGTTGTCGCGGACATAGAAGTTGGAGTCTTCGAACTGCGTGATCTCGATGCGATCGAGATCAACCCCCTCCTCCTTCAGGCGCGAGCAAGCCTCCTCATAGGAGCCGGGGGTGCCGCAATTGAGGTTGACCGTAACGTCGCCATACTCGAGCAGAGCCTTGATCACGTCAACGCAGGGCTGGCGGTTATCGTAGCCCTCTGCACGGATGTAATCGGGAAGCCATGTCACATAGACGTTGGAGCGCTTCTCGAACTCGCCCGGCATACGATAGTTCTCGTACATGGTTGGTCCTTCCGTCGGGTTTCCCGCGATGCTGTCCGGCCGCGACAATAGCGGGGTTTCACCTGCTATAGTACTACTATACCTACCGTTCGGTAGATAATTTTGAATAATTACCGCTCGCCTACTGATACATACCGTTCGCCGTATATAGTGGTCATGTTTGGACACGAATTGATGTTCCGTTGCCATCCTTAATAATGTTGGTAGTGCGGAAGTGATTTGCAATGGAGAAATGCAGCGTGAGCACAAGAAAAAAAATATTGGACGCAATGTACGATCTTGTGGCAGAAGTCGGTTATGACAAAGCGTCTATCGGAAAGATTTGCGACTTTGTCGGTATATCCAAGCCGTCGGTGTACTACTACTTTCCCTCAAAAGAGGAGATTTTCACTACGCTCTTGGACAGCATGTTTCCGACCATTGACTATCAGCGCGACTACTCGCTAATAGTCGATAGGGACGGGTTCAAGGCCGCGCTTATCGAGCTCGGCAATTCAGTTATAGGTGGCTATCGAAGCGATGAAAAGCGCCGGCGCGTGCTGGCCGAGGTTAGCGTTCAAGCAAATCGAATTCCTGCAGTTCAGGAACGTCAAGCGACGGCGACCAAACGAACCATGGATGCGCTTAAAGACATCCTTCTTCATGGTGTAGAGATTGGCGCGTTTTCCGATAGCGCCGACGTAATGCTCTACGTACAAATTCTTTATACCGTTCTGGAGGGAGCAAGCAATACGGTCGCTCAAGGTGAGGATATTGATGAGAAAGCGGTTTGGGCGGGAATAGTCGAGCTTATGTTCAAATAAACCAGCCAAGCTGAAGCGCATGTTGGCACCCATGGTGCCTGCGGGCAACCTTTAAAACGAAAACAGGGGTCGACTCCAGTCTGGCTTGGAGTCGACCCCTGTTGCATGGCAATCTATGCCGATGCAAATCGGCGCTTATTACTTTTCAGCAGCCTTATTGAGAAAGCCGGAAACGATAGCAAACGCAGCAATCATAAGGTTGCAGGCAATGCAGAAGATAAATACTCCCTGGAATGACCCTGCCATGCCGTAAACCTTCATCATGACCGGCATTCCAAAAGCACCGACGACATAGCCCGCTGAGCAAACGATCGAATAGATCCTTCCAAAATCGCGTGATCCAAAGAGCGAGAGGAGAAGCATCGGCATTGCGGTTCCAACGATGGCGAACATGACATCGTTTACACCAGCTGCAATGATGGAAACGGTCTCATTGCTTCCGCCAATGATAAGAAGCAGGAATGAAAGAATGCTGACACCTGTCCATGCGACCGTTGCTTTAATAGCGCCAAGCTTGTCGCATGTTTTGCCCACGAAGGGATTTAGGAAGATATCGGAGAGTGAAGCTGCCGAGACCATTAAGCTTCCTACGATAGGATTGAAACCGACCTCGCTTGCATAGGTTGGAAACAGCTGGTTCATGCAGCAGGTGAGCTGCGCCACGCAAAGCAAGAGGACACAGAGAATAAAAGACGGCGTTTTCGCGGCATCGCGGAGTGCCATGCCCGAAAGGACATCTTCCTGCTCATCGGCGCTGCAGCTCTCATGGGTTTCGGAGGCGGTCTCTCCGTACGGAAGCATATTGCGATCAGAGGGGTTAAGGCGAATGATAAATGCGCTTGCAGGCAAAATCATAGCTGCAGAAACGGCCGCAAGCACGATGTATCCCGTACGCCAGCCTTGCTGCTCGATGACCAGTGTAATGACAGGACTCAATAACAGCGTGCAGAGAGAATTAACGCCCCAAGCGAGGCCGATGGCGAGACCGGACGATTTGCTGAACCATTGGTCAATGACATCGGACATGCAGACGCCCGTTGTAAACGAAAAGCAGATGCCGATCACTGCGGCGGAGACGGTGAACATCCAGACCTCGGTGTAGAACGCCATTGCGGCGCCGGCGGCAATAAGGACGAGTTCAATGCAAATATGCCATGGTTTGCCGATTACTTTTGGAATGAAGCGACTCAAAAGCGGAAGCCCAAGCGCAAGGCCAAGAAGAATCGCGGTGAAATAGAAAGAAAAAGAAGTGTAGTCAAAGCCCAGATCTTCACATACTGGAGCAACGAATGAGCCGGCAATAATGCTATATGTGCCAGTTGTTCCGGCGGACATTAAGCCGAGTGCAATAACGACGACCCAAGCAAATGCGCCGCTTTCACGGAGACAATCTTTTTTGGCTGGTGTGGTGAGAGTCATGGTTGCTCCATTTCTATCGGCAATACATCCTATATGCCTACCGATAGGTATATAAACCAGAGGACTCTTCGTCAAGCATTAAGCGGGGAGAGGGAGTTCTTAACCTGCCGAACGGTAATTAGACCCCGTTTTCGCAAGGGTCTCAATGTGACAAAGGGACTGTCCCTTTGTCGCATTATTCAGAGCGCAGGGCTTCTACGGGGTCTTTTTTGGATGCACTGCGGGCCGGTAGCAGACCGGCGACGACCGTTAGCAGCACCGAAATCGCGATGAGCACCAGCGCATCCTGCACGGGCAGACTCATTAGGTTGGGGACCTGTTTGGCCGCAAGCGCCCAAGCATTGACCGGGAAGCTCACGGCCACCACGACGACAACAGCAAAGACGCCGGCAATGAGGCCCTCGATAAAGGTCTCGGCGTTGAACACGTTTGCCACGTTACGCTTCGACGCGCCAATCGCACGCAGAATGCCAATCTCCTTTTTGCGCTCCAGCACGCTGATATACGTGATGATGCCGATCATGATGGAGCTCACCACCAGGCTGATACTCACGAATGCGATGAGCACCAAGCTGATGGTGTTCACAATGTCGGTCACCGAACCCATGATGATGCCCATGTAGTCGGTGTACGAGATTGCCTGTTCATCGTGACCAGCGGCTTTGACCTGCTTGTTGTACGCATCGATGTGATCGAGCACGCGCTCTTTGGCCTCAAAGTCGCGCGGGAAAATCTTAACCGAGATGGGGTCTGCCTCATCCGCATAGCCCAACGTGGTCAGATTGTTGTCGTAGGTGAGCTTCGAAGCCTTGGCATAGCTCATCATGAGCGAACTCAGATCCTCGGCGTCCATGTTGAAATGGATGGCACGAGTAAAGGCGCTCGCATCCACGCGCATGGCGCTCGCCAGGTTAGCAAAACTCGAAGACATCTGCGTCGCCATCTGGTCCATAAGCCCTGCCGCGCCTGCCTTGAGCTGAGTTGACACCGTCGCCGCAATCTGATCGCTGATTGCCTTCATCACCTGGTCCATAGCCTGCTGCAGATACGGAGCCAGTTGCTTTTGGACATAGTCGGTCATCGCCTGTTGCAGGCGCTCGGCCAGGGCATCGCCGCCGAGCGCTTTGAGCTGGGCCAAGATTTGCTGGGCTGCCGTATCCCTCTCAAGATACGTCGAGAATGCGGCAGCGAGCTTTGACGCGTCCTTAAGATCTTCGGGCGACAGCGCCTTAAACTGATCAGACTGCAAAAAGCCCTCAAACAGTTGGTTGGCAAGTATTCCCACCTGCTGCATTTGCTCGGGCGTGAGCTCCAGACCGTCAAAGATGTCCGAGAAATCTGGAGCCGGTGCTTTTGCCATGATGTCGCTGAAGTCGATGTCCCTTCCAACGCCCGAGAGGTCAATGTCCAGCCCGGATAAGTCGATACCAGAAAGGTCCATACCGCCGGCCGCACCCGAGAGTGCAGACGCATCAAACGAGAACGCGCTCTTAAGTGCTGCCTCGTCCACACTGAACATGCTGCCCAGATCCACTCCTTGTTTGGCCTCGCCTTGTAGTTCGTCGAAGGTTTTGCCCGTAAAGACATCCGTCTCGGGGTGGTCGAGTTGCTCCTGCACAATCTGCGAATCGGCGGCGCGCTCCATAAGCTGGCGAGTCAGCGCATGCGTATAGGCAATGCCCGGAGACAATGCGCTCGCGTTGGCCGTCTCGTTGGGTCGCACCACGCCCACAATGCGCACGTCAATACCGTCGGCAACCTTGGCGGCCATAAAGTCGGCGTCGCCAGACATGTCGGTCCACATGCCGGTCTCTTCGTTTTTGCGATAGGCATCGGCCGGCGACAACACCTTAAATGTCGTGGACAGCGCATCGTCGTAGGTAAAGTCGGTGCCGGTCTCGGGCGTCTCGACCTTGCCGTCGGCCGTCATGGCGCTGTTGACCAGGTCGTTGAGCTCATCGATATCCAGCGCGCCGATGCTATAGAGCGTATAGTCGCCCACCGTGCCGCGGTCCGAAAGCACCATCACGGCTTCGTTGGCGGACGTGGGCCAATGGCCGGCAACGACATCGTATTGGCTGTCGAGCAGGCTCTGGTCGTCAATCATCTCGTTAAAGACCGAGGTCCCCATGGAATCCATGCTCACCGTTGCCGCCGAGCTTGCGCCTCCGCTCATGGCCTCGGTCATAGCGTTGGGAACAAGCCGAACGGGCCTCTCGTCGCCCTTGCTCAAACGATAGACAACCGGCGTCACGCCGTAGCCGTACTGGATAGCGTTGACCTCTTTGTCGATACCGTCACCGCCGCCGTCAAGCCATGCCTTAAAGCTCGTCATATCGTTAGATTTAACGCTTGCGAACATATCCTTTACGGCCGTGACCACGGGAATCTTATCCGTTCCCTTAGCCTTGCCACCGGTAGCGTCATCGGACGAGGCCTCGCCCTTGGATACCTCCTCATCGGTAGCCCCCTGTCCGCCCATCATGGACGACAGGTCGTAATCTTGTTTGGAAATCGTAAGCGGGTAGCTTGAGAGCGTGTCCTCCTCGACCTTTTTGATGTAGCCGTTTACGCCGTTGGAGAGCGCCAGAATCGCTGCGATACCAATAATGCCAATCGAACCTGCGAAGGCAGTCATGGCCGTACGGCCCTTCTTGGTCATGAGGTTTCGGGCAGAAAGCCCCAGCGCCGTCACAAAGCTCATCGAGGTTTTGCGCGTGGGCTTGGCCTCGCGACGCGCGGCCTCGGTAGCATCAAAGGGATCTGAATCGTCGGTGATCTTGCCGTCCGCCAGGGTGACAATGCGCGTGGCGTACCTGTATGCCAACTCGGGATTGTGCGTGACCATGATGACCAAACGATCGCGCGCAACATCCTTGAGCAAATCCATGACCTGTACGGATGTCGTTGAGTCCAAGGCGCCGGTCGGCTCGTCAGCCAGCACAATCTCGGGATCGTTGATCAGGGCGCGGGCAATAGCCACGCGCTGCATCTGGCCACCCGATAGCTGGCTCGGGCGCTTGTTAACGTGCTTGCCCAGGCCAACTGCCTCAAGCGCCTTGCGCGCACGCTGGCGGCGCTCAGCACGCCCCACGCCCGTGAGCGTAAGCGCCAGCTCCACGTTTTCCAAAATGGTCTGATGCGGAATGAGGTTATAGCTCTGGAACACAAAGCCGATGCGATTGTTACGATAGGCGTCCCAATCGCGGTCGCTGAAGTCCTTGGTCGAGATGCCATCGATCAGCAGATCGCCAGAATCGAAATGGTCGAGTCCACCAATGACGTTGAGCATCGTAGTTTTACCCGAACCCGAGGGACCCAGGATGGCTACAAACTCGTTATCGCGAAAAGACAGGCTTACGCTGTCGAGCGCTACCTGCGTAAACGACTGCGTAACGTACCTTTTGCAAATATCTCTGAGATCCAGCATGGACGGCAACCTCTCCCCCGCCGTTCGCATCCAACGCGTTTGACCTACTCTATCAGCTTTTTTGCCGGTACCAGCAAGGAATGTAACGAACAAAAATGTAACGAACAAAAAACGGGACGGCACGCCGCATGGCGCACCATCCCGCACATAACATCGAAGGTGTGACAAAGGGACTGCCCCTTTGTCACACCTTTGTCGCATTCGAACCTACTGTTCGCTCTTCGCGAGTGCCTGATCGATCAGTTTGTTGAGCGCCTCGCGCTGCTCAGCAGAGTTGATACCGCCCATGATCGGCTCTCCCACGATGTTGCCGTTCTGGTCGATCACATAGGTGGTCGGGAACGAGTACAGGTTGGAGGTGAACTTTCCGGCCTCGCTGTCCGACTTAAACCAGATGTTTTTATACGTCACGCCCTTCTTGGAAAGCACGTCCTTGGCATCGGCCACCTCGTCTTTTTTGCCGTCGAGCGTAAAGGAATTAACGCCCACGACCTGGCCGCCCTTCTCGGCAAGCTCCTTGTTGAGCTTCTCCAGATCGCCCAGCTCTCCCACGCACGGCTTGCAGGTGGTAAACCAGAAGTTCATGACGGTGACCTTGTTCTTGGAGAACAGCTCGTCGCTGTTTACATCGTTGCCGTCCAAGTCCTTGCCCTTAAAGCTGGGGAACTTCGTCTCCCCGCTCTCGCCGTTGGTCATGCCTGCGGTCGAGGCATCGACGCTCTCCCCCTCGCCGGGCGTGCTGCCGCATCCGGGGAACTCCTTCTCCAGCGCCATGAGCTTGTCCTCGATCTCCTTGACCTGCTGCGCGCCGGCCTTAAGCGTCTTAAGCTCGTCAGCCGCAAACTGATCCTTGGCGCCCTCGATGGTATCGAGCAAGAAGTCGCCGTAGTTCTTGCCGTCCTCAATCATGGGAGTGTCTTTGTTGGCCGCAAGGAACACCTTTTCCCATAGGGCGTTATCGCTCGCAAAGATCTCGTTTTCCTTTTGCAGCAGCTGCTGGTACAGCTTGGCCGCCTCCTCGGCGCTCGACGGCTTTTGTGCCACAAGCTCGGCAATCTGCGCATCGCCGCTCGTGGCATCCTTCGCGTCGCCCTTGGGGGCAGAGCACGCCGCGAGAGTCAGCGCCAGCACGGGCAGCATCAACAAGGCCGCAATTTTTGACAGTTTCATGGTTCCTCCGTTTATATCGAAACTTATATAGGTACCTATTTGTTTTCGCAGGCCTGCGTGGACTGCGCGGGCCTGTCGCCCGTCACACCCAGCCCGCAGCGAAAGCTAATAGCATCGACGGGGCACGCGCCCACGCATTTGCCGCAACGAATGCACTCGGCATGGTCGGGCGTACGCGTAACGTCCACGTCCATCTGGCACACCCTGGCGCACTTGCCGCACGAGACGCATTTACAATGATCGACCTGAATCCCCAGCAACGACACCTTGTTCATGAGCGCATAAAACGCACCGAGGGGGCAAATCCATTTGCAGAAGGGGCGGTAGAACAGCACGCTCAGCACCGCAACCATAATGAGGATCGCGAGCTTCCAGGTAAAGAGCTTTCCCAGCGCGGAGCGGATTCCCGTATTCATGATGGACAGCGGAATCGCGCCCTCGAGCACGCCCTGCGGGCATATGTACTTGCAAAAGAACGGGTCGCCCATACCCACATCGTTAACCACCAAGACGGGCAGCAGCACCACGGCAAACAGTAGCACGGCATACTTGATGTACGTGAGCGGCTTGAGCTTTTTCGTGGAGAGCTTTTTGCTGGGAATCTTATGCAGAAGCTCTTGCAGCCATCCAAACGGACACAAAAAGCCGCATACAAAACGCCCCAGCAGCACGCCGATTAGAATGAGCGTTCCGGTGACGTAATACGAAAAGCTAAACTTAGACGAGCCCACCACCGACTGAAACGACCCGATGGGGCACGCACCCGAGGCCGCCGGACACGAGTAGCAGTTGAGCCCCGGCACGCAGACGGCTTTGCCCGCTCCCTGGTAGATGCCGCCCTTGGCAAAGTTAGGCAGGTGAATATTGGTCGCAAGCGTCGCCGCCGCCTGAATCAATCCACGAAATCGCGCTAAAAAATGCGATGCAGTGTTTTTTCTTTTATCCAATTCCGATACACTCCAAGCACAGCCTAATCGCTTTGGCCAGCACGGCATCTGCCTCGCCGCGCATAATTCCAAAGCCAACCATGGCTACCCCAACGATCAGCAAAGCCACCTGCGCCACAGGCTTAATCGCTTTGAACAATCTGACCACTCCTTTCGTTTCGCGACCCATTGGACCATACCGACTATAAAATCCGTGTTAAGCGTGAATGACTATGCAAGGAGAACGTTATGCGCATCTTGGTCGTCGAGGACGAGCGGGCGTTGTGCGATGCGATCGCACGCAGCCTGCGCAACTTGGCCTATAGCGTCGACTGCTGCTACGACGGGCAGCAGGCCCTCGATCTGCTCGATGTCGAGACCTTTGATCTTGTCGTACTCGACCTCAACCTCCCCCATGTCGACGGCATGACCGTGCTCAGGCAACTCAGAACAACTGATTGCGAGACGAAGGTGCTCGTGCTCTCGGCACGCGGCGAGGTCTCTGACAAGGTAGCAGGGCTCGATGCGGGCGCCAACGATTACCTCGCCAAGCCGTTCCATCTTGAGGAGCTGGCAGCACGCATACGCAGCCTCACGCTCAGGCGCTTTACGCAAAACGACGTTGTTCTAACCTGTGGATTGTTGAGCTTTGACACCAAGGCGCGCCTCGCCTCCGTGGACGGCGAGACCCTATCCCTCACGCGCAAGGAGACCGGCATCTTGGAATACCTGATGCTTAACCAGGGGCGGCCGGTGAGCCAGGAAGAGCTTATCGACCACGTATGGGACAGCAGCGTCAACAGCTTTAGCAACGCGACCCGCGTGCATATCTCGTCGCTGCGAAAAAAGCTGCGCGGTGCGTTGGGGCACGACCCCATCCGCAACCGAATCGGCGAAGGCTACGTTATGGAGGACGGCAAATGAAGCGGCTGTCGCTGCAGTGGCGCATCACGTTGATGACGGCACTGCTGATATGTTCGACCTGCGTACTTATGAATTGCCTGGTTGGCTACTCCGGCATGCGCTACATGGACTCGATTGGTGCAGAAGCGTCGGCGCACAGCAAGGTGGAGGCGGCCTCGCCCAGCTCATTTGACCCGACAAACAAAGAGCTCGACGACGCGCTGACCATCGTCGTGAACGACGCCCAAGAATCGTTTGGCGCGACGAGCTGGTATATAACTGCGGCGGTGACGCTGCTCGGCGGCGTGCTGGCCTACTTTGTAAGCGGGCGCGCACTGCGACCGCTGCGCTTCTTTGCGACGCAAGTCGAGAGCGTGCGGCCCGACAACCTCGCTGACACAAAAATCAGCGAGGACGTGCCCTCTGAACTCAGGCGTTGCAGCGCGTCGTTTAACGACATGATTGCCCGCCTTGACGAGGGATTTTCCGCACAAAGACAGTTTACGGGCAATGCGGCGCACGAGCTGCGCACGCCACTTGCGCTCATGCAGGCCCAGGTTGAGCTTTTTTGCGCCGAGCACCCCGACGCCGACGCCGATACAGCGAGCCTGCTCGGGCTGCTGCAGGAGCAGACCGAGCGGATGACGCACATGACAAAGACCCTGCTCGAGATGAGCGAGCTGCGCAGTGTCCCTTGCAACGATGCGATTGACCTGGCGCCGATGATCGAAGAAGTACTCACGGACCTGGCGCCCCTTGCCGAGCAAAAAGACATCACGCTTACAAGTGAGGGCGACGCGCAAACGATCGGCAGCGATACGCTAATCTATCGGCTGCTGTTCAACTTGGCCGAAAACGCCATACGTTACAGCGCGCCCAACTCGACCGTGCAAATCAACGCCTGCGCCGAAGGCGACCGCGTGCTGCTACGCGTGCGCGACCAGGGGCCGGGCATTCCCGAGCAATACCAGACGAGCATCTTTCAGCCCTTCTTTCGCGTCGACAAATCGCGCAGCAGGGCATACGGCGGCGTGGGGCTGGGACTTGCGCTGGTCTGGGAGATTGCCGCGCTCCACGGCGGCTCCATCGAGGTCGAAGAGAGCTCGGAGCGCGGAACGACCATGCTCGTAACCCTTCCCACTCGCGCGCTCGGCTCATCAAAATAACGAACGGGACGGCACGCCGTGTGGCGCACCGTCCCGCACATATCATCGCCGATGTGACAAAGGGACTGTCCCTTCGTCACATCTGCTAGTTCTCGTCGCCTACCAGCTGAGTTAGCTTACTCCCACTCCACCGTACCGACGGGCTTAGGCGTGAGGTCGTAGCACACGCGGCAGATGCCGGGAACCTCGGCGGTGACGCGAGCGGTAATACGCTTGAGTAGCGCCCAGTCGAGCTCGGGAACCTCGGCAGTCATGACATCGACGGTGTTGATGCAGCGGATGATGCAGGGCCAATCGTAGGCGCGCTTGCCCTCGCGCACACCGGTTGCGCGGAAGTCGGGCACGACGGCAAAATACTGCCAGATGGTCAGACCGGCCTTGTCGATCTCCTCGCGCACGATGGCGTCGGCTTCGCGCAGCGCCTCAAGACGGTCGCGGGTGATGGCACCAAGGCAGCGGACGCCCAGGCCGGGACCGGGGAACGGCTGGCGCTCAACCATGTTCTCGGGCAGGCCGAGCTCGCGACCCACGACGCGGACCTCGTCCTTGTACAGCAGTTTGACGGGCTCGCAGAGCTCAAACTGCAGATCCTCGGGCAGACCGCCCACGTTGTGGTGAGCCTTCACGCCGTCTTGGGACTCCAGGATGTCGGGATAGATGGTGCCCTGGGCGAGGAAGCTGACCTCATCGCCAACCTTGCGGGCCTCCTCCTCGAACACGCGAATGAACTCGGCGCCGATAATCTTACGCTTGGCCTCGGGCTCCTCGACGTCCACGAGCTTGTCCAGGAAGCGATCTGTGGCGTCAACGTAAACCAGGTTGGCATCCATCTGATTCTTGAAGACGTCGACGACCTGCTCGCTCTCGCCCTTGCGCATCAGGCCGTGGTTAACATGCACGCAAATGAGCTGCTTGCCGATGGCCTTGATGAGCAGGGCCGCGACAACCGAACTGTCGACACCACCGGAAAGAGCCAGCAGGACCTTTTTGTCGCCGATCTGCTCGCGGATTGCAGCGACCTGCTCTTCGATGAACGCCTGGGCAAGTTCGGGAGTGGTGATACGTACCATGTCGTCGGGACGCTTGTTGGGATCCATGCAGAGCTCCTTCTCGGTTCGATGGAAATGCGCCGCGCGTATGCAGACGCACCGTCATATGACCTCATTATATGCAGAACGAGATACGTTTCCCATCGCTGCGACAGAGCTTTTTGCAGGGGCGGCAGTTTTTCTATATCCCAAGGTCAGCTAGACTTCGGTAGCCACCTTGGGAGCATCGCCAATAGACTCTTCCTTTATACGTTCGGCACAATCGTAGGCGATACCCACAAATTCCAGTCCCGAGCAACAAGAGTACAATTGCTGCTAGTGTTGCCAGCTGTTGGGAGATGGAAGATGGACTGCGATGGCTACCCATGCGTTCCCATGCCGTTGATGTGCACTGCCTTTGTGCCGGGGCAGATTGACGCTGCGGTTGCAGGCATTTCCGACCCCGATTCACGCACCATCGCCACGGCAGAAGCGCTGTACTATCGCGGACAGGCCGCCCTCGCTGCCAAAACGGCGCGCCCCTATCTTGACGCCACCGACCCCGCACTGCGCTATTCCGCATGCTTTATCTGCGGATACGCCAGTCTGTCGCTCAACCGTATCGCCGACGCCCGCCGTTGTCTTGCGGGCATCCTCGATACGCCAACTGACGAGGAATCACCCGCCGTCCACGCCACGCATATCCTGTTCACCTCGGCCGCAAACGTCCTGCTGCACCTGCCTTCCCCGTATTCTGCCGAAGAGTTTTATCCGCTTGCGGCGCATCTGCCCGAAGGCCTGCGCCTGTTCGCCAGCTACGTGATGGCGCATGCCCTGTACCTGCGCGGCGAATATGGCCGCAGTCTGGGCATGGCGGAAAACGCCCTGATCATGAAACAGGGAAGCTATCCGATCTCGGAACTGTTCCTGCACCTGGCAGCTTCCATGGCACGCATGAGCCTCAAGGACATCGACGCCGCAAAGGCACACTTCGGAACCGCTTGGAACATTGCGCGTCCCGACGGCCTTATTGAGCTCATTGGCGAGCATCACGGCCTTTTACAGGGGCTCATCGAGGCGTGCCTAAAAACGCAATACCCTGACGACTTCGCGCGCATCATCGAGATCACGTACCGCTTCAGCTACGGCTGGCGGCGCATCCACAACCCCGATTCGGGCGAGGACGTGGCCGACGATCTAACGACCACGGAATTCACCATGGCCATGCTCGCCTGTCGTGGGTGGACCAACGCCGAAATCGCACGCCATATGGGCGTGTCGCCGGGCACTGTTAAAAACCGCCTATCCGGCGTATATGCAAAGCTTGGCATCGGCACGCGCGCCGAGCTGGTCGCGCATATGTTGCGTTAGCGACCGGGCTGACCGGCGTATCGAAAGCACTCCGGAGGCCTGACGCTTTCGCGCGCTCAAATTGGACATTTTGGCCATCGAACGGCACTACCGCCACGGGGCACCTTCTCGCAAAATTGGATTATTTCCACCGATATTTGCGGGATGGGAGCCAAAAATGCTTGATCGCCGTTCGTTACTTGTTGCCGGAGCGTCCTCGCTAGCGAGCATCATGTTACCGCGCGTGCCGGGAAGCGCAAACGCCTTCATATTGCCGTTCGCGCCCACCGAAGCCTATGCCGACGAAAAAGACCCCTTCAGGGTGCTCGTTCTCTCGCGCACCATGTTTGGTGTGGTCGTGGTCGACGTCGCCAACAAGAATATGCCTGTCAAGGGAGCCCAGGTCACGCTCACGTCGCGCTATGCCGCAGGCAAGCAGCTCACCGCCACGACCGATGACGAAGGCACGGCCATCTTTGAGGTCGCGCCGCTTTCGGAAGGCTACGTAGACGAGGCGACGCTTCTCGACGCGTACGACTTTAACGGCGGCATCTCCATTAGCATGGCGGGCTACCGCGATGTCGAGATTCCCCTTGCGCGTATCCAGGGCGGCACCGCCATAACCGCGCCCACGCGTCCGCTTTCCGACGGCGAGCCGTACTTTCGCCAGCTCACATTCGACGAATGGGACATCCAATACGCTGAAGCCACGTTCATGGCATTGCCGAAGAACGACACGGCAAACGAGCAGCCCGATACGCACGCCTTTACCGTGCAGGCACGTCTGCCACAGGGTGGACAGGCAACGCTGCGCATCAACAAAGTGACGCCTGCCGCGGGCAGCTCGCCCGAAACCGTCACGCAGATCGGTCAGATCAAGGCCAGCGCATCGGGTTCGGATAATCTGGCAACGTTCACACTCGAAGACAAGTTTCTCGACGCGGCATCGGGCCTTCTGGAAGAAGGGTGCAAGCTGCGCTTTGTCCTCGACTATCAGGGCAAGACCTACACGCTCTCATCCCATATGGCCGTTGTCACCGCGCCGGCCGCAAAGTCGGAATCGGGCTCGACCACCATCATTCCCACCACTATGGACCAAGAGATCACTCCGTTTGATTTCCCAGCGGCGTTTCCCGGCATCGGCGGCAACAAGTTCACCTGCTGGATGCCCTCGTTCCCCATTCTGTTCGATTTCTCGTTTGCCGGGTACGTACTGTTTGGCGGAGGATACAAACCAGCCAGCTATATGAACGATTCGGGCAATCCGGATCCGGAGTACTGGAAGAAGTCACCGCGTGAGTCGGGCGCCAAGCAGGCAAACCGCTACCTCGACGAGATGGAGGGGAAGTGGAATCAGTACAAGAGTATGAGTGCCGGTTCGGGTACCGATCCAAGGAACACCAAGCTGCTTCGCCATCACTGCACACTGCTGTTCACGATGGATATCGCCACGCAGCTGTACGGATCGCTCGCCTACGACTGGGTGGGCAAAACCTGGGGTGACAACAACGATCCCGCATATGGCAATATTAAGGCCCTCTTCCAAGTAAGAACCGACCTCAATTGGACTGAGCAGTTTACCCTGGGACCGGTGCCGTTTTTCCTAAACGTCAACCCCTGGGTGCTGGCAAAACTGGCGCTCGCCGTGGGCGCCCACACGCACGGCAGCGGCGCGGCGTTTTTTAAAAACATTTCGCTCGACTATTCCAACACGTCGGGCTCGTTCACCATCCAGATCGGACTTGCCGTCACCTTTGGCGCCGGCGTTGCAGGCGTCGCTTCGTCTGCCGTGCGCGGCGCCGCATCCCTCACGCTGTTCATTGGGTACGAGAAGGCAGATGGACACCAGCTTCCGCGGCTGCGCGTAGGTGCAGACGTCGATGTCGACGTGATACTCCAGTTCGTAATGTTCAAGTGGACCACCAAGGCTTGGTCGGGGTCGTGGCCCACACTCATCGATTCGTGGAATATGTCGGTGAACAATGGCGACCAGTATGTGCTCCAGCGTTCCGAGCTCGCATTGGGTGGGGATACGCCTTACACGCTGGATGCCCGCTTCGGCTCGGCCGGCAGCATCGAGGCGGGCGGCGTGCCGCAATTTATCGCATCGGCCACCATCGTCACCAACGCCGAGTTGCTCGCACGCGCCGAGGTTAAGGCCACTGCCGTAAACGCCGCGCCTGTCGTGCGCGATTGGGATCAAGCGGTCACGCGCATTGAGCTCGAGGCGGATTCAGAAAGCGACGACACGGGACAGATCGAGCATTTCGTCCATGCACTGGTAGAGAACGACGAAAACGCCGCGCCGATGTATGAGTACACCTACATCGGTCAGTCAACGAACGCCGTTGCGGACCCGAACGCCAATTCTGCCGGCGTGTCGGAGGACGAGCGTGGCGGCATAAAACCCTCGAGCGACAACGTGCTGTTTTCCGGCGTGCTCAGCGAAGCCCACATGAAGCTAACGATGATTGCCGGCGTAGAATGCCTGTTCCGTATCGCCTCGGTGCGCTACGGCGACAATGGCCGCTCGCGCCTGGTGGTGCACACAAAGGCAAACGGCACGTGGTCCGCTCCCACGCCCGTGGACTTTCCCCTTGGGTTTGGCGAGAACGACGTGGAGCGCGACAGCATATACGATTACGACTTCGACGTGGTGGAATATACGGACGGTAGAGGAAACCAGGATGCCTACGTGCTGCTGGTCTCGGGCGAGCGCCCCGCCGGCGACAATACTCTTTTCGATACGGCAAGCACAGCCGGTATGCTGTCCGTTGTGCGCCTGCGCATAAGTAATGACGAGATCCGCGTGGTGTCGCATGCGTCATGGCGCAGCATCTCGCGCGGCCGCCTGCAAGAGGATGGCTACCATTGCCTTCAGTGCCCGCGTATCACGGTGGGCAAGACGCTGGTCGACGGGCGCCTGTCGGGTGCCTACCTCCACCGCCGCGGAACCTCCGCAGAAAAGGCGCTCGGCAACGAGGCTGAGGTTGCGCTGGAGTGCTTTACCCTGTGGTCGGACGTTTCGGGCGACAGCCTGACGTTCCGCCAAGTTCTCCGCTTTCCGCAAGCACCGTCGAGTATCGAGCTGGGCGAGCCCGAAAATATCAACGGCAAAATGGTGGTGCCCGTTGCGTACGAGACCGCAGACGGCTGCGGCTGCGCATCGTACGCCGTGATTGGCCAGTCCATTGCGGGCTGGGGCGTTATGTCACCAGACGCCATGGTACCCCGTGCGGTGCCGTGGCCACAACATTCGGGCTTTTTGGCAACCGTCAACGAGCAACTGCAGCATGTTACTTGGACGCGAGGTGCATCGGCATTTGCAACGCAGCCCGTGGGTGCCGCAGGCTGTGGCCCGGCATCGTTTAGCGTGAGCAACAACGGCAGGTGCGTGCTCTATGTAGAGAACACCGATGGCAAGGTGGGACAAACCTACGACGAAGAAGGCAACCCGGTGGCAGTGATGGGCAAGCACTTCCGCATCTTCGCCAGCACCTTGGCAGGCGGTCTGTTCACGGAACCGTTCGTGATGTGCGAGCTGGACCATCCCGTCGATCAAATAACGACATTTTTGACGTCGGGAGGCATGCTCTCCACGCTCGCTACGCACATTGTGAGCGCGGAGAAGAGCGAGGCAGAGCTACGCGGCATCGAAGTGCCCTTGGTAGCGTGTGCCACTCCGACGGGCGCGGTCGCCACCTCGGGCGCAGTGGTGCCCGGAGCAGCAGGCGAATCCTTCATGGTCACGGTGCGAAACGACGGCAACACCTTGCTGACCGCCGGCACGATCGATCTGTATCGAGAGGGCTCCAGCCAGCCGTTCTCCAGCGCATCCATCGGATTCGGAGTGAACGCACGTATGGCATCGATCTACGATCCAGAGCTTGCCGAGGACGCTTCGGCCAACGACATGGCACACGTGAAGTACGCACTCGAGACGCTGGGCGAACATTTTGCGACGCACCCGCTGGTAGCCGACAACGGCAACGCCGTGCTGGCACCGGGTTGCACGGCACAGTTCCGCATGAGCTTCGCTATCCCCGAGAGTTGGAGCGACGAAGTGGGCAAACGCGTGACGCTGTATGCGAAGGCGCGTGACCTGGTGGCGCTCGATCCCGTAACGCTCGAGGAAATTCGACCGGGTGCAAACTCGGCGCTGGGTGCCGTATTGCACGAGCTTCATGTGCCCGACGCGGCATGCGAGCGCTCAGAAGTTCAGGTCGGCGTCTGCGACAGCGCGGATACGACAGGACTTCACGACGCCCCGATGACAGCAGACGGCGACGGTGGCTCGAGTGGCGGCGGTGCTGACGAGGGCGGCGGCTCCGGCGGAAGCAGCTCCGGCAGCGGCAAGGACCACGGCAATAACAAGTGCTCCGGAAAAGCGGGCGCGCTTGCGGGCACGGGCGATGTCAACGCTCCCCTTACGGCAGCCGCTGCAGTACTCGCCGCGGCAGGCGCCGGCCTCGTCGCCTACAGCGCCCGCCGCACGGCGCTCAAAAAAGACACCGCCAATGAGACCAATTCGGATAGGCCTCGCTAGCTCCTAGTTACTTTTGTGAGAGACGCTGAATCGGCTCATCGAACATCAAAATGGGCTGGTTCTGGATACCCAGAGCCGGCCCATTACGCATTAGATGTCGCCAGCGGAGTCGAGCTCGGCTTCGATCTTTGCGCGGCGCCTTTTCGCCGTGAAAAACGTTGCGCACAGGACAGCAAACGTGGCCGCGAAAATCGTCGCACCGCAGAACACGCCCGTGGCCAGATTCGCCAACCAAAAGACGCTTTCGAGCGGTACGATCTGCGCCTCAGCGATACAGCGCATTGCGGCAATAACAAGCGCGAACGCGGCGCTTATGGAAACCATGTCCGCCATCGCCATGTGGACATAACAATTTCGATTCGCTTTTCAATCTTACTCGGGCAGAACCGACTCGGTTTTGTCCGAGTAAACTCGAGCATAAACTGATTCATGCGATACAATTAACTCGGACAAAACCGAGTCGGAAGGAACCGAGTAAGTGGAATTCATTGGCAGGGAGCGTGAACTCGCCCGTATTAAGAAAACGCTCAAGGCGCCCGAACAGCGCAATGTTCTCATTTACGGCAGGCGTCGTGTCGGCAAAAGTGAGCTCATCAAGCAGGCGCTAACCGATTTGTCGGGCGTCGCAACGGTCTATTACGAGTGCCGCCAAACCTCCGAGGCAGACAACCTAGAGAGTCTGTCCGCCCTTGTTGCTGAAGCGCTGAGCTTTCCTCCGCTCGCCTTCACAGGCATCCGCGAGCTCATCGAATTTCTGTTTGCCCAAGCCAAAGACAAGAACGTTACCCTTGTTCTCGACGAATACCCCTACTTGAGAGATGCGGTTAAAGGCTTAGACAGCATTCTCCAGACCTCAATCGACGCTCACAGGGAAGACTCACGTTTAAACATTGTCCTGTGCGGCTCCTACGTTGAGATTATGAAATCCCTCATCGAGCATGAGAGCCCCCTCTACGGGCGAATTGATCTCGCGCTTGAGCTTAAGCCCATGGACTACTTTGACGCTGCGAAATTCTATCCCGCGTTCTCGCCCGAGGACAAGGTGCGGCTCTATAGCGTTTTTGGCGGCATCCCCTTTTACAATCGCCTCATCGATCAGTCCCAAAGCGTACGCGACAACATCATCGAGCTCGTCACAGAACCTGGCGCCCGCTTAGAAAGCGAAGTGCCGTCCTATCTCAACGCCGAGATCTCGAAAATGACCAACGCCAACGAAGTTTTTGGGGCTCTCGCACAAGGTTACTCCCGTTGGGGGGACGTGTTGGCACAGTCACACGTCTCGAGCGGTCCGGCCATGGCAGATGTACTCGACAAGCTCATGTCACTCGAAATCGTCCAAAAGCGTGCACCCATCAACGACCCTATGAACAAGCGCAAGTCTGGCTACTTTGTAGTGGACCCACTTTCGCTCTTTTACTATCGCTACGTCTTCCGCAATGCCTCCGCGCGTCAGCTGCTCGACCCAGAAGTCTTCTATGATCGTCACGTCTCCCAAGACTTCGAGGAAAACTACGCTCCACATATGTTTGAGGAGATCTGCCGTCAATACCTCGTACGGCAGAACAGGGCCGGCAAGATCGAACCGGCTTTCGACGCCATAGGCAAGTACTGGTACGACGATCCCGCAAACAAAACGAGCGGCGAATTCGATGTGGTAACGCAAGACCCCGAGGGCTACGCATTCTACGAAGCAAAGTTCCGCAAGTCCCCCGTTACGCAAAAAATGGTCGATGAGGAAATCACCCAAGTCGAGGCAACGGGGCTCAAGTGCCATCGCTACGGATTCTTCTCCCGCTCGGGCTTCGAAGCTGACGAAAGCGATCGAACCGTCTTCATCGACCTGCCGCAGATGTTTGAATAGGACAGGCCCCACCCGCATCCCAAGCATTCATTATCTAACCGAACGATTGTTCGATGGAATTCGTGTTAGATGGAATCGTCCGAGGCCTGGGCTATGCTACCTTGACTATCTATATGACTTAAACGCAGCAAAGGAGCACCGAGAGAGCGAGTATGGCAAAAAACACCGCAAACTATGGTAACGACAGTATCCGCCAGCTCAAGGACGAGGAGCGCGTACGCCTGCGCCCTGCCGTCATCTTTGGCTCGGACGGACTCGATGGCTGTGCACACGCTGCCTTCGAGATCCTGTCCAACGCCGTTGACGAGGCGCGCCAGGGTTACGGCAAGCTCATCACCCTTACCGTCTTTCGCGATGGCTCCATTCAGGTAGAGGACAACGGCCGCGGCTGCCCGCTCGACTGGAACCCTTCCGAGAAGCGCTTTAACTGGGAGCTCGTCTTTTGCGAGCTCTACGCCGGCGGCAAGTATAACAACAACCAGGGCGGCGACTACGACTTCTCGCTCGGCACCAACGGCTTGGGCTCCTGCGCGACCCAGTACGCTTCCGAGTACATGGACGTCACGGTTTGGCGCGACGGCAACAAATACTCCCTGCACTTTAAAAAGGGCAAGGTCGTCGGCGCCAAAAAGAAGGCACTCGAGATTGAGCCCAGCGACGAAGACCGCACCGGTACCACCATCAAATGGCGCCCCGATCTTGAGGTCTTTACCTCGATTAGCATTCCCCACGACTGGTATCGCGAGACCATGCGCCGTCAGGCCGTGGTCAACGCCAACGTGACCTTCCGCCTGCGCATCGAGGGCGACGATGGCGAGTTTTCCGAAGAGGATTTTTGCTATCCCAAGGGCATCGAGGACTACGTGCTCGAGAAGGTCGGTACCGACTACCTTACCGAGCCCTTCTTTATCGAGGCCGACCGTCGCGGTCGCGATCGCGAGGACCTGCCCGACTACAACGTAAAAATCACTGCTTGCATGTGCTTCTCGCGCACTTTCATGATGCAGGAGTACTACCACAACTCATCGTGGCTCGAGAACGGCGGCTCGCCCGAGAAGGCGGCCCGCAGTGCTCTGACCAGCGCCATCGACGCCTACATCAAGCAACAGGGCAAGTACAACAAAAACGAGAGCGGCATCAAATGGCAGGACGTCCAGGACTGTCTGGTGCTGGTGACCAACTGCTTCTCCACCCAGACGTCCTACGAGAACCAGACTAAGAAGGCCATCAATAACCGCTTTATCCAGCAGGCCATGACCGCCTTCTTTAAGGAGCGTCTCTCGACCTACTTGATCGAGAACAAAGACGCCGCCAACAAGATTCTGGAGCAGGTCCTCATCAACAAGCGCTCGCGCGAGAACGCAGAGAAGACGCGTCAGAGCATCAAGACCAACCTGCAGCAGAAGACCGACATGGCCAACCGCGTGCAGAAATTCATCGACTGCCGCTCCAAGGACAAGAGCCGTCGCGAGATCTACATCGTAGAGGGCGACTCGGCAGCAGGCGCCATTCGCACCTCGCGCGATGCCGAGTTCCAGGGCGTTATGCCCGTCCGCGGCAAGATCCTCAACTGCCTGAAGGAGGACTACCCGCGCATCTTTAAGTCCGACATCATCATGGACCTTATGCGTGTGCTGGGCTGTGGCGTGGAGATCAAGGACAAGCGCATCAAGAACCTTGGCGCCTTCGACCTGGACAACCTCAACTGGAACAAGGTCATCATCTGTACGGATGCCGACGTCGACGGTTATCACATTCGCACGCTCGTGCTCACCATGCTCTATCGACTGGTGCCCACGCTTATCGACGAGGGCTACGTCTATATCGCCGAGTCGCCGCTCTACGAGATCAATTGCAAAGAGAAGACCTACTTTGCCTACACCGAGCTCGAGAAGAACGGCATCCTTAAAGAGATCGGCGACCAAAAGTGCTCCATCAACCGCTCCAAGGGTCTTGGTGAGAACGATCCGGACATGATGTGGCTCACCACCATGAACCCCGAGACGCGCCGCCTGATTAAGGTGGAGCCCGAGGACGTCACCAAGATGGAAACCATGTTCAACCTGTTGCTGGGCAACGACGAGGCAGGCCGCAAGCGCCATATCTCCGAGCACGGCAAGGAATACCTGGACCAGCTGGACCTGCAATAGCAGCACATCGATAACGACGGCCCATAAGAAGTTCAAGAGGAAATCGTGGCAAAGAAGAAGACGAAGAACCAGCCAAAGAAAAAGCAGGTCAACGCCGAGAACGTCATCGGCCTGCACTCCGAGGTCACCGATCAGCCAATCACGCAGACGCTCGAGGTCAACTACATGCCCTACGCCATGAGCGTCAACGTCTCGCGTGCATTCCCCGAGATCGACGGCTTTAAGCCCTCGCATCGCAAGCTGCTCTACACTATGTACAAGATGGGTCTGCTCAAGGGCGAGCGCCAGAAGAGCGCCAACATCGTGGGTCAGACCATGAAGCTCAACCCGCACGGCGACGCCGCGATCTACGAGACGATGGTGCGCCTGGCGACGGGTAACGAAGCGCTGCTTGCCCCCTTCGTGGAGTCGAAGGGCAACTTTGGCAAGTACTATTCGGGCGACCTGAGCTACGCCGCCTCGCGTTACACCGAGGCCAAGCTCTCCCCCATCAGCGCCGAGATCTTCAAGGACATCGACAAGGACCCGGTCGACTTCGTCGACAGCTACGACGGTGCCATGAAGGAGCCGCGTCTGCTGCCCACCACGTTCCCCAACATCCTCGTCTCGGCCAACAAGGGCATCGGCGTCGCTATGGCGTCCGATATCTGCGGCTTCAACCTCAACGAGGTCTGCACCGCCACGATGCACTACCTGAAGGACCCCGACTGCGACCTGCTCGAGTACATGCCCATGCCCGATTTCTCGACCGGCGGCGAGATTATCTACCGCCGCGAGGAGATGGAGAAGATCATCGAGACCGGTCTTGGCAGCTTCCAGATTCGCTCCCGCTGGCGCTGGATTCCCGAAGAGCGCATCATCGAGGTGTATGAGATCCCCTACACCACCAAGACCGATGTCATCATCGAGCGCATCGTCAAGCTCTCCAAGGAGGGCAAGGTCAAAGAGATCGCTGACATCCGCGACGAGACCGACCTCTCGGGCTTGCGCATCGCCATCGACCTTAAGCGCGGCGTCGACCCCGACAAGCTCATGGCCAAGCTCTATCGCTCGACCACGCTGCAGGACTCGTTCTCGTGCAACTTCAACGTGCTCGTCGACGGCTATCCCCGTGTTATGGGCGTGCGCCAGATCCTGCGCGAGTGGGTCAAGTGGCGTATTGAGTCCACGCGTCGCCGCATTAACTTTGACCTGGGCAAAAAGTCCGAGCGCCTGCACCTGCTGCACGGCCTTGAGGCGATCCTGCTCGACATCGACAAGGCGATCGCCATCATCCGCGGCACCAAACTCGAGGCCGAGGTCGTACCCAACCTTATGAAGGGTTTCGACATCGACGAGACCCAGGCCGAGTTTGTCGCCGAGCTCAAGCTCCGCAACATCAACGAGGAGTACATCCTCAACCGCACCAAGGACATCGCTAAGCTCGAGGGTGAGATTGCCGAGCTTGAGGAGATCCTTTCGAGCGAAGAGAACATCAAGAAGGTCATCAGCGACGAGCTGGCCGCGGTCAACAAGAAGTACGTGATGCCGCGCCGCACGGGCAGGATCGAGCCCCATGAGGTTATCGAGGTAAGCTTGGAGCCCGAGGTCGAGGAGTACCCGGTTACGATCATGCTCTCGCGCGATGGCTACCTCAAGAAGATGACGGACCGCGTGCTCAAGAAGGCGACCACGCTCAAGTACAAGGACGGCGACAAACCCTTTATCGAGTTCCCGTCCTCCAACACCCACGAGCTGCTGGTCTTTACCAACAAGAGCCAGGTGTACAAGTGCAAGGTCACGGCGTTTGAGGACACCAAGTCGGCACAGCTGGGCTCGTACCTGCCGACCGATCTTGAGATGGAACCCGACGAGAACGTCATCTGGGTCATCGACCCCGAGGACTACAAGGCCGACGTGCTGTTCGTCTTTGAGAACGGCCGCGTGGTGCGTGTCGCGCTTGCCGGATACGTTACCAAGACCAACCGCAAGCGCCTCAAAAACGCCATCTATGGTGGCAGCAAGCTGCTGTATGCCCAGGTGCTCAAGGAAGATCGCGACATCGCGCTGGTCTCGAGCGACTACCGTCTGATGAACTTCAACACGTCGCTGCTCAAGACCAAGACGACCACCAACACGCAGGGCGTCCAGGCCTTTACGGCCAAGAAGGGCCGCTCGGTCACCACCGTCGGCACGACCGAGGAAATCCTTGGCGCCGGCGTCTCGGCCGAGAAGTTCACCGCGCAGAGCCTGCCCTCCGCCGGCGCCCTCATGAAGGAAAATGACATGCCGAGTTTGTTTGACTAAAACAACGGCGACTAAACCGTCATGGTTTACAAAGCAGCGGGGCCCGGAGCGCAGTAAACGCTGCGCCCCGGGCCCCATGCATTACACCAGCATCATCCCTATAGACAAAATGCCGCATAAAGCGGAACAGACATAAGCCCATCATTCATTCCAAAGGGCTTAGTCGATAGCCTGATAAGGCGCACGCCCGGATGGGTCTTTTTAAGTGAGGACAGACTTCGAGATCTTGTGTTCTCCCCCGCCTTGACTTCAATCGCAGACAAGCATCCCTGCTTCTCTACTACAAAGTCGATTTCCGCACGATTATCTCGCGCCCAATAATGCAGTGGATAACCCATGGCTGAAAGCTGTTGGGCAACGTAGTTTTCGGTAAGTGCACCCATGAATGTGCCGCCGATACCGGCAAGAATATCGGCGCGTTGAGCACCGGCCTTGGAGACCAGCAGCCCTGTATCCGCCTGATAGATTTTAAAAGCAGAAGGGTTAGCGAAGGCCTCTAAAGGGCTTTCGATCTGCCCGACTAGGCTGCAGCGCGCCACCGTACCCGACAATACAAGCCAATCGAGAGCATCTCCAAAGAGAGACGCATTGCCCCCCGCTCGCACTACCTTGTATTGAAATTTACGATTCTCTTTGGCAAGCTGCTGTGGAATGGAATCGAAGCACGCACGCGTCTTTGCGCTCAAGCGTTCATCAGCATATTTATTGGTGTCGGCGGAATATCCGTCGAGAATAATCCGATGCTTTTCGGCCACATCAATGATTGACTGATCATCGATGTACGTTTGGACCGCCTCGGGCATTCCGCCAACAACAAGATACTGTCGATAGAGCCCAAGCGCCTTTTCATGAAGGCTTGGCGCAAGAGGACCCATTATCTCGAATGATGAGCGTATCTCGTCGACCAGCTGATCGTGCCCCATCGCCCAGAGAAACTCCTCGAAATCGAGTGGAGTCATCTCAATCAAGTCGGTCTTTCCGACGGGGAACGAATACGACTGATGGTTAATGGCAACCCCAAGAAGCGACCCGGCAGCCGCAACGTAATACTCGGGAGCATCTTCGCAAAAGTATTTAAGGGAAGTGAGCGCTTCCTCGCATGCCTGGATCTCGTCAATGAACAGTAAGGTTTTGCCAGGCACGATACGCTGTCCCGTACGAGCCTCGATCGCACGTACGATCGAATGAGGGTCAAGACCGCCCGAAAAATCCGCTCGCGCCGACCGGTCGTTCTCAAGATTAACGTAGACAACCGATTCGAAAAGATCCTGGGCGTACGTTCTGAGTAAATAGGTCTTGCCACACTGGCGCACGCCTTTGACCAGCAAAGGTTTTCTATCAGCTCTGTCTCGCCATTCCCTAAGGAGCTCGTCTGCCTTGCGACGCATACGTAACCTTCCCTCATGAACTTCTATTTGACAATATTTTAACGCGGATTAATTTGTTTTCAGTTATTTTTCTGCGTTTAAAAATTGTTCTATACGGCACTTGAGGGAATTCGCCCCTATCTCTCGGTAAGGACAGCAAGCATTTCCACCAACGCTGATTGCCATGCGTTCTTCTTGTCCTTAGGCGAGCTTGCGAGCGAGCTCTCGCACCTCTTTCAACTTGGGCGACGATGCCATGCTGTCGCGCTCGGTCATGCCACCAATCGTGACAATGCCCTGGTCCTCCCACTTGCAGTACGCGCAGGTTGACTTGTACATAGCGATCGCCGCATCATAGACACCCTCGCTGTGGCTATCGAGCAAAAGGGCCGTCTTGGTGAACGGGAAACCCGTGGCACCGAAGGCGTACAGGCGGTCGATGGCGGTCTTTTCCTGCGCAGTGATGTCAAACCAGTAGATAGGCGAAGCGAAGACAACCATGTCGGTGTCTTTCAGCGACTCAATCACGTTGGCCATGTCATCCTTCTGCACGCAGACGCCCTCATGGGCGAAGCAGTACTGGCATCCCAAGCAGCCGGCGATCTTCTTGCTGGCAACGCGGATGACCTCGACCGTATGGCCGCCCTCACGCGCGGTCTCGGCAAACGCCTCGACCATGGTATCGGTATTGGCGCCCTTACGCGGGCTGCCGCTCAATACAACGATATTCATAGGATTCCCTCTCCTTCATGCTGCAGGCGCGCAGCATTTTTTCTTGTAACCAAAACAAATGGGGTTAATCAATCGCCAGCAGGCCATATCTCTTGCTCAAGTTCCCTAAAGAAGCTCAAGGCGATTGCGATTGCCTTATACAACATCGAAAACCAAAGAGGGGCCATAGCAACGTCGCCTGCCTGAAATGACATGCGGTCAAGACGAGCTACGAGGATCGTGACGAGCCGATACCGCCCGCATGCCCCCTTCGGAATAGGCGCTGAGCAGCTCCTGAGCGTGGGCAAACTCGGGCCCTCGCCTCCAACCGAGCAGGCGGTTGACCGCGAGATTTCCCTGGACGTTGTGGACGAAGAGCAGATAGGCGTCCTCGCGCGAAAGCCCAGTCTCCTCCATGATCGAGGGAACCATCTGCTCGGCGCCGCGCTCGACGACGCGCTGTGCCACCCGGGCGTACGCGTCGTCATCCGAGTAGAGCAGATAATAGTCATCGTTTGCCGGCGGACGCTGGCAGAGGGCACCCGCCTCCGTTCCCTCGAGCGGCGGCACCGCCGCCAAGGCCTCGTCGATAAGCGTGTCGAGCAGGGCGAACTTGTCCTCGTAGTGCAGATAGAACGTGCCACGGTTGATATCGGCGCGGCGGCAGATATCCGCTACCGTCATCTTCGCGAAGCCGACCTCGGCCAGCAGCGCGAAGAACGCCTCCCGTATGACCGAGAGTGTATAGCGTCGGCGACGATCGATCTTCCCCGCATCCATTACCCCTCCAATTGCAACGCTCGACAATGCCCGGCAAACGCTCGTTTATTGACAGCAGGCCGAAGCTGTTCATTGCTCTTAAGCAAATCGACATGGATACTTTTTATAGACACGTGTTTATAATAGCTGAAAGAAGGTATCCAGTGACCCTGTACGAGCAGCTCGTTATCGAGCTCACCAACCAATCGTTTTCCCTTCAGGCCGCCTACCGCAGCGGCGGCACGCCCTATGAGCTGAGTGACCGCGAGCCCGAGCCCTACGACCAGCAAATCGAGGACTTCGCCCGCATGATCGAAGAAGCCGATTGCGTGCTGGTAGGCGGGGCCTCCGGGCTCTCCGCGGCGGGCGGCGGCGACTTCTACTACGAGGACAACGCGACCTATCGCAAGCATTTCGGCAAATTCGCCGAGCGTTACGGTTTCAAGGGCGCTTTCGAGGGGTCGTTCTACCGCTGGCCCACCGCCGAGGCGCGCTGGGGATACCTCGCCACCTTCCTCGACACCACGCTCAACGCCTCGCTGCGCAAGCCCTACAGGGACCTCGACGCCATTCTCGCCGAGAAGGATTTCTTCGTGCTCACCACCAACCAGGACACGCAGTTTGTGAAGCTCTATCCCTGGGAGAAAGTGGCAGAGATCCAAGGCGACCACCGCTTCTTTCAGTGCTCCCGCTGTTGCACCGACGCGGTGTGGGATACGGTCGAGCCGGTCTCCAACATGGTAGAGGCCATGGGAGACGGCCTTGAGGTTCCGACAGAGCTCGTGCCGCGCTGCCCGCACTGCGGGGCAGAGGCGTTCCCCTGGGTTCGCGGCTACGGCAACTTCCTGCAGGGCGAACTCTACGAGGAGCAGTACCGCAAGGTGTCCGAATGGCTCGACGCGCACGCACGGCAGAGGATCCTCTTCCTCGAGCTGGGTGTGGGCCGCATGACGCCCGCGTTTATCCAGGAGCCGTTCTGGGCCCTCACGGCGCAGTTACCGCAGGCCAGCTACATCGCCGTAAACAACAAGACGCAGTTTCTCCCCCGCGCGATCGAGGATCGGGGGCTCGCCGTTCGCGCCGACATCGCCGACGTGCTCGCCGACGCGCGCAAGACGCTGGGGAGGTAGCGCATGGAGACGGCGAAAGCAGTTCGCATAGGCAGGGCGCTAGCCGAAGCGGATCTTGTCATCATCGGCGCTAGCAACGGACTCGACATGGCGGAGGGGCTCAACCTTTTCTGCGCCGATGCTCATTTCCAAGAGGCGTACGGGGACCTCGCCCAGGCAGACGGCATCGGCTGCATACTGCAGGGGCTCGCTTCCCCGGATGCCAGCGTGCGACGCCGATGGGCCGAGCGGTTCCATCAAAAGGAGTATCTCGAATATGAGCCCGGCTCGCTCATGAACGGGCTGCGGCGTCTTACGGAGCACGCCGACACCTTCGTGGTCACATGCAACATCGACGGGCACTTCGCGCGCGCCGGGTTCGACGAGGAGCGCGTGCTCGAGACTGAGGGGAGCACGCGCACGTCGGTTGACGAGCGGCGCCTCGCCCATCCAGACGCCCTCGCCATGACCCAGCTCGACGAGCTCGCGCGTCTTGTGCAAGCCCATCGCAACGGCAGGGTCGCCATCCTCGAACTTGGCGTGGGACTGCACAACGGCGTCATAAAGCGCATGCTCGCCCAGATCGCGAACGCCTGCGAGCACGCCACCTACATCGTGTTCAACTACGGCCAGGCCATGGCGCCCGACGCTTCGTGCGAGACGATTCTCGTTGACGGCGATATGGCCCCGGCTTTCGAGGAGATCGCCCGATGCCACCCCTAGAAAGAGAAGCGCGTAGGCTTCGAAGCCTTATCGACGATGCCGACGCCATCATCGTCGGCATCGGCTCGGGCATGTCGAGCGCCGCCGGGTTCAACCATTACAACCGCGCGGGCATGGCGCGCGCAGGAATGGCGGACTGGCAGCAAGCCTTTGGCTTCAAGAGCCTTTTCGACGGCTTCTACCACCTCTACCCCAGCCTCGAGCAGCAATGGGCATACTATGCGCGATACATCGACTTCATGCTGCGCGAGCCGACCTCGCAGCCCTATCTCGACCTACGGTCCCTCATCGGCCATAAGGACTACTTCATCCTGAGCACCAATGTGGACACCCAAGTCGAGAAGACGTTTCCCGCCGAGAGGATCTGCAACTATCAGGGAAGCTTCGCGCACCTTCAATGCAAGCAGCCATGCCGCGACGAGCTCTTCGATGCGAGCCCCTACGTCGAGCGCATGCTCGCGGGCATGGCGGGGTTCGAGATCCGCAGCGAGGATGTCCCCCGATGCCCGCACTGCGGCTGGCAGCTTGTGCCGTGGGTGCGCGACGACACGTTTCTGCAGGGTGCGGCATGGCGCGAGAGCCTCGGACGATACGAGCGCTTCGTGCGCGAGCGCAGCGATCGCCGCGTGCTGTTGCTGGAGCTCGGCGTGGGCGAGATGACCCCCGGCATCATCACGCTCCCGTTCTGGAGCATGACCGCGAAGCTGCCGGATGCGCACCTTTTGAGCGTAAACATCTCGGGCGGCTCGGCTCCGTTGCAGCTTGGAAGCAAGGCAGAGGCGATCCAGGCCGATTTGGGCGCCCTGCTCTCGGCGGCGCGGACGGCGAAGGTATTTAAGCCTCCTTGTTAGTCTCTTTGAGATATTCCCCGTCTCCCACGGGCTCTAACCACTCGTTGGAGGCCTCCTCGCCCGGAACCTCCAGCGCGAGATGGGAGAACCAGCTCTCGGGCGCGGCTCCGTGCCAATGTTTCACACCCGGGGCGATGTTGACCACATCGCCAGGGCGCAGCTCCTGTGCCGGTTTACCCCATTCCTGGTAGAACCCTCGACCAGCCACGCAGATGAGAATCTGTCCGCCGCCGTTTTTGGCGTGGTGCACGTGCCAGTTGTTGCGGCAGCCGGGCTCGAACGTCACGTTGTAGACGCCAACCTGCTCGGTTGATAGAGGCGCGAGGTAGCTTTGCCCGATAAAGTACTTCGCGAATGCGTCGTTGGGGGCACCGATGGGAAAGGCCATCTCGTTTTGGTGCTCGGCTTTTGCATCAGCGGCATCGTCATCCGCCCAGACCTCCTTCGCCATGCGAAAGGCCGCCCATGCCTTGGGCCACCCCGCGTAAAACGCGGCGTGGGTAAGGATTTCCGCTATCTCCGCCCTGGTTACACCGTTATTCTTTGCGGACATCAGATGGTATTGGAACGAGGAATCCGTCAGTCCCTGCGCCATCAGCGCCACCACCGTCACCACGCTGCGGTCTCGAAGGGAAAGCTCGCCCTCTCGGCTCCACACCTCGCCAAACAGTACATCGTCATTGAGCTGTGCGAATTTGGGGGCAAAGTCCCCTAGGGCATCTCTGCCTGCCGTCTGTTTAATTGCCATGATCGATCTCCCCCTGTCGATGGTTTAGGTGCAAATCTGTTTCCGCATTACGGAACACCCTTTGCAATCCCTGTTCTAATGACGAGAATGAAGGTAATACCTAAACCTGACTTTAGGTCAAGGAATGAATTCGAGATTGATTCGGAGGAACCATGTACACAATCGGACAGGTGTCGGAGATGTTCGGCTTGCCCGCCTCAACGCTGCGCTATTACGACAAGCAGGGATTGTTCCCGGCATTGGAGCGGACGTCCGGCATTCGGCAATTCGGCGATACGGAACTCGAGGCGCTTCGGGTCATCGAATGCCTCAAGAAAGCGGGGATGGAGATCAAGGACATCCGTCTATTCATGGAATGGTGCGCGGAGGGTCCATCGACATACCCCAAACGCAAGGCCATGTTCGAGGAGCGGAAGGCCCACATGGAGCTAGAGATCGCGAACATGAACCGCGCGCTGGACATGCTGAAGTACAAATGCTGGTTCTACGGGCAGCTGAATCAGGGCGAGAATGAGACTGAGCTGAGGGCCATGATTCCCGACGGTTTGCCAGAAGATATCAAAGAGGCCTACGAGAACGCTCACGCTCGGTAGTACCAAAAACGCCTTTTTAAACTCAACCATTGTTTAAGATGTCACAACTCGGACAACAAGACTGGTTGCCCCGGTACGCAACGGGAGGGTCGACGCGGCTGGCATCGACCCTCCCATTTCCCAAACGGCATAAAGCTACTTGCTCACAACCGAGATGCGCTGGGCGACGTGGTTACCGGACTCGATCTCATCGACCATGGCAATCGCATAGTCAGCGTACGAGAGCGTTGACTCGCCGCGGCTGTTGAGTGTGAACTCCTCGCCCGCCAAGATATACTCACCGGTACGCTCGCCGTCGGCCTGGAAGTCAGCAGCAGGGGAAACGAAGGTCCATTTGAGGCCGTCCGTTTCGCGAAGGTGAGCAAGGACTTTGCCGGCCGCGGCGGACAGCGGCTTCCAGTCATCGGGGAAGTCCGGGCCCATATCGACGGTGACCGTATGCTCGGGGTTGACGAACAGCGAGCCCGCGCCACCCACTATGAGCAGGCGCACATCGGTGCCGACCAGCACATTAGCCAAGTGGATGCCCGCGTCGGTGATACCGGGGATGGTCTCGGGCGTCCAGCCGCCCACGGCGTCCACCACGGCGTCGAATCCTTCGAGGTCTTCCGTCGTGAGCTCGAGTGCGTCTTTGATGACGGAGTTCTGAGCGGCGGTCCTATTCTCGCCGCGTACGATGGCGGTCACGTCGAATCCGCGACGCACGGCCTCCTCAACGATGAGGCTGCCGGCCCTGCCGTTCGCTGCTACAACTGCGATTTTCTTGGTCATCATGCTTTCCTTTCGACCTGCGGCACTCGCCGCCGCTTTCCTTGCAGCTCATACGATACGCGTCAAAGGTATATAATGGAAAGTAGGCACATAAAAGTGCTGTAAGCACCAAAAGGAAACTAATGTAAATGACGTGCATGATTGCAGACGGAGGTTTCGCGAACATGACAGCACCGACTTTGGAGGACCTGCCTGCCTGCCCAGTGGAGACAACGCTTTTGCTCATCGGCAACAAGTGGCAGGTGCTCATCCTGCGCGAACTCTCGCTCAGAGGCACGATGCGCTTTAAGGAGCTGCAACGCTCGATCGGCAAGATTTCGCAGAAAGTTCTGACCAGCAACCTACGAACCATGGAGGAAACGGGGCTCGTTCATCGTGAAGCGTTCGCAGAGGTGCCCCCACGGGTGGAGTACTCGCTCACCGACCTGGGACAGACACTCAGGCCCGTTCTTGACGCAATGAGAGCTTGGGGCGAGAACTACAAGGAGCAGCTCCGCGGCGGCGGGCTTCGATAAGTAGCTCCTACTGGTTACACGCCTACAGAAACCCCTCCGTCCTATCGCCATCACGGGAAACCCTCCTCCTTGGTTCTCGCCGCAAACGGCTTCGAGGCCGCGCTGGAGATCCCGGCACGGCTGGAGCCGCCCCGCGCGAGCAGCGGAAAGGGATACATGCCCTTTACCAAGGTAGATTCCCTCTTTCATTTTCCGTTCCTTCCGCAGTATTCTCAAGGCGGATGCGCGGCCCGCGCTCTTGGCGCCTAGGGGGCGTCACCGTCACATCGTTTCATTCGCGCCTCTCTTTAGCGTTGGCAAGACGTCGGTTCGTGCCGTTCGGGTGCACGCAGGTTTTGATAATGCGCACCGTCTCATCGATAGGCGTTTCGCAGCCGCTCCGAATCCAGTCCTGTACCACGGCAGAGAGCCCATGCACATAAAAACTGATGACGAAGGCCCGCTGCTCGCTGGGATAGCCAAAGCGCTCCAACACTGGGTCGATGATGTGCTTCGCTAGGGCCTCGAATCGCTCCTGAGCTTGCAGCGTATGCCCGTTTGCGAGCATCGCGCGATAGATGGGGCAGTTGTCTTGGACGAACTCGAGGTAGGGCCTCAGATACTCGTCGGTTACGAAAACGAGCTCGTCGAGGGGAGCCGTACGGATAGCCCCGATCGTGTCTGCGGCGCTTTGTTCAAAGCGCTCGAAGAACTTGGTGTTCACATGCTCCGAACACTCCTTCACGAGGTCAGGGACACCCTGGTAGTGAAGGTAGAACGTAGAGCGCCCCACCCCGGCCTTCTTGCAAATCTCCTTAACGGTTATGAACTCCGCGCCCTTGTTCTGCAGCAAGTCGAGCAAAGCCTCGTCCATAAGCTGCGCCGTCGTAAAGTATCTGCTCTGCTGCCTGTTCACCCAAGCCTGCCTCTGCCTGATGCCAAAAGCTATTCGCCGGCAATTCCCTTGGCAAGCTCCATTATCTCAAAGGCGTATTTCTTCTTAGAGGTTTCCAGAATCCAGCGATACAGGACAAGGTTCACGCTTGCGCCTGCGATACCCAAGATACCAAGGACGATTCCGAGCACAAACAACGTGCCCTCGCCAGGTCCCAGCACACCCATGGTCAGGCACATGCCCACACCCAACAACAGCGAGGAAGCGATGCCAAAGCTGTAGGCGAAGACGTTCGCGGGGCGCTTGGCTTTGGCATCGAGCTTCTTGAGCGCGGCGAGCTTGGAGGCGCTTTTGGGCGCGTATTGCTTGGCGATCGATTCCGCGCAGATCTTGTCGGTGTCCATGTTTTCTTCCTTTTCTCTATGGCTTGTTCGACAACCCAAGAATAGGAAGAACGTGCAGGCGATTGAAGAACACAAACGGGACGTTGTGTCCATGTTATATCGGCGAATGTCGACACTCACCGCAACTGCTCGGAATGATGATTGCGCTGTATTTCGTTATCAAATGGGCAGTGAAAAACGGCATAAAAGAAGCCTACGGTGCTATCACTGGCAAGAATACCGCTGAAGATATCCAAAACGAAAAAGAGTTGAAAGAACTTGGATTGGATCAAGAGGATCGATAAATCCAGTTTCACTGCCCCTAAAACGGCCTCGCTTTGTCCTCGGGGACAATGATGCTCACTCATTCATTTGAATTCGTCTTGAGGAGCGCCTTGCCGCGCAGGGCGTAGCGTGTGGCCTAGAGAGGTCGTCCCCTGCGCTTTGTCCTTCGCGCGCCCGTGCTTACCTTGATAAGGTCGGCATCACGAAAGAGCATCGCTTCCTCGAGGTATCTATTACGGCGTTTCAGTCTATCGCCTTTCAAGAGCTGCTCCTAAAACTCGAATCTGATTACACTTTTGGGAGTTTCATAACTCTGCGCCACAAGATGAGCAAAGAACGCACCTCGAGATGAATCGACTAAAGGAATTACGCACCTGCCGGGAGGCAGGCAGCCTGCTCGATCATCGCGGACTGCCAATTGATAAACCCCAAAAGCCGGACCGCACGGCGGCGCTCGTTTCGCTAAATCGGCTTGATGGAATGGCGGATCACGGTCTTGAGCTTCAATAGCTGGATGCGTTCAGAAATGGACACGAAGGCCCTCGGGTGTCATTCAAATCCAGTCTGCATCTTGGTTCCTCGACAGCGCAGCTTGGTTAAACGCCGAAGGTTCAGCTATCTTCGTCAGCTAGCATGAGAGCAACCCGAAGGGAGGACGCATGAAGATCACAATCGAAGAGCGAGAAGCAGCTCAAGATATAGAAGTCACGATCGTCTGCGTAAGGGTCGATCGCCGCGTGCTTGATATAACGGCTCGGCTGCGCATGCTTGACAGGAAGGTGACGGGCACGGCCGACGGCTGCACGCGCGTGCTGAGCGCAGAAGACGTCCTGTTCATCGAGTCAGTCGACAAGCACACGTTCATTTATACGGCCGACACGGTTCTCGAAACGGGCCTGCGCCTTTACGAGATGGAGGAGCGCCTGGCGGACTGCGACTTCCTGCGCATCGCGAAAGGTTGCATCGTCAACTTCCGCGCGATCACCGCCCTCAAGCCCGACGTCAACGGCAGGATCATCGCCACCTTGGAAAACGGTGAGCAGGTCGTTATCTCGCGCCAGTATGCGCCCGACGTCAAATCGAAGCTCGGTCTGAAGCAGTCGAAACGAAGGAAGGGAGACCGAAATGATTAACAGGGACATTATCGACACCGATAAAAAGACGCCCGTGGAAAACCTCAGGCAACTCGTGAAAAGCACCTGTATCGGCTTCACTGTTGCCATGATAGCCTTCTTGGCATTAGGGACTTGTTTCGCTGATGACACCGCCAAGCAGGGCATTAACTATTGCTGGTCGATTCTCGCCGCGTGCGTCACCGTCCCCGCGCTGCAGTTCGTGTTCTTCACGCCCGCGGTGATCAGGCAGATGGCGTATCCCGCGCGCCTGGCGCTGTTCGACGTTTGCCTCTACGCAGCCCTCTGTGCATTGGCGTTTGTCTTTGCTTGGGTTCCCGTGAACAACCCCGGGGCGTGGGTTACCTTCACGGTTGTCTTTCTCGCCATCCTGGCGGTCCTCACTCTTGCTTTCAACGCCAAGCTGAGCCGTGAGACCCGCGAATTGAACGACAGGCTCGCGGAATACCGCAAGAGCAGGGAGACGGAATAAGGGTATAGCTGAGCATTATCGATGCTGGGCAAATCCTTACTCCCGATCCTCGGATTACCGCCCAGCGCGAGGACCTGATACCAAGGCCGGCGCAGGGCGATGCTCGGCCCCGTTCGCTACCCCAAGCGCTTCCTGCGCGGTCACGCCCTTGTAGCCCCCCGTTCGCGCGCATAAGCGGGTTCATGTGCAGGGGAATGTCGATCCAGGTGCCGCTTGCTCGGTCAGCCTGATCGGATTGGAGGAAGACGACCTCGTGTTCAGCATAGGCGATGGCGAAACTTCCTATGTATTGCGGGCTACCCAAGCCATCATTCGGTCCTCCTCGGTTTCGAAACTCGAGTTTTTTTAAGTTTCGAAACCGGGGAGGCAATATGCACAGGGATGCATCGAGGAGCAATTCCCAGTCGCGCCATGTCAGCAGCGATGCCGGGCGCATTCACGCGTGCTACAATGCGGGCACCAGAGATGAAAACACAGTCCCCGTCGGGTAGTCGTGGGCGTGCGGGAGTCCGCATCAGTAACCTGCCTCCTTGGTTGTCCCTTCTCTGCATGGTCATCTACATAAAGGAGGAACCAACCATGCAGATCAGCGTGTCATCCACCCTGACCGTATATCATGACGGCCAATTCTGGATCGGGCTGGCGGAGCATGTCGAGGACGGCAGATACGGCGCCGCCCGCATCGTCTTCGGCGCGGAACCGTCCGATGAGGAAATCCTGCGATTCGTTACAAGCAAATGGGAGAAGTTCTCATTCTTCGGTGGCGAACCGGCTGAGGCAAGCAAGCCCGCGAAGAACCCCAAGCGGCGCGCTCGCGAGGCGGCGAAAGCCCTTAAGCGGCCCGCGGTGAGCACCAAGGCACAACAGGCGCTCACAGCACAGCGGGAAGCGATGAAGCGGGAGTCGGCTCAAGCAAGAAGCCAGCGTCGCGCGGATGAGGCGGAGGCGCGCTTCGAGCAGCGAAAGCTGAAGCGCAAGCAGAAGCATCGCGGGCATTGATCGCCATGTGCAGCAAGGCAAACCATATACAGCAGTGGGGCCAGTTCCACTTGAAGCCGACGCCGCGTAGACGCTAATGGTGACGGCTATGCACGGGCACGGGCGAGCCACTGCACTTCACAGCTTATTTCTCAAGTTTCTCAAGTATTTGGGACGCACACGCGGCGTTCAAAAATGCGGAGCGACTCCACATGGCTCGATACTGAGCCGAGGTGCCCTACTTCTCGCCCTCCAGCAGCCCCACGATACGGTCGATGTCGACGGCGAAGCGGGGCCTTCCCTCGCGCTCGCAGCGGTCGAGGTACGCCTGGCACTCGGAGACAATGCGCTTGGTGTTGCCGTCAATGATGCGCTGGAGCGTCTCGTAGTAGGCCGAGCCCTCGGTCCTGAAGCGGCGCTGGTAGGACTTGGTTATGGGGAACATCTTGATGTAGTGGATGCCGTGGCGACAGCCGGGGCGCGTCGTGGGGCGGGGTGACAACGCAAAGTACTGGTCTTTGGGCACGTTGGGGGCGATGTTGGAATGCAGCGGCACGGCGAAGTCCCTGCGCTTCCCGCGGAAACGCAGCCTCACCACCACGATGCAGGGGAGATTGTGCTTAAGCATGAGCTCGCGGTCGCCCTCGACGAGGTCGAAGAAGTCCTGGGAGATGGATACGACCTTCACTGGTTGCGCCTCTTCATACGAAGTGGGGCCCGCATCGCTGCAGGCCCCTACAGGTGGGCGATATTCTACGCCTTGCGGCACCCCGTCGCCCACGGAGGTTAAACGTACACGTAAGCCGTACTCTGAAAGCCGCGGCTTCCGGCAAGCAGTTTATACCACGAAAGGTCGCTTTCAACGCGCATAGCTCGCAAAATAACACTCGCTGGGCCGTCACCCCTGGCAGTTGCCCTCCAATCTTCATTGGAGTCAGCAGGTCAATTCATATAGTTATGGGGGTGTATCCTAAAGGAAATCAAATTTATACCCCCATAACTAAGGAATTTTCTATTCCCACTCAATGACTAGGGCCCTGGTGTAATTGGCTTGATCACCGTTCCGGGAACCGGTATCGACCTACCTGTCCGCCGAGCTCTTTCTTCAGCTCCAGCCTAGTATCTGATTCGCGCCGTTATAAGCGAAAACCGAAGAGATGCGTCTTAGCCAAGAAAAGAAGGTTAGCCTCATCTTACTGCATGATTCGTGTGTTATAGTTAGATGGCTCTAACTGTTTGGGGGCGACAGCCATGCACGAACGCGAGGGTTTTTGGGACAAGAACGCCGGTCGGTATGACCGTTTCATGCGAAACGACCGGGCGGCGTATGAGAAGATGTATGGGCTGATCCGGCCGGTGGTGAAAGCAAAGACCGTGCTGGAGGTTGCCACCGGCACGGGGCTTATCGCAAAGAGCGTCGTGGATGCGGCGGCGCGCATCGAGGCTACGGACGCCTCTGCAAAGATGATCCTTGAAGCAAAGCGGGACAATCAATCCGCAAAGCTGCACTTTTCCGTGCAGGATATGTTCCGCCTGCCCTATGCGCAGAAGTCCTTCGAAGTGGTGATCGCATCCAACGCGCTTCACATAGTGCCGCATCCGGAAAAGGCCCTGCAAGAAATCAGGCGGGTGCTGAAGGACGACGGTGTGCTCATCGCGCCAACCTTCACCCACGCGGGGAACTCGGTTTCCGGCAAGGCAAAAGCCTTTTTCATGAGCATGGCGGGATTTCCCCTCCACAGCAGATGGACGAGCGAGGCATACCTGCGTTTCCTGCGTCAAAACGGCTGGGCGGTGCGGAAAAGCGCGGTGCTGAAGGCCTCGTTCCCGTTGACCTATGCGGAATGCACGAAATCGGAGGGGCCAGATGTCGTTCTTTGAAAACACCCGCAAGCCCGTGGGCCTCGGCGGAAAACTTATGGTTGCCATGATGAACCTTGGCCACAGCCCTGTGGCGCGGTGGGGACTTCGATTTCTACGACTTGCGCCAAACGCAAAAGTGCTGGATTGCGGCTGCGGCGGCGGGGCGAACATAAAACGGCTGCTGAAAAAATGCCCGCATGGCGTCGTCAAGGGCATCGACTATTCGCCCGTCAGCGTGGAGAAGGCTAGAAAGCTCAGCCGAACCGCAATTCAGAAGGGGCGTTGCGCCGTTCTGCAAGGCAGTGTGGCGGATATGACGTTTGAGGATAGCTACTTCGATGCCGCCACGGCCTTTGAGACCGTCTATTTTTGGCCTGATTTGCCCCGATGCTTCCACGAGGTCTGGCGGACGCTGAAGCCAGGCGGGACAATTCTTATCTGCAACGAGAGCAATGGCGATACGGACAAAGACGAGAGGTGGACGCAGATCATCGGCGGCATGACCATCTACAAGGACATTGAATTAAAGGCATGTCTGGAGCAGGCGGGTTTTCACGAGGTGCAGATACACAAAAAGAAAAAGTGGCTCTGCGTCACGGCGCGGAAGTAGGGGCATCAAGCACGGGTATTTTTGCACCCATCCTGCACATGGCGATAGGCATGACGGTCATAGCGGCTGTGCTGGCGGCAATTATGACAATTTTTATTCACTGAGGAAGTAACCTATGAAATGTAAAATTGAGAAAAACACCGTGCAGGAGACGCTGATCCTCCCGCTGTATTCCCGGAAGCTGTGTACGGAGTTGTACCCGAACCTTTACAGGGATGAAACAGCGGTTCGTCTGCTCGACCAGATCGACTACGACTTTTCAGAGGCAGAGAAAAACTCCCGCAGCCTGATGCAGCGCTTTGGTGCGCTGGAGGTGGCCACACGGCAGAGTGATCTTGCTTTCGAGGTGCGGGATTACCTGAAAGGCCGCCCCAATGCGGCGGTGGTCAATCTGGGCTGCGGGCTGGACAACACCGGCAGAACCTGCGACAACGGTAGATGCAAGATCTACAATCTGGACTTCCCGGATGTGATTGCCTTGCGGCAGCAGCTACTGCCCGCCGGGGATCGAGAACAAAATATCCCCTGCGACCTGAAAGACACCGCATGGTTTAGCAAAATCGATGCCTCCGGCGGGGCGGTATTCTTTGCCTCCGGGGTGTTCTATTATTTTCTGACCCAGCAGGTCCGGGAACTGGTGCGGGGAATGGCAGACGCTTTCCCCGGCGGTGTGCTGGTCTTTGATGCTGCCAATCGGACGGCAGTAAAGATGATCGCAAAAACATGGCTTAAGACTGCAAAAATCAAGGATGTGGGGACATATTTTGCGGTTTCGGATGCCGCCAGGGAAATCGGCGCGTGGGACAGCCGTCTGCAGGTCACAAGTCGCGGCTATATGCTGGGCTACAACGATTTGAGAGACCCTTCTGTCAGCGGCTTTTTCCGGTTTCTCGCAAGGGTCGGTGACAACGGGATGAAAATGCAAATCGTAAAAATAAGATTTTGAGAGGCAAACACGAAGCGCATTCACTTTGACGTCGAAGAAGACGGCTTTTACGGCGCATATTGGGCATGCAAGGACACGCATACAGCAGCGGGCACGGATTCAATTCAAACCGTGCCCGCTATCTGATACTATATTATTTTATCGAACGTATGTTCTATTCCCACTCGATGGTCGCAGGCGGCTTGGACGTAATGTCGTAGCACACGCGGTTGGCGCCGGGGACCTCGGCCACGATGCGGCCGGAGATGCGGGCCAGGACGTCGTAGGGCAGCTTGGCCCAGTCAGCGGTCATGGCGTCGCTGGACTCGACGGCGCGAAGGATGATCGGGCGCTGGTAGGTGCGCTCGTCGCCCATAACGCCGACGGACTTGATGTCGGGCAGGACCGCGAAATACTGCCAGCAGCTGTGCTCGGAGTTGCGCTCGCCGGTCTGCTCAAACAGACGCTGGTTATAGGCGTCGAGCTCCTCGCGCACGATAGCGTCGGCATTCTTGAGGATCTCGAGCTTCTCCTTGTCGACCGCGCCGATGATGCGGATGGCCAGACCCGGGCCCGGGAAGGGCTGGCGGAACACAATATGACCCGGCAGGCCCAGCGCTAGGCCAAGCGCGCGGACCTCGTCCTTAAAGAAGTGGTCGAGCGGCTCAATGAGGTCGAAGTGCACGCCCTCGGGGAACGGGATCAGGTTGTGATGGCTCTTGATGGTGGCCGTCTTGCCACCCGTCTTGCGAGCGCCAGACTCGATGATGTCAGGGTAGATGGTGCCCTGAGCCAGGTACTTGACCGGCTTGCCATCGGTCTCGAGCTGCTGCGCCACGGCGAAGAACTCTTTCCAGAACTGCGTACCGATGATGCGGCGCTTCTCCTCGGGCTCGGTCACGCCGCCCAGAAGCTCGGCATAACGGTCCTCGGCGTGGACGTGAATAAAGTCGACGTCAAACTGCTTGGTGAAGACCTCCTCCACCTGCTCGGGCTCGCCTTTGCGCAGCAGACCGTGGTTGATGAACACGCAGGTCATCTGCTTGCCCACGGCGCGGGCGCCCAGCGCAGCCACGACGGAGGAGTCGACGCCACCGGACAGGGCCAGAATCACGCGGTCGTCGCCGACCTTCTCGCGGAACTCGGCCGTCATGGTCTCGACCAGGTTGTCCATGCTCCAGTTGGGCTCCAGGCCGCAGATCTCAAACAAGAAGTTGCTCAGCAGCTGCTGACCGTACTCGGAGTGCTTGACCTCGGGGTGGAACTGCGTGGTGAAAATCTTGCGCTCGACGCACTCCATGGCGGCAACCGGGCACACGTCGGTGCTGGCGGTAACGGTAAAGCCCTCGGGCACCTCGGACACGGCGTCGCGGTGGCTCATCCACACGGTCTGCTCCATGGGCGTGGAGTTAAAGAGCTTGGCGCCGGCAGTGCGCGTAATAGTGGCGCGGCCGTACTCGCCCACCTCGGAGTGACCGACCTTGCCGCCGAGCGTCACGGCCGTGATCTGATGGCCGTAGCAGAAGCCCAGGACGGGAAGGCCCAGGTCAAAGATGGCGGGATCGATGGACGGAGCGTCCTCGGCGTACACGGAGGCCGGGCCGCCAGAAAGGATGAGCGCAGAGGCGTTCATCTCGCGAATCTCATCGGCCGAGATGTCGCAGGGGACAATCTCGGAATACACGTTGAGGTCGCGGACGCGACGGGCAATGAGCTGACCGTACTGCGCACCAAAGTCGAGTACGAGGACCTTTGCGGAAGCCTTTTGATCCATGGTTTCCCCTCCTGTTGGCGGGGAGCCGGTGCCCACCCGCGTGAATGAACGAAAATAACTTTCATAGTGTACACGTTATATGGGGTTTCTCGTCCCTCGCAGCCATCAGCGCACGGCAAACGCACGACCTGGGCCCTATTTGACGGCGATTGAAGTGTTACCAAACGTTACAGATGATGTAATACGTTTGAACATTGGACGCCCTGTGCCACAATACTGCCGAACGACTCCGCCTCTGCGGCGGCAAATACGATAGGAATACCAGCATGAAGCGCATCCTTCTCATCGCCACGGGCGGCACCATCGCATCGACCGAGGACGGCAACGGCCTCTCCCCCGCCCTGACCGGTGAGGAGCTCGCCCAGAGCGTCCCCGAGATCTCGGGCCTCTGCGAGCTCGACGTGGTGCAGCCGATGAACATCGACAGCACCAATATGCGCCCCAGTGACTGGATGCGTATCCGCGACGTCATCGTCGAGGGTTATGCCGACCACGACGGCTTCGTGATTCTGCACGGCACTGACACCATGAGCTACACCGCGGCGGCGCTTTCCTATCTGATTCAGGACAGCCCCAAGCCTATCGTACTCACCGGCTCGCAAAAGCCCATGGGCAATCCCTTTACTGACGCCAAACTCAATCTGTACCAGAGCCTGCTCTATGCGCTCGACGAGCACTCGCACGACGTCTCAATCGTGTTTGGCGGCGTAGCCATTGCCGGCACGCGCGCCCGCAAACAGCGCACCATGAGCTTTAACGCGTTCATTAGCGTCAACTATCCGCCCATCGCCTATATCCGCAACGACCGCATCGTGCGCAACGGGCTTCACGGCACGCATCGGGGCGAAAACCCGGTGCGTTTCTACGACAGCATCGACCCGCGCGTGTTTGTCCTTAAGCTCACGCCCGGCGTGAACCCAGGCATTCTGGACGCCCTTGCCGATAGCTACGACGCTGTAATCCTAGAGACCTTTGGCATTGGCGGTATTCCCGAGTTTGGCGAGTCCGGCGAGTCGTTCCAAGAGGCAATTTTCCGCTGGGTCGATTCGGGTCGCACCGTCGTTATGACCACGCAGGTCCCTGAAGAGGGCCTCGACCTGGGCGTTTATGAGGTCGGCCGCGCTTACGCCGATCATCCGGGCATTCTGCGCGGCGATGACATGACCACCGAGACGCTCGTGGCCAAAACCATGTGGGCACTCGGCCAGTCACGTGATGCGGCCGAGATTCAGCGCCTGTTCTACAGCCAAGTCAACCACGACCGCGTCCCGATGGCGTAATCCCTAAGGCAGCTCCACTTATCGCAGCCTTAAACGACAGGTGGTCCCCCTCGGGCCGTGCAAAAATCGGAGTATTCTGCAATTTCTCCTCCGGAGGCATAGAATCGGCCGATTACTAGACGAACTTTTAGGACGAAGGGTCCGTCTAGTAAATATTTATTCCTCATTTTTATTTAGAGTGTGGATTATCTACTGTCAAAAAGGCAAAGCCAGCCGCTCGAGCTACCATCTACGGCCGAACTGGTGCTGAATACTCGCGATTTTGCACATCGCAACCAGGGGGACCCGCCCAAAGAGCGTCAAATACAGCGGGGGAACGCCCTATTCGATACCCTCGAGAAGCTCTGACACCGTCATGCCGAGCGCGGGCGCGATTTTAAATAGAACCTTGAGCGTGAAATTTGCCGTTCCATCTTCGATTCTGTCGAGATAGGGGCGGCTGATTCCTGCTGCCACACAAAAATCGACCTTGGAGATACCAAGGTCCCTGCGCGTCTGCTCGACTCGCTTGCCAAGAATCTGTTTCGCACGTTCGTCCATGCAGCCGAGTTTGAAATGGAGCTGAACAAAAACGTAAACTATAGTTTACGTTTTGCCGAATACACAGGAGTTTTCTATGTCGGGTTCTTGGGTCCGCATGCACCGAACTACGCTTCGCACAAACAGCGCACCGCCCAAGCTCGTCGTCGTTGAAGCTGAATGCCTTTCGCCCGATGAGCGCACAGCATTTGCATTGCTATCAAGTCGCGTCGCCGCCGTTCTGGTCCCTTGCCCGGCGCAAGGTGAACTTGCCATCCAATGCCAAACGCATAGCTGCTCGCTCAATCAGGCTGCCGTAATCGCAACCAGCCAACGCGGCCTGCCCCTTCTCCTGGAAGCCGGTATCGCGCTCACCCTTCGCGGCGCCGGATACGAAAACGAGGCCGCCGCCGACATGGTCTTTAAACCACGATCGAGCGGCGGCCTCGCAGCAGCCATTGAATATATGTGCAGGCTCGTTGCCTAAAGGCGCAAGCTAAAAGCCTAGGCCAAAGCCCGTTCCGGTAATCGCCGAGTACATAAAGTAAACGTTAACCACGTTGAGGAACACACCCGTGATGCAACCGTTGCGCAGGTAGCGTTCGCACACGATACGCGCCATGGCGGCGGAGTCATCATTGTTTTTAGCCTGGCGTCCTGCCGTAAAGTACGTCGCCACGCTCAGCAGCAGGTTGAGCACCGGCAGTGCCAGCAACTCGTAGCTCTTGCCCCAGCGCGTCGCCTCGCCGGCGGCATTAAACTTTGTTGCCACCTCGGGACCAATGTTGGGGATAACACACGCTGCGACCACCAGCGGAATCACCGCAAGCACGAGCAGCGCAATACCCATGTAGCCGGCTTTTTTGCCATATTTAAACATGTGCGTCGTCCTTATACGTTAAAGCGGAAGTGCACGACGTCGCCATCGGCCATGACATAGTCCTTGCCCTCAATACGCAGCTTGCCGGCGGCCTTGGCACCCTGCTCGCCGCCGAGCTCGATGTAGTCGTCATAGCCAATGACCTCGGCCTTAATAAAGCCGCGCTCAAAGTCGGTGTGGATGACACCGGCAGCCTGCGGGGCGGTCGCACCCTGACGTACCGTCCAAGCCTTGACCTCCATCTCGCCGGCCGTAAAGAACGACTGCAGGCCGAGCAGCTTATAGGCCGCCTGCGCGAGCACGTCCAGGCCGGGCTGCTCCAAGCCCAGGCTCTCCAGGTAGTCGGCGGCGTCCTCGGGATCGAGCTCGGAAAGCTCGGCCTCGATCTTGGCGCAGATGGGCAGCGGCTTAACACCATCGATGGGCGCCAGGTCCTCATTGAGCATATCCTCGTCCACGTTTGCCACGTACAGGATGGGCTTCATGGTGAGCAGGAACAGGCCCTTGGCGGCAGCACGCTCCTCGTCGGTCATCTCCATGGATGCGGCGCGCTTGCCCTCGTTGAGCCAGGCAAGCAGACGCTTGGCCACCTCGAACTTGGGCATGAGCTCCTTGTCGCGCTTGGCCTCCTTCTCGAGCTTAGGCAGCTGCTTCTCGAGCGTGCCCATGTCGGCCAGGATGAGCTCGGTCATGATGGTGTCGGCATCGCCGGCGGGATCGACGAACTCGCCCGTGCGGCCCACCTCACGCATGACGTTGGGATCCTTAAAGTAGCGCACGACCTCGCAGATGGCGTCGGTCTCGCGAATGTTGGCCAGGAACTGGTTGCCCAAGCCCTCGCCCTCGTTGGCGCCCTTCACCAGACCTGCGATGTCGACGAACTCGACCGTCGCCGGCAGAATGCGACCCGGGTTAACGATGTCGGCGAGCTTTTGCAGGCGGCTATCGGGCACGTCGACGATACCCACGTTGGGGTCGATCGTGGCGAACGGATAGTTGGCGGCAAGGCCGGTCTTTTTGGTAAGCGCGGTGAACAGCGTCGACTTGCCTACGTTGGGCAGGCCCACGATACCGATGGAAAGGGACACGACAGCTCCTTTTGGTACAAGCATTTCAAACTGCATAAGTATAGCGCCGCCGCAGCATCTGGGCTAACCCGGACGCCACGGCGGCACGAATGAAGCAGAGATAGGGGTCGCTGGCTAGTCCGCGAGCTTCTCCACCTGGTCGAGCATCTTATCGAGCTTGGCCTTTGCCTCGGCCTTGACCTTCTGGGCTTCTTCGTGGGCCTTCGCCTTCTGGGCGGCCTTTTCCTCGGCTTCGGGATCGACGACAACCAAGTTGGACGCGTCGTGCTCAACAAGCTTGAGTGCATGCTCGGGGCATACCTTGACGCAGGCACCGCAGCCCAAACAATACGTGGACTCCAACACAAAGCGGCCGCTTCCCACCAAATCGCAGGCGAACGTGGGACATACATTGACACACTCGCCACACGACGTGCACTTGTCAAAATCGCACTCCGGCGTGCTCACCTGCATGTTCTGGGCAAGCTCGGGGTGGTTTTGCAGCGTCGAGAGCACCAGCTGCCGCCCGTGCGTGAGCGAACGGCGACGCTTGGTCGTCGTGGTGCCGCACATGGTGTTGAGCGTACGCTCCAACTGGGTAATCTGATGGCGATGGGCTTTGAGCTTCTGCGTCACCGAGGCCAGTGCCGCCGTTGCCGGATTGAGCTTTGTCACGGTAAGGCCCGTGGTGCGGGCGATCTTTTCCATGTACTCCTTGCGCTCGTACTCGCGGCGCTTATGACATTTGAGGCTCTTGGGATCGACCTCCAGACCCATGCCCGTGCCGGCCCACTCCTCGGCCTTCGCAATCGCCTCGCCCAGGATGTCCTCACCGCCGGTGTTGCGGCACTTATCGCACACGCCCAGTGGCAGGTACACGCTCACGTTGGGATAGTCCGCCAGTACCGAGAACCAGGTCTCGGCCGTAATATCGCCCACGCAGGCGACAACAACCTCGTTCTCGCGCGGCATGCGCTTAAGGGCGCGCGTGCAGGTAACGTAGGCGGTCTCGTGACTTGTAGCCGCCGAGACAATGTCGTCATACAGGTTTTTGGGCGCCAGGCGCGGCGAGATGATCGCCTCAGTCGGACAGGCAGCGGCACACAGGCCACACTTGCGACAGGAATCGAGGATCTCGATGGCATCTTCCTCGACCTCGATGGCGTTGACCGGGCACACGTCCATGCACGCGGTGCAGCCACTCTTTTCGTTTTTGCAGGTCAAGCACGGAATGGTGTTGCCGCGCGGACGCTCCTTGTAGTCAGCAGGATTCCACTGCGGCGCCGACGGATCGAGCGCATCGGTCACACCGCCAAGCGGGTTTTTAAGAAAGTCGAAACCCTTGCTGATCTCGATAATGTCATCAAACAGATCGTGTTCCTGCGCCATGCGCGGCCCCTCCCTGAGCAGTGCAAACAAGCAAGAGATAATGATACGCTATCGGCCCACGCCTCGGGCAAATTACACGCGGCGCATCTTTGCGGCAAATAGCCCATGGCCTATCGCCGCCTCGATTGCACAAGGTCAATCAAGCGCCAAACTATGCCTCGCGCATGAGCTGCGCGAGCTTTTGCCTGGTCACCTTTGTCTGTTCGTTGGCCATGTTGCGCTCGTTCTTAAAAGTTGCGTCGGCAACGCTCAGCAAATCGGCATCGGTAATCTCACCAAGCCCCAGCTCCTCAAGCGTCGTCGGCAGACCGACGCGCTGGCAAAACTCGAGCACCTGATCAAGCTCGGGCGCACGCTCCAGGCGCAGCTGCACCACCAGACCAAATGCCACGGCCTCACCATGCATGGCCTTGCACTCGGGCAGAATCGTCAGCCCGTTGGCGATGGCATGCGCCAACGCCAAGCCGCCACTCTCAAAGCCGACACCCGAGAGCAAAATATTGCACTCGATCAGGCGTTCAACCGCTGGCGACGTACGCCCCTTTTTGAGATCGCGCTTGGCAGCGACACCGCACTCCATAAGTGTGTCGTAGCAGGCACGAGCCGCAACCAGAGCCAAGTGCCCCGGTGCGCCACCGTGCTCGTTGGCGCCGTGCGCCGCGGCGCACGAACGCGCCTCGAAGTACGTTGCCAGCGCATCGCCCATACCAGCGACCGTCATACGCAGTGGGGCCGCCGCGACCACGGTGGTATCGACCACGACCAGGTCTGGATTCTTCTCGAGCATCAGGTAGCGGTCGAACGACCCATCCTCGTGATACAGCACCGAAATCGCACTGCACGGACCGTCCATCGAAGCCGCCGTGGGGCATACGCACAACGGCAACTCGGCATAAAACGCTACTGCCTTGGCGATATCGAGCATCTTGCCACCGCCAATACCCACCACCATGTCGCAATACTCAGCCTGGGCTTCCTTAGCCATTTCGGCAACAGCCTCTTCCGTACACGGACCGTTGTAAATCTTAAAGAACGGCTCGCTTAGATCTTCATCCAGAAATCCATCGACGATCTGCCTGCACAGCCGATCCTCGGTGCCCTGGTCAAACAAGACATAGGCAGCACAGCCCAACCATGACAAATACCTGCCCTGACGCGAAAGTTCGCCCGGCCCCTGAACATACCGACCGGGACCGCCGTAAACCATAGGAAGCGCCATACGAGAATCCGCCCTTCATCAAACAACGATTGGTGCAAAGTAACCTGCCCCCTTTGCACCATAGCAAAAAGGGGCAAAGCCATCTGCTTGCTTTGCCCCTTCCATAGCTTGATTTACTCATCCATGAGATAGTAGTGGCCCAGAGCGTCGGCACCCAGGATGGCGTTTGCGACCATCTCGGGCGTCACCTCAAACGGCATGTTGCACATGGTGTCATCGGGCGCGCACGCGGCCTCGGCAACAATCATGGCCTGCTCGCGTGTAAGCTCGGCAACGCCAAGTTCCTTCATCGTGACCGGCAGGCCCAGCTCAATGCAGAAGCCCAAGACTTCCTCGAGCTTCTCGGTCGGGGCATCCTCGAGTACCAGCTGGACGATGGTGCCGAAGGCGACCTTCTCGCCGTGGTACATGCCGTGGCACTCGGGCAGCATCGTCAGACCATTGTGGATGGCATGAGCAGCAGCAAGGCCCGAGCTCTCAAAGCCAATACCGGAGAGCAGCGTGTTGGCCTCGATGATATGCTCGACGGCAGGCGTGAGCGCACCCTTCTCCAGCGCGACCTTAGCCTTGACGCCGTCGGCCATAAGTGTCTCGTAGCAGAGCTTGGCGAGCGCCAGGCCGGCCATGCCGCCCTTGCCGCCAGCGCAGGTGCCACCGTCGGCATCGTGCGTTGCCTGGGCCTCGAAATAGGTTGCGAGCGCATCGCCCATACCGGAAACCGTCAGGCGCACCGGGCTCGCCGCGATAACCGTCGTGTCCATAAGGACAATATTGGGGTTTGCCTTAAGGAAGAGATACTTGTCGAACTGGCCGTCATCGGTATAGAGCACGGAGAGCGCCGAACACGGGGCATCGGTCGAAGCAATGGTGGGGCAAATGATAACCGGGGACTCCAGGTAATAGGCGACGGCCTTCGCGGTGTCGAGGATCTTGCCGCCACCGACGCCGACGATGATGTCGCAACCGTTGTCGCGAGCGAGCGCAACCAGGCGATCGACCTCGCCCTTGGAGCACTCACCGTTAAAGTCCTCAAACAGCAGCTCGGCCTTAGCCTCGGCAAAGCCGCCCTCGATCTTGGCACCGACGCGCTTCTTGCCCGAAGGCGTCACGATGACGAGGGCCTTAGCGCCAAGCGGCTCAACATAAGAGCCGAGCTTGGCCAGCTCGTCCGGGCCCTGGATGTACTTGCTGGGGCTATTGAAAATTGCAGCCATAACTATCCCATTCTCTAAAAGAAAAAAGAAAGGGGCTCCGTACGGATACGTGCGGAGCCCCTCGTTACGATAACAAGAGTCGATTAGAAATCGATGTCGGTGTCGTAGTAGCAGGCCTTGAGGATCTTCTCGAAGTCGGCAGCCTTGGTCTCACGCGGGTTCTCGGGCGTGCAGGCGTCGGTCTCGGCGTTCGCAGCGATCTCGGGCAGCTTGGCAAGGAACTCCTCCTCGGAAACCATCTGCGGGTTCTCGGCGTCGACCTTCACGCCACCATTCGCGTAATCCTTGATGGACTGCGGAATGTTGAGCTGGTCATTGAGGTCGCGAATCTTCTGGACGAGCGCAGCGATGAGCTCCTCGTTGGTCTCGCCGGGAAGGTGCAGGATCTCCTTGGCCACGTAAGCGTAACGCTCAGCAGCACGCGGGTCCTTAGAGTTCCACTGGATAACCTTGCCCAGGTACATGGCGTTAGCGGCACCGTGGATGATGTGGCCGTTCTCGAAGGCAGCACCGGTCTTGTGAGCCATGGAGTGAACGATGCCGAGCAGGCCCGAGGAGAAGGCGATACCGGCGATGCACTGAGCCTCGTGCATGTGCTGACGGGCCTCATGGTCGCCAGCATAGGACTTGGGCAGCCACTCGACGATCTCGCGGATGCCGTGCAGGGCGTTGGCGTCGGTGAACATAGAGGCGCAGGTGGAAACGTAGGCCTCCATGCAGTGGGTCAGAGCATCCATGCCGGTGTGAGCGCACAGCTTGGCGGGCATGGTGTAGGTGAGCTCGGGGTCGACGATGGCGACATCAGGGGTGATGTTGAAGTCGGCCAGCGGGTACTTGATGCCCTTGGCGTAGTCGGTAATGACGGAGAACGCGGTGACCTCGGTAGCGGTACCGGAGGTAGAGGAGATGGCGCAGAAGTGAGCCTTCTGACGCAGCTCAGGGAAGCTGAACGGCTGGATGATGTTATCGAAGGACTCCTCGGGATACTCGTAGAAGACCCACATGGCCTTAGCGGCATCGATGGGCGAGCCGCCGCCGATGGCGATAATCCAGTCGGGCTCGAACTCGCGCATGGCCTCGGCGCCCTTCATGACCGTCTCGATGGACGGATCGGACTCGACGCCCTCGAACAGCTTGACCTCGAAGCCGCCCTCTTTGAGGTCAGCCTCAACGTCCTGCAGGAACCCGCCGCGGCGCATAGAGCTGCCGCCAGAAACGATGATGGCCTTCTTGCCCTTGAGGTTCTTCACCTCGTGGCGAGCGCCCTCACCAAAGTACAGATCACGAGGATTGGTAAAACGTCCCATACTGTGCCTCCTAAACAAGCCCCTCTTAGACTTGCGTATATAACGGAGCACCCGATTGGCTCCGTTAGGACCGTTTTGCGCGTTGCCGGCGATGACAATGCGCGATGTCTAAACGTCTCAACGCTCAGACAAACACTATTCTACCGTTCTGGTTGGTCAGTTATTCACCTAAAGCCGACAATGATGAAACGTTTTTTCTATCCCTGAAGGCCCTTGTGGGGCATTCATACTCCCAAGCTGGGCAAACGTTTTATCAAGGTTGACCACATATCCCGGGCAGGACGGTGCTCCTCCAAAATGTGCCCCGTTCGCCGCCAAAAATCGACCGTTTGCGGCACCGTGATACCACTCGGTCGTCCAAGGTGCCGACATTTGTGCGACATCCGTCTTCGTGGTGCAAAGGTGCAAGTCCAAGTGCGGCACCCCCGGTGTGCCACATGCGGGTAAACTAGAACCTTATATAGAGACATTTGAACCCTAACCGCAGCAAAGGAGGCCCCATGGCATTCGATCCCATTCAAGAGGATTGCCATCGCCTCGTTCTTGAGGCCTTGCGCCGCGACAATATCCCGCTCACCGACGGTGCCGCCGTAGAGCGTCTGATGGAACAATTCACCCGCAACCCTGCACCGCTCATCGTGCACGACCGCGACCGCGCCGGGCACCTCATTGCCAAGGTGGTCGAGGCTGTCGACTACCGCATCCCCTTTATCCCCGACGACGCCCAGGCAGAGCAAGAAGAAGCCGCAGCCGAGAACATGCTCCGCGAGGCAGCCGCGCTCGATCCGACCAACTGGGATGCCCAGCGCATGCTGACGGCGCTCACCGCCGAATCCAACGAGGAATACGTACAGTACCTGGTGTCCAAGTGCGATGAAGTCGAGCATGACCTGGCGCTCAAGATTGCCTCGGCGCAGGACCCCTACGAGCGCGAGGCCGCAGGCGACCTGACCCGCCGTCCCTACCTGCGCTGGCTTGCCGCCTTGGCATCGCGCGCGCTCATTAGCGGCCGCTACCGCATGTCGCTCGAAGCCGCAAATCGCAGCTTGGACTTTGCGCCCAACGACCCCGCTGGTGTCCGCCACACCGCGATGCTCGCCATGGCAAAACTCGAATACCCCGCCGAGGAGCTCAAGCGCTTTCGCTCCGCTCACTCCGTGCCGTACCTCGCGAATACCCCGCTGCGCCGCCGCCCCAAAGATGCGGAGCGTGACTTGGACCCATGGACGCTCATCGCGCTGATGAGCGCTGCTTGGCGCGAGCTGGACTACGAGGGCGCCGAGCACTACTTGCGCATCCTTGCGCGCTCGTGTCCGCACGCAGCCGAGGCGCTCTACTTCCAAACCGAGTTTCCCGATGGCGTCTATGCCCGCGTCAACGTGAGTGCAGGCTCCACCGACGAGCTCGTCCTTGCACTCTCCGAGGCGACGCCGGTACTGCAGGAGGGCCTGGGCGCGCCCGACAACGCCAGCTTTGCCGCCTGGGTCGCCACCAACGACATCGTGCGCTCCCAGATCGACGAGCGCATACTGCGGGCGGCCGAGCAGGGCTTGCCGTTTAAGGGAGGAGACCTCTAATGGATCCGAGCGTCTACATCCCCGCCTACCTGGAGCGCACCTATCTGGCGTCGCACCCCGAGCTCACCGATGCAGCACGCGAGCTTGTCCATAACGACATTAGCGCGAATCCCCAAAAGTATGCGCAGTCCGAGCATGCTCAGGCACTGCTGTCCTATGCCGGTGTTCATCGCCACCTGCTCGACGAGCTCCATCGCATCGAGGACATGGGCAGCGACGAGGAGTTTGAGCAGACGCGCAACCGCCTGTTCGACGATATGCGTGATGAGCTGCTCAAGATCGTCCGCATCGATGCGCTGGCCGTCGATGCCCAGCTGCTCGCCATCATTTTGGCGGACACGCCCGTTGACGCCTGCCTGGGCGACCTGATGAAGCTCGAGGCGAGCACGGCCGACTACCTGCAACAGAGCGTGCCCGGGTTTGATATGGAGGCCCCGCACTATTGGGCCAATAATGTTTTGGCCGACGGTGTCACCGCAGCGGACCTTACCGTGAGCGAGCCGGCCCTTATCGGGTGGCTTCACACACTCGAGGCCATCTCGCAGCTGTGCATGGCGAGCGCTCGTTACCGCGCCGCCGCCAACTATGCTCGCCGTGTCCTTAAGGCGGAGGGCTATCCCACCCGGGCCGCCGGCACCGTATTGCTTGCCCTCGCCCGCTTGGAAGACCAGGACGGCTTTTTTGCCCTGGCGCATCAGCTCGAGGAACAGATGGGGGCAGACGCACTCGAAAACTCTCCTTGGTACCTGCTCGCCCGCACGATCTTGCTGTTCAAAACAAACAAGATGCGCCCGGCGGTGCGTGCGCTGCGTGAGTTCGCTAACCGCTGCGAGGGCGGCGCGTTCTTCTTGCTGAATCCCATGTACCAGACGCCGTATCTTCCCTGCCGACCCGAGCCGCGCGACCCCTGGGACCTTTCGCACCAGGCAGTTTGGGAGGCCGACGGCATTATCTCGGACACCCCCGACTTTGCCCCCTGGGCCAACGCCTGCGAAGATGTATCGCAGCTCGCCCAGGAATTTGCGCGCCGCTACGGCTTTTAGCGACGCGATCGCCCCGACCATGTCATCTATGTTAGGAACGACTTCATGAACCTCCGCTCATCTCTCGCCTGCACCTCGAGCGATATCGCCCGCTGGGGACTGCGCTCTGTCCTCAAACGCCAGGGTGGCGTGCTTCCCGGCCGCATCGCCATGAAGATCGACCCCGAGCTGCTAAGCGACCTCGCGAGCCTGGTCAACCGCAGCGTGGTGATTACCGGTACTAATGGCAAGACCACCACCTCCAACCTCATCGCCGACGCCGTTGCCGCCAGCGGCGCCACCGTGGTGTGCAACCGTGCTGGCAACAACATGGAGCCGGGCGTGGTGGGCGCGTTGCTCGAGGCGCGCGGCAACCTTAAGCGAACGGCCAGCGGCAAGCGCGTGGGCGTTTTTGAGTGCGACGAGCTCTACACCGTACGCGTTCTGCCCAAGCTCAAACCGACGTACTTTGTGCTGCTCAACCTGTTCCGAGACCAGCTAGACCGCTACGGCGAGATCGACCATACCCAAGACGTCATCGCCCATGCGTTGGAGCTCTCTCCGGCAACGACGCTCATTTACAACGCAGACGACCCGCTTTGTGCCGCAATCGCCGCGCGCGTTCCCAATGCAAGCATCGCCTTTGGCATCGACGGCGCCACGGGCACCGAGTCCGACCGCATTAGCGACTCGCGTTTTTGCTCGCAGTGCAACGCCCCGCTGGAATACGACTATGTGCAGTACGGACAGCTGGGCGCCTATCATTGCCCTTCGTGCGGCTGGGGTCGCCCCGCGCTGCTCCGCCGCGTGACGGGCGTTGAGCTCGGCTGCGACGGCTACGGCTTTGACCTGGCCTTTGGACCTGAGGCCAACGCGCCCGCCGTGCACATCGCCACGCGCTACAACGGCCTGTACATGGTCTATAACGTCGCCGCCGCCTTCTTTGCGGCGCACGAGCTGGGCGTGGACGCGGCGCACCTGCAGCCCACGCTTAATGCCTACGTGCCCGCCGGCGGACGCATGGGCCGCTGGGATATTGCCGGCCGCACCGTCGAGGCCAACCTGGCCAAGAATCCCGTGGGCTTCGATCGCCAGATCCAGTCCATTAAAACGGCAGGTGGCAGGCTCTGCGCCTTCTTCCTAAACGATAACGATGCCGACGGCCACGATGTCTCGTGGATCTACGATGTCGACTTCGAGCGCATCGCCGACACGCCGGGTCTTGTCGCCTTTGCCGGAGGCACGCGTGCGCACGACATGCAGGTACGCCTCAAGTACGCCGGCATCGATGCCGCGATTATCTCGGACGTCGCGCAGGCGATCGGCGCCGTGGCAGACGAGGCCGCCGATGACACCTTCTACGCCGTCGCCAACTACACGGCCTTCCCGCCGTTAGTCAAGGAGCTCGACGGGCTTAAAGACGACGATGCAAGCTCGATTGTCTCCCACGCCGTAACGCGCGCCGATGGTAGCGCTGTCCCCACCGATATTGCGCCGGTCGAGCTTTCGCGCCCGTTGCGCATCGTCTACCTGTATCCCGATGCGCTCAACCTCTACGCCGACGGCGGCAACGTTATCGCGCTCGAACGCCGCTGCGCCTGGCGCGGCATTCCCGTGCGTGTGGACGAAGTCCACATGGGCGAGACGCTCGACCTGACCGACGCCGACATCGTTATGATGGGCGGTGGCTCCGATCGCGACCAGTTGGCGGTTGCACATGAACTGCTCGCTCAAAAAGACAAGGTCGCGGCCTATGTTGAGGATGGCGGCTCGCTGCTTGCCATCTGTGGCGGCTATCAGCTGCTCGGCCGTTCGTACTATATGGGCGAGGATCGCATCGAGGGTCTGGGGGTCATTGCCGCCGAAACCGTACGCGGCTCCGACCGCCTGATCGGCAACGTAGCCGTCGAAACCAATCTGGCACCCGAGCCCTTTGTGGGATTCGAGAACCACGGCGGCCGCACCCTGCTCGATACAGCGGCCACGCCGCTCGGAACGTCCGTCGTCACGGGCACCGGCAACAACGGCGACGATGGCTTTGAGGGCCTCGTCTACAAGGGCGTGATCGGCACGTACCTGCACGGGCCGGCGCTGCCCAAAAACCCCGAACTCGCCGACTGGCTGATCGCGCACGCCCTCGAGCGCCGCGGCGATGCGCAGGCCACAGCCCTGCTGCCGCTCAAACCCCTCGACGACGCCTACGAGCACGCCGCCCACGACGCCGCCATGAAGCTCCTCCCCTAGCACCCCACCACCACAAAGGGGACAGGTACCTTTGTGGTGGTTTTCCAGTTTGCCAACGATATACGCGCCGGCAAAAAAGTCTGCTATACTCTTTCCCGCTGTCCCCATCGTCTAGCGGCCAAGGACGCCACCCTTTCAAGGTGGATATCGCGGGTTCGAATCCCGCTGGGGGCACCATTTGAAACGAGAAGCCCGTTACCCCCGCGGTGACGGGCTTTTTGCTACCCATACGCCGGGATTCGAACCCCGAAGGCATAAAATCACACTGTCATCCAAGGGCCCGTGGACAAAAAATAGCAAATATGAGTACTGTTACCAATTTAGTAACAGCGATTTCATGCCATCAGAAGGCGATTTGGACACAAGGCGTCCTATGGCGGAGGAATTGCAGGCATTTATCAGCTAAGTACTTGGACATATGTTGCGTAACACTGCATATTTTGCAAAAAGATAATGCTACAGGGCTTGTGACAGTACTCATATTTGACGTTTTTTGCCCACGACCCCTTATTGCGTGGGCGAATCAGTTGCAAAGCGGGATCCAAAGCGTCCTTCGCAAACAAATAGCCGGGGCCCGCGCGATGCGGACCCCGGCTCAATACCGTGACGATATGTCGGTTACGTTCTACACGTAGAACAGAATGTCATCGTAGGTCGGAACCGGCCAGTAGTCGGCGGCCACGATCTCCTCCATTGCGTCCACGGCGGCACGCAGCGTATCCATAGCGGGAACGACCTCGTGCGCGTATACGTTGGCCTGCTCCTGGCCATCGAGAGCCTCGGCCTTCTGATGTACGGCGTCGAGCGCCTTGATGGAGTCGTTGATGGCGGTGATACCGTTGCAGAGCTTGTTGAGCGTGTTCTGCTCGCACTGCATGGCGGCCTCAGCACCGGCGGCACGAATAGTCTCAAGGCCCTTAGCGACCTTGGTGGCATAGGCGGTAATGACCGGGCGATAGGTACGACGCGCCTCGCGAACCATCGTGGTAGCCTCGATGTTCATGAGCTTGTTGTACTTCTCGAGCTTGCAGTCATAGCGGCACTGGGCCTCGGCGCGGGTCAGGACACCCGTCTCCTCAAAGAGCGCAATGGCCTTATCGGAAACAAAGGCGGGAAGAGCGTCGGCCGTGGTCTTGTTGTTGGCAAGGCCGCGCTTCTCGGCCTCGATGGGCCACTCGTCGGAGTAACCGTCGCCGGAGAACAGGATGCGCTGGTGATCGGTCAGCACCTTCTTGCAGTACTCGAGCGCGGCGTCCTGGAACTTATCCTCGGGCGTACCCTCGAGTGCGTCGGCGAAAGACTTGAGCGACTTGGCCACGGCAGCATCGAGCACCAGGTTGGAGTCGGAGACGTTCTGCTCGGAGCCGCAGGCACGGAACTCGAACTTGTTGCCGGTGAAGGCGAACGGGGAGGTACGGTTGCGGTCGGTGTTGTCCTGCATCAGCTTGGGCAGGGTATCGGCGCCTAGGTCAAGCACGCCGCGCGTGGCATGGACGGAAGCCTTGCCATCGATGATCTTCTCGACGACCTCGGTGAGCTGGTCGCCCAGGAAGATGGACATAATCGCCGGAGGAGCCTCGTTGGCGCCCAGACGATGATCGTTGCCGGCCGAGGCAACGGAGGCACGCAGGAGCTCCTGATAGTTATCGACGGCCTCGATCACCGCGGTGAGGAAGACGATGAACTGCAGGTTGTCGAGCGGGGTGTCGCCCGGGTCGAGCAGGTTCTCGGACTCGGTGCCAAGCGACCAGTTGTTGTGCTTGCCCGAACCGTTGATGCCCTCAAAGGGCTTCTCGTGCAGCAGGCAGACCAAGTCGTGACGGGAGGCGATGAGCTTCATCTTCTCCATCATGACCAGGTTCTGGTCGATGGCCTCGTTCACCTCGCCATAGACAGGAGCGAGCTCATGCTGGCAGGGAGCGACCTCGTTGTGCTTGGTCTTGGCAGGAATGCCAAGCGCCCACAGTTCATCGTCCAGGTCCTTCATATAGGCCGAGACGGTGGGGCGGATAGCGCCAAAGTAGTGCTCCTCGAGCTCCTGGCCCTTGCAGGGAGCAGCGCCAAAGAGAGTGCGACCGGTGATGACCAGGTCCCTGCGCTTGCGGTAAGCGTCCTTCTTGATCAGGAAGTACTCCTGCTCATCGCCCACGGAAGGAACGACCTTCTTGGGGGTCTTGCCAAACAACGCCAAAACGCGCTTGGACTCACGCGAGAGCGCGGTCATGGAGCGCAGCAGCGGGGTCTTCTTGTCCAGGGCCTCGCCCGTGTAGGAGCAGAAAGCCGTGGGGATGCACAGGACATCGTCCTTAATGAATGCGGGGCTGGTGGGATCCCAAGCGGTGTAGCCACGGGCCTCGAAGGTGGCACGCAGGCCGCCGTTGGGGAAGCTGGAGGCGTCCGGCTCGCCCTGGATGAGGTTCTTGCCCGTAAACTTGGTAATGGCGGTGCCGTCGTGGTTGGGCTCGAGGAAGCTGTCGTGCTTCTCGGAAGTAATGCCCGAAAGCGGCTGGAACCAGTGCGCGTAGTGCGTCGCGCCCTTGGAGATGGCCCAGACCTTCATGGCGTGGGCAACGGCGTTGGCCACATCCAGGTCGAGCGGCTCACCGTCCTCGAGGGTTGCAGCAAGGCGCTTCCAAATGTCCTTGGGGAGGTAGTCCTTCATGACTTCCTCAGAGAACACCATGGTCCCGAAGCGGTCAGTAAGTTCGGCCATACGGAACTCCCTTCGTATCGGCACCGCGTGAGAAGCGGTGTTGATTACTAACGAACGAGTCATAGATTAGGCTCGTCGTGTTTCCGCAACATTACCGTTATGTTGCTGTCACGAAACCAATCAATGAGGTTACCGCATCGCGGCGGCGTTGCCGCCCTCAACAGCCAATCAACTGTATAAATTGCAGACCTCTCCCCATGGTTTAAGGGTAGTCAATTTGGGATGGGGCTCTATTAACTGGTATTTCGCATCAGATACCAGTCTTTATAGCCCCATCCTAGATTGACCGCTCTGCTATAGGGAATGTCGATAGCAAGGCATCTTTGATTGGTATCCCCGAATAGCGAGTGAAACTCCACCGTGACACAGTGGTGCTGTAGAATCCTTACAACACATCACACTATTACGTATCTAAAGGAGCACGATATGCGCGTCGACGAGGTTTTTAAGCAGGCAGCATCCCAGGGCACCGCACCCGTTTCGTTTGAGATGTTCCCGCCCAAGGGCGAGCTGACCCTCGACACGGCTCGCGAAGTGGCAGGCAATCTGTGCAAGCTTTCGCCGAGCTTTGTCTCGGTCACCTGCTCGGCCGGCGGCTCGGGCAACGGTGCCACCACCGCCCCCATCGCGCATATGATTTCGAGCGAATTCGACACGCCCTCGGTGGCGCACCTTACCTGCGTTGGCCGCACGCATGCCGACATCGCCGCCAAGATCGACGAATACCGCTCCGCCGGCGTAGAAAATGTGCTGGCCCTGCGCGGTGATCTTCCTGCTGGCGCGACCGAGGACGACAAGCCCGCCTCGGACTACGCCTACGCCCGCGACCTCATCCCCGAGCTCGTCGACGCCGGCTTTTGCGTGGGCGCCGCGGCCTACCCCGAGGGCCACATTGCCTGTGAGGACCTCAACGCTTCGGTCGAATACCTCAAGCAAAAACAGGACGCCGGCGCGAGCTTCTTTGTGACGCAGCTCTTCTTTGACAACGAGTGCTTCTACCGCTTCCGCGAGCTTGCCGACAAGGCGGGCATCACCGTGCCCATTACCGCGGGCATCATGCCGTTTATGGGCAAGTCGCAAATCAGCCGCATGGTCTTTATGTGCGGTGCGTCGCTGCCCTCCCCCGTCATCAAGATTCTCGCCAAGTACGAGAACGACCCCGAGAGCCTGCAGGCAGCCGGTGTAGATTATGCCGCCCGTCAGCTTTGCGACCTCAAGGAGCACGGTGCCGCCGGTCTGCACCTGTACACTATGAATCGTCCTGCGATCGCCGCGACCATTATGGAGCGCCTAGGGTAATGGAAAAACCGCACATCGATACAACCGTTGTTGAAGTGCCGGCCGACCTTGCGTCGCCGGCGCTTTACCGTATCGACGCTGCCCACCACCCTCGTGTCGACCGTGCCGAGATGCTGCGGTATCTGGGCTACGGCGGCCAGCAGATTGAGCCCGAGCTGTCCCGACGAATTGAGCTTGTAGTCGAGCGCCTAGAGCTGGATATCGAGCCCCGCGGCGTGCGACGCGTGTTTGCCGTCGATGCCACGGGCGTCGACGAGCAGGGCGAGCCCTGCATCCGCTTGGTTGGCACCAATGTTAAGCTGCGGGGTCGTGATATCTATCGCCACCTTAAGGACGCCCGCCTTGCCGCACTCATGGCATGCACCCTCGGCATGAACGCCGAGCGTCGCCTGCGCACCACGGGAGCCCAGCAGCCTCTGGAAGGCGCCGTGCTCGACGCCGCATGCTCTGCCTATGTAGAAGCCGCCGTCGAGCAGATGGACCAGCAGGTCAAGGCTGCGGCCGCTGCACACGGGCTCGCCGGTAACTGGCGCTTTAGTCCCGGCTATGGCGACTGCCCGCTCTCGGCCCAGCGCTCAATCGTGGCTGCGCTCAACGCTACGCGGCTCATCGGGCTTACCGTCACGCCGACCAGCCTGCTCATGCCCACCAAGAGCGTGACCGCGGTGATCGGTCTGTTTGACGGCGAGGTCCACGACGCCCAGAGCCGCCCCACCTGCAATATCTGCCGCATGCGTGAGCACTGCCGCTTCCGCGCCGCCCACACCACCTGCTATTCGCATTCTGAATAAAATGTCAATTGATGGCACGGTATCGAGGGAATCTCATCCGTAAGTAAGCGGATGTCCTCACAAACAAGTACCATAAGATGCCAAATAACAACTATCTGAAAGCCAGTACATGCACAACATTCTGCAGTTCTCGCCACAACTAACCGCGCTTGAGTTTTTTTCAGGCATTGGCTTGGCTCGTGCCGGCATGGCAAAAGCCGGAATCAAAACAATCTGGGCAAATGACATAGACCGTACTAAATGCGCCATGTACAGCCAGTGCTGGGGCGATGAGCATCTAGTCGAGCAGGATGTCCACACACTCGACCCCGACCTAATACCCCAAGCCGACATCGCATGGGCGTCAAGCCCTTGCACAAACTTATCTCTCGCGGGAAACAGGGAGGGACTTATCTCTGGCAAAGAGTCCAGTGCGTTCTTTGGCTTTATTAAGGCCATCGAAGGAATGAGCGATCGTGCCCCGCGGGCACTTGTTCTCGAAAACGTCATCGGCCTTGCCACGTCTAATAACAGTGATGACTTTAGACTCGTTTGCCAGGAATTTAATCGTTTAGGCTATTCATGCGACGCTTATTTTATCGATGCACGGCACTGGCTTCCCCAGTCACGCCCCCGCATGTTTATCGTCGGATTAAAAGACCCTCTTCCCAACAGCCGACTCGATTCCTCGCTTCGACCTGAAAAGGTCTCCTGGATTCACTCCGACCCTTCACTCATTACGCACGTCTCTCACCTAAACGAGCCGAGCCCACTTCGCATGACGGGCCTTGCAACGGTTGTTGAAGATATTCCCGAGGGCGACAAGCGTTGGTGGAACAAAAACCAAGTACAAGCATTTATCGACTCGCTTGCACCGCATCAAGCAGAGCGCCTTCAGCGCTTCTTAAATGCCAAAGAAAAAACTGTTCGCACTGCTTACCGTCGCACGCGATCAGGCGTTGTGCGCTGGGAAATCCGTGAAGAAGAAATTGCCGGATGTCTAAGAACGGCTCGCGGCGGCTCATCAAGACAGGCAGTCGTTATATGCGAAAACGGAAAGATAGAAGTTCGCTGGATGACTGGAACCGAATATGCCCGTCTCCAAGGTGCTGACTCATGTCAGTTTAGCGGCTTCTCGGATGCTCAGATTCGCTACGCATTCGGCGATGCAGTTGCCGTGCCAGTTGTCACTTGGCTTATAAAAAATGCAGTCAAACCAGCGCTTATGTCTTCAAGGAACGGAGTGAACAATAATGGAAATGACCAATTGCTCCTTGAACGAGCCCGATAAAGATATCTTGGATGCCATTGAACTCTGGTACGAATCCAAACGCAGCAAGCGAGGCAATGTCAACCGTAACGTCATGGCGGTTGGCATAGGCATAAGCGAGCTGTTGCAAAACCGTTTTCCGCTCACCGACGATTATGTGCAATCGGACAAGGGGAGCCAAGTACGAGGCCTAAGTGGAGCATGCATCAAAACAGTTTTAGCCAGACATGGGGAAACGCGTGCCTTCGCATCAGAGGGCGGCAGAACCTCACGCGGCACACTCCCGATGGCGCTTGAGCTTGCCACAATTATCAACTCTGCCCTACCCAGTGACACTTGCGAAGACGCTCGTCTTGAAGCTGCGAATGCAATCGCCAATTTCTTCGTCGAGCGAATCCAGGTCGATTTCTTTAACCGGCAGAGAATCAAAGTAGAAATCGATCTTCAAAAACCAATTTCTGTCATTGTCGATGATATCCTAGCCGAAGCAAGCCTACGGTCCGATAAGCCAACGGGTACCGTCGCACAGCACCTGGTAGGCGCAAAACTAGAGATGTTATTTCCAACCATAGAAATCGGAAAGGACAACTCAAACGCTGCCGACCAGCAAACAGACCGTTCTGGCGATTTCCAAATCAATGATGCTGCATTTCACGTGACTGTATCGCCAATGGCCAAATTGACCGATCGATGCCGAGATAACATTCGAAATGGCATTCGGCCCATCGTCGTTGTCCCCCACGATAAAGTTTCCTTCGCTTACGGACTGTTCGAAAGTGAGGGACTCGGCAATCGCGTACAGGTTATCGCGCTCGAATCGTTTATCGGCATCAATATTGAAGAATTATCGTTCTACAAGCGAGACCTAATTCGATTAAATGTCGCACGGCTTCTTGCCCACTACAACAAGCGAATCGAAGATATCGAGCCCGACAAATCCCTTCAAATAGAAATTCCTCAGTGGGCTCTAGACGAAATGGACGCACATGGCGAATAGCTCAAACATACTTATCACTCATGATCTGGACGGTGCCGCGCTGGCGGCGCCTGTTGATGCTGCGCGCCGCAACGGAGCTGCATACAAGACGCGCACGATCGACGACCTTCGCATTAAGGACGATCGTCTGCGCGCCGCCATCGAGGGCACGGGACACCTGCTGTTCGACGGCGGCATGGGTACCATGCTGCAGGCGGCCGGCATGAAGGCCGGCGCCCTGCCCGAGCTGCTCAACTTTGAGGAGCCCCCGGTCATTACCGATATTCAGCGTCAGTACGTCGAGGCCGGCTGCGACGTGATCACCGCCAACACCTTTGGCGCCAACGCGCACAAGCTCGATGGCGCCGCCACCGTGGCAGATGTCTTTGCCGCGGCCGTCGCCTGTGCCCGCGCTGCCGGCGCCCGCTACGTCGCCGGTGACATCGGTCCCATCGGCGCGTTGCTTCGCCCTTTGGGTACCCTCAGCTTCGACGAGGCTTATGACCTCTTTGCCGAGGAAGTGCGTGCCGGCGTCGATGCGGGCGTGGACCTCTTTATTATCGAGACTATGACCGACCTGGCCGAGATCAAGGCAGCCGTCCTCGCCTGCCGCGAGAACTCCGACCTGCCCGTCTTTGCCACCATGACCTTCGAGGAAGACGGCCGTACCTTCCTGGGAACGAGCCCCGAGGTCGCCGCCATCACGCTCGACGCTATCGACGCCGACGTTCTGGGCATCAACTGCAGCCAGGGACCGGCCGAGCTCCGAGGACTCGCCGCTCGCATGCTCACCGTTACGGACAAGCCCGTTATGGTGCAGGCCAACGCAGGACTGCCCCACGTGGACGACGACGGCAACACCGTCTTTGATATCCAGGCGCCCGAGTACGCCGTGGCCGTCGCCGGTATGATTGAGGACGGCGTGAGCGTCGTGGGCGGTTGCTGCGGCACCACGCCGGCGCACATGGCGGCCTTGCGCACGCTTATCGACAACCACACGTCCAGCCCGCGCCACCGCAAGCCCAGCATGTCGGTCACGAGCGCCCAAACGGTCGTGGACCTTCCCTGCGACGGCCACAAGATCGCTGTCATCGGCGAGCGCATCAACCCCACCGGCAAAAAGCGCCTGCAGCAGGCCCTACGCGACGGCGACCTGGACTACGTCGTAAGCCAGGGCATCAGCCAGCAGGAACAGGGCGCCGACATCCTGGACGTCAACGTGGGCCTGCCCGAGATCGACGAGGTCAAGATCATCCAGCAGGCAACCGAACAGCTCCAAGGCTCCACGCTCCTGCCGCTGCAGATCGACTCCACCGACCCCGCTGCCGTCGAGGCCGCCGTGCGCCGATACGCCGGCAAGCCCATCATCAACTCGGTTAACGGCAAGCAGCAGATCATGGATGAGATCTTTCCGTTGGTTGCCCACTACGGCACCAACGTCGTCGGCCTTACGCTCGACGAAGGCGGCATCCCCGATACCGCCGAGGCCCGCTTCGCCATCGCCGAGCGCATCGTGGCCGAGGCCGCCCGCTACGGCATTGGCCCGGACCGCATCCTCATCGACTGCCTGGTCATGACCGCCTCGACCAATCAACGCCAGGCCGAGCAGATCCTGCGCGCCATGTCCCTGTGCAAGGAGCGCCTGGGCGTCAAATGCGCGCTCGGCGTGTCGAACATCAGCTTTGGCCTGCCCGCTCGCCCGCTGCTGGGTTCGGTCTTTTTGGCCGCCGCTTTTGGCGCGGGTCTGGACGCCCCCATCATGAACCCGGGCTCCAAGCGCTTTATGGATACCGTCTACAGCTATCGCGTCCTGAGCGTTGAGGACGAGGGCTCGACCGGATACATCGAGCGCTATGCCGGCTGGACCGATCCGTATAAGATCGCCGCCAACCCGGCAGCAGCTCAGGCCGCATCGACCGACACCGTGCCCGCTGCCGGCACCGACGGCACCGACGGCAACGACGACCCGATTCGTCGCATGGTCGTCTCGGGCCGCAAAGGCGAGATCGCTGCCGAGACCGAGCGTCTGCTGGCAGACCACGACGCCATGGACCTCATCAACAATCACTTTATCCCCGCCCTCGACGAGGTTGGCGTCCTCTTTGACCAGGGCAAGTTCTTCTTGCCGCAGCTTATGGCCTCGGCCGAAGCCGCACGCGTGGGCTTCGACACCATCAAGCGCCTGATGCCCGCCGGCGAGATCGCCGACAAGGGCAAGATCTGCGTGGCCACCGTCAAGGGCGACATCCACGACATCGGTAAGAACATCGTCAAGATGCTGCTCGATAACTACGGCTACACCGTCTTTGACCTAGGCCGCGATGTCGACCCGCAAGAGGTGCTCAAGACCGTGCAGGAGCGTGACATCAAGCTCGTCGGCCTCTCGGCGCTTATGACCACCACGGTCGTCGCCATGGAAGAGACCATCAAGTTGCTCCATGCCGAGGTTCCGGGCGTCAAGATCATCGTGGGCGGCGCCGTGCTCACCTCCGAATACGCCAAGCAAATCGGCGCGGACTACTACGCCAAGGACGCCGCCGAGAGCGCTCGTATCGCCGAAGAGGTCTTTGGGAAGTAACACAACGGAAACAACCGAGCACCAAAACGTGCCGCACGCGCCACTTGGCACGTGCGGCACGTTAGAATAGATAAGACTATGCTCGTTTTGGCAGATAGGAGCGCAAGGATGGCGATCACGCCCGCAGAAATCGCGGAAACCCGCGGCATGGTTGAGGAACAGAACCTCGACATCAGGACCATCACCATGGGTGTTTCGCTCATGGGTTGCGGTGACGAGAACCTCGACCGCATGTGCACGAAGATCTACGACCATGTGACGCACACGGCTGAGCATCTGGTCGAGACCGCCGAGAACCTCGAGCGCGAGTACGGTATCCCCATTGTCAACAAGCGCGTTTCCGTCACCCCGGTGGCGCAGATCGCCGCGTGCTGCAAGGATGAGGACCTCACCCCCATCGCGCATGCCCTCGACCGTGCGGCCGAGACGCTCGGCATCGATTACCTGGGCGGCTTCTCCGCACTCGTCCAGAAGGGCATCGGCGACGCCGACCGCCGCGTCATCCAGTCCATCCCCCAGGCGCTCGCCACCACGAGCCGTGTCTGCTCCAGCGTCAACGTCGCCAGCCTGCGCGCCGGCATCAACATGGACGCCGTGCTTATGGCCGCCCAGACCATCATCGATGCCGCTAAACTCACGGCCGACCAGGATTCCGTCGGCGCTTCCAAGTTTGTCTGCTTTGCTAACATGGTCGAGGACTCCCCGTTTATGGCGGGCGCCGTCCACGGCGGTGGCGAGGCCGACGCCGTCATCAACGTAGGCGTCTCGGGCCCCGGCGTTATGGCAGCAGCCCTGGAGAAGCTGCCCGATTCTGCATCGATGATGGAAGTCGCCGAGAAGATTAAGCAGACCGCCTTTAAGATCACCCGTGCCGGTGAGCTCATGAGCCGCGAGGCCGCCCATCGTCTGGGTGTCGAGAAGGGCATTGTCGACCTTTCGCTGGCACCTACGCCTGCCATCGGCGACTCCGTCGCTCGCATCCTCGAGATCATCGGCGTGGGCACCTGCGGTGGCCCCGGCACGACCTGCGCGCTCGCCATGCTCAACGATGCCGTCAAGAAGGGCGGCGTCATGGCCAGTTCCAGCGTGGGCGGTCTTTCGGGCGCTTTCATCCCCGTGTCCGAGGACGCCGGCATGATCGCCGCCGTCGAAGCCGGTGCGCTTTCGCTCGAGAAGCTCGAGGCCATGACCTGCGTGTGCTCCGTTGGCCTGGACATGATCGCCATCCCCGGCGACACCCCGGTCGAGACCATCGCCGGCATCATCGCCGACGAGATGGCCATCGGCGTCATCAACAACAAGACCACGGCCGTCCGCGTGATTCCTGCTATCGGCAAGGGCGTGGGCGACTGCGTCGAGTACGGCGGCCTGTTTGGCCGTGCGCCCATCATGCCGGTGAACCCCAACGCCGGCACCGTGCTTGCCCACCGCGGTGGTCGATTCCCGGCGCCGCTGAACTCGCTCAAGAACTAGCCTAGGGATACGAGGCGAGGAGCCCCGCCGCCGGGCGGCAGACATATAAGGTCGCCTGCTCGGACAGTCCTGACTCGCACGGAAAGCACATTAAGTGCTCTCCGGCTCGTGCCGAACTCGCGATCGACCTTATATATTTGCCCTCCCCGGGGCTCCCGCACAACGGGACCTCAGTTGGGTTCTATCCCGGTTGCAGTCGCTTCGCTCCTGCACCACTTGGCTGGTGCGGCGGTTTGGCGTTGGAACGGTTCTTTTTCTGATATATGCTGGTTGCGGCTCTTCTTTTGGGAGGAGTCGCTTTTTTGTTGCTAGGAGGTTGGCCCGTGGTTGATGGGGACGCTCGCTCTGAGCTTCTTTCCGCTGATTGGAATGGCGAATGGATGCGCCTGCAGGCTGGTCGGCGGCGGGCTGATGATTCTTTTGAATGGGATAAGCGGGCTCGGCATTTTCGGCCGCTTGAGACTGCTCCGTATGCCCGGGACTTTATGAAGCTATTGGCGTTAAAGCCTGGCGAATCGGTGCTCGATATGGGGTGTGGAGCTGGGTCGATTGCTATTCCGCTTGCTCAGGCTGGACATCCTGTGATTGCTGCTGACTTTTCCCCTGCCATGTTGGGCACGCTTGATGCTGGCATTGAGTACCATGGGCTCGAGAATCGCATTACACCGCTTGAGCTTGCTTGGGATGATGATTGGGATTTGGTTGGACCGGTCGCGAAAACGGTGGATGTTGCCTTTGCCAGTCGGTCGGTTACGACGACCGATCTAAAAGGTGCGCTTGCCAAGCTCGACCGTACGGCTCGTCGGCGTTGTGCTGTCACGATGGTCGCCAACTCCAGCCCGCGCTATGATCTGCACTTGATGAACGCTATCGGCGCCTCGGTTACCTGCAGCAATGGCTTTGTGTACGCCTTCAACATCCTCATTCAGATGGGTTCGTTGCCGCAGGTTACATACTTTGAATCGCCTCGTCGCGATACCTTCGACAGCCTTGAGGCAGGCGTGGCGGATTTTTCCCGTATGCTCGAGCATGGCAACGAGGATAAGATCGACTGCCTGCGCGACTACATCGCTCAACACATGATTGAGAACCCCCATGCCGGTGAGCCGGGCTCCAAGGGCGTGCCGCAGGGGCGCTATATGCTCGATCATGTCCGCAAGGTTCGCTGGGCGTTTATTGCATGGGAACCGGTCTCTGAATCCCGCTCGTAGCCCGTTCACAGCCCGAGCTGCCCATCACCTCGGCATCCGCATTCTTTGCGAACTGGGCAAACGCGCTCCACACCGCGCCGTTCCTGCGCTATCGTGGGACAGCTCACGTAGATTAAGGCCCCGTCGCGGGGCACCCCATACATAGAAAGCGAGAACCCATGGCACTGACAGGAGCCCAGGTCAAGCAGCTTCGCAGCATGGCCCATCACCTCAACCCCGCCATCATCATCGGTAAGTCCGATGTCAACGAGGGCACCGTCGAGCAGACGGTCGCCTACCTGGAGAAGCACGAACTCGTTAAGTGCTCCGTGCTCGATGGCTCCAGTCTTTCCGCCCGCGAGGCCGCCGAAGAGCTCTCCGAGCGTTGCCACGCCGAGGTCGTCCAGGTCATCGGCCGCAAGTTCTCGCTGTATCGCGAGTCCTCGCGCAAGGACATCGAGAAGATCAAGCTCGTCTAAGAGCCAATGATCCGGCGAGCCAACACATGGCAAGCTTACGGGTGCCCAAGTACTTCGGGCGCCCGTTTTTTATCGCTCGACCAGCACGCGATTGAGCCGCCCCTCCACCAAGCGCTCGTATAGACGCCGCGTCTCGGGCTCGGGCACGCCATTGACCTGCTCCCTTAGATGGTGCATATGCCCGCTGTACAGCTCGACGATATCGCGCCGCCGCCCCGCCGCACTGTAGACGCGCATGGCGCAGCGCACCATATCCTCACGCGCTGTTTCCTGCCGAAGCCCCGACTCCGCCAGCCAAATCGCCGACTGCAGATCGTTTTCTTCTAGAGCGGCATTTGCTCCCTTAATCATGCAATCGATGTACTTTGACTGCATAATGCGTCGCATACGCAAAAAGTAGGTGGGGTTACAGCCATTGGGAACATACAGCGGTCCGGCATAAAGCTGCTCAATCTTAAGGCACAGTTCAACTAAATGGGGCCCGCGCGCACCCGTGCGATTTCCCAAAACCTCGCGGCTTATCTGGTCAAACAGCCGTACATCGGTCTTGACGTAGTCGCCGTTGAGTCCGATGCATTCATTTTGGATGAGCACACACGACTTGCCATCCGGCGTCGGTCCCAAAGCCGACCGCAAGCGCGATATCGTCGAGTACAGGTTGTTGCGGGCGCTATTGAACTCGGCATGGGGCCACAGCTCCATGGCCAGCGTCTCACGATCGACGAGCGCGTCCATGCCCAGCGCAAGCCGCTCGGCAAGTGTCGCCGCCTTCTTGCGCCGCCACATTTTGTCCGTGATGGGAAACCCATCGCGCTCGGCGCGAAACGCACCAAACATGCGAATCTCGATATGGTCGATGGTATCAACGGCTTCAACCTCGCCGGCCTGGAACAGGCGCTCGCCCTCCCCTTCCAGATCGTCGCGCAGCGAATACCGCGATAACTCGCGCACGGGAAGCTTCTTGCGAATCCTGGTCGCCGGCTCGCCCAGACAATGCATGGCAAGGCGCGCAAAGAGCCGATACGATGGCTCTAGAATCCCCGCGCGATTCATGGACATCCAGGCCGCAAGATCGCTGTCTCGGCCCGCACAGGCCAAATGCAGCGCCACCATCCAGGCCTCCGCTCCACCAACCTGCGTCTGGCTTATATCGAGTAGCTCCGCTTCCTCGCGCACCGAAACCATCGAAGTGTTACGCAGATACGCCGCGCGCTCCAACAGCAATGCGTTATCGCGCATGTACGCAATCGACTCCTCGGCAAGTTTGAGCACTTGGACCGCACGGAACTTTGCATTAACCGGCCGTCCCTCTGCCAGCGACTGCCAGCCTTCTAGCAACAGGCCAAACAGCTGAATCTGATTATCGCGCATGCGCACGGCAAAACGATCGAGCTCGTTGAACGCCGCGTCGTCGGTTACCGGCAGGCCGGAAAGGAGCCGCCGTGCCGCCAGCACCATGCGCACCCAGACAGCCATCGCCTTAAGCCCACGTACGTCGAGCGCCTCCCGCACCACCGTCATCTCGTCGTCGCGCTCGTCGGTTCCCGTAAACGACCCGTCAAAGAGCTCCACCAGCATGTTATCGGCCCGTATAACAATCCCCGCGATGTCGAGCTCACAGTCGTAGGCCTTGCTCGTTTTGAGCTGCTGTAGAACGCCGCCGTCATCTCCCCGTTCGGTCAGGCATCGCTTGACCTCGATATGCGCGGACAGCATGTCGAGTGCGGTGTGGGACGTCTCTATTTCTGGCACGGCCAGGTTCGTAGGAAGCCCAAGCCCGTTGTCCCCATAGCAAACAGCCGTCAGTGTCTGGGCCACCCTCCATGAAACAGGGTCTATTTCGCAGGCCGCCCGTTCGCCCCCGCGCTCGATGACCGATGCCATATAGCGAGCGAGCTTTGTATTGGACACGCTGACCGCTGCCAGATATACGCCAAGCGCCTCGGCAGGCGTTGGCTCTGGAGCCGGATCCTCGGCATCGATCGTGCCCAGCGCTGCTCGGCAGATATCGGCCCCGTGCCCCGTCAGAGCCAGATCGACCCCATACTGCCCAGCAAGTTCAAGGACCGCATCACGGTCCAAAAAGGCGTCCGCCAGGCCCATCGCCGCATCGCATCGGCCCGCCTTAAGCAAAATCCGGGCCGCCCTCGGAACAAGTTCGGGGCGAACCTCGGCCACCAACTTACGCAAGCGCAAGCGTCCGTTATCCTCCGTGCCCAGACACGTAAAACTCCGCTCGGCGGGGTCCAAGCCAAAGATCGGGTAGTCGCGTACGAAGTAGGACTGGTCGACCATCGATAGCCTCACCCCGCAAGCCTCGAGTTCTGCGATATTGCCCTCGCCCATCAAAATCATGAGACATGCCACGCAAAACAGTGCATTATTGTCGAGCGAAGCCAGGTCGACAAGTGCCGCGCCATATACGTTGACAATCTCGTTTTCGAGCAGACCGGCTACGTCGCCTTGGCCATACAGACCCGTCTGCAATGCCGAAACGAGCTCGGGCACGCCCTGCGTGAGCTGATAAAAGTCGAGCGATGTGCTGATCGAAAACGCCGATGCCCACGCCGAATACTCATAGGCATGCACCTTGAGCATCTGCGCATTGATCTTAACCGAATCGCCCAGCCCATGAATCAGCTGACGATTTGAAGGACGGCAGGAGATAAAGACCCCTACCCCCATAGCGCGCAGGCCGCGAATCCTGTCGATGAGGTCTTCGGTATCGTGCTGATCGAGGTTTGGCACATTATCAATCGCGATAAGGGAGTGCGGTTTGTCTTTGAGTTCTTCGGTAACCACCTCGAGCTGCATAAACAACTCGCGCCCAGTGGCGCGATCGGCCTCGATAATCCGCACGGGGCCTCGCGTCGGGTCGCATTTAACCTCATGGGTGTACTGCAGCAGCACCGAGGTCTTCCCAAACCCGTCGGGCGCATAAAGAACCACGATGCCGGCCTTTCGGCCCTTGGCGAGAAGCTCATTCATCAAGCGTTCGCGTCGCACCATATAGCCACCGCCCAGCGGCATCAGCTCGAGGTCGTCCATACTGCCCAAATCGTTTACCATGCCCGCTCCTCAACTCGACCGTATGGACACTGTAACCGCAAGACCATACAAGCCGCGCTATGAATAGAGCGACCTTGTGTTCTAGGTTGTCTTTTGGTACGCAAGCGGCAAGTTTTTGTACAGCGAGGGCCGATTGTTATTAATCCCCCGACTAATCGGTCTTTAAGCAGGTAAATGAGCTTGTCAGCTTGTCCCATCTAAGCGGCAGTGTAACGCAAATGAACAAGGTTCAGCTATGTCATTCAACTCGCCTAGCACCCGCTACCGTCTACGACCTTTTAGTGGCATTTTTGCATAGAATCTGGTATGGAATGAATCAAGCTGTTGGGCATCCGGCATTCGTCAAGCTTGCGGCAAGATTGGCTTATAGGACAAAATGTGTGTCCCGATAGAACATCCGTTTCCATCCATTAATCCAGCCAGAACGGGTACGGGTCCCTGTGGTGGAGATCCTCCCACACGGCCCTGTCGCCCCACTCCGGCCCTCCGTCCTCGCGCGACGGCGAGGCGGAGTAGACGCTGAACAGGAAGTCGATGTC
>UQKQ01000004.1 GCA_900541645.1 uncultured Collinsella sp.
CCGCTCGATTGGGACAGGCAGGCCTTCGAGGCCGAGCGCAAAATGGATTCTAAAAAACACCTTGCCAAATAGGAGCGTCAGGACGGAGGAAGCCCCCGCCGCACGTAGTGCACAGCGGGGGCTTCCGACATGTCCGAGGACGTTTTCAGAGCTTTACCCTGTAGGGTCCCGAGGGGATACGTCCGCTACTCAGCCATCTGAGCCTGGACGGCGGTGATGGCCACGACACCCACGATGTCGTCGGCAGAGCAGCCGCGCGACAGGTCGTTGACCGGCTTGGCGATGCCCTGCAGGATGGGGCCGTAGGCGTCAGCGCCAGCGAAGCGCTGGACCAGCTTGTAGCCGATGTTGCCTGCCTCGAGGTCGGGGAACACGAGCACGTTGGCCTTACCGGCGACGGAGGAGCCGGGAGCCTTGAGCTGGGCGACGGTGGGGACGATAGCGGCATCGAGCTGCAGGTCGCCGTCGATGGCGAGCTCGGGAGCCTTCTCCTTGCAGAACTTCACGGCCTCCTGGACCTTCTTGGCGACCTCGCCACCGGCGGAGCCCATGGTGGAGTAGGAGAGCATGGCCACGTGCGGCTCAACATTGCCCATGAAGGTGGACCAGGAGTGGGCCGAGGCGATGGCGATCTCGGAGAGCTCGTCGGAGGACGGGTTGATATTGAGGCCGCAGTCGGCGAAGATCAGCGTGCCGTCGGTACCGAACTGCGGGGTGTCGGTGCACATCACGAAGAAGGCCGAGACCAGCTTGGTGCCCGGAGCGGTCTTGAGGATCTGCAGCGCGGGGCGCAGGGTGTCGGCGGTGGAGTGACAGGCACCGGAGACCAGGCCGTCGGCGTCGCCCATCTTGACCATCATGGTGCCAAAGTAGGTGGCGTCCATCACCTGGGCGCGAGCCTGTTCGATGGTAACGCCCTTCTTGGCGCGGAGCTCGGCAAACTTCTGCGCGTACTCCTCGTGCTTCTCGGCGTTGCGCGGATCGATGACGGTGGCGCCGGGGACGTTGATCTCGTTGGGATCGCCCAGGATGACGATGTTGGCCAGGCCCTCCTCGATGATTTTGTTTGCCGCGACGATGGTACGCGGATCCTCGCCCTCGGGCAGGACGATGGTCTTAAGGTCGGCCTTGGCGGCAGACTTCATACGGTTTAGGAAATCGCTCATGATACTCCTTACAAGCGTTTCGCTAAGCTCCAGGCCCTCGGCTGTACACGAATAAACCCGCTGCTAGCGGGTTTACCTTACAATTATGTACGCCGCGGTGCTTGAGCTTTCCTTGTGTGGCAAGCTCATTATAGGACGCATTAGCGCTATAATCGCTCTGATAAATATGTCTCGACGTATGTTCGAGAAAAAGCCCAGTTAAAAAGCGTGTGGCTTTTGACAAGGAGTATCGATGCAGATTACCTCAGGCCTGCCTGAAGGCTTTAATGCCGGTGCGTATGACATGATCGTTGTCGGCGCCGGTTATGCCGGTGCCGTTTGCGCCCGCCGTCTTGCCGAAACTATCGGCTATCGTGTTGCCGTTTTGGAGCGTCGCGGCCACATCGCGGGTAATGCCTACGACTGCGCTGACGAGGCCGGAATCCTGGTCCACGAGTACGGTCCGCACATCTATCACACTTTTAACGAGCGCGTCCATAACTTCCTGTCGCGCTTTACCAAGTGGACGGACTACCAGCACAAGGTGCTCGCCAACATCAACGGCACCCTTATGCCCGTGCCCTTTAACCACGCGAGCCTCAAGCTCGCCTTTGGCGATGAGCGCGGCGAGGAGCTGTACCAAAAGCTCGTGGAGACTTTTGGCAAGGACGTCAAGGTGCCCATTATGGAGCTGCGCAAGAAGAACGACCCGGATCTTGCCGAGGTCGCCGATTATGTCTACGAGAATGTCTTTTTGCATTACACCATGAAGCAGTGGGGCCAGACGCCCGACCAGATCGACCCCTCGATCACCGGCCGCGTTCCCGTCTTTGTGGGCGATGACGATCGCTACTTCCCGCAGGCTCCTTTCCAGGGCATGCCGCAGTACGGCTATACCGCGCTGTTCGAGCATATGCTCGATCACGATCTGATCGACGTATTCTGTGACGTAGACGCCCGTGACCTCTTTGAAATCGACGAGACCACCGTCAAGATCGACGGCAAGGTCTATGGTGGCGAGATCGTCTACACCGGTCCACTCGACGAGCTGTTCAACCTCGACCTGGGCGCTCTGCCGTACCGCACGCTCGATATGAAGTTCGAGACGCTCGATATGGACCAGTTCCAGCCCGTGGGCACCGTCAACTACACCACGAGCGAGGACTATACGCGCATCACCGAGTTCAAGAACATGACCGGTCAGGTTTTGCCCGGCAAGACCACCATCATGAAGGAGTACTCCAAGGCATATACGCCCGGCTCGGGCGAGACGCCGTACTACGCCATCCTGGAGCCCGAGAACCGTGAGCTCTACGAGCGCTATCTTGAGCGCGTCCAGAACCTGACGAACTTCCACCCGGTGGGTCGTCTGGCCGAGTATCGTTACTACGATATGGACGCCGTGGCCAATTCCGCCCTCGATCTTTCGGATGAGATTATCGCCTGCCATGCATAAAGTCATAACATTCGGTATTCCCTCGTATAACGCCGCCAAGGACATGGACCATTGCATCACCTCCATTTTGGAGGGGAGCAATTTCGCCACCGATATCGAGATCATCATCGTCGACGACGGTTCCAAGGACGAGACGGCAGCTAAAGCCGATGAGTGGGAGGCGCGTTATCCCGGTATCATCCGTGCGGTGCACCAGGAGAACGGCGGCCACGGTATCGCCGTCCTTTCGGGCCTGCGCGAGGCACAGGGCACCTACTACAAGGTCGTCGACTCGGACGACTGGCTCGACGGCGCAGCCCTTTCGACCATGCTTTCGATCCTGCGCGGCTTTGAGGAGCGCGATCAGCGCGTCGACCTGTTTATCTCGAACTACGTGTACGAGAAGGTTTACGAGGGTACGCACACCGCTATTGGCTACAAGTTTGCCCTGCCGCGTAAAAAGATCTTTACCTGGGACCAGATCGGTCATTTCCGCTTGGACCAGAACTTGCTCATGCACAGCCTGTGCTACCGCACGGATGTGCTGCGCGCATCCAACCTGCCTATGCCGCCGCACACGTTCTATGTAGACAACATCTACGCTTACGTGCCGCTGCCGCGTTGCAAGACTATCTATTACGCCGACATCGACCTCTACCGCTACTTTATCGGTCGTGAGGGCCAGAGTGTCAACGAGGCCACGATGGTTAAACGCCTGGACCAGCAGTTCCGCGTTACGCGCATCATGATGGAATCGTTCCACCTGTACAGCGATGTTGAGTCGTCGCGTCTGCGCTCGTACATGATGGGCTATTTCACCATGATGATGGCGATCTGCTCGGTGCTTACCAAGCTATCCGATGAGGATTTCGCTGATGAGCGCCTGAAGACGCTATGGAGCGATTTAAAGGCCTACGACGAGCGCATGTATCGTCGTGCTCGCTACGGCGTGGTCGGCTTCTTTACCAATCTGCGTGGCCGCGCTGGCGACAAAACCACACTCGGCCTATACCGTCTTGCCTCAAAGATCTTCAAATTCAACTAGCTGCTGAGTAATCGCTGCTGATGGGTTGACTGGGCCCCTTGGCCTTTAGTTTGCTCTGCGAACAGTCCTGCTCGCACGGAAAGCACATTTAGTGCTTTCCGGCTCGTGCGGAACTTGTATCAAACTAAAGGCCAAGGGGCCTCTGCTATAAGAATCGATTGTCAGGTTAGTTGAATTTGAAGACCTTAGACGCGCGGTACACAGGGGCCTGGGCTGAAAAGAATAAGGTTGGAAGCCGGTCGGAGACGGGCGGTCGAGTGAGATTACTTTGCGGCGCCGGGGATGCCGTGGGAGGTTTTGGCGTTTTTTGCTCCGTTTACGATGGCGGTCTGTAGGGCCCTTACTGCGAGCATGCCCAGCAGGTCTAGGGGAACGGCGGCACTTGCCTGGGCGCCTAGTTTGCCACTGGCGAGGGTGTAAATGGTGTCGCCGTCGTTGGTGGTGTGCGTGGGGCGGATAGCGTGCGCGTAGGCGTCTGCTGCCATCTGGGAGACCTTGGTGGTCTGGGCCTTGGTGAGCTTCACGTTGGTGACGATGCAGCTGATGGTGGTGTTGGTGCGGTCGAGCGGCATCTGCATAGAGCCGGCGGCGGCAAAGGCTGCGAGTTCCATATCGACGATTTGGTCGCTATCGGCTGAGGCGCGCATGCCGGCGACCCACTCGCCGGTGAGGGGGTCGACCACGTTGCCGCAGGCGTTGACCGAAACCACGGCGCCTACCTTAACGGGACCGAGTGCCACGGCGGCAGTGCCAAGGCCGGCCTTCATGCAGGTGGCAGGGCCCATGAGCTTACCTACGGTGGCACCGGTGCCGGCGCCCACATTGCCTTGCTCGAGCGTGGTGGGGGTGTTGTCGAGTGCCTCGCGCACGGCGGCGATGCCGGCCTCTATGTCGGGGCGTACGGTGGGGTCGCCAAAGGCAAGGTCGAAGATACAGCTGGAGCACACGATGGGCACCTGCGTGGGGCCGACGGGCAGACCAATGCCGCGGCTCTCGAGTTCGCGAGCGACGCCGCTTGCAGCCTCGAGGCCAAAGGCCGATCCGCCCGAAAGGCAGACGGCGTGAACCTTGTCGACGGTGTTCTCGGGTCGCAGCAGGTCGGTTTCGCGCGATGCTGGAGCACCGCCGCGAACGTCAACGCCGCCGGTGGCACCCTCGGGCGCCACGATTACGGTGCAGCCGGTGCCAGCCTCCTCGTCCGTATAGTTGCCAAAGCAAAAGCCATCGACATTGCAAACATCGATGGCTTCGAGCAGTGTGTCCATGTTTTCTCCTATCGGTTTTCCGCCGGGCCTTATGCCCGGTCGGGATCCGTACGGTACGGCAAAATTGTAGGCGCTGGGGGATAACCAGCGCCAGATGCAATTACGAGAGTTTTTGAATCGCGCGTGCGACGCGAGCGATGGGCAAGCCCACCACGTTGTAGAAGTCACCCGAAATATCGTGCACAAGCATGCGGCCGCCTGTGCCTTGGATGCCGTAGGCCCCGGCCTTGTCCATGGGTTCGCCGGAGGCAACATAGCGCTCGATCTGCTCTTCGGTAAGCTCATAGAACGTCACGTCGGTCACATCGACAAACGACAGGCTCTCGGCGGCATGCGGAGCGGCCGTGTCGCCTGCCTTAACGATGCAGACGCCGGTTGCGACCTGGTGTGTGCGGCCCGAAAGCTCGCGGAGCATGGTGCGCGCCTCGTCCTCGGTTGCCGGCTTGCCCAGAATCTTGCCATCGAAGGTGACAATAGTATCGGCCGCGACGGTCAGTTCGTTGGGCTCGGCATGTTCGGCCGTGACGGCAGCGGCTTTGGCACGCGCCAAGCGCTCGACGAGTGTAAGCGGAGCTTCGCCATCAAAAGGCGTTTCGTCGATATCTGCGGGAATCACGCGAATGTCATAGCCCGCCTCGCGCATCAACTCGATGCGGCGCGGTGATTGCGAAGCCAAAATCATAGCTGAATGCCCTCGGCGACCTTCTCGACGGCCTTGTCACCGGCGAGCGTGCGCAGCAGCTCAAGCGCAAAGGGGAGCGACTGGGCCATGCCGCTGGCGGTGATGATGTTGCCGTCTTGCGTAACCTTCTCGCCGGTATAGGCGCCTTCGGGGAAGCTTTTCTCAAAGCCAGGGAAGCACGTGGCGTGGCGCCCCTCGAGTAGGTCGAGCTCGCCCAGGATAAACGGGGCGGCGCAGATGGCGGCAACGTGCTTGGTCGCGGCGAACTCGCAGACCACGTCGCAGACGCGCTGATCGGCACGCAGGTTGGTGGCACCGGGCAAGCCGCCGGGCAGCACGACGCAGTCGTACTCGTCAAAGTTGATCTCATCAAAGAGCGCATCGCAGGTCACGGGGATCTGCAGCGAGCTTACGACCTCACGTGTGGGCATAATCGAGACGAGCGTGGCACGCACGCCGCCGCGACGCATGACATCGACCATGGTCAAGCATTCAATAGTTTCAAAGCCATCGGCGGCGAGAACGGCAACGCTGGGCATGAGGGTTCCTTTCATAGGCGGCATACAATTAGCCGTCTTATACCCCGAAGACCTCCGCTTGCCACGCTCGATTTCCCAATGATTTTTCTGAGCAATGATTGAGTGACTAGTTGCGCCTAAGGTGGACGACGGTCTCGCAGTGGAAGGTTTGCGGGAACAGGTCGACCGGCGTGATCTTGACGGGGGAGAAGGTGCCTTCTTCGACAAAGCGTTTGAGATCGCGCGCCAGGGTGGCCGGGTCGCAGCTCACGTAGGCGACATCGCGAGCACTCGTGCTGGCGATAAGGTCGATCGCCTCGGGGGCGAGGCCTGCGCGCGGCGGGTCGACCACCAAGACGTCGGCATCCTGGTCGGGGAACTCGCGCACCGCGTCTCCGCCAATGACGTCGACGTTATCAAGCTTGTTGATCTCCAGGTTACGGCGCAGGTCGCGCACGGCCGGGCCGTAGGCCTCGACGGCGGCGACGAAGTCGCAGCGGCGGGCGAGCGGCAGGGTAAAGGTTCCGGCGCCGCAGTACAGGTCCACGGCAAGCTCGTCTTCTTGCGGGCCGAGCGCTTCCATGACAAGCTCGATCAAAATCTCGGCACCCTTGGTGTTGACCTGGAAAAAAGACGGGGCAGACAAGCGCATCTGACCCTCGGCGATATTCTCGGTCCATGAGCCCTCTCCGGCGAGCATTTCGACCTTGGAGACACGGCGGGCCTTCTTTTCGCCCTTGCTCATCACGCGCACGATGCTCGTGGGATGAGCGGCGTCCGCCAGCACGCGGGAGGCCTGCGAGCGCGGAAAAGAGCCTGTAGGCGTCCAGAGTGCGACCTCGAGTGCCTTGGTACGGCGCGATGCACGAATGCCCACGCGTTCGAGTCCCAAGTCATGGCTGCCGCTTAGATAGTTGAGTGCGCCGACGACCGATTTGAGTGCCTTCGGGAAGCGCTTATCGAACAGCGGGCACGCATCGACGGTCACGATTTTGCTGGGGTCGACACCGTGCATGCCAAGGCGCACGCGACCGTTGACGACGGTCGGTTCGAGCTCGATTTTATTGCGGTAGCCCCAGTCGTCCTTGGTGTGGCAGATGGGCTGTACCAACTCATCGACCTGCTCAGGAACGAACTTGCCGATGCGCTCGAGCGTGGAGCGCAGGTTTTGCTCCTTGGCGGCGAGCTGTGCCGTGCGTGAGAGATTGCCCCACGAACAACCGCCGCAGATGCCAACGAAGGGGCAGGGGGGCTGAATGCGATCGGGGCTCGGCTCCAGAATCTCGGTCGTGCGGGCGCGCATGAACGACTTGCCGTCCTGTACGACCTCGGCCTCGACGGTGTCGCCTGCCACGGCGCCCTGCACAAAGACGGCCTTGCCGTTGTCGGCGTGCGCCAGCCCGTCGGCGCCGTAGGTCATCGATTCTATAGTGAGCTTCATATCCCTGCCTGTCATTCGTGTTGTTGCTCGCACCATGGTAGCAGGGAAAAGCGCCCCGCATCCGAGGCTTTCCTCAAATGCGGGGCGCTTCTACAAACTGCTTCTACAAACGACTATTTCGTCTTGCCGGTAATGAGCGTCTTAAGACCCAGGCCGATCAGGCCCAGGCCCATGCGCACACGACCGGGGCGATGGCGCTCGATGGCCTTGGTCTTGCCGGCGGGCTTATCGCGACGGGCGCTCGTCTCGGGTGCGGGCTTAGCTGCCTGCGGCTCGGGCTGAGGTGCAGGTGCGAGCTCGGGCTCAATGACGGTCGCCTGGACCTTCTGAACCTCGGGTGTGGCCGGCTGCGGCTTAGGAGCAGGGGCGGGCTTTGCCTCAATGACGGGCTCGGGCGCGGCCTCGGCGTTGCGGTAGGCACGCTCCAGCAGGGCTTCCTGCGAGTTGAAGGGTTTCTCACCCTCTGCGCGCTCCACGGGGACCCAGGTGCCGTCGCTCGTGAGGCTGCGGGCCTTCACGTTGTCGCGCAGCTGCATGCTCATGTACTCGTGCACCAGGGCGCGGCAGGTGGGGTCGAGCACGGGGAAGGCGATCTCCACGCGGTGCTCGGTGTTGCGTGTCATCATGTCGGCCGAGCTCAGATAGATCATGTCCGAGTCCACGCCAAAGGCGTAAACGCGCGCATGCTCCAAAAAGCGTCCGACGATAGAACGGACATGCACGTTCTCGGTCTTGCCAGGAACGCCCGGCTTGAGGCACGAGATGCCGCGGATGATCATGTCCACGCGGACTCCTGCGCACGATGCCTCGGCGATCTTGTCGATGACCTCGCGGTCGGTGAGCGAGTTGAGTTTAAAGAACACGCGGGCGGGCTCGCCGGCGAGGGCGCGCTGGATCTCGCGGTCAAGCCCGCGCATGATGAGCGGTTTCAGTCCGACGGGCGCCACACCCAGGAAGCGGTAATCGCCGCGCAGGTTGCCCAGCGACAGGTTGCGGAAGAACAGGTTGGCGTCCTCGCCGATGCCGGGGTGAGCGGTCATGAGCATAAAGTCGCTGTAGAGTTTGGCCGTCTTCTCGTTAAAGTTGCCGGTGCCCAGCAGCGTCAAGCGCGTTAGCGCCATGCCCTCGCGATAGGTGAGCTGGCAGATCTTGGAGTGGCACTTAAAGCCCTCGGAGCCGTAGATGACGGTGCAGCCGGCCTCTTCCAGGCGCTCGGCCCACTCGATGTTGTTCTGCTCGTCAAAGCGCGCGCGGAGCTCCATGAGCACCGTGACCTCTTTGCCGTTCTCGGCGGCATCGATCAGCGACTCGCACAGGCGGCTCTGCTTGGCCACGCGGTAGAGCGTGATGCGCAGCGAGATGCAATCGGGGTCGTAGGCGGCCTCGTGCACCAGGTCCAAGAACGGATTCATGGCCTCGTAAGGGTAAAAGAGCAGCTTGTCGTGCTGCAGCACCTGCTCGCGGATGGAACGGGACATGTCGATGGTGGGGTTGGGCTGCGGCTTAAACGGCGTAAAGAGCAGCTCGTTGCGCAGGTGCTCGGGAATCTTGCCCTCAATGCCAAAGACGTAGCCTAGGTCGAGCGGGATATCGCAGGTAAAGACAGAGCGGCGCGAAAGCTCGAGCGCCTTGCGGATGGTCTTGAGCGTCGCCTTCTCGAGCGACCCCGAGACCGCGAGCACCACCGGCTGCAGGCGCAAGCGTTTCTTGAGGATGCGCTTCATGTGCTGACGGTAATCCTCTTCCTCCTCGACGCCCTCGCCGTCCGGGTCGATGTCGGCGTTGCGGGTGACGCGGATGAGCGCGCGGTCGAGCGGCTTATAGGAGCCAAAGCAGCTGTCCAGGCAGGCGAGGATGACGTACTCGAGCAAGATGTAGGAGTAGGTGCCGGTGGGCGAGGGGATCTCGACCACGCGGTTCATCGAGGTGGGAATCTCGATAAGGCCCAGCAGACTCTCCTCGTCGGTGACGCCGTCCAGGCCGCAGGCCAGGTAGAGTGCGCCGTTGCGCAGGTTGGGGAAGGGGTGGCGCGGGTCAATCACCAGCGGTGAGATGACCGGCGACACGTAGGCCTGGAAGTAACGGGTTACAAAGGTGCGCTCCTCGGGCGTAAGCGAATCGATGCGGGCGCGGTGAACGCCCAGGGTGTCGAGCTTGCCCTCGATGCTCTTAAAGATGGACTCCCATCGGGTAAGGAGCCCGGGCATTTCGGCCATGACAGCATCGACCTGTTCGGAGGCGGTCATATTGCTCTTGTTGTCGACAGGCTGTTTTTTGAGCTCTGCCAGATCGGACAGGCCGCCCACGCGCACCATGAGAAACTCATCGAGGTTAGACTCGAAAATCGACACGAACTTTAGCCGCTCGAACAGCGGAACGGTCTCGTCGAAGGCTTCGTCAAGCACACGGTTGTCAAAGCGCAGCCAGCTGAGCTCTCGGTTCTGCGTGTACGAGAAGTCGCGCGGCGGCTTACGCAGCTTTGCGGCGGCTTGCTTTTTTTCGATTTTGCTCGGCATATGCATCTGTCCGTTCAGTCCCCGTGGGGGACGGTTGCCTAACACTATTCACTATTGTCTCAATTTAGTCGACCTATGGCACGGACGTATCGCGTGAACGGTATCTTTACCTACTTCTTACGCTGACAAGCCATAGAGCTGACGCCCTTCGCGTTGTGAAAAACGGTCTATATCCTCACTCAACTGGTGAGTATGTGTGAATAAGAATGATAGGTAGCTGAATATCATCGAATACAGACAGAAACACGAACAAGCGTCATTTATATACATAAAACCGTTTTAGATATGCAATTCTTAATCGAAAGATTGGAGTTGTAATTGCGAATGATTTTTAAGAAAAAAGAGCATTTACCTTAGAAAAGCTACTTTAGAACGCCGAAGTGCATTATGGGGGAATCATATTCGATATACCGTTCATCGAACTTTGTTGACCGTTCGGGGGCGAGGTGGAATTGCGGTTGGAATTTGGATATAACTAGAGCTGTCAGCAAGCAGCACCCGTTACGGAAGGGTGCTGAGAGATTCGGCCGAAAGGCCCGAAAGAAAGGTAGGAGGCCATGACGAAAGGTCTGCACGTGCCTTCCGAGATCGGCAAGCTCAGGAAGGTCTGCCTGCACCGTCCCGGCGACGAGCTCCTCAACCTGCCGCCCGACGAGCTCGAGCGACTCCTGTTCGACGACGTCCCGTTCCTGGAGGTCGCGCAGCAGGAGCACGACACCTTCGCCCAGATCCTGAGGGACCAGGGCGTGGAGGTCCTCTACCTGGAGAACCTCGTCGCCGAGGTGTTCGACCAGGTCCCCGGCGCCCGCGCCGAGTTCACCGACCAGTACATCGCCGAGGCCGGCATCCGCGGCCAGCACATGCCGCAGATCGTCCGCGAGAAGCTGGACTCCATCGAGGACAACCTCGAGTTCGTCAAGAAGACCATGGCCGGCATGACCAAGGCCGAGATCGACATGCCCCTCACGGCGTCCACGACCCTCGACTCCCTGGTCAACTCCGAGTCCGAGTCCGACCTGATCATCGACCCGATGCCCAACCTCTACTTCACCCGCGACCCGTTCGCGGTCGTCGGCGAGGGCGTCAACCTCAACCGCATGTACTCGGTCACCCGCAACCGCGAGACCCTGTACGGCAAGTACGTCTTCAAATACCACCCCGACTACAAGGACGTCTCCCTGTACTTCCGCCGCGACTGCCAGTTCCACACCGAGGGCGGCGACGTGCTGAACATCAACGAGAAGACCCTCGCCGTCGGCATCTCCCAGCGCACCCAGGCGGCCGCCATCGACGTCATGGCCCAGAACATCTTCTGGAACTCCGACTCCAAGGTCGAGCGCATCCTGGCCTTCGACATCCCGGTCTCGCGCGCCTTCATGCACCTCGACACGGTCTTCACCCAGATCGACGTCGATAAGTTCACGATCCACCCCGCCATCATGGGCACCCTGCGCGTCTACGAGCTGACCGCCGGCAAGAACCCGGGCGACGTGAACATCCGCCTGATCGAGGACACCCTCGAGCACGTCCTGGAGGACGCCACCGGCGTCGACCAGGTCAAGCTGATCCCCTGCGGCGGCGGCGACCCGATCGCGGCCTCCCGCGAGCAGTGGAACGACGGCTCCAACACCCTGTGCGTCGAGCCCGGCAAGATCTGCGTCTACGCCCGCAACACCGTCACCAACGACGTGCTGTACAAGGAGGGCCTGGACCTTCTCGTCGTGCCCTCCGCCGAGCTCTCCCGCGGCCGTGGCGGCCCGCGCTGCATGAGCATGCCCTTCTGGCGCGAGGACCTCTAAGTCTTTCCGTTTCCGGTGCGGTCTCCCTACAACCGCACCGGTTTCGCCCGTCAAACGGGCACCACTAGTATTTGCGTAATTCATTTCTTCGAAAGGATTCGAACCATGGGTGTTAACCTCTCCGGCCGTAGCTTCCTCAAGCTCCTCGACCTCACCACCGAGGAGATCGAGTACCTGCTCAAGCTCTCCAAGAACTTCAAGGACATGAAGCGCGCTGGCGTTCCGCACCGCTATCTCGAGGGCAAGAACATCGTCCTGCTCTTCCAGAAGACTTCCACCCGTACCCGCTGCGCCTTCGAGGTCGGCGGCATGGATTTGGGCATGGGCGTCACCTACCTCGATCCGGGTTCGTCGCAGATGGGCAAGAAGGAGTCCATCGAGGACACCGCCCGCGTTCTCGGCCGCATGTATGACGGCATCGAGTTCCGTGGCTTTGCCCAGGACGACGTCGAGGAGCTTGCCGCTAAGTCCGGCGTGCCCGTCTGGAACGGTCTGACCACCGAGTGGCACCCCACTCAGATGCTCGCCGACATCCTGACCGTCCAGGAGAACTTCAACTACGACATCAAGGGCAAGACCCTCGTCTTCATGGGCGACTGCAAGAACAACGTCGCTCGCTCCCTCATGGTCGTCTGCTCCAAGCTCGGCATGAACTTCGTGGCCTGCGGCCCCGAGGAGTGCATGCCCGCTGACGACGTCATCGAGGCCTGCAAGCCCATCGCTGAGGCCAACGGCTGCACCATCAAGCTGACCACCGACGTCAAGGACGGCGTCACCGGTGCCGACGTTATCTACACCGACGTGTGGGTCTCCATGGGCGAGCCTGACGAGGTCTGGGCCGAGCGCATCGCTCAGCTCACCCCGTATCGTGTCACCTCCGAGGTCATGGCTATGGCCAACCCGGGTGCCATCTTCCTGCACTGCCTGCCCAGCTTCCACGACACCAACACCACCATTGGCGCCGAGAAGTGCGAGCAGTTCGGCATCACCGAGCAGGAGGTCACCGACGAGGTCTTCGAGAGCCCCGCTTCCAAGGTCTTCGACGAGGCCGAGAACCGCATGCACACCATCAAGGCTGTCATGTACGCCACGCTCAAGTAAGAGCATCTAGCATCTCGCTCGGGGTGCATTCCTGCGCACCCCGAGCGCTTTTGTCTGGTAAAAATCTCGCACCGAGCGACATGCACGGCACGGAAGAGCCGCTTCGGGCGAGATCAGTAAATGATTTATGAAGGGGGGATGAGAACTATGACTGAGACCGCTAAGAAAAAGCGCGGTATGCCTTCATCGTTCACCATTCTTCTTGCTCTGCTGGCAATCGTCGCGGTTGTTACCGTTATCGTCTCCGGTACGTCCGGTGGCGCGGTTACCGCTGCCCGCCTGAGCGATTTCTGCACCGCCCCGGTCAAGGGCTTCGCTGACGCTCTGCCCGTCTGCCTCTTCGTTATGATCCTCGGTGGCTTCCTCGGCATGATGACCGAGACCGGCGCCCTGGACAACGGCATTGCCGTTCTGGTGCAGAAGCTTAAGGGCAATGAGATCATGCTCATTCCCGTGCTAATGTTCATCTTCTCCCTCGGTGGTACCACCTATGGTATGTGCGAGGAGACCGTTCCCTTCTACGCCCTGCTCGCCGCCACCATGATGGCTGCTGGCTTCGACCCTATGGTCGGCGCTGCCACCGTCCTGCTCGGCGCTGGCTGCGGCTGCCTCGGCTCCACGGTTAACCCGTTCGCCGTCGGTGCTGCCGTCGACGCTCTGACCGGCGTTGGCATTGAGGTCAACCAGTCCATCATCATCGGCCTCGGTGCCGTCCTGTGGATTGTTACCACTGTTATGTCCATCCTCTTCGTCATGAGCTATGCCAAGAAGGTCAAGGCTGACAAGGGTTCCACCATCCTTTCGATGCAGGAGCTCAAGGACGCCGAAGAGGCTCACGGCAAGGCTGCTTCCGAGGTTCACAAGGAGGTCAAGCTCACCGGTCGTCAGAAGGGTGTTCTGATCGCCTTTGCCTTCACCTTCGTCGTCATGATCGTCGGCTTCATCCCGCTGGCCGACCTCAACGAGGGCGTCGCCAACTTCTTCGATGCTGGCGCTGTCTATGACGCCGACGGTAACGCCATCGTTCAGGGCTGGTCTGCCCTGATCACCGGCCTGCCCATTGGCCAGTGGTACTTCGACGAGGCTTCCACCTGGTTCTTCCTCATGGCTGTCCTGATCGGTATCATCGGTGGCCTCTCCGAGAAGCAGATCGTCAACACCTTCATCACCGGCGCTGCCGACATGATGTCCGTTGTCCTCGTCATCGCTCTTGCCCGTGGTATCTCCGTCCTCATGGCTAGCACCGGCCTCGACGTCTACGTCCTCGACGCTGCCGCCAATGCTCTGGCTGGCCTGTCCGGCGTGATCTTCGCTCCCATGAGCTTCCTGGTCTACTTTGGCCTGTCCTTCCTGATCCCCTCGACCTCCGGTATGGCTACTGTCTCCATGCCCATCATGGGACCGCTGGCTGTTAAGCTCGGCTTCTCGCCCGAGGTCATGGTCATGATCTTCTCCGCCGCCATCGGCGTCGTGAATCTGTTCACCCCGACCTCTGGTGCCATCATGGGCGGTCTCGCTCTGGCTAAGATCGAGTGGACGACCTGGCTCAAGTTTGCTCTTAAGCTCATCGTCGCTCTCTCCGTCGTCTGCGCCATCATCCTGACCATCGCTTGCGTGATGATCTAAGTACCCCCTGGGTACCCCACGGAAACCATGACGATCCTATAACGGATCACCTGGTCATCGTCTGTCCGGTGGGGTAACCCCACCGGTAGACTCCTACCTTTGGCCCCCTCCCGTTCCGTGCGCGGGAGGGGGCGCTCTTGTGTTCCGGCGTTTTGCCAAACGCCGGAACCACTCGACGCTGCAAGCCCGCCAGAGCGGCAATCTGACGTTCAATCGTCGGGCATGGCCAAAAGGCCTATGCCCTCCTCTTTCACGTCACCTTGCTCGCTCTGGCGGGCTTTCGCTGACTTTTGTTCCACCTGCGGCGCTGCCATTGCTGGCGCAGGGGGGCAGCTTGCTCGCTCTGGCGGGCTTTCGCTGGCTTATGCTCAACCTGCGACGTATTCATCGTTGGTGCCGAGTGACTTCTTTCCCGTCCCAAATGAGCTACCCCGGGTCCCCGGCGGTTGCGGTGGGCGTGTTTGGTTGGTGCCTGTTGATGGTCTGGTTATCGGGGAGGGCGGGCTCCGTTATAATCGCCTAGAACATAAATGGAAACGGGACGGGAGCCATATATGCGCCAGGGTTTCGACAACGCGAAGTATATCGAGCTGCAGGCTGCTCACATTAAGGAGCGCATCTCGCAGTTTGGCGGCAAGCTGTATTTGGAGTTTGGCGGCAAGCTGTTCGATGACTATCATGCCAGCCGCGTGCTACCGGGTTTTGAGCCGGACAGCAAGTTCCGCATGCTCAAAAGCATCGCCGACGATGTCGAGGTTATCATCGCGATCAACGCGAACCACATCGAGAAAAACAAGGCTCGTGGTGACCTTGGCATTACCTATGACGAGGATGTGCTGCGCCTGGTTGACCTGTTCCGCGGCAACGGCTTTGCTGTCGCGGCCGTGGTCATCACCCAGTACGCTGGACAGCTCGCTGCCGATGTGTTCCGCAACCGCCTGAACGCGCTCGGTATTCCCGCCAAGCTGCACTATCCCATCGAGGGGTATCCGCACGATGTCGATCTGATCGTGTCCGACGACGGCTATGGCAAGAACGAGTTTGTCGAGACCACCCGACCGCTCGTTGTCGTGACGGCGCCCGGCCCTGGCTCGGGCAAGCTCGCCACTTGCCTGTCTCAGCTCTATCACGAGCACAAGCATGGCACGGCCGCCGGCTATGCCAAATTCGAGACCTTCCCGGTTTGGAATCTGCCCCTTACGCATCCGGTCAATATTGCCTACGAGGCCGCCACGGCAGACCTCGATGACGCCAACATCATCGACTCCTTCCACCTGGAGGCCTACAACAAGACCACGGTCAACTACAACCGCGACGTCGAGGCCTTCCCGGTAGTCCGTGCCCTGATGGAAAAGATCCTGGGCAAGAGCCCCTACCAGAGCCCTACGGACATGGGCGTCAATATGGTCGGTTTTGCCATCACCGATGACGATGCCTGCCGCGACGCTTCCAAGATGGAGATCGTTCGCCGCTACTTTACCGCGGTCGAAAATGTGCGCCGTACCGGCGTGGGCGATGAGCAAGTCGACCGTCTCAAGATTATTATGAAGAAAGCCGGCATCGATAAGAACTACTCACCGGCACGCTCGGCGGCCCTCACCAGGGAACAGCTGACGGGTGGTCCCGTGGGTGCCATGGTCATGCCCGATGGCTCCGTGGTGACCGGTAAGACCTCCACGCGCCTGGGCGCCGCAAGTTCGCTCATTATGAACGCCCTCAAGCATGTCTCGGGCGTCGACCTTGAGCTCGAGGTCATTAGCGATGAGGCGATCGAGCCCATCAGCAAGCTCAAGACGCATTTCCTGGGTAGCAAAAACCCGCGCCTCCACACCGACGAGACGCTTATGGCGCTGTCGATCACCTCGGCCACGAGTGAGACGGCCGCTCGCGTCCTTTCGGGCCTGGAGCAGTTGCGCGGTTGCGATGCCTTCTTTAGCGTGATCATCTCGCCGACGGACGAGACGGTACTGCGCAAACTGGGTATCAACGTGTGCTGCGAGCCCAAGTTTGAGCGCCGCGGTTTCTTCCATCGCTAAGTTTGAAGCACCGCGGTAATTGCATTGCAGTTTGGCCGTATCGGGTTAGCGCCCGGTACGGCTTTTTGATCAATAAAGTGCCTATTTCGGCGAAAAATAGCCGTTTACCTGCCTAGAAACAATTTGAGCGGTATACAATAACCGTAACTGTTTCATCCTTAGCGGGATGCCGCATGATGGATATTACCTGCCATCGTGAGGTGTGTCGGTCGCGCACGGCGCGTTAGATGCTCGTGCTCGGTTTGAGGAGGCTGCTATGGCGGGCAAGGGTCGTGCGAGTGTCAACGATATGAAGCGTGTCGAGGTGCTGGTGTTGATGGAGATCGACCAGCAAACCGAAGACAATGGCGGGCCGTATGGTTTCTCGCGCAAAACGCTTGCCGAGCGCGTGGGGGTTTCGCCGTATCGTGCCCGCGCCGCAATCGATCGCTTGGATTCCGAAGGCATGATTGATGTCGTCTCGCGTTATAGCGACGACGGCGGTCAGCTTGCAAATGGCATTTGCCTCACCGAACGTGGCGAGTGGTATCTTGAGGGCGTCCGTACCGGCATGCTCGTTCAAGAAATGCTTGAGGACGAGGTTGCTGATCGATAGCAGCATGTAACCCTTGCCATAGCGACGCCGCCTGGGAAACCGGGCGGCGTTTTGTTTCAAGATTGAGAAATGCAATCGCACGCGAGAAAAATTGCGGACGGTCCGCGGCGCGAGTATTACAATGAAGACCCGTAAGATGTGGATAAACAACTTCTACGGGAAGCGCAGGTAACTCAATATGACCAAGCATGTGTTCGTAACCGGTGGCGTGGTTTCGTCCCTGGGCAAGGGTATCACCGCGGCCTCGCTGGGCCGTCTGCTCAAGTCGCGTGGCTACAAAGTAACGATGCAGAAGGCCGACCCGTATCTGAACGTCGACCCCGGTACCATGAGCCCGTTCCAGCATGGTGAGGTCTTTGTAACCGAGGATGGTTACGAGTCCGACCTGGACCTGGGTCATTACGAGCGCTTTATTGATGAGAACCTGACCCGCGATTCCAACTTTACGACCGGTGCCATCTACAAAAGCCTCATCGCCCGCGAGCGTCGCGGCGACTTTTTGGGCGGTACCGTGCAGGTGATTCCTCACGTCACCAATGCCATTAAGGATAAGTTCCGCCGCATCGAGGAGCAGACCGGCTCCGATGTAGTCATCACCGAGCTGGGCGGCACGATCGGCGACATCGAGTCCCAACCGTTTGTCGAGGCCATTCGTCAGTACCGCAAGGAGGCCGGCCCCGAGAACGTCTGCTACATCCACGTGTCGCTCGTTCCCTATATCGCCGCCGCCCACGAGGTCAAGACCAAGCCCACGCAGCATTCCGTCAAGGAGCTCCGCAGCTTTGGCATCCAGCCCGATATTATCGTGTTGCGCTCCGACCACCATATCGATGACGCTATCCGCGGGAAGATCGCAAGCTTCTGCGACGTCGACACCGATTGCGTCTTTACCAACGAGGACTGCGCGAGCATTTACGATGTTCCGCAGCTGCTTGCCGAGCAGGACTTTGACCTGCGCATTTGCGAGCGCCTGGGTCTGGACCCGCGTGAGCGCGACATGAGCGAGTGGAATGAGTTCCTGCGCAAACAGAATCACGCCAACCATCACGCCGACAAGGTGAAGATCGCCGTCGTGGGCAAGTACACGCAGCTGCCCGATGCGTACCTGTCGGTTATCGAGGCCCTGCACCATGCGGGCGTCTTCTACGATCGCCATGTGGACGTCCAACTGGTCGACGGCGAGAGCCTCGACGAGCAGAATGTCTCCGAGGTTCTGGGCGACGCCTCGGGCATCCTGGTCCCCGGCGGCTTTGGCAAGCGCGCCCTGGAGGGCAAGATCCTCGCGGCCGAGTTTGCCCGTGAGCACAAGATTCCGTATCTGGGCATTTGCCTGGGTATGCAGGTGGCCGTGTGCGAGTTCGCCCGCAACGTCGTCGGCCTTGCCGGCGCCAGCTCCTCCGAGTTCGATCCGGACGGCCCATTTAGCGTCATCGATCTGATGAGCTCGCAGGAGGACGTGACCGAGAAGGGCGGCACCATGCGCCTGGGCGCCTATCCGTGCAAGCTCGCCGCCGATACCCTTGCTCGCGAGGCATATGGCGAGGAGCTCGTCTACGAGCGTCACCGTCACCGCTTTGAGTTCAACAACGCCTTCCGCGACCAGCTTGAGGACGCCGGTTTGGTTATCTCGGGTCTGTCGCCCGACGAGCGCCTGGTCGAGATGGTCGAGCTGCCGCGCGACGTGCATCCTTGGTATGTGGCAACCCAGGCTCACCCCGAGTTCAAGAGCCGTCCGACCAACCCGCAGCCGCTGTTCCGAGAGTTCGTGCGTGCCTCGATCGGTCAGCACGAGGGCGTCGATCGCCTGCAGGTGACGCCCATGAACCTCGCTACGGACTAAGGGTGCCGGCGAACAAAGAACATACCGAAGCTACTCCCTCGTCGCTCGCCGTGGCGGCGGGGGAGTATCTCGATTACCTCGCGGTCGAGCGGGGTTTGGCGCGCAACACGATTGCGGCCTATCGTCGTGACCTGACGACGTACTGCGCGTATCTGGAGCGGGCGGGCATCATGTCTTTTGATGAGGTGACTCGTCAGGTCGTGGAGGGCTTTGTCGCCGACCGTCGCGATGGGGGCTATTCCGATGCCTCGGTGGAGCGTGCGCTTGCGGCCGTGAAGGGCCTGCATGCCTTTTTGGTGCGCGATGGGATTGTGGCCCAAAATCCAACGGCGGCGTTGCGCCTGCCTAAAAAGGCTGAGCGTTTGCCGGAGTATCTATCGGTGGAGGATGTCTCGGCGCTGCTCGATCAAGACTTCCCCGAGGGCGAGATGGGCTTGCGCGACCATGCCATCTTGGAAGTGCTCTACGGATGCGGCTTGCGTGTGAGTGAGTTGGTGGGGCTCGATGTTGGCGATATCCATATCGACGATGGCTTTGTGCTCGTTCGCGGTAAGGGCTCAAAGGAACGCCTGTCCCCGTTGGTGGGAAGCGCGGCGCGAGCTCTGACGCGCTATATAACTAAGGGGCGTTCTCGCTTGGCGGCCCATGCCCACGGAACCGAGACCTCAGCGGTCTTTTTAAATAAGAACGGCCGCCGTCTGTCGCGCCAGGGCATCCATGCCATCTGTGAGCGCTACGGGCGCCAGGTGGGGCTGGTGGGACTCCATCCCCATACGCTGCGTCACTCCTTTGCCACCCATATGCTTGCGGGCGGTGCAGACCTCCGTGTGCTACAGGAGATCTTGGGACATGCCGATATATCGACCACGCAGGTCTACACGCATGTCGATCGTACGCAACTGACCGAGGTCTATCTGGCGGCGCACCCGCTGGCACATCGTTAACACATCGCTGGCCTGCATATCTATAGGTATTTGGGGACGGGCCCCAGATTGCCGCGACGTGCTTTTGCGCGCGCATGGGCAATCTGGGGCCCGTCCCATTTTTGCCACTTGTCGTCGCGGTGGCGGGCCGCATGTGCCTTGGGTGGGGGAGTTTGGGGGCGATGTGAACGGCATGTAAAGGGACGCAAAAATCGCCTCAAGGTCAACTTGAAGGTTGAGGTTGAAAGGCGGGGTGCCACAGGTGGCATCCCGCCGTTGCTGTAAACACAACATATTGTGTTTTCGAACATATGATTGGGGGTGTTTTGCAATATATGGTGGGTGGAGTGGTGGGGCGGGGGGGGGGAAGGGGTGGGGAAAGGTGTTGAAAAATGGGGCGGTTCCCCATATTATTAATGACGTCGACAGGCGGGGTGGTTCCCCGCGTACGTGCCATCTGAGTAACCGAGGGGAGGGCGCACATGGGAATGACTGGTGCATACGAGCGCAATCTCGATGCAAAAGGTCGTCTGTCCCTGCCTGCACCCCTTCGCGAGGAGCTTGGAGAGCACGTTCGCGTGTTCAAAGCCCTGGATGTCGATGCTCTGTACGTGTTCTCTGCCGAGGCCTTCGATAAGTGGGTCGAAGGACTCTTCGCGGGTCGTGAGGGCCACGAGGGTTTTAACCCGCGTGACATTAATGACCAGAAGCTCATGAGGGCGATCAACAAGCGCACCACGTCGATGGACGTGGACAGCGCCGGTCGTATCGGTCTTTCCGAGTCTCTCCGTAAGCAGGCGAACCTCGACCGCGAGGTCACGGTTGTGGGCAACTACGACCACCTTGAGGTTTGGGATCGCGCCGCGGCCGATGAGGACGATGACGATGAGGCCCTGCTGGACCTCTTCTTCTCGTAAGGGCAAGGCACGGGTAACGGATGGAGCGTGGGATCTTGACACAAGAATATCGGCATGAACCTGTCATGCTCGGCGAAGTGCTTGAGTCGCTGCGGCTAAAGAGCGGCTCCGTTGTCTGCGATTGCACCCTTGGCGGTGCCGGCCATTCGGTAAAGATGGCCGCGCAGGTGGGGGAGACGGGCCTTTTGCTCGGCGTCGACCAGGACGACATGGCCCTCGAGGCCGCTGGCGCCCGTCTGGACCGCGAGGTTCCCGGCGTTCCGCACCAGCTGCTGAAGGGCAACTTCGGCGACTTGGACGAGCTGCTTTGCTCGGCCGAGGTGCCCGGGGTCGATGGCTTCCTGTTCGATTTGGGCGTTTCGTCGCCGCAACTCGATATCCCTGGCAGGGGCTTTTCGTATAACGAGGACGCCCCATTGGACATGCGGATGGATCCGGGTAATAACACCTTAAACGCAGCTGAGGTCATCAACACCTATAACGAACACGACCTCGCCCGGATTCTACGCGTCTACGGCGAAGAGAAGTTCGCCTCGCAGATCGCGCGCGAAATCGTGCGCCGCCGCGAGCAAGAACCGATCGAAACCACCGGCCAATTTGTCGAGATCATCAAGGCGGGTATCCCGGCTGCCGCTCGTCGGCATGGCGGACACCCGGCCAAGAAAAGTTTCCAGGCCATTCGCATCGAGGTCAATCACGAGCTCGATGTGCTCGAACGAGGGCTTGATGCCGCCACCAGGTGGCTCAACCCGGGCGGACGTATCTGCGTCATCTCGTATCACTCGCTCGAGGACCGTATCGTAAAGAACCACTTTAAGGAGATGAGCCAGGGGTGCACGTGTCCGCCGGAGATTCCGGTGTGCGTGTGCGGCAACGTGCCGATACTCAAGGTCATCACCCGCAAACCCTTGGTTGCCCAGCCTGATGAGGTTGAGCGCAACCCTCGGGCGAGATCAGCCAAAATCCGCGTGGCGCAGCGTCTGTAGGCACGACCGCGCGATATTGGACCTCCCGCTCGCACCATAAACGAAGCTTAAACACACTACCAACGTACTCGGGATGGGAGGCGGCATATCATGGGCTACAACACTTCAAGCGCAGCACTCGCCTATGATATGAACGCCATGCCCGCCTATCGTGAGACGCCGCAGGCCCCCGTTGCTCCCCGTGAGCAGCGCACGCCGCGCTTTGATGTCTACACGGGCGCGGGCCGTCAGGCAAACCAGGCAGTAAGCCCGGTTTTCATGAGCGTTCTTAAAACGTTTTGCATCATTGCGGCCATCTTCATGACGATCGGCGTCGCCCGCGTGGCGCTCGCCGGCGTTACGGCCCAGGTGCTCAACAGCAACGCCGAGCTTACCAACACGCTCGAAAAGGCGACCGATGAGAGCTCCGACCTGGAGGTCATGCATTCGGTCTATGGCGCCGACACGCGCATTCGCGACCTTGCGGGCGCTTACGGCATGGTGGAGCCCAGCGAGAGCGTTACACTTGACTTTTCGCAGGATGCAGCCGCGGGCGCCAACGCGACCGCGACCGCTCAGTAGCAAGACGGTAGCTGAGTATGACAAATGACTATCGCCGCGGTTCCGATGGGGGCCGCGGTTCTGGACGTCCCTCGTCGCGGGGACGTTCTGGTTATCAAGGAACGGGTCGGCAATCTTACAACGCCGGGCAGTCCCGTGGCAACGACCCGGCGTCGCGACTTCGCGGCTCGGGCGGCCCTCAAGTGCATAACACCAGGTCGCGCAAGAGTTCGTCGACCGAATGGCTCACGGGCACGCCTCTGCCTCGCCGCAAAGCCGTCATGGGCTTCATTGGGCTTGGCTTGGGCTTGGGCGTCTTTCGCCTTGCCGACTATCAAATTGTCGAAGCCGATAAACTGCGCGAGCGTGCCGATGCGCGCCGCCTGCTTGCGCAGACCCTCTATGCCAAACGTGGCACCATCTACGACCGCAACGGTAACGTGCTGGCGTCGTCGGTCGAATGTCGCAACATCGCCGTGAACCCCCAGCTTGTCGAGGATGTTGACAAGACGGTGTCGGCGCTGGTCAAGGCAACTGGAATCGATAAAAAGACCTGCCGCAAGCTCGTTGAGTCCGATGGAACCTGGGTGTATATCAAGCGCCAGGTGGACGAAGACGACGCTGCGGCGCTGGAGAAGAAGAACCTGCCCGGCGTGCTTTTTGAGCAGGCCATGAAGCGCGTATATCCATACGGCAATCTGGCATCGCAGGTGCTGGGTGTAGTGAATGTAGACAACGACGGCTTGACGGGTCTCGAAAAGCAATACAACAAGCTTCTGACCGGCACGAACGGTTCTCTCGTACGCGAGCGCGCGAGGGACGGCAGCTATATCGCGGGCGGTGCCTATAAAAAGGTGGCTGCGGTCGACGGCGTTGATATCGTGACGACGCTCGACGTCAATATCCAGCGTGCGGCCGAGGATGCCCTGGCAGAGGCTGTCGAGAAGACAAAGGCCAAGAACGGCTCGGCGCTGGTCACCGATCCTACGACAGGCGAGATCTTGGCAGCCTGCTCGTATCCGACCTACGACCAGACCAATTTGGAAAACGCCAAGACCGAGGATATGAACCTGCGCCTGGTCACCGACGCCTACGAGCCCGGCTCGGTCTTTAAGACGCTCGTGGCGGGCGCCGGCTTCGACTTGGGTGTCGTGCGGTCGAGTACGTCGTTTGAGGTGCCGGCGAGCATCAAGGTGGGCGACGATACCGTCACCGATGCCGACAAGCGCGACTACGCCATGACCATGGATGTGCGCGAGATGATGCGCCGTTCGTCCAACGTGGGATTTGTCCTGGTGGGGCGCAAGATCGGTGCCGACGACTTTGCTGCCTATGTGGACAAGTGGGGCATCGGTCACAGCTCTGGTGTCGATTTTCCGGGCGAGAGCCTGGGCATCGTCAAGGAGCGTGACCAGTATGACGGCGCCACGCTGGGTTCGATGAGCTTTGGACAGGCGCTGTCTGTCTCACCGATTGAGATCGCACGTGCCGTGGGCGGCATCGCCAACGGCGGCGTGATGATGACCCCGCACTTCTATAAGTCCAGCAAAGGCGACGAGAAGGACTGGGGCGAAGGCGAGCGCGCGATTTCGGAGGACGCCGCATCCCAGGTGACATCGTGCATGCAGACGGTCGTGTCGGAGGGAACGGGCGTTGGCGGCGCGGTTGACGGCTATGACGTGGCGGGTAAGACCGGTACGGCCGAACGTGCCGACGAGAACGGCGGCTACCTCAAGGAGAACTACATGTCGTCCTTTATGGGCTTTGCACCGGCACAATCGCCCAAGGTGCTGTGCTATATCACGCTCGACGGAACGCCGAGCGGCTCAGATGCCGCTGCGGTGCCGTTCCAGTCCATTATGGCCAACGCGCTCGACGTGCTGGGTATCCCACACACGAAGTAGGGGGTTACAATCTTTGGGGCGTGGTTTGTTGTCCCATATGAGGGGTGTTCACATGCCCTGCACCACGCATGCGCGGCGCTGGGATACAATACGCCGATAGCATTATTTAGGTTTACAGGGGAGCTGCAATGATAGAGATCGCCGTCAACAACCTCGCGGCCGCAACAGGGGCCCGAACCGTGACGGGAGAAGTCGATCGGGTATGCCGCGGGTGCGTTATCGACTCGCGCCAGGTCGAGGAAGGGACGATTTTCGTCGCCTTTCCCGGTGAAAACGTCGACGGCAATGATTTTGCTTCCCGTGCCGTCCAGTCGGGTGCCGGCGCCGTCGTGATGACGCGTGAGCCCGAGGCCGAGCTGGTCTCGCTGGCGCAGGACAAGGGCTGTGCCATCTTGCTGACCGATGATCCCGAGGAGTTTCTGCTGCGTTTGGCGCACGCGTATCGCCTGGAGCTTGGCTGCCTGGTCGTTGGCATTACCGGTTCCATCGGCAAGACGACGACCAAGGACGTTCTCGCCGCTGTGCTCGCCAAGCGCTATCGTGTCTGGGCCACCAAGGGCAATTTCAATAACCTGATCGGCATGCCGCTCACGGTGCTTTCCGCTCCGGCCGATACCGAGGTCCTGGTGCTCGAGATGGGCATGAACCATTTCCACGAGATCGAGCGCCTGTCCCAGTCCGCCAATCCCAACCTTGCCATCGTGAGCAAGATCGGCACCTCTCATATCGGCATTTTGGGCAGTCGCGAGAACATCGCCCGCGCTAAGGCAGAGATCGTTCAGGGCATGTGCGCCGCCGGCGACTATTTGCCGCTGCTGGTTTTGGGCGGCGAGGACGATTTTACGCCGTTCATTCGCGATACGTTCGCCCAGCCTGCTGGTATCGACGTGATGCTGGCCGGTGTCTCTGACGATGATGAGGTCCGCGCCCGCGACGTTCGCGTTGATGACGAGGGCCGTCCGGTCTTTACGCTCGATTTTGGTCAGGGCGAGACAATCGATACCATGCTTGCCGTCCCCGGCGTGCAGTCCGTTCCTAATGCCGTTAAGGCCGCCGCGGTTGCCTATCGCCTGGGCGTGACGCCCGAGCAGATCGATGCTGCCTTTAGGGGTCTTACGATCACCGGGCACCGCCAGGAGATCAAGCGCGCCAAGAGCGGTGCACGCATCATCGACGATTCCTATAACGCCAGCGCCGAATCGATGGCAGCCGGCCTCGATCTGCTGTGCTCGCTTTCATGCACGGGGTCTCGCATGGCGATCCTGGGCGAGATGGGCGAGATGGGCGATGAGGCTCCTCGCATGCATGAGCTCGTGGGCGCCTATGCCGCCGCCAAGAAGCTCGACATGCTGGCGTGCGTGGGTGGTGAGCTGGCCCAGCTTATGGCCGATGCCGCGCGCATGATGGGCATGGACGAGGACCGCATCCAGGTGTTCTCCGATTATCAGCAGGTGCTCGACCGCATGGGCGGCGCGCTTGAAAAACATGATGTTGTACTGGTCAAGGGTTCCCGCTTTGTTGAGCTCGACCGCTTTGTGGAAGGTGTGTGCTAGCCCATGTTCGGCAATCCCTCGTATCCAACGTATCAGGCTTTTTTGGGGCTTGGCATCGCCGCAGCCATTGCGCTGCTGCTCATGCCGTGGTGGATTAAGCTGCTCAAGGTCGAGGGTATCGGCCAGCAGGTTCGTGCCGACGGCCCCAAGCGTCATTTGGTTAAGCAGGGAACGCCCACCATGGGTGGCGTTGTCATCCTCGTCGCGATCTCGCTGACCTGCCTGCTGATGGGCAAGCTCACCACCGAGCTCGTGCTCGTGCTGCTCGCCACGCTGGCGACCGGCGTGCTGGGCCTGATCGACGATCTGACCTCCGTTACGCATGGGCGCTCGCTCGGTCTGACGCCGCATGCCAAGATGATCGGCCTAACCATTATCTGTGTCACCTTTACGGTGCTTGCCGTCAACTGGTGCGGCGTCGCCCCCGAGATTCGTTTTCCCGGTGGGTTGACGATTGACCTTGGCGTGCTTTCGACTACCATCTGCGGCTATTCGTTCCCGTGGCTCTATATTGTCTTTTGCTGGCTGATGATTGCCGGTCTTTCTAATGCCGTGAACTTGACCGATGGCCTTGACGGTCTTGCTGGCGGCACCTCCATGATCGCCATGCTCGCCATGGCTGCCATGGCGTTTTTGCACGGAGACGTGAACCTGTCCATCTTCTGCACCGCGTGTGCCGGTGCCTGCCTGGGCTTTCTGTGGTTCAACTGCTATCCGGCGAGCATCTTTATGGGTGATACCGGCTCGCTTGCTCTGGGCGCCGCGTTTGCCTGTACGTCCATCATGACTAACACCGAGGTCGTCTCCCTCATCATCGGTGGCCTGTTTATCGTTGAGACCCTGTCGGTCATGATTCAGGTTGTCTACTTCCACTTTACGCACAAGCGCGTCTTCCTTATGGCGCCCATCCATCATCATTTCGAAAAGAAGGGTTGGGCCGAGACCAAGGTCGTCATCCGTTTTTGGATTATCGCTGCGGCATTTGGTGCCGTTGGCCTTGCTTTGTTCTTCCAGTTGGGATAGTGGTCTTTCATGCCTCTTGCTGATGTCTTTAGCCTGCTCGTTTTGGGTCAGGGCAAATCCGGTCTCGATGTCGCCCGCTGGGCGCTGGCACATCCAGAGCGCGTAAGCGCCGTTACCGTGTATGGCGGCGGCACCTCTGAGCCCAATGACGCCACGCGTGCGCTCGAGGCTGCCGGTGCGTCGTTTGTCTATGGGACCGAACAGGTCGAGGGCGCCTATGACGTATGCGTGACGTGCCCGGGCATCTCGGAGTTCTCGGGCTTCTTTAAGGCCGGGCGCGAGCATGCCGCCCAGATTATGGGTGAGCCCGAGTTTGCCTATCGCCTGTCGCCCGATAACTGGATTGCCATCACGGGCACCAACGGCAAGACGACCACCACGTCGCTGACCGATTATCTGCTCAAGGCTTCCGGTGAGGCCAGTGTAGCTGTCGGCAACATCGGTGAGCCGCCTATCAACGAGATTGACGGCCGAGCCCACAACGAGTGGTTTGTGGCTGAGCTCTCGAGCTATCAGATTGCTACGACCACCGAGCTCCACCCTCGCGTGGCGGTGCTGCTCAACATCACTCCCGACCACTTGGGCTGGCATAAGAGCCATAAGAACTATGCGCTTGCCAAGATCAAACTGTTTGACAATATGGTCGATGACGATCTGGTGGTCGTCGACGTCGAAGACGCCGGCATTCACGAGTTCGATGAGTACATCTACACGCCGGGTCGTCGCATCTGCAAGGTTGCCTTTGACGAGCCAGAGGGTGAGGATGTCGCCTTTGTGCGCGATGGCAAGATGATCGTGCGCCTGAAGGGCGTCGAGACCCCGCTCATCGCTACATCCGAGCTCAAGATCTCGGGCCATCATAATGTTATCAATGCCCTGTGCGCTGCCACGGCTGTCCTGGCCGTCGGTGCCAATCCCGAGGGCATTTGCCGCGGTCTGGCCTCGTTCCAGCCGCTCGAGCACCGCGTGGAGCCGTGCGGCGAGATTGACGGAGTGCGCTACGTCAACGATTCCAAGGCGACCAACACCGACGCGGTCGAGAAGGCACTGACGGCATTTCCCGATGACAACGTGATCTTGCTGCTCGGCGGCCACGATAAGGGCACGCCGCTCACGGACTTCGCGCGCGTCGTTATGGATAACGTGCGCTCGGTCGTCTGCTTTGGCGATGCGCGCGAGCGCTTTACCGCCGCTATGGACGAGGCCGATGTCGATGGCGATGTGGATATCGCCCAAGCGGATGACCTACGCGATGCCGTGGACGTTGCCCGTTCGCTGTCGAGCCGTGGCGACGTGATCTTACTTTCTCCTGCCTGCTCTTCGTTCGATGAGTTCTCGGGCTATGAGGAGCGCGGCCGCGTGTTTAAGGACTACGTGGCTCAGCTTGCCGCTGCAGCGAAATCGCAAATGGAATAGGGGTTGCCGGTGAGAGAGGAGAGCCCCCGACAAGGTATGAGGAGGCCCGACTCGGACCGTGCTTCCTCGCGGCGTAGCACACCGCGTTCCGGTCGCGGCGGGCAGTCGTTTAGCGAACGCTATATTGCCGGCGTTCCCGCCCGCATCATGCGCCCCCGTCTGATATTTATGGCCTGCCTGTTTACTTTGGTGTGCTTTGGTCTGCTGATGGTGTACTCGGCGTCTTCGGTCGAGGCGCTGCACGAGAATGGCTCGGCGACGTTTTTCCTGGGTCGACAGGCCGCGTTTGCCGTGGTTGGTGTTCTGGCGCTGATTGCCATCGTGCGCGTTTTGCCGGACAGCTGGTTTGGGGAGGATGTGCTTAGGATCTTCCTTATCGGCATGATAGGGCTACTGTTTCTGGTGTTCTTGGTGGGCAGCGGCAGCCGTGGCGCCACGCGCTGGCTCAACATCGCCGGTATTCAGTTCCAGCCTTCCGAGTTTTTAAAGCCATTTGCCATTGCGTATTCGGCCATCATGCTTGATCGCTTCTTTTCGCCCGGTGGCAACATCAACGAATTCCTTCGCAAGATGGGCATCTACCTGGGTATTTCGCTCTTTCTGATTTTTATCCAGCCCGATTTCGGTACTGTCCTGATCATCCTGTTGACCCTCATGTGCATGGCGTTGTTTGCGGGTCTCGACCCCAGATTTATCATCGGCGTGCTAATCTTCGGCATTCTCGTGATCGTGATTGCACTTGTCGCAGAGCCGTACCGTATGGTGCGTATTCAGGTTGCCTTGAACCCTTGGGCTGACGAGTATGGTGACGGCTATCAGGCCACGCTTGCCATCATGGCCTTTGCCTCGGGCGGTCTGTTCGGCCGTGGCATCGGCAACTCAACCATGAAGTACTCGTATCTGCCCGAGGCGCACAATGACTACATCCTGGCCATCATTGGCGAGGAAGTCGGCTTTGTCGGAACCGTGCTGTTCTTCTTGGTGTTTGCGATGCTGATCTACTCGGCGTTTCGCATTGCCGAGCAGGCGACCGATCGTCGGGGCGCGCTTATGGCGTCTGGCTCCGCGGTTATTCTCGCGGTGCAGTTTTTGATTAACGCGCTGGGCATCCTCAACGTGTTTCCCATGACGGGCAAACCGTTGCCGTTTATTAGCTACGGCGGTTCGTCGATTATTGTGTCGCTTATGCTTGCCGGGTTGATCCTGCGCGTTTCGTACGAGAGCGCCCGCCGCGATGAGTATGACCGCCGCCGTGAGAGCTTTGCCGTTATGGACGAGAGCACCGCCGGCGTGGCCCATGTGCGCGGTGAACGACCTTCGCGTAGCGGCTTTACCGTTCTGGATGGTTCTGCATCCGAGCCGGCAGCTCGTCCACGCTCGCGAACGGCTCCGCAAGGTCGTCCGCAGCGCCCCAGCCCTCGCAACGCGGGCGGTGGATATAATCGAATCGATTTGAACTCGGACCCGTCGGCGCGTCTGCGCACCGACGACCAGGGACCGCGTGTACGAAGGGACTACCATGACCGATAAAATGACCGTTGCTATTGCAGCCGGCGGCACGGCAGGACACATCAACCCCGCGCTCGCCTTGGCCGAAGAACTGCGTGACCGTGGCCACCACGTTGTGTTCGTGGGCCAGTCGCGCAAGCTCGAGGGTCGTTTGGTCCCCGAGGCTGGGTTTGATTTTGTGCCCATTACGGTCACGGGCTTCGACCGCTCCCGTCCTTGGACGGCGCTGACCTCGCTGTGGCGTGTCAATAAGGCCAAGCGTGCGCTCGCCAATCATTTCTCAAAGGTCGGCAAGCCCGATGCCGCCATCGGTTTTGGTGCCTATGTCGAGGTTCCGCTGCTTGGGTGGTGCAAGGGCGCAGGCGTTCCGTATCTGCTGCATGAGCAGAACTCTGTTCCGGGCCTGGCCAACAAGATGATGAACTCCCACGCCGCCCGCGTGTGCATCTCGGTGCCGGCAGCGCGTTCGGTCTTTGAGCGCGAAGGTGACCCTGACCACGTGCTCATGACCGGCAACCCCGTACGTCGCTCGGTGATCGAGGGCGATCTCGCTCGTGGCCGCAAGGCACTTGGCGTTCCCGAGGACGCTACGCTGCTGCTCGTCTTTGGCGGTTCACTTGGCGCCCAGCACCTCAACGAGCGCGTGACTTCGCTCAAAAACGAACTGCTTTCGCGCAAGAACCTCTATGTGTTGCATTCGACGGGTGCCGACGGCTTTGAGGAGACCGAGCACGCTTTGGCGCTGACGCCCGAGGAGGCGAAGCGTTACCGCGTCCAGCCTTACATCGACAACATGGGCGATATGCTGGCTGCTGCCGATTTGGTGCTCTCGCGTTCGGGTGCATCGAGCGTGGCCGAGATCGCTGCGCTCGCCGTGCCCTCGGTGCTCGTGCCGTATCCGCATGCGACGGCCGACCACCAAACCACCAATGCTCGTTATCTGGTCGACGCCGGGGCCGGCGTGCTCTGCGCCGATGCCGATATCGACGGTTCTGCCTTTGCCGATGAGCTGCTGCACCTGGTCGATGACGCGGCGGCGCGCGACGCCATGCGTCAGGCGGCGCGTGGTCTGGCTCAGGATAGAGCCGCCGCTCTTCTGGCGGATGCGGTAGAGGGTTTGCGTTAGTTAGACGGGATATCTTCGGTCGCCCTCGCGCTGATGCGGTAGGTGCGGTACAGTTAACGGGTTACAGGCAGTGTTTACGCAAGGAGTACACGAGCACATGGCTGATTCCCAGACTGCAACCTCCGCGCCCGAGTTTAAGAGCGCCCACTTTATCGGTATCGGCGGCGCCGGCATGAGCGGCATCGCCCTCGTTCTGCACGAGCGCGGTTATGCCGTTACCGGCTCCGACCTTAAGACGTCACGTTATATCCGCCAGCTTACCCGCGCTGGTGTGAAGGTGCATGTGGGCCATGAGGCCGCCACGATCGACGAGGTTAAGCCCGACGTGGTTGTTGTCTCCACCGCTATTCCGGAATCCAACCCTGAACTCGTGCGCGCTCGCGAGCTTGGTATTCCCGTGTGGCCCCGTGCCAAGATGCTCTCTGCTTTGGGCCACGGCTACACCACCGTCGCTGTTGCCGGCACGCATGGCAAGACCACCACGTCTTCGATGTGTGCCACCATGCTCGACCGCATGGGTCTGGATCCGAGCTTCCTGATCGGTGGCATCGTCGAGGGCTATGACACGAACGGCAAGAACGGCTCGGGCGACTACTTTGTCGCCGAGGCCGACGAGTCCGACAGCTCCTTCCTGTTCCTGAACCCCAACGTAGTCATTGTGACCAACGTCGAGGCCGACCACCTCGATCACTACTCGGGTATCGAGGAGATCGAGGCAACTTTCGCCAAATTCATGAGCCTGGTGGGCGAGGACGGCACCGTCATCGTCTGCGGTGAGGACCCGCATCTGGTCGAGCTCGCCAAGTCGACGGGCCGTCATGTGCTTTCCTACGGCTTTGCCGAGAGCAACGACATCGTCTGCATGCACCCGGATGTCAAGGGCATCCAGAGTGACTTTATCGTTCGCTTTGAGGACGGCACTGAGCGCGCTGTGGAGATCAAGAGCAATCCCGGTCGCCACAACATGCTCAACGCCACGGCGGTGCTCACCGTCGCCCATGTCCTGGGCCTTGACATCGACGCCGCCGCCAAGGCGCTCTCGAGCTTTGAGGGCGTCCGCCGTCGCTTTACCCACGTGGGCGATATCGATGGCATCACCGTGGTCGATGATTACGGCCATCACCCCACCGAGATCAAGGCGACGCTTGCTGCCGCTTCGTCGCTGGGTTACAAGCACGTCGACGTCGTGTTCCAGCCGCACCGCTATTCGCGCCTGCAGGCCCTGTGCGACGACTTTGCCGATGCATTTGCCAATGCCGATAAACTGCTGCTGATTGATGTGTTCTCGGCTGGCGAGATGCCCATTCCGGGTGTCACCTCTAAGATGCTCGCCGATACCGTGCGCGCCAAGCATCCTGGCAAGGAGGTCGTGTACTGCTCCAGCCGTCTTGAGCTCAATCAGGAGCTCGAGCAGATGGTGGGCGAGGGCGACCTGCTGCTCACCATGGGTGCCGGCGACGTTACGACCGTCGGTCCCGAGTTCATTGAGTATCTGACTGCCAAGAAAGACGCTTAAGTCTAATGGGTCTGTTTAACGCCGTCATGGCGCTCTCGGGCATGATCGACACGGATGTGATCGAGGACGAGCGCCTTGCGCGTCATACGAGCTATCGTATCGGCGGCAAGGCCGACCTCTTTGTGACGTGCCATAGCTATCATGCCCTCCGCCGCGCCGTGGCGGTGCTCGATCGCGAGCAGGTGCCGTGGGTCATCATCGGCAAGGGCTCCAATCTGCTGGTTGCCGATGGCGGTTATCGCGGTGCCGTCATTTCGCTCGGACGTGAGTTCCAGCGCACGGTTGTTGCCGATGACGGTTGTACGCTGACGGTCGGTGCGGGCGTGATGTTTGCGCGCCTGGTCAACGATGCCCTGTCGCGTAGCCTTTCGGGCCTTGAGTTTGCCGTTGGCATTCCTGGTTCGGTCGGCGGTGCGATATCTATGAATGCCGGCACGCGGACCGAGTGGATTGGCTCGCTGGTTGAGGATGTCGTAACGTTTGACCCGGCATCCGGTATCAAGCATTATGCGGGGTCCGAGATCTCTTGGGGCTACCGCGAATGTAGCCTTCCCCGCAATGAGATCATCCTCGAGTGCGTGCTCAAGCTTAAACCTGCGCCCAAGGCCGACATTCGCGAGCGCATGGAGCGGTACCTTACAAGGCGCAAGCGTACGCAGCCCATGGGTCGCGCATCCTGCGGGTCTGTCTTTCGCAACCCGCCCGATGCGAGTGTGGGCAAGCTTATCGAGGATTGTGGATTAAAGGGTTTTTCGATTGGCGGCGCGGAAGTTTCGCCCGTTCACGCTAATTTTATCGTTAATAACGGAACTGCCTCGGCCGATGACGTTGCCGCGGTTATCAGACATGTGCACGGAAAGGTGAGGGAGGCGTATGGCATCGAGCTCAGACCGGAAGTTAAATTCCTCGGCTTCTAGAGCATCGAAACCCACCTTCCGCCGCGCCGGAGGGCGTTCCGGCGCGCCTGCCAAACCTCAACGCAATACCGTCGCGCACTCTAAGTCTGTCGGGCATGCTCGACAGACCAGTCGTCCGGTCGTCGGCTCGCAGCTCGGTAATCGTCCGGCCGCAAAAAAGTCCTCGCGTCCCTCGGTGACGTCAAAGCCTGTTATGGGCGCCAAGCCTGCCCGTCCCATGGCAGCTCCCAAGCCCTCGACGGGAACTAAAGCGGCGCGTCCAGGTCTCACGCTGGGCGCATCGAAACCGCGCTCGCTGACATCGGTGCCGGCTACCGCCAAGAAGCCTTCGAGTAAAAAAGGTTTCAACCCGTTATCTTCACTTGGAGCGATGGCAAATAAAACATCAGACGCCGCTTCTGTCGTTACAGGCAAAGGCAAAATCGTGGGCGGCGTTCTGGCCGTCTTGGCCGTGCTCGTCGTCGTTGCCACCGTGGTGATCAACTCTGGACTGTTTACTGCCACTGATATTCAGATTCAAGGCAGCGAGCATGTGACGAAGCACGATGCTATCCAGCTGATCGACTTGCCCGAGGGAACGTCGCTTTTTAACGTCGATCCCGACCAGATTACCGAGGATCTCAAGCAGAACCCGTGGGTTTCGGGCGTGGATGTCCAGCGCCAGTTTCCCCATACGCTTATCATCACGCCGACGGAGCGTAAAGTTATCGCCATTGCGTATATCAGCTCCGACGACCTTGCCTGGGCTATCGGAGACGATGACACCTGGATCGCCCCGCTGTCGACGTCGGTCGAAGTGGACGACCAGGGCAACGTCATCACGACAGGGCAGGGCTCAAATACCTTGACCGGAATCGATGCCGCGCTGGCGCTCGCCAAGCATTATGGCGCGGTGTTGTTGACTGATGTCTCGGCGGATGTCGCTCCGGTTTCCGGCCAGGCGGTGAACTCCAAGGCCGTTAAGGCCGGCCTGGATTATGTGCGTGGTTTTTCGAGCGAGTTCTTGGGACAAGTCAAGGATATTTCTACGCCTTCGGTCGAAGCCATCTCGGCAAACCTCAATAACGGCATTGAGGTGTCGCTGGGCGATTCGGACGATATCGCCAAGAAGGAACGCGTAGTCACCAAGTTGCTTTCGCAGGTAGAGGGCGTAACGTATATCAATGTGCGCTCTCCAGGCAACTACACATTTAGGAATGCTCCGACCTCGTAGCGCTGGTTGATGCTTTGTTGAGGGGCCATACCACGCCGTTTATCTGGTTTGTTTGGTTTTCACGGTCAATTATTTGACTGATACGTTCATAATGTGCAAACATAATACGGTTTACCTTTGCATTTACTTTCAACCTGAAGGTTAATGTGCGCAGGGGTCGACCCATGCTATGGCTATAACCTTTGTTCGGAGGACCGACATGCACGAGACAGAGATCAACAACTACCTTGCCGTCATTAAGGTGGTCGGCGTCGGCGGCGGCGGTACCAACGCGGTCAATCGAATGATCGAAGAGGGCATCCGCGGCGTCGAGTTTGTTGCCATCAACACCGATGCTCAGGCACTCGCGATCTCTGATGCCGATATCAAGGTGCACATCGGCACCGACCTTACCCGCGGCCTGGGCGCCGGCGCCAACCCCGAGGTTGGCCGCAAGGCTGCCGATGAGTCCCGTGACGACATTGCCGAGGCGCTCGCTGGCGCCGACATGGTGTTTATCACCTGCGGTGAGGGCGGTGGCACCGGTACCGGCGCTGCTCCCATCGTTGCTGATATCGCGATGAACGAGGTCGGCGCACTGACCGTCGCCGTCGTGACCAAGCCCTTCACCTTCGAGGGCCGCAAGCGCAAGAAGAGCGCCGAGGAGGGCATCAAGACCCTCTCCGATTGCGTCGACACCATGATCGTCATCCCTAACGATAAGCTGCTCGACATCGCCGAGAAGAAGACCACCATGCTCGAGGCCTTCGCGATTGCCGATGGCGTCCTTTCCCAGGGCACCCAGGGCATCACCGACCTCATCACCGTCCCCGGTATCATCAACCTGGACTTCGCCGATGTTAAGACCATCATGAAGCAGGCCGGTACCGCCATGATGGGTATCGGTACCTCTTCTGGGGATACTCGTGCCGTCGACGCTGCCCAGCAGGCCATCTCCAGCCCGCTGCTCGAGAGCTCCATCGATGGTGCCACGCGCGTTCTGCTCTCCATCGCCGGTTCCAAGGACCTGGGCATCCAGGAGATCAGCGACGCCGCCGACGTTGTCGCCAACGCCGTCGACCCCGAGGCGAACATCATCTTCGGTACCGTTGTCGACGAGTCCCTGGGCGATCAGGTGCGTATCACCGTCATCGCTACGGGCTTCTCCGATTCCAACGTCAACCGTCAGGACGAGCTCTTTGCTGCTCAGCAGTCTCAGAGCAAGGCCGCTGCCTCCGCTGAGCCGCAGCGCACCGCTCCGGCTGCCAGCCCGGCTCAGGCCGCTCCGACCCGCAACGTCGGTGGTACCGAGCTGCCCAACTTTGGCAACGACCAGTTCGAGCTTCCCGACTTCCTGAAGCGCGGCAGCTTCTAGTTCGTTTTTCTCAACGACCTGCACGGGGTGTGTCCATTTGGATGCACCCCGTTTTGTTTCTCGTTTGTAAACGAAAGCCTCCAATCTCCTTACGTTCCCTTTACGTTTGGTCCCTACCGCTGCGGGTATTCTTTTAAGGAAGTATGACAGCCGTATAAACGCGGACTGCGCGGCGACGCCGCGGTACTTGTGTTATTAGGAGGCTTTAGTATGGCAGCACGTGCGGACAACGTTTCGCGTGTCGACCATGATGGAGTTACGTTGGTGGAGGGCGCGACATCCGATGTCCGCTTTGCCTTTACCGAGCGCACCGGTGGCGTTTCTGAAGATGCGTACTCCTCGCTCAACCTGGGCTCGCATGTAGGCGATGACCCCTTTGCTGTTCAAGAAAATCGTCGTCGAGCGCTCGAAGCTATGGGCGCCACTGAGTGCGAGCATAATCTGCTCGTGCCCAATCAGGTACATGGTGACCATATCGTTACGGTGACTTCGAACGGCGCCGACGATCTTGAGGCTGTTCGCGAGCAGATTGCCGAGGGCTGCGATGCCATCGTCTGTACGGCGTATAACGTGCCCGTGCTGCTCTGCTTTGCCGACTGCGTACCCGTGGTGCTGGTGGCCCCCGGCGGATTTGCCGTGGTGCACTCCGGTTGGAAGGGCACGATTGCACGTATTTCTGCCAAGGCGTGCCAGGCGCTTTGCGATGCTGCCGGCTGCGATGCGAGCGACGTTTCCGCCTATATCGGGCCCCATATCCTGGGTGACGAGTACGAGGTTTCCCAAGAGCTCATGGATCGCTTTGCCGCCGAGTTTTCGTGCATCGATGCGGGCGCTTCTCGCATGCTCGATCTATCTGCCGCCATTCGTGAGGCGTTGGTAGATATCGGTGTGGACGCGGATAATATCGTGGATACCCAGCTTTCGACTGTGCGTCAGAACGACCGCTTTTATTCCTACCGTAACGAGGACGGCACCTGTGGGCGCCATGCCGCGATCGGCGTGATGCTATGAGAAAGATCGTATCGGTCCTGAGCGCCGCTCTGCTTACGCTTACGCTGTGCGCCTGTTCTTCGGGATCTTCTACCTCTTCCATTACCGTGGCCGGCTCCACGACCTGCCTTCCTATCGCCGAGATTGCGGCAGAGGGCTTTAAGGAGGAGACCGGCATCGACGTGCTCGTTTCCGGTTTGGGCTCTTCCGCTGGCATCGAAGCCGTCAGCGCTGGCACGGCCGATATCGCCAGCTCCTCCCGTGGACTCAATGCCGACGAACAGGATCTGGGCCTGACTCCCATCGTCATTGCCCACGACGGTATCGCGGTCATCGTGAACGACGATAACCCGGTCGATAACCTCTCGACCGAGCAGCTCCGCGATATCTATGCCGGCAAGATTACTAATTGGAAAGAGGTCGGTGGCGAGGACCTGAAGATTCAGGTCATCAACCGAGACGAGGCATCCGGCACGCGTGAAGCATTCCGCACCATCGTGATGGACGGCACCCCGTTCGATCGCCGCTCGGCCGTTCTTTCGGGCACGGGCCAGGTGCGCGACGTGGTATCTCGTTCGCACGGTGCCATTGGCTACATTTCGCTGGGCTTCGTCGATAGCCTCAACGCCAAGACCTCGGTCAAGGCCGTCTCGGTCAATCATGTTGAGGCGTCCGAGAAGACGGTCGCGAGCGGCGGCTATCCCATCTCACGCGACCTTTACTTCTTTGTGAAGGGTGCGCCTTCGCAGCAGGCGCAGGATTACATCGACTATGTGACGTCCGAAAAGATGGACAAGCAGATTCGCGAGGCGGGCTTTATCCCCGTCACCAACGACGAGAAGGGGAGTGAGTAGCATGGAAGCACAGGAAAACTCCCAGACTGAGCAGAATGGTCAGGCGCCCAAGAAGCGCGAGCTGGCGCTCGTATCGCGCAGCACCTATATCAAGGAGAAGGCGCTGCAGTGGATCTTCTTTGCCTGCGCGTTCTTGGCGGTTGTTACCGTCATCCTGATTTTTGTCTTTACCACGTACTCGGCGCTGCCCGTCTTTACCGACATCGGTCTGGCGGACTTCTTTAGCTTTACGTGGGCGCCCTCTGAGGGTCACTACGGCATCGTGTCGCTGCTTGCCGGCTCGGGTCTGGTGACCGTCGGCGCGCTCGCCATGGGTGTGCCCCTAGGCGTGGGCACGGCCGTGTATCTGGTCGAGATCGCCAGCAAGCGCGTGCGCAAGCTCATCAGCCCCGCCGTCGACCTGCTGGCGGGCATTCCCTCCATCATCTACGGTTTCTTTGGCATGATCATCATCCGTCCGTTTATCGCGCAGCTGACCGGTGGTCTTGGCTTTGGCGCGCTGACGGCGTGGTTCGTGCTCGCCATCATGATCGTTCCCACCATTACCACGCTTACCATCGATGCCCTCAATTCCATTCCCATGGGCATTCGCGAGGCGTCCTATGCCATGGGTGCCACCAAGTGGCAGACCATCTATAAGGTCGTGCTGCCTGCGGCCAAGTTGGGTATTGTGGATGCAATCGTCTTGGGTATGGGACGTGCCATCGGCGAGACCATGGCCGTGCTCATGGTCGTGGGTAACGCTCCGGTCATCCCGGACAGCATCTCGAGCCCCATCTCGACGCTTACGAGTCAGATCGCGCTCGACATGAGCTACTCCTCGGGCCTGCATCGTTCGGCACTGTTTGGTATGGGCGTGGCGCTGTTTATCATCTCCGCCGCACTGGTGGGTATCGTCCGTCTGCTTTCCAAGAAGAAGAGGGGGTAGGCTATGTCCGATTCCGTTGACACGACGGTCGATACGACCTCGTCGCGCGAGCGCATCAAGCGTGCCCTTTCCCACGGCAAGAAGGGTCGCATAAACAAGGATCTGTCCAACAAGATCATGCTCGGCGTCTTTCGCGCCGCGGCCTATATCACCACGCTGGTGCTGGTCGCCATCATTGCCTACGTGGTCATCAACGGCCTGCCGCATATCTCGCTCGACTTTATCTTTGGTTGGCCGCAAGGTGTAAACGCCGAGGGTGGTATTTGGCCCACGATCGTCTCGACCATCTACGTGACGGCGCTCGCCATGCTCATCTGCACGCCGATCGCTGTGCTGGCAGCGGTCTATCTGGCCGAGTACGCCAAGCAGGGCAAGGTCGTCGAGCTCATACGCTACGCTGCTGACGCTTTGGCCTCGGTGCCCTCCATCGTTATGGGCCTGTTTGGCTACGCGCTGTTTGTCGAGGCCATGGGCCTGGGCCTCTCGATGGTCTCGGCCGCCCTGGCGCTGGCGCTTCTGATGCTGCCTATCGTCATGCGTACCACCGAGGAGGCAATCCGCGCCGTTCCGCGCTATATCCGTTGGGGCGCTTATGGCCTGGGCGCCACTAAGTGGCAGGTTGTCTCCAAGATTGTGCTTCCTTCGGCCTTTGGCCGTATCGCCACCGGTATCGTCCTTGCCATCGGTCGCGCCATCGGCGAGACCGCGGTGGTGCTCTACACCATGGGCCAGGCCATCAACCTGCCTATATCACCGCTCGATTCCGGTCGTCCCATGACCGTTCACCTCTATTTGCTTGCCAACGACGGCATCAACATGAACGCGGCCTACGGCACCGCGCTTTTGCTGATGGCGATTATTCTGGCCTTCAACCTGTTTGCGCGTTACCTGTCGCGCAAGCGCCGCTAGTTAAGGAGTCCCATGTCCGTCTATCAGTCCGCTCCCACGCCGGAGCAAGCAGCCATCACGGCCAAGGATTTCAACTTTTGGTACGGTGACTTTCATGCGCTGACGGGGCTCGACCTCAACATCGCCAAAAACGCCATCACCTCGTTTATCGGTCCTTCGGGCTGTGGCAAGTCGACGTTTTTGCGCTGTATCAACCGTATGAATGACCTTATTGAGGGCACCCGCGTCGAGGGCACTATGACGCTCGATGGCAACGATATCTATGCCGAGGGCGTCGACCCGGTCGATCTTCGTCGTCGCGTGGGCATGATTTTTCAGCAGCCCAACCCGTTTCCCAAATCCATCTACGAGAATGTCGCCTTTGGCCCTCGTCTGCAGGGCGTGACTAGCAAAAGCGACCTCGATGACATCGTGGAAGAATCGCTCAAGCGCGCCAACCTCTGGAAAGAGGTATCCAATCAGCTCAACAAGGATGGTTTGGCGCTCTCGGGCGGTCAGCAGCAGCGTCTGTGCATCGCGCGCGTGCTTGCGGTGCAACCCGATGTCCTTCTGATGGACGAGCCCTGCTCCGCCATCGACCCCACGTCCGTCTCTAAGGTCGAGGATCTGATGGCCGAGCTGGCGCCCGAGATGACGATCATCATCGTCACGCATTCTATGCAGCAGGCAGCTCGTATCAGCGACTACACCGCATTTTTCTTGCAGGAAGTTGCCGGCGAGCCCGCCACGCTCATCGAGTATGGTCAAACCGACGCGATCTTCACCAGCCCGGTGGATTCGCGGACGGAAGACTATATCACCGGCCGCTTTGGCTGATCGGTGCGACTAGTCCCAAGCCGATCGGACCTGGTTCGGTGCGTATTCACTGTGCGGGCGGCATGACCGCACCCAACTGATTGGAGTGAACCATGCGCAAACTGTTTTCCCGTCAGCTCATCGAGGCCCGTCACGAGATGCTGAGCATCTACGAGGCCGTCGATCTGGCCCTCCACGATGCCGTGAAGGCCTATGTGACTGATGACCGCAAGCTCGCCACCAAGACCAAGAAGCGCACGCTTTCGATTGACGCACGCTGCGCCAACCTGGAGGCAGTCTGCTACAACCTGATCGCCACGCAGTCACCGGTCGCCTCCGACTTCCGCCTGCTTCAGACGATCATCTACGTTGACTTTAACCTGCAGCGCATGACCGATAAGGTCCGTCAGATCTGCCGTGCCACGCGTCATATGATCAAGGCCGACATCTCGCTGCCCAAGGAGCTTGTCGGCACGGTCGAGGCCGAGGCTGAGGCCGTGTACCAGGTGCTAGGCTCGTCGCTTTCTGCGCTCGTCACCAACGACATGTCCATCATTTGCAACCTGGCCGTCGAGGACGAGCCGGTGCATGCGGCATACGAGAAGTTCTTCCGCACCTTTAACCGTATGGACACGGGCGATTTTATGGACGACGACAGCAACTATGACGACCTTCGCCGTGCCATCATGGTTTCGCGCTACTTGGATCGCATTGCCTCGATCTCTTTCGATGCCGCTTGCCGTCTGACCTTCCTGTTGACTGGTCAGCGCATGACTGCCGGCGATATCGTCCGTGTGGACGAGGATGAGCTCGAGAGCATGCGCGTGCCTTCGGGCGAGGGTGTTATCATGAGGCCCGCTGTCGACGCGCGCTACGTTGCCAAGGTGCCCGTTAACGAGGTCAGCGAGGGTCTTCGCTACCTGCTCGATCATCTTGAGGACGAGGACGATGGCGAGGACGACGAGGAGTAAGTGACCCCGTTCGTCGAAAGATTGTAAATACCTAAGTGAGCGCGGCCTTGCACATGCGGGGCCGCGCTCTTGCGTTAGCATGGGACTACTTGTTTGGCTGTCAGCGGAGGCGATTAGCAATGGATAACTATTTGGACTTGATGCGCGCTCGCCGCGAGCAGATTCTGGAACGTTTTTATGCGGCGCTCGATCACGCGGGCCGCCCCCACGACACCGCGCGCCTCATTGCCGTATCCAAGACCGTTGGTGTCGATGAGACCGTTGCCGCCATCCAGGCGGGGTATCGCCATTTTGCCGAGAACCGCCCGCAGGAGCTGGTTCGCAAGCTCACGGGTCTGGCGGAGCATCCGGAGCTGCCCGAGGTGCGCTTCGATATGATCGGCAACCTGCAGACCAATAAGATCAATGCGGTGCTGGGCTCAGCCGAGCTAATTCACTCGGTGGGTTCGCTGCATCTGGCACAGGCGATCTCGAGCCGTGCTGTCCGCAAGATTGAGGCAGGCGAGCTCGCCGGCCCCCAGCGCGTGCTCATTGAGGTAAATGTGAGTGGTGAGGAGTCGAAGGGAGGCTTTTCGCCCGATGAGATTCGCGCCGCCGCGGGTGAGCTTGCGGAGCTCGAGGGAATTTGCGTGCAGGGGCTTATGACTATGGCGCCCCGGGGGAATAAGGATGTGGCACGCCGCACCTTTGCGGGGCTTCGTGAGCTGAGGGATGAGCTGGAGGCGGCGCATCCCGATTTGAACCTGCCTGAGCTTTCCTGCGGCATGAGCGAGGACTTTGAGCCTGCCCTTGAGGAGGGCTCTACGCTCGTTCGCCTGGGCAGGGTAGTATTTAGCCCGGAGTTTGCAGTAAAATAAGGCTCTGAAGTGCGCACTGATTATCGGGGCGCCTGCACTAAACCGCGAGAGGACACAACCATGGGCTTCCTTGACGAGATTAAAAATAAGATGCACCTGGGCGGCCAGCAGGGTTACGACCAGGGTTATGGCCAGGACGACGACTACGGCTACGATGACGGCTATGACGATAGTTATCAGGGCAACGGCTACAGCGGTGCTTCGGGCGAGGGCTTCTACACCCAAGACGAGCCGAGCAACGGCCTGCTTGGTCAGACGCGCCGCGGTGAAGCTGAGTCGGTTGCCGTGTATACGCGCTCCGGTCAGCTGGTCGGCGATGACTCCCGCCATGCCACGACGTATAACCCGCCTTCGCGCTCGCAGGACAGCGTTGCGAGCGGTTATCGTCCTGGTGCCTATGACACGCCGTCGAGCTACGCCGAGAACACCCGCGCCCGTGCCGCCGCTGCACCCGCGCCTGCACCGAGCGATGCCTCGGCCTATGCGAGCAATATCATCAACGCCACGCCGCAGCTGCCGGCCTATGTCCTGCGCCCCGAGAGCTATGACGACGTGGAGACCGTGGTGCGCCGCGTTCGCACCAAGCAGCCTGTCGCACTGATTTTTGTGGGCGTACGCACCGAAGTTGCCAAGCGCGTCTTGGACTTCTCTTACGGCTTTGCCTGCGGTCTGGGCGCCACGGTCAAGGAGGTGGGCGACCGCGTGTTCATGGTGCTGCCCGCCGGTTGCGAGGTCAAAGATTCCGATCTCAAGAAGCTTCGTGCCGACGGCTACCTTAAGTAAAGACAAGACGAGGAGATTCCCATCAACATCTACACTATCGTCCAGCTGGTCAACACGCTGTTCAACTTCTATTCCACGCTCATTGTCGTCTACTGCTTTATGACGTGGATTCCCATGAAGCAGGGTGGTTTGCTTCAGGATATTGCTGCGGTGCTCGATAGCGTGTGCGGTCCGTGGCTCAACCTGTTCCGTCGTTTCATCCCGCCGATGGGCGGTATCGATTTTTCGCCGGTCGTTGCGATTATTGCGTTGCAGTTGGTGCAGAGGCTGGTTCTGCAGCTTCTTATAGGTATACTCGTATAGAACTGACTTAGTAACTTACGTCGGGCGTGTAGCGCCGAGGCGATGAAAAAGGAGACTTGTTATGGCTATTACCCCTGCAGACATCCAGGCTCAGACTTTCTCTGAGGCCAAGCGTGGCTACGATCCCGCCGAGGTCGACGTCTTCTTGGAGACGCTGTCCTCCGAGGTTGACGCTATGCTCGCTAAGATCGTCGACCTTAAGGGTCGCCTGACTGCTACCGAGCAGCAGCTTGCCGATGCGCAGGCTCAGCTTGCCCAGGCTCAGGATGCCACCGCCCAAGCCGTTCCTGCCGCCCCCGTGGCTGCTCCTGCCCCTGACTTCTCCGCTCAGGAGCGCCAGATTTCCGCTGCCCTGATCGCTGCCCAGCAGACCGCTGAGACCATCGTCAACGATGCCAACGAGAACGCTGAGCGTATCCGCAACGAGGCTGACGCTAAGGCCCGCGAGGTTATCCGCCAGGCTCTGACCGAGAAGCAGGCCGAGCTCGAGGAAATCGATCGTCTCAAGGCTTCCCGCGAGGAGTTCAAGGCCGAGTACCTCAAGCTCATCCAGCACTTCATGGACGATGCCCAGAACTCCTTCCCGGCCGACCTCATGGCCTCCACGCCGGTCGGTTCTGCCGCTTCTCCTGCGGTGACTGTTCCCGCTGAGCCGCTGCCCGTCGCTGACCCGGTTGTCCCCGTGGCCGATCCCTTCGCCCCGATCGACAACTTTGCCGCCGACGACCTGGACTAGCATCAGAGCTACAATCTAGTGTCCTTAAGAGGAGCTCGCACCTGCGGGCTCCTTTTTTGTGGCTGTATACGGGTTGGGAAACAAAACGCCGAGCTCTGCATGCGATAGGACAGAACTCGGCGAAGGGCGCGTGGTAAAAGGTAGATTTTAAGGTATGTCTAAAAACTACTTGAGGAGGAAGTTGGAGAGGGGAATAGTGCGGGCCTCGCGATGCTCGGGATCGGCGATGTGGTCGGCGGGATAGCCACAGACGAGCATGTGATAGGGATAGACGCCCTTGGGCAGATTGAACTGCTCCTCTGCCACCTCAGGCTTAAAATGGCATACCCAGCACGTTCCCAGGCCCTGCTCGGTGGCCTCCATCATCATCTGATCACACACGATGGACGTATCGATTTCACTGGAATTCATCTGGTCATACGGGCGCACCCAAGCATCATCGGTAACGCTGCAAATAAGGAAGACAAGCGGAGCCCCAAAGATGGACCCATCACGAGCAAACCGAGGCTGACAAGCAGCAGCCTTCTCCAACAGCTCAGGCGTATCCAGCACCATCACACGGGCTGGATGATTATTACAAGCAGAAGGAGCAATCCGCCCCGCCTCAACAATGGCATCCACTACCGACTGCTCAACAGGACGGTCCTCAAAAGAACGACAAGAATACCGACCACGAGCCAGATCCAAATGAGACATACAAGCCCTCCTAAAATTAAAAATCAAACAAACCAAAAGTAACCCAAAGAGTACCCAAAGCAGCAATCAGCCAAACGCTCATCAAGGGCCAAAGTGTCCGAACGGATACCAAAGGTCCCTTCAGCCAAACCCCCGTCGCGCTAAATCTATCAGCCAAAGTTCCCAATGGTGGTGCATAAGGGAGCAGGCCCGGCCACTAATAACCTTTTGAACGACTCTGCTTGCAGCCGGAGTGAAAAAGGTTATTAGTGGCCGGGCCCGCGACCGGTGGGACATGTACCCCCAATTAACTGTTCTTCATGACAATCGAATCCACGACATCGGCCACATTCTCGCAGCAGTCGGCGCAGTACTCCAGGAAGGCGTACACGTCACGCCAAGCGATGACCTCGAGCGGGTCCTTGCCGTTAACGTGCAGGTTACGCATGGCGTTGATATAGAGCTCGTCGGCCTCGGACTCGATGGTGTTGATCTGGATGACGAGCTCGCGCAGCGTTTTGGACTTGCGGTAGTTAGGCAGCTCGACCATCAGGTCTTTCATGGCGCGGCAGGCGTCGGTCACCTTGTGGGCGATCACGATGGCATCGGGATGGATGCTCTGGATGTTGGTGAAGTAGACGCGCTGCACGACGCCCTCGATACGGTCGAGCACGGTGTCGAGCGAGCAGCTCATCAGGTCCAGATCCTCGCGCTCAAGCGGGGTGATAAAGGCGGTGAGCAGGGCGTCCTCAAGCTCATGGTGCTTCTTGTCGGCCGCATGCTCGATCGCATGCATCTTGTCGAGCATATCGTGAATCTTTGCGGGATCGAAGTTCTCGAAAATCTTGGTAAGCAGCTCGGCGGCCTGGACGGCGAGGTCGGCGCAGGCGACGTAGTTGTCAAAGTAGAACGAATCGGGTTTCTTTGCCATGAGTGGGTCCTTTCGAGGCGAAGACGGGTGGGTGAGGTGTTACGGTCCGGATGGACGTTCGGTTTGATTAGATGAACATCATGAACAGCTTGGCCATGACAAAGCTGATGAGTCCGCAGGCGGGGAAGGTGAAGAACCAGGTGAACATCATGTCCTTGACGACGCCGAAGTTGATGGCCGAGAGGCGTTTGACGGCACCGACGCCCATGATGGCGCAGGTCTTGATGTGCGTGGAGGACACGGGGATGCCGGTAAGGGTGGCAAGCAGCAGGTTCGCGGCGCCCGCCAGGTCGGCGGAGAAGCCCTGGTACTTTTCGAGCTTGACCATGCTCTGGCCAACGGACTTGATGATGCGCTCGCCGCCCACGCTGGTGCCGATGCCCATGGTGGCCGAGCATAGCAGCATAATCCAGATGGGGATGCCGGCATCGCCGACGCTCGTCTGGCCGCTGGCAAAGGCCACGCCTAAAAAGAGCACGCCGATGAACTTCTGTCCATCCTGCGCGCCGTGCATAAAGCTCATGGCCGCAGCGCTCGCGATCTGAGCGTATTTAAAGAAGACATTGGCACGTCGCCTGTTGGCGGCGGCGAAAAGAATCGAGACGAGCTTGCACAGGACCCAGCCCATGACAAAGCCCAGACCGATGGAGAGCGCCAGGCCGTAGATGACCTTCATCCACTCGTGGACGTTGACGCTGCTCGCACCGCCGAGGGCGATGGCGGCACCGGTCAGGCCGGCGATAAGGCTGTGGCTTTGCGAGGTGGGGATGCCAAAACGCGACGCTGTGGCGCCGTAGACGACGATGGAGAACAGCGCCGCGCACAGACAGGCGAGCGCCATGGTGCTGTTTCCGCCAAAGTCGACAATATGGGAGATGGTGTTGGCGACGCTCGCGTTAAAGTGCGTCATGATGAGCACGCCCAAGAAGTTGAATGCGGCACTCATGAGAATGGCGGCGCGGGCGGGCATACAACGCGTGGTGACGCAGGTCGCGATGGCGTTGGGCGCGTCGGTCCATCCGTTGACGAAGATGGCGCCGAGTGCGAGGATCACGGTGACGGCAAGGACTGGGTTCGACACAAGTTGGCCGAGGAAGGTTGAGAACGTTACGTCCATGTATGGGCTTTCTCGAAGTTTGCAGACACGTTACAAAAACATGATAAATCGTATCACCTCCTGTGGGCTTCTTTACCGAGTTCTGATGGGAGAAGTGAATTTTTTGGCACTAACATTGAATATTAGCCCTGTTGACCGCGGGTGTTCTTTTTGCTAACACGTCGTGCGGACGCGCACATGCGGTCCGACATGCCAAAACCACAGCCTGTTCGCTTTACAATATACAAACATGCGTTCGATAATAGGAGCATGGAATATCGACAGACAGATGGCAAAACTCGGCGCGTGCACAAGCAGTATGTGGACGTCGTGGCCCGCATCCTCGCGGGCGGACAAGTCGTGCCGGTCACCGTCTGCTGGGTCGACGGTCGCTGCTTTACGATTGACGAGATTGTCTCGTCCACGGGCTTTGGCTTAACGGTCCACGGTGTTCGTACGGCAACGTATAAAGTTCGTTTTGGCGGGCATGCGACCGAGTTGTATCTGGAGGACCAGGCGCGCGAACGGCCGGACGGCTCGCAGGCCCACGTGATGCGTTGGTGGGTCTGGGCGTTTGACCGCACGCTCGAGGGCGAGCGCCGTAGGTAGGGACGCACGGCGTTCGGGTACAATGGTAGGAATCTTGTCATCTGCTGCGCCGTCATTCGCGGCGCTTTTTGAAAGGACGAAGCTATGAACGATATCCAGGGCTATCAGAACGGCCCCGTCGAGACCGGCGCAAGCCGCGCCAAGGAGATGTCGCCGCGCGCGTACAATCTCGCCATGTCTGCCCTGATCTTCTTGGGCTTTTGCGCCATGGGCGCCGGCGCCTACTTTACGAGCACCATGTCGTTTGCGCGCATGATGATGAGCGGGGCCGCCCTGCCGCTGGTTTTTGGCTCGTTTATCCTGACCATTGTCGGCATCGTCATGATGTCAGCTGCCGCCAGCAAGCAGTCCGTGGGCCTGTCCCTTGTGGGCTACGTAATCTTTGCGAGTACCTTTGGCCTGACCGCGTCGTTTGGCCTTGCCAACTACGACCTGCCCACCATCAACACTGCCTTTATCGCCACGGCCGCCATCACCTTTGTCTTTGGCGCCTTGGGCGTGACGTTCCCCAAGTTTTTCCAGCGCGTATATGGCATCGGTTTTGGCATTCTGCTCGCCACTATTCTGGTTGAGATCGTGCTGATGTTCATGGGCGTCTCGCAGACCATCACCGACCTGATCGTGATCGTGGTGTTCGCCGGCTTTATTGGTTACGACACCTATGTTGCCACGACGGTGCCACCCACGCTGCCCAATGCGGTGCTCATGGCGTCCAACCTGTTCGTGGACATTATCAACGTGTTCCTGCGCATCCTGAACATCCTCGGTCGTCGCGACTAGCGCGGGGGATTGCAGCGTTTCTTGTCGGACGCGGTAAAACGATGCGAAAGGCGGTCCTGCGGGGCCGTCTTTTTTGTGCGCGGCGGGGTATCATGGATGGGAAAAAGCCGATAGCGGCAGCGACAGGAAAGGTGGCCACGTATGGCAGACGTCGACAACAGGAACCGTAACCGCAGGCCCAACCGCGCGGGACAGCCCAACCCCAAGCGCGAGGCCCGCGCCAAGGCCGCCGAGCGTCACGTGGCAACTGTGTCCGAGGCGTGTGCCAAGGATATCGAGCGCTCGCTTGCCGGCGTTCGCGAATTCGACGGTATGCCTGCCGGCTTTGTCGCGGCGATGAAGGCCAAGGCCCAGAAGGCAGCGGCTGCCGAGGAGCCGGTTGCCGAGGAGTCTGAGTCCGCTGAGGTTGCGTCCGCCGAGGCTGAGGTTGCGGCTGAACCTGCGCCCGCAGAGGAGACCGACGAAGTCGAGTCCGCGCCTGCTGCTGAGGAGCCCGCTCCGGTCCTGCCCGAGGTCACTGTGCTTGATGCCTCCGCCACGCAGGCAATCCTCGATAACGGTCGCGGCTATGCGCAGTTCTGCGACATGGCCGTGCTCGCCTTTGCCTCGTTTACCAATCCGGGCGGTGGATATATTCAGGGTTATCTGGGCCAGGAGGCCACGCTGTGCGCCGATTCGTATCTGTACAACGTTCTCGATAAGCAGCGTAAGTGGTACGGCGAGAACCGTCGCCGCAACATCAACTGCGAGCTCTACCGCAACCGTGCGCTGGTGGTGCCTGCGGTGCGCTTCGACCGCAACCACGTGCATGCATACGCCGACGTGATCGTGGCCGCCGCGCCCAACGTTAGGCGCGCCCGCCAGGAGTATCGCGTGAGCGACGATGCTCTGCTGGATGCCCTGCGCGACCGCATCCGCTTTGTCCTTGCCATCTGCGATGAGCTTGGTCGCGAGAAGCTCGTGCTGGGTGCTTGGGGCTGCGAGAACAACGGCTTTGATGCCGAGGCCGTGGCCGAGCTCTTCCGCAAGGAGCTCGCGTCGGGCGACTTCAAGGTCAAGCAGGTCTTCTTTGCCGTGCCCTCTACGCGCTGGGATGAGGACTTTGCCAAGTTCGAGCACGTGCTGGCAAACTTCCCCGAGCGCAACGAGGAGTCCTATGCCCAGGTTGCCGCCCGCGCCGCAGCCGCTCGCGCCGCCGAGCAGGCCCAGACAGCAGTCGAGGATGATGAGGACGAGGATGACTGGCGCAAGTACCTGTAAGCGGTGCGCGCGATGTGATATGCCAAGCCGACGGGAGGGGTTGCCCCCGTCGGCTTTTTACTGAATGAGGAGCTCAAGATGAAAAACGTTCTGTGCTTTGGTGACAGCAACACCTATGGCTATGATCCGGCGGGTATGCGCGACGGTACCGCAGTGCGCTATGCGTAGGATGTGCGCTGGTGCGGCGTGGTGCAGCGTGACCTGGGTAAGGGCTGGCATGTGATTGAGGAAGGTCTAAATGGTCGCACGACGGTGCGCGACGATATGTGCCATCTGGACACCAACCTCAACGGCATTCGCGCGCTTCCGATGCTGCTCGAGGCCCATAAGCCGCTGGATGCGATCGTGATCATGCTGGGCACCAACGACTGCAAGACGGTCTTTGGCGTGACGGCCTCCGATATTGCCCGCGGCGCCATGGCGCTGATTCGCGCCGTCCGCGCGTTTCCGTGGACCGACGCTGCGCCTTGTCCGCGCATTCTGTTGATGGCTCCTATCAAGATTAAGCCGCAGATCGCCGATGTGTATATGACCGACTTTGACGATCATTCCGTTGAGGCATCTGAGCATTTTGGTGAGTACTACGCGCATGTGGCCGAGCAGTTTGGCTGCGACTTTTTGAATGCCGCCGACTTTGCCGAGCCGGGCGATATCGACTATCTGCATATGATGCCCGAGAGCCACGAGAGCTTGGGACATGCCGTGGCAGCCAAGCTCAAAGAGATGCTCGGTGAGTAGCACGGCCCCAAACCACCACAGAGTTCCCCTTGCGGGGGCTTGTTTCGTTTGTTTGTCTTGATCTGTAACAGTTCCAAGGCCGAAAACGGGCTAGATGTTACAGATTAAGATTATTTAGGTCGATATCGATTGTTTGTCTTGATCTGTAACATCTAGGGTCGATTTTGCCGAGTTACTGTTACAGATCGAGATGTTTGTGGGAGCCACCGCAAAGGTGCCTGTCCCCTTTGCGGCGGTTTTGGGCTGCGAATCTTAATATTGCCACTATTAACGGTATTCGTTTTACCTGCTGGTTTGTTGGGAAATATCCCAATTTATCCCAAGTGCGTCGCAAACGGAGCGCGCCACCTGCTCACGGGAGGGACGAATATAATGCCGACCGGACACGCCCGGCAGGGAGTGGCCCATGAGCATTTCCATGAGGTCCCAGGGCATGTGCAGCTCCATCTCGCAGATGGTTCGCCACGAGTTGCGGAGGTTCGACCACGGGATGTGCTCGATGCCCTCGGCTGCGCACCACTTCTTCCATCTATGATTGCACATCCCTCGATTCATGGGCAGTCCGTCCCCGCGATCTGCTAGCCACTCGGAGCCTGCCGCGCGGCGCTCGTCTGCAATTTCGAGCAGGCGCCCGGCGGCATCCGGCAGCACCACGACTGTGCGTATGGACTTACGCGTCTTGAGTACGCCGTCCGCTGTGGGCTCGATGCCCGCTTGCTCCATCTGGCGCACGAGGTCGACCGTTGCGAGCGTTGTGGATTCCGCCGCGAACGGCATGACCTCATCGGTGCGGATGCCCAGCGATTCGCCCGACCGGCATGAGCCAAAGCACGCCATGATGAACGGCGCCTCGAGCGAGGTTCCGTGCAGGCGCTCCAGGATGTCCTTGGATTCGGCAAGCGTGTACAGGCGCTTGGAGCGCTCGCGCGTCTTGCGCGTGGGCATGGTGTATTTCACGGTGGCGGCAAACGGGTCGATGGGCAGCACGACAAAGCCCGACACAGTGCCGTAAATCTTGCGCAGGGTGAGTAGGGCAGTGTCCGCCGTTGCTGCAGGCAAGGTCAGTAGCCATTCCTGCAGATGCACGGGGCGCAACTGGTCGACCGGCATTGAGCCCCATGAGGGGCCGACGTAGTTCGCCCACGACCTAGTGACGAGGTTGCGCGTATTCGGCGCGAGCGTGCCCGCCGCGACCTGTGCCGCCATGGTCGGCTCGAGCCATGTGCCGTATGCCTGGGCGATGGTCGGCACCGGCTTGTCATCGGCACGCTCGACGTGGATGCGGTCGAGTTCGGTGCATGCCTCGCGATAGGTGCCGTATACCGTCTTGGTTTTGCGCTTGCGTCCACACGGCGTGTTCTCTTGCCATCGGAGGATGTATTTCTTGCCACGCTTGGCTTCGGTGATTGAGCCCCACGCGCGGCGCCTCTGCTTGCGTGTCATATAATGTCCCTAGGTTGCCCGGAGCTATCTCCGTGTTACTCCGGCATCCTTGTTGTCACCCCACCGCGCCAAGGTTCCAGCCGTGCGCGGTGGGGTTTTGTTGTTTGTGGCCGCTAGGCCGTCGCGGCCTTGCACGGACGGCCCGCCCCGGGCTTGGCCGCGATGCGGTACTCGATGGAGTCGCGCGACACCATGCGGGTGTTGCCGACCCTCCAGCTGCTCAGGCTCCCGTCGCGGCAGAGCTGCGCCACGCGCGCGGTGCTCACGCCGAGCATCTCGGCGGCCTCGGCTGCGGTCACGGCCGGGATGTCGGACAGCTCGACGCTGGTCGCGACGGTGACGATCGTGCCGCCGTGCTGCGGCGCATGGCCAAGCCCACCGCCCTCGAACTTCGCCCCGCGCTCCAGCGCCGCCAGGGCATGGATTCGCAGCCAGTCGACGGCCATCTCCACGGCCTCCTCGTAGGTATCGCCCTCGGTGGCACCGGCGAGCCCGCACGGCTCCACGGCGTAGCCGCCCTCGGGGTCGGGGTAGACCTCGAACTCCTGCATGACGATCATGGTGGTCTCCTTTCCTGCGGTGAAGGGGAGGGGCGGGGCTAGAGCAGCCCCGCTTCCTTCCTGATTCCCCGAGCGGTCGTCTCCTTTATCTCCCGGTGCCTGGGCACTGTCACCGTCACGTCCCCGCGGCGGAACTTGTCGTGCTTGGCGCCGGTGCCGCTGAGCTTTACGTAGCCCGCTTCGGTCAGCTCCCGCTCGAGGTCCCTCTTCTTAGTCACCGCCTAACTCCTTTCGACAATTAAATATTAGCACAGCTAAGTAATAAAGTATATAAAAGATTAGCGCGATTAAGGATTAAATTAAATCAGCGGCTGGTTCTTCGGAGCCTGCGCCGTTAGAGGTTTTTCCGGAAAATCCTGAAAAACCCTGCCGCGCCGCGGGTCATAATCGTGATGGACACCATTTACGCTCCTGGAGGTACCCATGGCTCGCTACAGCGTCGGCGCATATACGTACGAGGACGATTCCTGCGACACGATGATCTACGACGGGCTCACGGGTATTCCGCTGAGCCTTGGGTACGAGCTCGTTTCGCAGGAGCGCGGGGACACCGTGAGGGTCGTCTCCCTGGGAGTGAAGGACGACGCTGCGGGCCCCGTACCGTTTGCGACGCTCAGGCCGTGCGCATACTCCCTGGCAGCCGAGTACGACGTGCGTGCCGTGAGATGCCCGCAGACCGGCCAATGGGTCCTCATCGGGTACATGGGCGTCCTCCAATAATCTAGTCAAATACCAGATAGATCTTTGTTTGGTCGGTGCCGTCTTGGTAGTAGTCACGCATATAGATGGCACGGCACGGTCTTCCCCTGTTTGCTGAGATTTGCTTGTAGGCCTCGACGCTCCTGGCGCTAATCTCGACGAGCGGGCTACCGTTGGCGAGTACTTTGATATGGGGCTTTGCCGACGAGCCCTTTGGTGTCGGGACTATCTCGAATGACGGGGTAAAACGGAAATCTTTTCTGGGCAGCTTGCCGCCAATCCAGTTGCTATCGGTAACGGTAACCCATACCTCAAGCGAATCCTTTGTAAGTTCGATGCCCGTTCGCCTACGCCTTACCTGAGCGACTCTTGCCTTATGTTGCGCCTCATGTCTAATAAGCTCGTCTTCCTCGGAGAACGGAACGGGAATCGATAGCGTCTTCTGTCGTTCCCACCACTGCTTCAAGAGCCAGGGCTCCGCAGTCAGGCTGACTAGCTCGGGGACGCCGGGGGAATACATGCCGGTTTTCTTGACCTTGATGCGGATCGTGAAACCGGCCGCCACCATCTCCTTAAGAAACCCGAGTCCCGAGTAGCTAAATCCGAACGCGGTGCCGTTGTAGGAGAGGGGTGTGTCGTCCATCTCGGCGCTGTCGGCTGTCGTACCGGTTGACTTGCTGTGTATAACCATGTCGTGGCCGAGTGGTTCGGCGTAGAACTCGGCTCCTCTCCGAATGCCTTTAAGGGGTGCGCCGATGTAGGTAAACACCGTCTTTTCGCAATCGCCGTCGATGTTTATGACACGCGCAGCGGGGTGTCTACCATCTTGCGCGGACATTGCAACGGGGACAGGCGCACCCTTCGTGATAGGGGTGCCTGCGCTTGTCGATGTGCCATTGATCGTCGAAATTGCTTTAGCTAATGAGCTGAACAAGCCCATGGGTACCTCCTAACCTTGCTACGCGGACTTTATTTGATTCGCTTCCAGCCCTTCGCCTTCAGGCGCTGCAGCCTGAGCTTGGGAGAGCTCGGCCTGGTCGCGTGCCGTCTCCAGGATCTTCGAGCGCCTCTTCTCTGTGCTCTGCCGGTAGCAGTAGAGCAGCTCGCCCTCCTCGGGGCCGAGTTCATCGGCAAACCCATCATTCAAGCCGGGCGGCCATCCGCAGAGGTCGTTTGGCGTACAACCAAATACTTCGGCTATCACGCATGCGTCCTCTGCGGTCAGTTTCACTTCACCTCGCTCGATGGATGCGTAGCGGCGTTCTTTCCATCCAAGGGCGCGGGCGGCGTCTGGCTGCTTCTTAAATCCAGCTGCCTCGCGCATCTTCTTTATTGAGAGCTCATACATATATCTCTCCCTTCTTCATGCAGAAGTCTACGCGAAATGTGTATATCTATCAAGAAAGTTACTAGAATCATGTTGACAATACGTGAATCACGTAGATAATGGGTATCAGCAAACGCGAAACACGTAGATTGCTTGAACGGAGGTACATGAATGACGGATATTTGCACACGAGTCGCCCATAACCTGCGCGTGGCCATGGCCCACGCCGACATCAAGACTGCTGAGGAGCTTTCCGCGGCTTCGGGCGTGTCGGTCTACAGCATCCGCAACTATCTGGCCAAGGCCTCGGCGCCTTCGCTCGAGAGCCTCGCGGCTTTGGGGTTGGCCCTCGGCTGCACGCCCAACGACCTGATGGGCTGGAACACGGACGAGGCCGCGTAGCCGCGGCGCGCTAACGAACTGCTGAAAGGAGAAGGGCATGATCACCAGGTGTTCACGTTCAGGGAGAGGGGCGGCATCCTCTGCGAGACGGCGGAGAGCCTCAGGCGCAGGATCCGGGCGGAGTTCCTATTTACCGAGGACCTCGACATCGACCTCGTCGAGACCTCGGCGGCCGAGCTGGGAGAGCTCCACGGTTGGGCCTACACGGTCTTCAGCGAGGCCACCGTCAGGGTGAAGGGGAAGGGCTACCTGTGGCGCGGCGGAATGCTCTTACGTGTGCCCGCCATCGACGAGGAATGGCCGGGCGTGCCCATGGAGGATCTGGAGGAAGAGGAATGACGGGGAAGAGCTACGAGCTGCCCGACGACATCACGAACCCGAACGGCATGGTGACGTGGGCGGACGAGGACCTCGTGTGGCACACGGAGGTGTTCAAGTTCCTGGCGGACGCGCGCGACGCGTTCCGCGAGCACGTACAGGCCGGCGACGTTGCCTACCTCGCATGCATGGTGGAACTCGACCGCAGGCAGGCGTGCGACCCGGTGGCCTACGACGTCATGGAGATCGACCCCGCGCCGGGCGAGTGGCCGTTCGGCCGCGGTCGCGAATGACCCGGGCGCTGCTGGCCTCGGCCGTCGTGATGGACGCCGCCGGCTGGATGTGCGCCGCACAGGGGGCCTATGGCCTGGCGCGGATGTGCTTCTCGGCCGCGCTGCCGTTCATCGCGGCGTGGGCGCTCGCCTCGCTCCGGGGCTGAGGCCCCTTCCCCGAGGCGGCACCGGTCCCGGCGGGCTCCGTTAACCATCCGCCGGGCGTTCCAGCCGGTGCCGTGTCGGGGGAGGGTCCGCCCTACGCCCGACCCAAAAAAAGAGCCTCCCGCAGCGTTAGGACCGTACGCGGGAGGCCGACCTGAAAGGAGGTCATCCATGGATGATACCAGCAAGAAGCCCCAGACGTTCCGAGCACTTGCCGCCGAGCTCAAGTTGCCGCGCAAGCTGCTGTACACGCTCGACGAGGTGTCGCGCGTGCTTGGGGTGCCCTACAACACCCTTAGAGACGAATGCAACGCGCGCAGGCTCACCTACTGCCTGCCCGACGGCCGCTGCCGCGGCTACCTGGTGCGCCCCGAGTGGGTCGACGAGTGGATCGAGGAGGGAACCCATGAGCGAGATTCTTTTGCTGCTTAGCGACCGGGTGTCGGCCTGGTGGGGAACGCTGTCCGAGCGCGTGCGCAGCGTGGCGTGCGCCGTCGCGATGCTCTCGCTTCTGGCCATAGCCGGCGCCATCGAGGGGACCGCCCCGAGCGGGATGTACTACTAACTACTAGGAGGAATGACATGCAGTTTGAGAAGAGGCAGGTTCGCCTGGGCGACATCCGCCCGAGCTCGCAGAACCCGCGCGAGGACTTCGGCGACATCGGCGCCCTGGCCCGCAGCATCGAGGCGACCGGCGGCGAGCCGCTGAACCCGCCCGTGGTCGTGGCGGACGGCAACGTGTTCCGTATCGTCGACGGCGAGCGCCGCTACCGAGCGCTGTCGTCCATCTACGGGGAGGACCGCGAGGTGTCCGCGCTGGTGGCGGAGAGCATGGACGAGGCCAACGAGCTCGTGGCCATGCTCGCCACCGACGACAAGCGTCAGCTGACCGAGGCCGAGCGCGCACGCGGCGTGCAGCAGATGCTCGTGCTTGGCGTCGACGAGCAGCGCATCGAGCGCGCCAGCCGAGCCACCGCCAGGCAGATTCGCGCGGCGCGCAGGCTGCGCGGGAGTATCGAGGGCCGCCAGGTGACGCTGGAGCAGCTCGAGGCGGCGTCCGCCTTCGACGACGAGAAGGACATCGAGGCGGTCCTCGCCGCCGGTGACGGCTGGGCGGGCAAGGCAGACCAGATCCGCCGCCGCAACGAGCGCGAGGAGGCCAAGGCCGAGGACTACGACGCGTTCGGCGACGCGGGCATCCCGGTCGTGAAGGAAAAGCCCGAGGGGTTCGTCTACAAGGACTGGGCCAAACCCGGCCTCGTTGCCGCGAAGCTCGAGGCGAAGGAGTTTGCCGCCGGCACCGTTGCCGTGTGGGATGACTACTACTGGGAATTCTTCACTCCGAAGGGCGGCGAGGACGCCGAGCCCGAGAAGACCGAGGAGGAGATCAGAGCCGAGCAGGAGGCCGCGCGCGAGGAAGCCGCGCTCAAGGACATGTACGGGCGCATGGTCGACTTCACCGCGGACGGAGCCTTCGTTGTGTGCGATGGCATTGCGCGGCATGTGCTCGAGAACCGCATAGTTCCGGTTGGATTGTCCGACACGATGGGCGAAGAGCGCCTCCAGCAGGCGCGAGACAGGTTCATGGCACGTCTCGGAGCGACGGATCCCGGGAAGTACGAGGCCGGCTGCAGCCTCATGCGCATAGCCAAGAACATGGCCCAGCTCAACAGCAGCTATAGCGGCGACGATGCCGGGGAATGGCTCGGCCACTGGAAGCTGTTCCGCTCGGCGGGCTTCGAGCCCGGCGGGGACGACGAGTGGCTCATGGCGAGGGTGAATGCGAGTGTCCAGGAGGAGAAGGATGAGTAGCGAGGATGAGAACTACGTCACGGTGACGGTGAGGGCCAGGGGGCGCGAGGTGGCGGTCCCCTGCCGCGAGGCCGTGGTGGTCACGATGCGCCCGGGCGGCGTGCCGGGGCCCGCGATTCATGTCGGCGACCTCGACCCGGAGTCGCTCCCGGTCCTCGCCGAGGCCGCTGTCTCCGAGCTGGTCTCATTCGGCGTGAGGGCCGGCATACCCGAGGACCGCGCGCGCATCGAGCTCGTCTACGCGGCGGTGCACGGCGGGTACTCGGAGGAGGACGAGCGCGAGGCGGTCCAATACGACCTGAGTATCGATGCGGGCGAGGAGTCTGGCAAGGAGGAGAAGGATGAGTAGCGAAGAGCCGAAGATGAAGGTGACGATCGGGCGCGAGAACGTCGAGCCCGTGGAGCTCGAGGTGAACGCCATCGTCTGCGCCGGAGATACCGATGACGGCGTGCTGGTCTTTGCGGGAGGCTATATGACCCAGTACACCGCCCTTGGCGTCATGCGTCGGCTTGTCAGCGAGTCCGTCAGGGTCATGGTCGGCCTCGGGATCGACGAGACCGAGGCCAGGGGCCAGGTCATGCTCGCGGCGGTCAGTCCCTCCGACGCCCACAAGCTGCTCCTGGACGTCGACCTCGACGACCGCGACAGGATCGCGCATATCGCCAAGGAGCTCGCCGCCAGTGCCGACCTCTAGCGAGCTCCGGGCGGTCGTGCAGCGCGGGGCGGACGGGCGCTGGTTCGCCCGCCCCTACATGGGCACCGACCGCGTGACCGGTAGGCGGATCAGGCCGTACAGGTCGTGGGACGCGGAGCTGACGCGCGAGCAGGCCCAGGCCGAGTGCGACAGGTGGGCGGCCACGTTCGACCCGTCGTCGGCCCGGGACAGCTCGAAGCGCCTGTCCTCGATGCTCGAGACGTACATCTCCGACCCCGTCAACGGCCTGTCCGACAACTCCGTGGCCACGTACCGCAGCGTGGTCAGGACGATGGTGGAGCCGACTATCGGGCGCCTGCCTTACGACCAGCTTGAACCATGGGACGTGTCGGCGGCGTACCGCATGCTGCTCGCCCCCAGGAGCGGCAAGGGGCTGTCGCCCAAGACGCTGCTCAAGATGCACGCGCTGCTCAAGGGTGCCTACCGCTCGTGGCTGCCGGCGCTGGGCCGCGACATCATGCTCGACGTCCCCGCGCCCTCGCCCGACCCCGTGGAGCCGTTCGCGCTGTCCGAGCTCGATACCGACGAGCTCTCCCGGGCGCTGGCCTCCGCCATGTCCTCGCGATCTGCTTCTGCCGCCAACGTCTCGCGGCGCACCGAGGCCATGGCCGCCTACCTCGCCCTCAACACGGGTCTTCGCTGCGGGGAGATCTGCGGGCTGCAGCGCCGAGACTGGCGCCGCTCCCTGCACGACCTGCACGTCGTGGGGCAGGCGGTCGAGCACCCCGAGCTGCACCGGCAGGCCTACACCAAGGGCAGGCGCGTGCGCAACGTGGCGCTCGCCCCGGCGGTGGAGGCGCAGCTGCAGCGCCACCTGGAGTGGCAGGACACGTGGCTCTCGCGCAAGGGACCGGCGGCGATGGTGGTGACCTTCGGGCCGGCAGGCGGCATCGCGCGCCCGTCCACCGTGACGAGCCGCTTCAAGTCGCTCGCGAGGGGCCTGGGGCTGCCGGAGGAGACGGTGTTCCACTCGCTGAGGCACACGCACGCCTCATGGCTGCTCATGAACGGGTTCGACATGAGGACCATCCAGGAGCGCCTGGGGCACGCGAGCGTCAAGACGACGCTCGACATCTACGGCTCGGTCATGCCGGGCCGCGACCAGGCCGCCGCCGCGGCCTTTACCGATTCGATCTACGGAGGTGAGACGGATGAATAACTTCAACTTCAACAGGGACTTCTACGAGGGCTGCCGCGCCCTGGGCGACAGGGAGGGCATGGCGCTCGCGTGGGCGATGCTGCGCTACGGCTACGAGGGCGCCGAGCCCAAGCTGAAGCCCACCACCATGGCGGCGTTCACTTTCGCGAGGGGCCGCATCGATGCCATGGTCAACGGCAGCCTTGGGGGGAAGGCGAGGGCTGCCAAGGCGGGCGGCATTGCCACTACCCAAGGGGGTAGCCAAGGGGGTAGCCAAGGGGGTAGCCAGCAGGGTAGCCAACAGAAAGAGAAGGAGAAGGAGATAACCCTAGCGGGTTATAGCGCGGCCCGCCAAACCCATGACGACTTCGAGCCCCCGTCGGTGGAGGAGGTGGAGGCGTACTTCGCCGCGAACTGCCTCCGCGGCGACCCGGTCCAGTTCCTCGATCACTACGCCGCGCAGGGCTGGACGCTGTCGAACGGCCTGCCGGTGACCGACGTGTGGGCGCTCGCCCGCAACTGGAGCCGCAGGCAGGTCGGCTTCGACGCGCAGCGCAAGGCGCGGGGCGGGCAGACCTCCCAGGAGGTCGAGCGCGTCGCCGTGTGGCGGCCCGCCGAGACCGAGGACGACGTCATCGCCGCCCTAGAGCGGGAGCTGGGTGAGGCGTCATGATCACCCTCAGGGAGATGCTCGAGGGCTTCGACCCCGCAGCCGGCCGGCCGCTCGACGTGACGCGGATCTACATGGCCAACGTCATCAGCGCCGACGAGGGCGCGCGCCTGGCCAAGAAGCAGAAGCTCGACGAGTACCGCGCCCGCAAGCGCGCCAAGGAGGACCTGCGGATGGACATCGCCGCCATCGCGAGGGGCGAGGAGCCGCGCTGGAGGTATGCCAAAGGTGTGCCAACGGCGGCGGGGCAGCTGGGCCAGCAGGCGATTGGGTTCCCGCCGCTAGAGGGCGGAAACGGGGCCGGCGGGGGAGTCCCCGCGGCAAAGAACACCTAATTCTTTTGAGAAGGAGAGTGAGAGAGGTTTTGACCGAGATCTCAGCGGTGATGAGGGCCTACCGGGACGCCCTCGACAGGCACCGGATTCCCTGGGCCGACGACACGTACGACACCGAGCGGGTGGGCGGCTACAGGCTGCGCATCGAGCGCACCGTGACCGTCCTGGACGAGCACCGGGTGAGCGTGATCTGGGGCTACCAGTGCCTGCCCGGGCGCGAGCCCACGGGCGTGACCATCGGCTACCCGGACTACCTCGAGGTGCAGTACGACCCCGTAAGCACCGAGCCGTTCATGGCCACGCTGGGCGACATCCTGGCCGAAATCTTCGGCGTGAGGGGTGAGTCCCGATGAGCTACGCGTGCGGCCCCGCGGACTGGATCGACCTCGCCATCGGCAGGCTCGAGGACGCGAAGAGGTCGCTCAGGGAGTGCGACAGGCTGCGACAAGCTGCGACATGTCGCGATGTCTGCGAAGAGCTGCGCCAGGCGAGGCGATGCCTCAACAAGGCGCTGATCATGGTCGCGGAAGAGAAGGAAATCGAGAAGGATTGGAGTGCGAAATGAGAGAAGTCCCACTTCCCAGGGACCATGAGGGTCGCGAGATAGATGTCATAGCGCGCATCCACAAGCTGAGGGGTGAGCAGGATGCCTAACACAAACTACTCCGTCATCACCAACTTCGGGTGCCACTACCAGTGCCCGTACTGCATCACCAAGCAGACCGGTATGGCCCTGCCGGAGACTGACGCACTGGCCGTGTCGAAAACCCTGCGCAACCTGCTGCGAGATGACTACATTGAGTCCCTCAGCTTCTCCGGTGGCGGCGACCCGATGCACGGCATTGTGACCGACAAGACGCGTGCCGCGTGGTACGCCATGACACAAGAGATTTGCTATTGGCACAACGTCGAGACGGAGATGCACACAAGCGCCGAGACTCTCCGTCAATACATGCACGACGACGATGTCATGCGTCTGCTGAGAGGCTTCGACCGCGTCGTCTACCACTGTAGGACCGTCGATGACCTCGACCGCGTGAACAAGGCGTTTGCGCATCGTGAGAGCATCTACAGGTGTTGGACGGTTATTCGCGTCGTGTTCGTCGTCACCAAGGAAACCACCATCAACGCTGTCGAGGAAATAGCGAAGGCGTTCCGCGGCTACTTGGGTGTCGATGAGCTGACGTTCCGCCAGATGGTCGACGGAGATTTCACACCGGACGACACGCTTCGCGATTACCTGCTCGATGGGCATAGCGAGGGCCGCTGGCACTATACGGAGCAGGGCGACTACAACCGATACATCGTCAACGACAGGGTGTATGACCGTTTCAAGGACATCGCCCTCGCCTACAGCCGATAGGAGGACTGATGGGGGAACGTTTCACAGCCGACAGCGTGATGACACCGGACGGGGAAGTGATGCCGCTGGGCCCTGTCGACAAGGAGGGACGCAAGGTCTCCCTGTCGACCGCGACGCTCTTTGCGGACGGCGGCATGGAGTGCACGGTCAAGAGATATGAGTATCTGCTCGGCGCTGGCGTTTGGCGTGCCTGCTGCGATGAGGGGGTCGTGAGGGTGGAAGAGATGCACCTGATTCGCCCGGATACGTTCGGCGCCCTGATGAACGATATCAAAGCTGCTATGAACTGCCCTGCCAGCGAAGAACCGACGCACGCCTACAACGTTGTCTCTGGGATGTGCGATGCCTGCGCTGACAGGTGCGGCGGCACGTTGTGCCAGGCGAGGGCGCTTCACAGCATCTGCTGCCGCATTCACTCCCTGCTCGCGGGTGATGGCGAATGAGCTGCTACTTCTGCGGTGGATCCCGCATCGCGTCAGTCCATTCTGCGCCTGGCCGAGACGTCCGAAGCTGGTCTGTGGGTTCCATGACCCTGACGCGCCGATACGACGGCGAGCCGATCGTCAGGGTCGAGCTGGATACCAGCGTGGAGCTCGACGTCTCAGTCAACGGCTCGTGCGGAGAGACAGTCGGCGCCGACGTGACGGCGGACGCCTACATCGAGGACATCAAGTACTGCCCGTTCTGTGGAGAGGAGCTTTAAGTGAACGAGAGCTATAAGGATTTGAAGACATATCTGCTCAACGAGATCGCCGAGGACGCGCGCGGCGTGCTGAATGCAATCGAGGGCAAGGAGACGGACAAGGTCGATGACGAGGAGGTTCTCTGCTTCTGCCATAGTCTCGCAGTCTCGATGACTACGCTGGAGACCGTCGCAATGGTCGGCAGGCTCGTGCCTGGGTTTTTGGAGGATGAGAGAGCATGACCTTTAACGATGCCGAGTTCAAGGCGTGCCCCAAGTGCGGGGTCGAGCCCAAGGTGGAGGACGTGCGCGAGCGCTCGCTGGACCGTCCCAATGTGATGAGCGTGACGTGCCCCTCCTGCGGGATGTCCAACAGTATCGCGTGGGGGAGCTTGATGGCGACGCCGCGAAAAGAGGCTGTCGCCATGCTCGCGGACAGCTGGAACAGCCGGTGATCCGCTCGGCGGCCGAGCCGTTCCGCGCAACCGCCTGGCGCGCGGTGCCCGATCTGGTGTCGGGTACCGCGCGCCGGGCGCTCGTTCACGGCCGGGCAGACGCGCCGAGCGTGTCGGCGAGGGAGATCAGGGATTCGGAACGAAGGGCGCGTGCGCTGGAACGCGCCCGGGCCCGCGCACTCAAGAGGTCGAGGAAGGCTAAGCGATGAGGTTGTTTGAGAAGCTGTGGCGGATGCTCGCCGAGAACCGCCGCGTGCGCAAGAGCATCGAGGCGCGTCGCGCCCGCAGGCTCAGGAGGTCGATGAGATGACCGTTATGTGGGATGTGCAGGAGAGGACGTGCGCGGTCTGCGGGAGGGTCTTCATCCCGCAGGCGCCGAAGGCCAAGTACTGCTCGGAGGACTGTCGGCGAAAGCACGATCAGGACCGTGCGAGGGAAGCGAGGCGCAAGGGTTCCAAGCCCAAGCGCGACAGGGTCGACCGCTACCTGGCGCCCACGGGCCCGGCGCACGACGAGATTATGGCCATGCGCCGCGAAGTCGCTATGAGATATTGAGTTTCCGCAGGTAGATATATAATTAAGGCCGCTGGCGTTGGAGCGCCGGCGGCCTTTGGCAAAGACGCCTCCCGGCATCCTCTATGTGGCGTAGAGCATGGTACCACGCGGGAGGTCACATGGATGCACGTGAATATTTGGAGACTGTACGGGCCGCCCAGCGCGGCATCGACCGCAGGCTGGCGGTCATCCAGTCGATGCAGGCGCGCGAGCAGGTGCGCGCCCAGCGCTACGACGCCGTGGGCAAGGGCGCGCACGGCGCAGACTTCATGAGGTCCACCGACGACCGCATAGACTACGAGCGCCGCAGCGGCGCCGAGCTGTCCGAGCTGCGGCATGAGGTGGAGCGGGGCCGTGAGCTCTGCGCGGGCGTGCGCTCGGCCAACCCCGGCAAGCGCTGGGGCGACGTGCTGGAGCTGCGCTACTGCGAGGACCGCACACTGCAGGAGATCGCGGGGACGCTGGGCGTGTCGGTGAGGTCCATACAGGCGGACCTGTCTGCGGCTCTTGACTGGGTGAACCTAACCGGCCTCGCCCGTGCGCGACAAGGGCGAGGAGCTGCCGAGATATAGCTTAATGATAGCTAAGATTTATATAGTAATAACTATTAGTATATGCTAATATATAGTTGTCAATAGAAAGAAGGTGACATGCAGAGACGCGAACTGGTCCGCATCCTCGAGGAAGCTGGCTTTATCTCCAAGGGCGGCACCAACCACGAGAAGTTCGTCAAGGACGACAAGCTCGTGCTGGTGAAGCGCCACAGGGAGATCGAGGGCCAGATAGCCAAGAGGATTCTGAGACAGGCGGGGCTTCGTTAGCCCCGCCCCTTTGGGGCTACGTCTTGCATCACCCACGTAAAGGAGACTTAAATGGTTTACGTATGGGAATTCGAATTCTTTGATTCTGGCGGCATGGTCGATGCCGTGCCGTGCGGTTCGCTCGGCGGTGGCGGCACGTTCGGGTCCGACTTGAACGATGCCGTCGCCAGTGCGGCGGACTTTCTCGCCTGCATGGTCGACGACCACCTCATGGGCGGGGTCGACCTTCCCGCGCCCGACTTCGGCCATGAGCCGCAGAACGGGGGCAAGATTATCGCCGTCGCAGTCAGCCGCGAGCTTGGTGACATTCCCGCCATCACCGCAGCCGATGCCGCCCGTATGCTCGGCGTCAGCTCTGCGAGGGTGTCGCAGCTGATAGGCGCGGGGTTGCTCGAATCGTGGAGGGACGGCACCAAGCGCATGGTGTCCAAGGCCTCCGTCGAGGCCAGACTCGCCGATTCACCCAAGGCCGGGCGCCCGAAAGAGGCTCCCGTCGCCGTATAATACAGGTGCTGGTTCGCGTCAGCATGTCGGCCCCGATCGCCATGTGCGGTCGGGGCCTTTCTTCTGGTTCGCTATTGCGTGTCATTGCGCGTGATTGCCAACTATTTCATGTGATTGCCAGCTATTGCGCGTGTTTGCCAACAATTGCGCGTGATTGCATATGATTGCGCGTGATTGCGCGTGATTGCGTGCCGTTGCACGTTGTGATTGAGATATAACTAGGGTGTCGATTCGCAGCGCCGCCCGCGCGGCTTGCGGGTCGGATGTGCGTGGAAGCACAGATGAGTGGCCGGGGTTCCCTTCAGCAGTTCAGGGATCCCGGCCTTTCCATTAAGCAACAACCTAATGAGGTGGGTCCGTGGTCACACGCGAGACTATCGTCCGCGCCGCAAGCCGGTACGACACCGTCGTGGCGTGGGCATTCCGGCGCGCGCTGGGCATCGCCCGATGCGCGGTCAGGCGCAAGGGCGCCTGCGCCGGCAAGTCCGTCGAGCGCCTGCGCTACGCGGGGCTCGAGGAATGCATGGCCAACCGGGGCCGCTCTCCCGTGGAGCGCTAGCCGTGGCCACCAAGACACGCTACGCCAACGGCCACGCCCGCCGGCAGGTGCGCGCCTGGCTCAGGGCGCAGGGCCTGCCGTGCCACATCTGCGGCGGGGCCATCGACTACACGCTGCCCGCCGGCCATCCCATGAGCTTCGAGGTGGACGAGATCGTGCCCGTTTCCAAGGGCGGCTCGCCCGTCGACCGCGCGAACGTCGCGCCGGCCCACAGGATCTGCAACGAGCGGCGCGGCAACAAGAGCCTCGCGTCTTTGAGCAAGCGGATATCGCCCCGCCCCCGCGACGTGGGCTGCTCGACCTCGCTGCCGTGGTGAGCCGACCCTGGGGGATGGCCCCCTCCCCGGGGGCCGAAGGCTCGCCCCGCGGCATTGCGCCTTTTTTGCGCAGGCCCTAAATCCGAGTCCATACCGGGAGGTGCATGGAATGTCCGCAAAGTCCACGAAGCCGAGGGGCAAGCCATGGACCGCAGGCGAGCGTGAGTTCGTCAAGAACGCGTACCCGGCGCTCGGACCTGCGGCTATCGCGAAGAAACTCAAGAGGTCACGCTCGGGCGTGTGCGCGCTCATCAAGAGGATGAAGGAGAGCGGCGAGATCGCAACCGGCGAGTCCACGGGGGAGTCCGTGGGCTCTGGCATCTCGGCGCCCCCGGCCGACGGCCCGGACGGCCGCCAGGACACGCTCGGCAGGCTCCGGTGGGTGCGGCAGATCATCGAGCGGCAGCTCTACGACGCCGAGCCCAGCCAGGCGGCCAGGCTCGCCAAGGAGTACCGCGAGACGCTCGACCAGATTGAACGAATAGAGGGGGCCGGTGAGGACGGTGGCGACGATGTCATCATCAACGCCGTCTCGATCCTGCGCGACGTCCTCGGCTAAACCGAGGCTGCGCCTCGTCCAGCCCTACGAGAGGTCCCTCGGCCCGCTCGCGGTCGAGCTCGCCCCGACGATGGGCTACGACCTCGTGCCGTGGCAGGAGCAGCTCGCCCACGACATCGGCGCTGTGGACGCGAGCGGCAAATGGGTCCATCCCCGCGTCGGCATTTCCATCCCGCGCCAGCAGGGCAAGTCCGTCGACCTCATCGTGTGGGTCGCGGTCATGGCGGCGCTGGCCGGCTACAAGGTGCTGTGGACCGAGCACAACTACTCCACGACCATGGAGATGGTCGACCGCTTCCGCAAGATCTTCGGGCGCCGCCCCGGCGACACGTCCGAGGGAATACCGCGCTGGCGCAAGCTCCTGGTCGAGATCTGCTCGCAGACCGGCCAGGAGTGGATGCGGTTCAGCTCCGGCGGCGTCATCCAGTTCTCGACGAGGACCAAGTCCTCGCGCCTGGGTTTCTCGTTTGACATCGTCATCTACGACGAGGCCCAGGAGCTCACGGGCATCCACACCCAGGTCATCAACCCGACCACGACGTCTGGCGCGAAGCACAACCTGATGCTCGTCTACGCCGGCACGCCGACCCGCGCCGGCAATCCCGCCGAGGTGTTCAAGAACCTCCGGCAGCAGGCGTGGGAGGGCGGCGAGAAGGCGTCCGACCTGCTGTGGCTGGAGTACGGCGTCGAGGAGGTCGGCGACATCTGGGATGAGAGCCGCTGGCCGGAGGTCATGCCCTCACTCGGGTACCACGCCGACATCCGCGCCATCCGCACCGGAATGAAGGACATGGACGAGCTGGGCGCCGCCCAGGAATACCTGGGCTACTGGCTGCCCCCGCAGACGCAGGTGGAACCGCCGGTCATCGGCGCCGCCGCATGGGGCGAGTGCCTCGTGGGGAGCGGCCCCGAGCTGACCGACGGCTGCAGGGTCTGCGCCGGCGTGAGGTTCAGCGCCGACGGCTCGACCGTCGCCGTTGCGTGCGCCGTGCGGCCTCCCGGATCCGCGACCGTGCACGTGGAGCTCCCCTTCTGCGAGGACCCGGAGCCCAGCACGGACTGGCTGGCCTACTGGATCGCCGCGAGGGCGGGCAGGTACGCCTGCGTCGCCATCGACGGCAAGGCCGGCGCCGGCGCCCTGTGCGACAGGCTCGCGGGCATGGGCATGCCCAAGGACTACATCCTGCGCCCGAGCACCGACCAGGCCGTGACCGCCGCGAGCCTCATCTCGTCCGGCGCGAAGGCGGGCTCGGTCACGCACATCGCGTGCCCGGCGCTCGACTTGTCGGCCGAGACCTCCCCCAAGCGCAAGATCGGCTCCGGAGGCGGCTGGGGCTTCGGCGGGGACAACGCCGCACCCATCGAGGCCGCGGGGCTGGCGCTGCTAGCGCTCAGCACATCGAAGAGAAAACCCGGAATGAAGGCGAGGGTCACTTGATCTCGATACCTTACGCCGTGGCGTCCGCCGACGGCCTGCTCGAGGAGGACCGCGAGACGGTGCGCCGCCTGCTGAACAGCTGGCAGACGCACTACAGGGGCAACCTCCTGCGCTCGGACTACTACGAGGCGCGCAACATGCTCAAGGACCTCGGCATCGCCGTTCCCGACTCGCTGCGCGACCTGGAGGTCGCGTGCGGCTGGGGCTACAAGTGCGTGGAGGTCATGCGCGACCACATCGCCTTCGACGGGTTCACATGCCCCGACGATGCGGACTTCGACGGCCTGCTCACCTCCGTGGCCAAGCGCAACAAGATGGCCACGCGCGTCGGCAAGGCGGTCAACTCCGCGCTCAAGTACTGTTTCTCCATGCTCGTGGTGACGGCGGACGAGGACGGGCACGCCCGCATCTCGGCGTACCCGCCGACGCTGTGCACGGGCATCTGGGACGACGTCCACGAGTGCCTCTCCGCCGGCATGTTCGTCGTCTCCTTCGCCAAGGACCGCGGGCGGCCCACGAACCGCCCGGACTGGGTCAACGTGATGCTGCCCGACCGCATGGTGCGCATCCGCGAGGTGCGCCGCAACGAGTGGTCGGCGGAGTACGTGGAGCACGGCCTGGGCGCCGTGCCCATGTTCGTCATGCCCCACAACCCCGACGACGACCGACCGTTCGGCGTCTCCAGGATCAACTCCGAGGTGCGCTGGCTCATCGACTGCGCCCTGCGCGCCAACGTCAACGAGGAGATCGCCGCCGCGTTCGCCGCGTCCACGCAGAAGTACCTGCTGGGCACCGACGGAGACGCGTTCGCCGACAAGACCAAATGGAGCGCCTTCATCGGCTCCATCTTCGAGGTCACCAAGACCGAGGACGGCACGATCCCGCAGTTCGGCCAGCTCACGCAGCCGAGCATGCAGCCCATGACAGAGCACTTCGGCAACCTGTGCAAGCGCATGAGCGCCGCGACCGGCATCCACGTGGGACAGTTCGGCATCATGAGCGACAACCCCAGCTCCGCCGAGGCGATCTACGCCGAGAACGAGCCGCTCATCCTCAAGTGCAAGAGCTTCATCCGCGAGGCCAAGGCGGCGCTGGCGAATGCCGCGACCGCCGCGATCGCGACGGAACTCGGGTGCTCCTACGAGGAGGCCGAGGGCGTCTGCGGCGTGTCCGTCCACTTTTTGAACCCAGCCATGCCGACGCTGGCCCAGCAGACCGACAGCTCCATCAAGCTCGCTTCGGTGGTCGAGGGTTTCGCCGGCACGCCGACCTTCTGGCGGCTCAACGGTCTCGATGACGACGAGGTGCGTAACGTCTCGTCCGAGATCAGACGCAACGTGACGCGCTCGGCGGCGCTCGACCTGATGACGGGCGTCACCCAGGCGGCGGAGCCCGCGCCGCCCGCCGATGATTAGCGCGGCTGAGTTCGCGGCCTACAACCGGGCCGTGGCGAAGATAGGAGACAGGGCGGCATCCGACGTGGAGGCCGCCGTGCTCGCCTGGTGCCGCGCCCACGAGGGCGCGACTGTCGCCGAGAAACGCGAGGCCGCGAAGCTCATCATGGAGGGCTTTGTCCAGGGCTACGACGACGTGGCGGCGGAGTTCGCGGCGCAGTGGTACGACGACCTCGCAGAGCGCAACGGCGCCAGGCTGCAGCAGGCCGTCACCATGACGACCTACAGGCCAGAATCGGTCGATACCGTTGCCAGGTACCAGGCGAAGAAGCTCGTGAAGGGCGGCGACGCAGCGTTCGCCAGGGCGTGCGGCGAGTACGCCCGCAACGACGCGCTCCGCAGCCTGAACGAGACGATCATCTCCAACGTGGGCCGCGACAGCGGCAAGGGCGTGCGCTTCGCGCGCGTCCCCACGGGCTTCGAGACCTGCACCTTCTGCATCATGCTCGCGAGCCGCGGCGCGGTCTACCATACGCGCAAATCCGCCGGCGAGTTCAAACACTTCCACCGGCACTGCGACTGCAAGGTGGTCCCCGGCTTCGAGGACGACCCCGACGCAGAGCTCGTGGAGGGCGTGAACCCGGAGGAGCTGCGTGAGCGGTGGGCACAGTTCAAGAACATCGATGAGGACGAAAGTCTGACGAGTGCCGGCAAGGACGCGGCGAAGCGTGCCGTGCTCGGTTCGCCTGGGCCTCCAGTCGTGTACAAGAAGCCGAAAGAGACCTTCGCGCACGAGCGCGGCGGGTCCTACGACCTCGCGGCGCACGAGGCGCTTCGGGCAGCCGGTCACGAGGTCGTCGTCCGCAAGGAGGACGCGCCGGAGGGCTTTTCCAATATCGACCTGCTGCTCGACGGCAAGCTATGCGAGCTGAAGAGCCCGACAAGCGATGCGTCTGGCGTCAATGGGCTTAGGTTCATCGAGCGCAATATAAGAAAGGCAGTGCGGCAGTTCGAAAAGGTGGAAGGTGGGCCGGTAAAGCCTTCTATCGTCGTGCTTAACTGCGAGGAAGTCCCTGTGACAAGAGAGGACGCGCTGAAGCGCGTGCGGCTCGAGATGTCGAGGCATGACATCGACCGCGTTATCTTGTTGACCAGGGGCGGGGCCATAGACGACATAAAGAAATAAGCCCCAGGTTAGCTATCCAGCACGCCCAGGGCTTTTCAAATCAGATTATACACACCTGGCTAGCACAATGGCAGTGCGGCGGTCTCCAAAACCGCTTACCGGGGTTCGATTCCTCGGCCAGGTGCCATCGGGGCGTGGCGGAATGGCAGACGCGCGTGCCTCAGGAGCACGTGGGCATCGCCCGTACGGGTTCGAGTCCCGCCGCCCCGACCAAAACGTTGAACCAGGCCATCCGCACGGGTGGCCTTTTTCATGCCGAAAAGCGCCCCGCACGGGGCAAGACGATGCCCCGCACGGGGCGGAAATGGAGGGAGCATGGCCCAGGAGACCACGCCCGCCGAGACCGATCCGATCGACCCTGCACAGGGCGGAGGAGAGGGCCAGGAGCCCGACTACAAGGCACTCTACGAGGAGGCGCTGAAGGAGTCTCGCAAGTGGGAGAGCCGCTCGAAGGCGAACCTCAAGGAGCTCGACAAGCTCAAGGGCGCCGCGCCCAAGACCGACCCGACCGTCGAGGAGCGCCTGAGCGCGCTCGAGAGCGAGAACGCCTCGCTCAAGGCCAGCGCCGCCCGATCCGCGCTCGTCGACTCCGTGGCCAAAGCCACCGGGCTCGACCGCTCCATCGTGGCCACGCTCAACGGCGAGGACGAGGACGCGCTCACCGAGCAGGCCAAGGCCGTCGCCGCCATCGTGAAGCCGGCCGGCGGCGCGCCGAAGGCGCCCGAGGCCGGCGGCAAGCCCAAGCCGGGCAAGCCCTCCAAGAAGGACATCCTCGGAATCGAGGACAAGAAGGAACGCATGGCGGCCATCGCCGCCAACATCGACCTCTTCAAGTAAGGGGAGAAAGGGGCCCCAATGCCCGATATCAAGACCCTCGCAGCCGCGCGCAACGTCGACCTTGTGAACACCTTCACCAAGTCGCTCGAGAAGCTCACGGCGATGCTGTCCACCTGCGCGCCCATCCACGCCGCCGTGGGCGAGACGCTCCACCAGAAGAAGATCACCGGCAAGCTCTCCGAGGTCGAGTACACCGCCGGCCAGGACATCCCGCTCTCCAGCTACACCTACGAGGACGTCACGACCTTCGAGGTGACGCTCAAGCCCTACCGCAAGCAGACCACGCTGCAGGAGGTCAAGAAGCGCGGCTACGACGGCGCCGTCGACAAGACCGACGCCGCGATGATCTCCGACATGCAGCGCAACATCAAGAAGGACTTCGTCGCCGCCCTCGGCGCCGAGGGCACCACGGCCGCGACCGGCAAGAGCCTCGTGGCCACCGCTGCGAACGCCTGGGCCGCCCTGTCCAACCTCACTGAGGAGTACGGCTTCGGCAGCGGCGAGACCGTCTACTTCGCCAACCCGGTCGACTTCGCCAAGCAGATCGGCGAGTCCGAGGTCTTCAGCGCCTTCGGCATCTCCTACATCGAGAACTGGGCGGGCCTGGGCACGCTCGTGTCCACCGGCTCCGTGACCGCCGGCACGATCTACGCCACCGTCAAGGACAACATCAAGGTCTACGTCGCCCCGACTGACGGCGACGACCTGTTCGGCTTCTACTCCGACGAGAGCGGCTACATCGCCGTGTCCCACTCGCCCGAGCTCAAGAGCCTGACCTACGACACCGTGGCATACGTCGGCCTCGTGTTCTTCGCCGAGTACATCGACTTCGTGGTCAAGGGCACCATCGCCCCGACCGCCTAGGCAACCCTAAGGAGGATCCATGATCGCTTTGGTCACCTACCCGTACCGTGACCGCGAGACCCTCGCGGTGCATCTCGTGGGGGAGGAGGTCGAGCTGACCGAGGCGCGCTTCGCGGAACTGTCCGCCCTCGGCCATGTTGACCTCCCGCCCGCCGAGCCCGAGGTTAGCGCGGAGCCCGTCGAGGACGAGGCGGACGAGGGCGAGGACGTCGTGGACAACGAACCCGAGCAGCCCGTGCACGAGAAGCCTTCACCCGAGATGACCGTGCAGCAGCTGCGCGATGCCATCGAGGCCGCCAACGGCTTCGCCCCGCGCAAGGCGACCAAGGCGGAGCTCATCGCCATCCTGGAGACGCTCTAGTGGGCGCCTTCGCCACTGTTGCCGACTACGAGGCGCGCTGCGGTGCCGCCGAGGACGAGGCCAGGGTTGCCGCGCTGCTCGAGGATGCCTCGGCGTACCTGCGCGGGGCATATCGGCGCCGTATGGGTGTCCAGTACCTCGCCGGCTCGAACCCCACGTTCGATGAGAACGTGAAGTCCGTCTGCGTGGCCATGGTCGCCCGGGCGGTCAACGCGCCCGGTGCCATGGCCGGCATCACCCAGCAGTCGCAGACGACCGGGCCGTACTCGGCGAGCGTCACGTTCGCCAACCCGACTGGAGACCTCTACCTGGGGCGCTCCGACCTCAAGCGGCTCGGTCTGGCCGGGTGCCGCGTGCGCAGTATCCCGCCCATGACCGCCGCTGACCGCTGGGAGGAGGCGTGATGCCGATGATGGGAATACCGACCGAGACGGTCGCGATAGTCTCCCGCAAGACGGTGTACGACGACCTGCACGAGCCGGTCTCCGAGGCCGTAGACGTGCGGGAGGTCGAGGCCGTGGTCGCGCCCGGCGCCACCGCCGACCTCGACGCCTCCAGGCCGGAGGGCGCCACCGTGGCATACTCGGTGCATCTCCCGAGGGACATGGCCGGCATCCGCCTCAAGGGCTGCTCGGTCCGCGTGCGCGGCGAGGAGCTGCGCGTCGTGGGTGACCCGAGACCCTACGCCCCCGAGACGTGTCCGGGACGCTGGTGCTACCCGGTCGAGCTGGAGGCGGCCGATGGCTAGGGAGTACCGCTGGGGAAAGTTCAAGTGGAATCGCGTCGGCTACGCCGAGGCGATGGACGGCAACGCCGCGCTCCAGGGGATGCTCAGGGGCAAGGCCGAGCGCATCGCCGCCCGCGCGACGTCGATGCTCTCGCCGGACGGCCACGACGTCCCGGCATTCACCGTCAGGAAGTGCCAAGGCAAGCTCGCGAAGGGCTTCTCGGTTCGCGCGAACACGAGTCACGCAAAACGCGCGCAGGCCAAGCACAAGCTGCTGACCAAGGCGGCCCTGTCTTCGAAGGGATGACCACATGGATATTGAGGCCGAAGTCGCGCGTTGCCTGTGCGAACTCACCGATTCGGACGCGACGCTCGAGCCGGTCGCCGGTCACCCGGAGCCGTACGTCACCGTCGAGCAGGTCGGAGGGGGCGGTGGCTTCCTGGAGCCGGTACAGCTCGACATCGACTGCTGGGGGACTGAGGGCAAGGGCGGCAGGAAGCCGGCGAAAGCCCTCGCCGAGAAGGTGAAGGCGGCCGTCCCGTCCCTTGAGGACGAGCTGCCCAACGTCTTCCACCCGGAGGTCACGAACCAATACAAGATGCCCGACCCTGACACGCGCAGGGCGAGGTACGTGGTGCAGGTCCAGCTCTGGGTCTGCGAGTAGTAGAAAGGAACGCGCGAATGGCCGAAGTCAGCAACGCGAACAACTCCAACAACGTCAGCGCCGGAAAGGGCGTGAAGGGCGGCTACATCTTCTCGGCCCCCGTCGGCACCACCCTGCCGAGCAAGGTCATCAAGAACAAGAGCGAGCTCGATCCCGCATTCACGTGCCTCGGCTTTGTTTCAGAGGACGGCTACGTCGAGTCCGTCTCCGAGGACTCCAACGACACGGTCGACATGAACGGTGACCTCATGGACTCCAGCAACTCCAACCGAGTGGAGTCCGCACAGCTCACGCTCGCCGAGATCAAGGCGGAGACGCTCAAGCGCCAGTACGGCGACGGCAACGTCACCGACAAGGGCGGCCTGATCACCGTCAAGCACAATTCCGACTCCCACCCGACCTTCGCCTACGTGCTGCTCCTCCTCCTGAAGAACGGCCGCAAGTGGACCAAGGTCGTTCCGCGCGGCCAGTCCTCCGAGCTCGACGACCTCACCATCTCCAGCTCCGAGCTCTGCCAGCGCGCCCTGACGATGAAGTACCTCACCGACGAGGACGGCAACACCTGCTACGACTACATCGAGTCGACCGAGACGGCGGCGGCCTAATGGCGGCCAAGCGCCCCGAGGGCGCGCTCGAGTTCGAGTTCGACGGCAAGAAGTACCAGATCAACAAGAAGGCCATCCAGTCCATGAAGGTGCAGCGCGCCATGGCATACGACGGCATCCCCGAGAAGATGCACGAGGTGTGGGACGCGATGGACGAGATCTTCGACGGCAAGACCGTCGAGTACATGGACGCGCTCGGCGAAGACGGGCAGGGCTGCTCGGCGGAGCGCTGGGGCGCATTCTTCCAGGCCGCCATGGAGGCCGCGGCAAAAAACTAGCAAGCTTCGCCGCCGCCTGGACCTGCATGAGGGGAGAGGTCGTCGCCGACTTCCGACAGACGTACGGTATCGACCTTCCCCTCGGCGGCGGGTTCGACGGGGCGACGGACGAGGACCTTTGCCGCTGGCAGGTCCTCTACTCCCAGCTGCCGGCGCGCTCGCGGGTCTCCGTGCGGCTGGAGCCCGACAACCTGTGGGACGACAAGACGCGCCTGCTCGACATGATCGAGCACGAGCTCAGGTGCTTCCACTACGGGTTCACCGAGGATGCCAAAAAGCGTGTCAATGCCCCGCAGCGGATCATATCGCCGGGCGAGCGCGCCAGAAACGAGCGCCGTAGGGACTCGGCGCTGGCGGCGAGGGAAGAGATAGCGGCGGCGCTCGGCGTCGATGAGTAGGGAGGCAATGTGGCGGCAAACGTAGGATCTGTTAGCGTGAAGGTAATGCCGTCCATGGACGGCTTCGCCTCGAAGGTCGACAGCTCGCTGTCCGGATCCGGCGCATCGACGGGCTCTAAGTTCGGCAAGGCGTTTTGCGGCGCGGCGGGTAAAACCGCCGGCTCGGGGTTCGTGGCGAAACTGACCGGGTCCCTATCGGGGGCCGCCGGGGCGTTCTCGCGCTCGGGCAGGGCCTCGGGCGCTGCTTTTTCTGGCGGCGTGCTTGGGAAGGCCGCCGCCTTTTCCGGCGGCCTGCTGTGCGCCGTCGGGGACGGGCTCTCCTCCGTCAACTCCGTGTTCGGCTCGACCGGAACCACGGCGGGCGGGAACATGGCGAGCAAGGTCGCCTCGGGCTTCTCGGCAAATGCCGCGGTCATCACCGGCGTCGTTGCCGGCGTGGTGCAGAGGGTCGTCTCGACAGTGTCCTCGAGCGTGGACGCCGCGGTTGCGCGCGTCGACACGCTCAACAACTTCCCCAAGGTCCTCCAGTCGCTCGGTTACGGGGCGGACGAGTCGCAGAGGAGCGTCGACACCCTGTCTGACAGGTTGTCGGAACTTCCCACGAGGCTCGACGCGGCGGCGACGGGCGTGCAGCAGCTCGCCCCTTCGTCCAAGTCGATCGACCAGGCGACCGACCGCTACCTCGCATTCAACGATGCCGTCCTCGCTGGCGGCGCGTCCGAGGACATCCAGTCCAACGCTATGACGCAGCTCACCAAGGCCGTCTCCACCAACAAGATGGAGATGGACACCTGGATGAGCATCCAGCAGGCGATGCCTGGCCAGCTCGACCAGGTGGCGAAGTCCATGCTCGGGCAGAGCGCGTCGGCATCCGACCTCTACCAGGGGATGAAGGACGGTAAGGTCTCGGTCTCGGATTTCGCTGACGCCGTGGTCGACCTCGATAAGAACGGCGCGGACGGCATCACGAGCTTCTCTGAGCAGGCAAAGGCCGCGACGGGCGGCATCAAGACGTCGTTTTCCAACATGTGCAACGCCTTCCCAAAGGGCGTCGCCAAGATTATCGGCGCCATCGGCTCGTCCAACATCGTCGGCGTCATCGATGGCGTGAAGGGCGCGGTGAACGGCGCGTTCGGAGCCGTCACCGACGCGATGGCCGACCCGAGCATCCGGGACGCGGCGTCGTCGTTCGCCGCCGTGTTCTCCGGCGTTGTCGCGGGCGGTGTCTCGGTGGCCGGGGACGCGTTTGCCGGCGCAGTGGAGATGACCTCCGCTTTCTGCGAGACGCTGCTCAACAACGAGGCGGCTTCATCTTTCGCGGGAACACTTGACGCGCTCGGTTACACGGCGTCCTCCATGGGCGACGCCATATGGTCGACCGTATCGCAGATCACCGGGTGGTCGAGTCCCGCCGAGGGCGCGGCAGATGCCGCAAACGCCCTTGACGACGCCTTCGAGGCCGCCGAGCCGGTCATCCGCTCGGTGGGCGACGCATTCCAATGGGTTTCCGAGCATTCCGAGGAGGTCGCCCCGGTCGTCAAGGGCGTCGGCGGCGCCTTCCTCGTCATGAAAGTCGCCGGCGGCCCTGTGGGCTCGCTCCTGAAGGTCATCGGCGGCGCCCTGCTGTCCCTCGGGGTATCCGCACCCGCCGCCGGCGCCGGGCTTGCCACAACGGCGGCGGGCGAGACCGCCGCCGGCACAGCCGCGGGCGCGGCGGCCGGTAAGATGACATCGTTCGGTGCGGCCGTCCTCATGGTTGGAGCCGGCGTTCTGCTGGCGTGCGGCGGCATCGGCCTTCTCGCCCTCTCCGCGATAAAGCTCGGCGAGGCGGGGCCTCAGGCCGCAATCGGCATGGCAGCAATGGTGGCGGTCATCGCCGGGCTGGCGCTTGGCGCCGCCGCGCTCGGGCCCGCCCTGACTGCCGGCTCCGTCGGCATGGTCGCCTTCGGCGCCGCCGTCGCGCTCGCCGGCGTGGGCATCCTGCTCGCAGCCACCGGCCTCGCGATTATGTCACTCGCGCTGCCGACCATCGCCGCCTGCGGCCCCGAGGCTGCCGTCGGCATGGCCGCGCTCGGAGCCTCCCTGTTCGTGCTGGCCCCCGGTGCCCTCACGGCGTCGGGAGGGCTGCTGGCGCTCGCCGCCGGGGCAGCGGCATGTGCGGTCGCCTCCGCGGCCCTCGGCATGGCCGCCATCGTCGCGGGTGTCGGCCTCATTGTTATGGGCGCCGGCGGTCTCTTGGCGGGCGCTGGCCTGTCGACCTGCTCCGCGCTCGCCATGCCGCTCGCGGTCGCCGCCACGGCCCTGGGCGCCGCCGCCATGGTCGGCGGCGCCGGCCTCATCATGCTCGGCGTGGGGTCGATTGTCGCGGGGGCCGGACTCGCGGTTTTCGCCGTCGGCGCCACGGCTGCGTCGCTTGCGACCGCCGCCCTCGCTCTTGGAATGGCTGCGCTCGACGTCGCCATGGCGGGCGCAGCCGCTTCCATTTCGACCTCGGCTGACGGGCTCGGAGCCATGGGGAAGACGATTCCCAAGATATCCTCCGGCGCCCCCGGTGCCGCAGCCGGCCTTGGTGCGCTTGCCGCTTCGGCGGCGGCCGCCGCTCTCGCCCTTGCCGCCGCGCCGCCGTCTCTGGCGTCTTTCTCCGCCTCCTGCGGGGCGGCTTCGGCGTCGGCCCTGCTGCTTTCCGTCTCCGTGGCAGCAGTGGCCTCCATGGTCGCGGCGAGCATGGCGTCGGCGTCGGCGTCCGCAGTCTCGTTCGGCGTCCGTTCGGGCGCATCCTTCAACCGCTTCTCGGCTTCCGCCAGGGATGCGGCAAACGCCGCCCGCTCCGCAATCATGGGGGCCTGCCGGCAGATGTCGGCCGAGGTCGGATCGATGCGGCTCACGCTTCCGCGCATCAACGTGGGACCGCTGCCGCACTTCTCGATGAGCGGCAAGTTCGACGCACAGACGGGTTCGGTCCCGTCGGTCAACGTTAACTGGTACGCCGGCGGCGCGGTCTTCGGACCGAACAGCCCGCGTGTCATCGGAATCGGCGACAACCGGCGATACGACGAGGCGGCCATCCCGCTGAGCCCTAAGGTGCTGGGCGGGATCGGCAGGGGGGTCGCCCAGACGATGGATGTCGGCGGCGGCTCGGACGGCGGTGCGGTCATCGCATGGCTCGACCGAAACCTTCCGACAATCATCCGGGAGTACACGCCGGTCACGCTCGAGCGCGACCTCGACAGACACATCAGGGCGGTGGCACATGCATAGAATGCACTACGTGTCGTCATCGGGCGAGAGCGTCGACCTCGATGGCAACGGCGTCTTCGTCGGCACCACTGCGGGCGTGCGCTCGCGCGAGTGGAGCTACGACCTCTCGTGGCGCGGCGCCTACGGCATCTCGCGAGACGCGAGGGAGGCGACGGTCGATGCCGTGCTGTCCTCGGCGGCTGCCGACAGGCTCAGGCGGCTCGCGGACAGGGATATCTCCGTCGGCGAGCCCGGCCGCCTCGTTGTCGACGGTGTTTGGTACCAGCGCGCCTATATCGCGAAGTCCGAGACCTCGGAGATTTACGGCAGGCGGGGCATCGCCGCTACACTTACCGTGCTGCTGCTCGACGGATCCTGGCGGCGCGAGGTCGCCCAGGAGTTCTACGCCCGGGAGGACGAGGACCAGACCGGCCTGGACTTCCCCCATGACTTCGAGTTCGACTACGGCGGATCGGTCGCAAGCCGGTCGGTCACCGTCGACGGGCTGGTGCCTGCCGACCTTAAGCTCACGATCTTCGGTCCCGCGTCGTCACCGCGCATCACCGTGACGCAGGGAGACTTCATCAACGTCTACTCCGCGGACGTTGAAGTGCCTGGCGGCTCCAGGCTTATCATCGACGGCTCGAGCTTCCCCAAGACGATCAAGCTCGTCGGCATGTACGGTGAGACCGAGGACCGCTTCGCCGACGGCATGCGCGGAGAGGGCGCGGGAAGCGGCTCCTACTGCTTCGAGCAGCTGCGGCCGGGCACGTCCTCCGTCTCGTGGGACGGCTCGTTCGGCTTCACCATGACCCATTATCTTGAGGAGGGGGAGCCGCCTTGGAGCTCATAGTCTCCGACAGCGCCGGCAGGACGCTTTTCCCGATTTCGGACTTCGAGCTGGATATGGACTCGGGCTGGGGCGACGGCGTCGACAACTCGTTCGATCTCGTGGTGCGCGACTCGTCCGTACCGTTGCCGGAGGCCGCTTGGCGTGTTTTCGCCGACGGCCTGGAGATCGGCGGGCGCGTCGAGGGCTTTGAGCTCAAGACGGGCCGCACTTCGTCCGAGCTGCACTGGACCGGGTCGACCTGGACTGGAGTGCTCGAGAAGCGCCTTCTGTGGCCCGATCCGGGCCAGGACTACCTTGTCCTCTCTGGGGACGCAAACGCCGTGCTGCGGTCCGCGGTTAAACGCCTCGGCATCGGCTCCCTCTTCACGGTTCCCGATGCCGACGCCGGGGTGAGCGTAAGCTACCGATGCAACAGGGACGTACCCGACGCTTGGACCAACCTTAGGCTGGCGATGCGCTCCGCAGGCCTTCGCCTCGATGCGAGGTGGGTGGGCGGATCGTGCAGGCTCCAGGCGGTGAAGGTGACAGACTGGCGCGGCAGGGTCGACTCCGATCTCGTAAACTTCGACCTCAAGAGCGACCTGCTCGTCACCAATCACCTCAAGGCGGCCGGCAAGGGCGAACTTGCGGCCAGGGATGTCGTGGACGTCTACGCCGACCGGGAAGGCGGCGTAGGCACCGTGAAGGCGATGGCCGGCGTCTTCGAGCTCGAGGAGTACTACGACGCCAACAACACCGAGGGCGACGATCTCCGCGATCAGGCACTCAGCCGACTCAAGGACAAACAGTCCGAGGGCAGCGTGACCGTGACGGTCAACGAGGGCGTCGAGTTCGGCCTCGGCGATATCGTCGAGGCCAGGCACTATTCGCCAAACGTGACGGTCTCGGTCGAGATTAGCAGCAAGATCGTAAAGGCCGCGGGGTCGGGCTACAGCGCCACGTATGGCGCATCGCCTGGTGCGGTGGGGAGATAGGAGACTGCTATGAAGCAGATAGAACTCATCGGCCCGCCCCTTTACCAATGGGACACGGGTCGGCGCGTTCACATCGCGTTGCAGGGGGTGACGGAGGCACATTTCGCCGTCGCCGGATCGGAACGCGCATTGGTCGTCCCGGTCGTGGGCGGAGAGGCCGTGGTGCCCTCGCTTCTGCTTACTGCAGGCGTTGACATGGCCGTTTGGGCGAGCGATGGGCGCGACACGCACGCGCGCGCCGTGCTCAAGGTGCGCCCGAGGGCCAAGCCGGACGGCTACATCTACACCGATGACGAGGTCAAGACCTGGGCTGATGTCGAAGATTGGGTGCGAGAGCAGCTGAGGGCCGTAGGCGAGCCCGGCACGAAGTGGTATGTCGGGGGCGGCACCCCCGCCATAGGTGGTCGCGTCGGGGACCTCTATCTCGACAGTGAGACAGGCACCTATTATCGCTACGGCGAGATTGGAGATACAAATGGCTAACGCATGGAACCAAGTTGGAACGCTCAAGGGCCCCAAAGGTGACAAGGGCGCGACCGGCAACGCCGGCCCCAAGGGCGGCAGCGTCCGCGTGGCGAGCGTCAATATCCCGTCGGAAGGCGAAGTCGCATTCTCGGCGCTTTCCCCGTCTGACGGCGTGCAGGTCGGCGACCTCGTGCTCGACGCCAAGGGAAGTGTCTATCCCATTTCGGCGGTGGATCCGGGCAGGTCTACCGCCCGAGTCGGTTCCGCCATCAACGGCGTGAGCCTCAAGGGGCCCAAAGGCGAAACGGGCGACACTGGCCCCAAAGGTGCCGACGGCACGTCCATAACGGTCAAGGGCGCGGTGAGCAGCGCGTCCGCGCTGCCGTCCGATGCCGCCATCGGCGACACCTACGTCACGAGCGACAACGGCCACATGTGGGTGAAAACCGCCGCGACCGGTGATGCGCAGTGGACGGACCTCGGCGAAATGAAGGGGCCCAAGGGCGACAAGGGGGCCACGGGCGAAAAGGGTGACAGGGGCGACACTGGCCCCAAGGGCGCACAGGGGCCGGCTGGCCCAGGCATTACGTTCGGCCAAGGGGCTCCTACGGCAGCGTCGCAGGAGGGAGCCGTCTACATTGATACGGCAGACGGCTTTAAGGTCTACCAGTACGGTACGAGTGCCTAGTGAAGGGGGAGCGATATGGCGTGGACTAACATCGGATCGCTGAAGGGTCCCAAAGGCGATAAGGGCGATACCGGCGCCAGGGGAGCGCAAGGGGCCCAGGGGCCGCGAGGGGAGACCGGCCCGATCGGGCTGACTGGCCCGATCGGGCCCAAGGGCGCCGACGGCACCTCAGTGACCGCTGGGACCGGCGCACCGACAGGTACTGCCGTGGTCGGTTCGGTCTACATCGACGCGAGCACGGGCAACCTGTACACCTACAAGGCCTAGCGGGTGACGGCGAAATGGCCTGGATCAAGTTGGGCAGCATAAAGGGGCCTGCCGGGGAGACGGGGCCACAGGGTCCTGCAGCCTCGACCGCCCAGACGTTCCTCGCCGCACACCCTGTGGGTTCCCTCTATATGGAAAGCAAGGGCAAAAACCCAGGTGCCACCTATGGGGGAACGTGGGTCATGCGGGACAGCCAGAACGGCTTTATATGGGAAAGGACGGCTTAAATGGAGATAGTGACCGGTAAAGCGGGCGTGCCACACGTCAGCTCGGCCGACGACGGGCGCCGCATTGCGGGCGAAGTCGGCACTGGCAGCTATGTGCTGCAGACGGGCGGCAAACTGGCCCCATCTCTCGTCGACGCGAACACCGTCCGTATCGCGACCGGCGACATGATCGTGCAGGGTCGCCATATCGGTGTCACCGCGCCCGAGGACGTCAAGGTGGCGAGCGGCTCGCAAGGCAAGAAGCGCATGGACTACATTTGCGTCCATTACGCCCGCGATGTGAGCGGGTCCAGCCCGACCCTTGTCGAGACGGTTAAGTGGAAGGTTCTCCAGGGAACCCCCGGCTCGAGCGCCGCCGCGCCGTCGGTGCCGAAAGGCTCTATCCTGGACGGTGACGCTGACGTGACGGTCCCGATCTGCTCGGTGACATTCGACGGACTGACTACGGGTCAGCCTAAGCTTCTCATCCCCGAACTGACTCCCCTGGCAGACCTCGGGGATTCTGTATCCCCGAGCTATCTCGGCGGTGGCAACGTCGGTCTTCTTGGCTGCACCGTAAAGGCGGACTGCTGGATCGTCGCAACATGCATCCTCATCGTCAGGTTCAGCTATGTCTCGGGGTCGATGTCGTCATCTGACGCGTGCGAGCTCTCCTCGGGCGCTGCACTCGTGCTTCCCGAGCGCCTGAGGCCGAAGTCGAATATCCTGACCATGGCGTTCACGTCGGAGCGCTTTGGCAAGTCGGTAGGCGCGGTGGTCGAGCCGTCCGGCGCCGTAAAACTCTATTTCTCGACTCGCTCGGAAATATACGGATATGGATTTGAGAACTGCGCCTGCTGCATCCCCCTGGCCATATAGCCCGTCCGCGCCCTCCTAGAACACGACGAAGTCCGCTCTGTATACGTCGGCGTCAGCCATAAGGTAGAGCATGCTGCCCGTATAGTAGGCATGGACACCGAAGCCGCCCGGGCTGTAATAGCAGTCGGCGCAGATCCCCGAGCCGGTGCAGTACCGCGCGAAGATGGATATGGGGAATACGGTCGATGCCAGCGGGCGACCGTTGTTGTAGATAAAGACAAGCGCCGCCATCCTGCCCGAGGGGAGGTCGCACCGGAAAGGCTGATACAGCTTTCCAGTGCTTGTCTGTGCCACGAACCTCGGGGATACAGAATCCTAGAAACAGCAAAACATCACCGGGATAGTCTCGACATTGCCCTTATAAGTCTGCACTATCATCCAACGCTGTTTCCCCGCCGACGAGACCGCTGCCTGGCGAATAAATCGCACGCCGGACAGTGGAAAGGCGAGCACGAAATTTCTGGCCTTGATTTCCGTATCGAACTCGTCGTAATAAAACGGGCCGTACTGCTTATTAGCAGAAAAAGTCACGCTGCGCACGACATGGGATACAGAATGCTACACGCAGACATATACAAGCTGGCCGAACATCCAGGAGCCCTGGGGTATCGAGGCCCCTTTGGACTCTATGAATAGATGGGTCCCTGTTACCGACAGCAAGATGCGGGGGTCGGTTGTGTCTTGCGAAATGAGGGGCGAGTTATGCCTATCTCTTGTCATTGGCACTGCGTTACTTAATGTCAGCATTCCCCAGGCCTCTACAGCACTCTTTAGCGTGCCGCACACCGTGACCACAACAATATTTCCAACCATGCGGACAGTAGTCGGCAGATTGGTAATGCCGCAATCAACGGAAACCGGGGATACAGAATCCTAATTGGCAATCCAGATGCAGTGTCCAATGTTGCGCCCTTGGCTAACAGCTACCGCGCTAATAAAGACAACTTTGCCAGATTTCTGAACCTCGACTTCTGCAGTGCTGTTGGTGACGATGCCGTTTGAAGATGTACGCACAGCCGGCGCAAGTAATGATTGAGTCGGACGGAATTCAACGGGCAACGTCCCTGCATCCCATAACTGTGATGTTTCCTGAATGAAATTCCAAGACATCTCTACCAGGAAGCCTATTTTACGGTACGCCACATAGGGACCCGAGAAGTCTTTCCCATATAAGAACTGATAGCCAACCTCGCGGGATACAGAATTCCTACCCGCCGAGTATCAACCGCTCCACCACCCTTTGTGCGTCCTTGCAGATGCGCGGCCTCGGCACGATGTAGTGCTCGTATGCCGTGCCGATATCGGTGTGTCCCAGCATCATGGCCACGGTCTCAATACCCACGCCTGCCTCCACGGCGAGCGTCGCCCACGTGTGACGGCATTCCGTCATCGAGGTCCAGGCGGCTCCGGCTTGGCGACATGCGGATTTGATGTGCCGCGCAATGGCGTCGGGCGACAGTTCGCACAGCCAGCCTGAGCGGCCCTTTCGCAGCGCGCGCAGGCGCTTGATGGCGAAGCGGGGGAGCCAGCAGGACCGCGCGGAGCGCTCGGTCTTCGGCGCCTCGACGACCTCATTGCCGCGCACGACTTGCCTCGAACGGCGGATGCGGACCTCGCCGGTGCGCAGGTCGATGTCTGACCACTTGAGGCCGCACGCCTCGCCGCGCCGCAGCCCGAGGGTTACCGAGCAGATTGCGACCGCCTCGCACTCGTGTCCCCACAGCGCGCGGAGGTAGGCACGGACCTGGCTCGCCTCCATCGTGCGTGGGCGGTGCGCCGGCTTGTGCGGCAGCTCGACACCGGCGGCGGTGGGGTCGTACATCCGCACACCGAGGCGGCGGATGGCCCAGTGGATAACCTGCCGCAGGGTCTTGTATGCCTTTTCGGCGGCCCCCGGCAGATCAAACGCATCAATCCAGCCCTGCACGCCCTCGGGCGTTATCGCCTCGAGTTCCAGCTCGCCCCAGCGAGGTAGGACGTGCAGCGCTAGCGCGCTCTCGTATCCGGCCAGGGTGCAGGCGCGCAGCCTGCCGCGCTTATCGTCCATGTACCTCGAGGCGGCCTCTGCAACTTTCATCATGGTCTCCAATCCCGTAAATCCCAGACGCGTGGGCTCTCAAGGAGAGGATACGCGCGTGGGATTTCTGCCACGAGAGGTCGAGAGAAAGGAGTCTAAATGGCATTGATCGGGACCCTTGTCGGGCCCGCAGTGCGCCTGGCGACAGACGGGAGGGGCCTCCCGATTCTCGCGTCTGATGAACCTGAGGTCCCCGCGGGTTTCAAGGCGGACATGGCGTATGAGCAGCGGGGCGGTTCCATCTACCAAGTATGGAGTGTCGTGCCAGACAGGGTGCGCGATGACGCGGTGCGGCTTGCTGCCATGTCCGCCGAGACTCTCGGTGATGTGGACGCGCTGAAGGTACCCCAGCTCATCCGGCCGTGGTATGTGGGTGAGGCCTCGTATGCCGCTGGCGCGCGCGTGGCATATGGAGGCGACCTGTACAAGTGCCTGCAGACGCATGCACCCCGTATCGGATCTGAGCCCGATGCGGCTCCGGAGCTTTGGGAAAGAATCAACCATTAAGGAGAAAAATGTTTTACGGACAATTTGTATCTGGGTCTGTCTACCTGACTACGGACGGCTCCGGCCTGCCGATTCGCGAGGCGGCGGAACCCAACCCCGACGCCGGTTACCACACGGTGCTCGCCTATGAGCAGCATGACGGCGCCATCTGGCAGGTGTGGACTCTCGTTCCCGATGCCGGAACGCCTCAGGACGCTGCCCTCATGCTCGCCCAGATCCAGGCGGCCGCCCTCTCCGACGATGATGCGTTGAAGGTTCCGGCGCTCTATCCACTCTATGCATGCGGTCATGTCTATGAGCAAGGAGCCCGCGTGCTCTGGCAGGGCACGCTCTACAAGGCCATCTCCGGCCACACGGCAACCGCTGCGGACCCCGTTTCCGACCCTCAGCACTGGGCGAAGGTCGTGGCGTCCACGGCCGGCGGCGAGGGCGTTCCCGAGTGGGTCGGCGGCAAGACGTACGCTAAGGGCGACCGAGTCTCTAAGTACGGCAAAGTGTATGAGTCGCTAATGGATAAGAACACGCTGGAGCCGGGCGCCTTCGGTTCTGACAGCGCCTGGACCATCGTGAGCAACGGTTAGGGGAGGTTCGCATGCCCAACATGCCCGTACAGCTAACTGAACCTCAGGTCTGGGCCATTAGCATTGCATGCGCACTAATGCTCATGGACATCGTCACCGGCTTCATCAGCGCCGTCATCAACGGTACCGTTTCGAGCTCCAAGATGCGCGAGGGGCTCGGCCACAAGGCGCAGCTCCTCTGCGTTATCCTGCTTTCCATCATCATCGAGGCGGGCACGCAGCACGTCGTGGGCCTTGGCCTGGGCGGCGTGACCGTCACGGTCGTTTGCGCCTACATCGCCCTCATGGAGGTCGCGAGCTGCATGGAGAACGTCTGCTCAGGCTATCCCGAACTGCGCGACACCCCGCTCATGCGCATCTTCAAGCACGATGGAGGAGGCGACGCTAGTGGCGATCACTCAGCGTGAGGCCTTCGCGCAGGTAATTGAGCACCTCGTCTCGCATGACGGGGGAGCGGGACACGGCTATTCCCAGATAAACCGCATGGGCGACGGCACCACGGAGGTCATCACTCTTTCCGATGGCACGACTGTGACCGTCGCGGGCGGCGACCGTGACTGTAGCTCGGCGGTGATAACCGCCCTGCGCGCCGTTGGCGTGAACACGTTCGGCGCCACCTATACCGGCAACATGCGCACGCAGTTGCTCAAGACCGGGCTTTTCGGATGGCGAAAGATGGGCGTAAAGTCGGCGCGGCGCGGCGACATCTATCTCAACGAGAGGCATCACACCGCCGTGTGCATCTCGCCCTACGGCTCCATACGCGGCGACATGCTGGCACAGTTTTCCATCTCGGAAAAAGGCACCGTCACCGGTGCAGAGGGCGATCAGACGGGGCGCGAGAGCAACATCAAGCCGTACTACAGCTATCCGTGGGACGGCACCTTGTACTGGCTCGGCGACGGCAAGACGCTCAGCGGCACACACACCGAGGTCAGGGATAACACCGTCTCGAGCCTCGGTGACACGCGCTACCTCGGTCCCAAAATGATTAGGGAGCTTCAGCGCCAGCTTGGGACCTCCGCCGACGGGGTCATCTCGGGTCAGTGGCTCACTAACAAGTCTTATTTCTGGGCCGTCGATGCGGGCTGTGTCGAGTGGGCGAAGGCCGGAAAAGGTTGCGGCTCTGATATGGTCCTGGCGCTTCAGCGCAAAGTGGGTTGCAAGATCTACCCTGAGTTCTGCGGTGTCCAGGCTCGCCAGATGAACAGCGGAACCATCAAACAGCACCAGCGTTGGCTTATCGCGCATGGCATCTCGTGCGGCTCGTCAGGCGCCGATGGCTACCACGGCCGTGACACCAACGTCGCGATCGGCAAGGCGCTGGTCCGTGGGTTGTACCGATGACCCTCGATTATTGATTGGCAACAAACGAAAAAGCTCCCTCCCTGGTCGTCCAGGGAGGGAGCTTTTTCCTGAATTAAACAAGATGATTCGTCAGTTCTACGGTGACCCTAGCGTATCCCCGAATTATCCCAAGTGCGCGTGCTAACCTGTTTTATGCGCTTCTGCCGTTGTTGTCGTACTTGAACCAGCAGGTAAACGGCGTGTTCGTTTTTGTCGTTCCTACAGGTCAGTACTGCCACATGTGATTGACGGGGCCGGAGCCTTTGCCCATGTTCAGGCCGGCGGCCAGAGCGCCGGTTAGGTAGGCCTTGCCGCCGTTGACGGCGTCGGCAAGATCCATGCCCTGGGCCAGCGCGCAGGCGATGGCGGACGAAAGCGTGCAGCCGGTGCCGTGTGTGTTGTCGGTCTCGATGCGCTTGTGGCGGAACCACGTGGTGAGCGGATCGCCCAGATGGTTGCCCTCGTCATCGAGTGGCGCGGGTTCGGCCAATACATCGTTAGCCTCGTTGACAAGATGCCCACCCTTAACGAGGGATGCGCAACCAAAGCGGCGGGTGAGGAGCATGGCAGCATTTTGCTGTGTGCGCTCGGAGTCGACCTCGTAGTCAAGCAGGGCCATGGCCTCGGGAATATTGGGCGTGATGACGGTTGCTAGTGGGAACAGGCGGCGGGTGAGTGCCTCGGAGGCATCCTCGGCAATCAAGCGCGCGCCCGAGGTGGCGACCATGACGGGGTCGACGACCACGTTCGTTGCGTTCCAGGCGCTCAAGCGGTCGGCGATGACTTCGATAATCTCGACAGAAGAAACCATGCCGATCTTGACGGCGCTTGGGCGGATATCGTCAAAGACAGCGTCAATTTGCGCGGCTACGATATCTGGCGAGATATCCTGCACGGCGGTGACGCCCAGTGTGTTTTGCGCTGTAATGGCGGTTATGGCCGTCTCGGCATACAGGCGGTGCGCCGTGATGGTCTTGATGTCGGCCTGAATGCCGGCACCGCCGCTGGAATCGGATCCCGCGATGGATAGAACGGCGGGTACCTTACTGCGATCCATGCTCACTCCCTTGTCCGGTCGGATTCAAATGGGTCTTTAAGTCTGCATTATAAAGATGCCCGGGCCGGCTGTATTCCGAACCCGGGCGGGCGATGCAATCTTTACGCAAATGTAAGCAAATGTTCACATGTCAACAATTGACGAACACCATGTTACCGATTGCGGCTCCGGTGACGCGTTAATCCTCCATGCCGAGGTCGATCGTTGTGCCTTCGAACACCTTGTTAACGGTACGGACGGCGCACATCTTGCCACACATGGTGCAAGTGCCCTCGGTGGCGGCGGGAGACTCCTCGTAGCGCTTCTTGCCCGTAACTGGGTCGAGCGCGCACTTCCACATGGCGTCCCAGTCGAGCTTGCGGCGTGCCTGGCCCATCTTGTCGTCCATGTCGCGGGCGTGCGGCACCTTCTTGGCGATATCGGCGGCGTGTGCGGCGATCTTGGTAGCCATGAGGCCATCGAGCACGTCCTGGGCGTTGGGCAGGCACAAGTGTTCGGCCGGCGTCACGTAGCACAGGAAGTCGGCGCCGGAGCTGGCGGAGATGGCGCCACCGATGGCGGCGGTGATGTGGTCGTAGCCCACGCCGATATCGGTCACCAGCGGCCCGAGCACATAGAACGGGGCGTTGTGGCACAGGCGCTTCTGCAGTTTCATATTGGCGGCGATCTCGTCGAGCGCCATGTGGCCCGGACCCTCGACCATGACCTGGACGCCGGCGGCCCAGGCGCGCTTGCACAGCTTGCCCAGCTCGATCATCTCGGCGGTCTCGGTGGCGTCGTTGGAGTCGTAGAGGCAGCCCGGGCGGCAGGAGTCGCCGAGCGAAATCGTCACATCGTACTCGTGGCAAATCTCGAGCAGCTCGTCAAAGTACTCGTAGAAGGGGTTTTCATTGCCGGTGACCTCCATCCAGCCAAACAGCAGCGAACCGCCGCGGCTGACGATGTTCATCAGGCGGCCGGTCTCCTTAAAGGTCTTGGTGACTGACTTGTTGATACCGCAGTGGATGGTCATAAAGTCCACGCCGTCCTCGGCATGCGCGCGCACGACCTCGAACAGGTCGTCCTTAGTCAGCTTGACCAGCGGCTTTTCCATGTAGCCGATGGCGTCGTACATGGGGACGGTGCCCACCATGAGCGGCGTCTCGTCGATGAGCTGCTGGCGGAACTGGCGCGTCTTGCCCGAGTTGGAGAGGTCCATGATGGCGTCGGCGCCAAAGTCCTCGGCGATCTTGACCTTCTTCCACTCCTCGGCGGCATCGGCCTTGTCGCCCGAGATGCCCAGGTTGACGTTGACCTTGGTGGACAGGCCCTCGCCGACACCAAAGGCGCGCATGCCCTTTTTGATATGCACGATGTTGGCGGGAATGGCGATGCGGCCGTCGGCCACGCGCTCGCGGATGTACTCGGGGTCGCGATGCTCGCGCTCGGCAACCTCCTTCATCTGCGGTGTGATCTGCCCGGCGCGGGCGAAGTCGATTTGCGTGACGAGCTTGGGCTCGGTCTGTGTGCTCATTGGCACGGCTCCCTTCGTTGGCATTACCCATATCAGGTTTGCGGGTCAGGGCGGGCGCGCCCAATCTCAGCCTGCCGTCTTGTCCTGCAAGCTCCCCGTTATGTCATGGGCTCAAGTATAGCCTGAATGGGTACGATTGGGCCAACGAGCGTGCCTGTGGGGAGGCGAACATGGAAGACAAGCATCTATATCGAGAGACGCAATGGGATGTATCGGCCGAGGAAAGCCGTGCGCACCATGGCCTTGTCGCGATTGGTTTTGCGGTGCTTGCCGTGCTGGTGATTGCCTTTTGTATCTGGACGTTTGGTGGTCGCGGCGGCGCTGCCTGGGAGTTTGAGGCCGACGATGCCCTGCCGATCATGACGGTGAAGGTCTCTGGCGGCAACACGGTGGCAGCTCCCGGCGACTATTGGTATCCGTGCGATGGATTTGTCCAGCTGCAGCTGAGCGGTGGTTCCATTCCCGGCGAAGAGATCGAGCGCGTGACCTTCGATGCGTCGCTTAAGACGCTGTCGGTCGAGCTCAAAGATCAGGGGGACGTTCCCACGACCATGGACATTGCGCTGACGGAATGGCGCCTGGAGCCTCCGACGGGTGTTGCGGTGTCCGAGGTTGAGCATGTCAAGATTACCTATCAGGACGGCTCGACAAATGAAATTGCCAAAGCCGACGGCTTGGCGGAATAGACGCCGTGCCTAGGCGGCACATTCAAAAGTAGCGGTGGTCCTACAAGGCCTGTTCGTTCAGGAAGACCAAAGTGCTCTTATTTGAAAGCTCGGGAAAGTGGCGATAACCAACGTCGAACGCGGTGAGCCCGCTTACATCCTCGAGCTTGTTTTCTGCCATCCAGCGCACCATGGAGCCGCGTGCCTTTTTGCTGGCGGTCGAGCGCTGGATGGGCTTGCCGTTGCGGATGCCTTCGCCAAAGAGGCATGTGACGACCGTGGCATCGGTGGTGAGGCGGGGCAGAACGGCTTTGGCGTACTCTACGCTGGCGAGGTTGACGATCGTGGTGTTTGAGCCTGCCGGGGCGATAGCCCACGCGAGCTTGTCGCTCCAAAACGCGTAGAGGTCTGGGGCATCGTCAACGGCGAGCTTCGCGCCCATTTCCAGCCGATATGGTTCGACGGCATGAAAGGGGCGAACGCACCCGTAGAGGCCAGAGAGGATCCACAGGTGGCTTTGCAGCCATGCGAGCTGCGCGGAATCCATCACCTCGGGCGCCATGCTCTGGTACTGAATGCCGTGGTAGGACATGACGGCAGGGGAGAGGTGACAGGCGAGTGCGGGATTGTCGAGATCACCGTTTTTCAGGATGGGCCCGAACTCATGCAGGGTGTTGAGGCAAGGCCCCAGCAGTTGGTCACTCACGTTCCATAGTGCCTGCAGGCCGCCGCTGCCTTCATTTCGTTCGATATCTAGCAGTGCGTGGTGGAGGCGAGCGGTCTCGTGCGCAAAAGGTGGAATGCCCAGGACTTCAAAAGCATCTTGGGCCGCACGCATCTGCTTGGCGGGCGAAATGATGACCTGCAGCATGGACTCTCCTCTGCCAAAAAGGAAGTTGCGGTGGAATACGGCCTGTTTTGGCCGTTTATGGGCCAGTTTAGTCCGTATTTCACCGCAACTGATGAAGGGTTGGTTAGGCGCGCTCGATGAAGGCCTTGTAGCCGCGATAGGCCTCGTAGATGTCGGCCTTGTTGGCGACCTCCCACAGGGCGTGCATGGACAGGACGGCAACACCGGAGTCGATGACGTTCATGCCGTACTTGGCCATGATGTAGGCGATGGTGCCACCGCCGCCCGCGTTGACGCGGCCGAGCTCACAGGTCTGGAAGTCCACGCCGGCCTCGTCCATGATGTCGCGGATGAGGGCCACATACTCGGCGTCGGCGTCGTTAGAGCCGCCCTTGCCGCGGCTGCCCGTGTACTTGTTAAAGCACAGGCCGCGACCCATAAAGGCTGCGTTCTTGGTTTCGAACTTGCCGGCGTAGCCCGGGTCGAAGCCGGCGGACACGTCAGAGGAGAGCATACGGCTGTGGGCGAGTGCACGGCGCAGGGCCAGCGGGCTATCCTCGCCGGCGAGCGTCATGATCTCGGCGACGGTGTTCTCGAAGAAACGGCTCGTCATGCCGGTGGCACCCACGGAACCGATCTCCTCCTTGTCGACGATGAGTGTGATGCTCGTGCGCTCCACGTTGGCGACGTTGATCTGGGCGAGCATGGACGGATAGGCGCAGACACGGTCGTCGTGGCCATAGCCCAGAATCATGGAGCGGTCGAGGCCCATGTCGCGGGCCGGGCCGGCGGGCACGACCTCAATCTCGGCGGAGAGGAAGTCCTCCTCCTCGACGGCGTACTGCTCCTTGAGGATGTCCAGGAACATCTGCTTGACGGGCTCCTTGGGGGCGTCCTTGTCGTCCTCGTCAAACTTGACGGGGCGGCCGCCCACGATCACGTCGAGGATCTCGGCGTCGACGGCGTCCTTGGCGGGCTTGGCCATCTGCTCGCTCGAGAGGTGGATCAGCAGGTCGGAGATGGTAAAGACCGGGTCGTCGGCCTTGTCACCGATGTTGATGTCGACGGTGGTGCCGTCCTTTTTGCAGATGACGCCTACGAGTGCGAGCGGGGAAGCGACCCAGTGGTAGCTCTTGACGCCGCCATAGTAGTGCGTGTCGAGATAAGCCATGTCGCCGGCCTCGAAGGCGGGGTTCTGCTTGAGGTCCAGGCGCGGCGAGTCCACGTGGGCGCCCAGGATGTTAAAGCCCTGCTCGAGCGGGGCGGTGCCCAGGTTGACGAGCATGAGGTCCTTGCCGTGGTTGGCGGCGTACACCTTGTCGCCGGCCTTGAGCGCGCGGCCCTCGGCAATCACGGTCTCCAGATTGACGTAGCCCGCCTCCTCGGCCATCTTGATACCGGTCTTGACGCACAGGCGCTCGGTCTTGTTCTCGCTCAAAAACTGCTTATAGCCGCGGCAAAGCTCCTCGAGCTCCTCGATCTGCTGTGGCGTGTACTTTTTCCATGCGCAGGGACGCTCCATGACGCAGGCTCCTTTCGGATCGATCGTGCTGGTTGATGTACCGTGAGCCATCGTATCACGCTCGGGCCCGCGACGGCAGGGAAGCCTGATGTGCGGTGGCCGTGGGGCGGGGAGCGTGTAAACTGGAGAGAGCAAACCGTGCCCAGCCCAAAGCGAGGTATTCAATATGTCTGACAAGCGCCGTACCTTTGCCGTCATCGACGGCAACTCGCTCATGCACCGCGCCTTCCACGCCGTGCCGCCCACCATGAACGCGCCGGACGGTCGTCCCACCAACGCGATCTTTGGCTTTTTGAATATGTTCCTCAAGATGATCGATGCCTTTAACCCCGACGGTGTGGTCGTGGCATTTGATAAGGGCAAGCCGCGCGTGCGCATGGAGATGCTGCCGCAGTACAAGGCTCAGCGCCCGCCCATGGACCCCGATCTGCACGCACAGTTTCCCATGATTAAGGAGCTGCTCGCTGCGCTCAACGTGCCGATTTTGCAGTCCGAGGGCTGGGAAGGTGACGATATCCTGGGCACCATGGCGCGCCTGGGCGAGGAAGCCGGCTGCGACATGCTGCTGGTGACCGGCGACCGCGACATGTATCAGCTCGTGACCGAGCACGTCAACGTGGTCTCGACCCGCAAGGGCCTGTCCGACGTGGCGATTATGACGCCCGAGAGCGTGGACGACCTGTATCACGGCATTACACCGGCGCTCGTGCCCGATTTTTACGGCCTGAAGGGCGATGCTTCCGACAACATTCCCGGCGTGCCGGGCATCGGCCCCAAAAAGGCGAGCGCGCTCATCGCGCAGTACGGCAGCTTGGACGAGGTCATCGCACATGCCGACGAGGTCAAGGGCAAGATGGGCGAGAACCTGCGCGCGCATATCGACGACGCGCTGCTGAGCCGCAAGGTCGCAACCATTCGTACCGATGCGCCTGTCGAGCTCGACTTTGATGCGACGTCCTTCCCGGCGTTTTCCGCCGATGAGGTTTCCGCGGCGCTGGGTACGCTTGGTATCACCGCCATGCAGAACCGTTTCTTGGCGCTGATCGGCGGCGAGGGCGGGGCAGCTGCCAGCACGTTTGAGATTCCCGCCGTTTTGCGCGCAGCCGCCGGCGATGCTGACGCGCTTGGTGCCGTTGCAGCTGAGGTCTCCCGCGCGATTGAAGCCGGCGAGTGGGTCGCCGCCGTGGTGGACGACGACAAGGAAGAGGGCGCGCTCTTTGGACTGACGCGCACGTTGTGGTTGGCGACGTCCAAGGGCCTGTTTGCGCTCGAGGAGGGCGACAGCGGTGCGGCGGCTGAGGTTGAGGGCTTCAACTTCGTCCACGGCGTGATTGCCGGCGTGCTCGCGCGTCTGTTTATGGAGGGCCGTGTGGCGAGCCCGGATATGAAGGCGCTGCTGCATGAGCTTTCGCCCATCGATTCTTCCGAGCCCGAGCTCATGGATCCGCTGGCAGTCGATTCCACGCGCATCTTCGACACCGTGGTTGCCGCCTACCTGTTGGATTCCGACCGCTCCGAGTTCGATGAGGCATATCTTTCCGATACGTATCTGCAGATGGCGCTGCCTGCGGCGCGCGGCGCGGAGGGTGCCGGCGAGGACGCTCCGGCGCCTGCCGCCCGTACTGCGGCCCTGACGCTGGCGCTCGTGGCGCCGTTGCGCGAGTTCATGGCCCGTGAGAATGCCGCCAACGTGTTCGATGGCATCGAGATGCCGCTCGTGCCGGTGCTTGCCAAGATGGAGCGCGCGGGCATGCTTGTGGACCCCGACCGCCTGCACAGTCTGTCCGAGGGCCTGGCGACCCAGATTTCCGAGGTTGAGCGCAGCATTCGCGACCTGGCCGGCGACGAGACCTTTAACATCGGCAGCCCCATGCAACTTTCGCATGTGCTCTTTGATGTGATGGGCCTTCCGACCAAGGGCCTCAAAAAGACCAAGCGCGGCTACTATTCGACCAATGCCAAGGTGCTGAGCGATCTTGCCCGTGACCACGAGATTGTTCGTCTGATCTTGGACTGGCGCGAGAAGTCCAAGATTAAGTCAACCTATCTGGACACGTTGGGCCCGCTGCGCCGCGGTGACGGCCGCGTGCACACCACGTACAACCAAACCATTACCGCAACGGGACGTCTGTCCTCGAGCGACCCGAACCTGCAGAACATTCCGACGCGCTCTGAGCTGGGTCGTACCGTCAAGACGGCGTTCTCGGCGGGCGAGGGCAGCGTCTTTTTGGCGGTGGACTACTCGCAGATCGAGCTACGTCTACTCGCGCATCTCTCGGGTGACGAGCACCTGGTGCGCGCCTTTAACGAGGGCGAGGACTTCCACGCCGAGACGGCCGCGCGCGTGTTTGGCGTGCCGGTTTCCGAGGTAACGCCCGACCTGCGCAGCCGCGCCAAGGCCGTGAACTTTGGCATCGTGTACGGTCAGCAGGCCTACGGTCTGTCGCAGTCGCTGCACATCTCGATGGCCGAGGCGCGCGACATGATCGACCGCTACTACGAGGCCTACCCGGGTGTGCGTACGTTCCTCGACAACGTGGTGGCACGTGCCAAGCAGACGGGCTACGCCGAGACCATGTATGGCCGCAGACGCCATATTCCCGAGCTCAAGGCCAAAAATCCGCAACTCCGCGGCTTTGGCGAGCGCACGGCCATGAACCACCCCATGCAGGGCACCGCGGCCGACATCATCAAGATCGCCATGGCCCGCGTAAGCCGCCGCCTGGAAGAAGAGGGTTTTGCCGCCCACATGATCTTGCAGGTACACGACGAACTGGACTTTGAGTGCCCCGTCAACGAAGTCGAGCGCCTTACCGCCATGGTCCGCGACGTCATGGAGCACGTCGTAGACCTACGCGTACCCCTCATCGCCGAAGCCAGCACCGGCATAACCTGGGCCGACGCGAAATAGGAAAGCAACCACAGTTCCAAAGTAACCAAAAACAGAAGGACGCCCCTCATCAACAAGGAGCGTCCTTCGTTCAATTAAATTCAGCCAAAGTATCTAGGCGCCAAGACGCCATCCAGGCGGCAAGCAAGTCACCGCAGGACCTGGCCGGGCGAGGCGGGTAAGTTTTTCGTAGATTCCGCACGAGCCGGAAAGCACTTAATGTGCTTTCCGAGCGAGCCCAGGACCTGACCGAACGAAAAACTAACCCGCCTCGCCCGGCCAGGTCCGACGATCTGCGTTAACGAGCCGCCAAGATGGCGTCGATGAGTGTCAGTACGCCCCCGTCGTTGTTGCTCGGAATGCGCCACTCAGCATGCGCGTTCATATGCTCCTCGGCATTGTCCACGATAAAGCTGTGACCGACGCGCTCAAGCATGGGGATGTCGTTGTAGGTATCGCCCACGGCGGCGGCATCGGCGATATCGATGCCGAGCTGCTCGCACAGGTGCGCGACGCCCGAACCCTTGTCGACGCCCAGGTTCATAAAGTCGATCCACTCGCGACCGGCATTGGTGACATAGAGCTTGTCCGAGAATGCGGGGTTATAGTCCTCGCGAAATGCGGGCTCAGCATCATAGTCGGGGAAGAAGATCGAAATCTTGTTGGACTCGAGATCAATGCCCTCAAGGCTGTCGACGTAGTTGATCGTGTTGTAGTAGACGCTGATCTCGTCGTGGTACTGATGGTCGCGGGCGAGCACATAGAACTCGTCGTAGCAGCACAGGACGGGAACGGCGCGCGGGTCCTCCGAGGCACGAGCGAGCACCTGCTGGTACAGCTCAACGTCGATATTGCTCTTATAGATATAGCTGCCGCGATAGATCACGCACGCTCCGTTGTCGGGACAAAAGGCGAGGCGGTTCTTGATGCCCTCGAACATTTCCTCGAGCTTGGGAGCGGGACGTCCGCTGGCGGGGCAGAATACGATGCCGGCGTCGGCGAGCTTGTCCAGACGCTCGTCGAGACCCTGGGGCAGCACGCGCTCGTCGGTGAGCAGCGTCTTGTCCATGTCGACGGCGATGAGTTTAATGTTGCCGATGTTGGCGTCTGATTCATAAGTCTGCATAAATGCGCCTTTCCGTTTCCAGATTGTTTCGGGCGTAATGACCCTCTGCTATGTAATTGAGCGTATTTTCGCAGGAATGGTGCGTATTTGCACTGCAATTCACAAACTAATGAAAAAACTTTTCAGAAATTTGGATTTGTCGCTTGTGCTGCGAGCACTTTAGCGTAATATAGCGACCATCGAAAACGGAGACGGAAATACAACCGCTTACCGAAGAAAAGGTACCGTTTACGATATTAGAATTGCGCCCGGCGATAGGTGAAAGGAGAGGCAGATGCAGTTCGTAAAGATCATCACCACTGCAGGTAATGCCATCCGACGCCAGCGCGCAATTTCCCGACGACGATAACAATCGTCTCTGTCCGTATGGGGCGAATTGCCTCAACAGAGTCATTTTGAGGTCGTTGGGTTTTAGCACGATATAAACGCATGTTTCTAGAGCATGCTGTGCTGCTTTTTGCTATTTAACCTGATATTGCACGGTTTTTTGACCTCGAAATGACTTGCAACTGACCGATGTTCTAACTAGCTACCAAGGGCGAAAGGAAACAGCCATGAGCAAGGAAAAAGTCGTTCTCGCATATTCCGGTGGTCTTGATACATCCGTATGTGTCAAGTGGCTCCAGGACGAGAAGAATCTCGATGTCGTTTGCGTCTGCGGCAACGTGGGCCAGGAGGAGACCGGCTTGGATGCCAAGAAGCAGAAGGCGCTTGACCTGGGCGTTCTCGATTGCCAGGTGCTCGACCTGCGCGACGAGTTCTCCGATGAGTTCCTGACTAAGGCCATCGCCGCAAACTCCATGTACGAGAACAAGTACCCGCTGCTCTCCGCGCTGTCTCGCCCGCTGCTCGCCAAGAAGCTTGTCGAGGTCGCTCACGAGTTTGGCGCGACCTACGTCGCCCACGGCTGCACCGGCAAGGGTAACGACCAGGTTCGTTTTGAGGCTGCCGTCAAGGCCCTCGACTCCGAGCTTAAGGTTATCGCCCCGGTTCGCGAGTGGGATCTGAAGTGCCGTCCCGATGAGGTTGCCTATGCTCACGCCCACAACGTGCCGGTTCCCGAGGGCGCCAACGACAACCCCTATTCCATTGACGACAACCTGTGGGGTCGCGCCATCGAGTGCGGTCACCTGGAGGATCCCTGGAACGAGCCGCTCGACGACGCCTGGGTTATGACCAAGAACCCCGAGGACACGCCGGACACCCCGACCTACACCGAGATTGAGTTTGAGGCGGGCAAGCCCGTCGCCGTCGATGGCAAGAAGATGAAACTCTCCGAGATCGTCATCGCCCTCAACAAGATTTCGGGTGACAACGGCTTTGGCCGTCTCGACCTTGTCGAGGATCGTCTGGTGGGCCTCAAGAGTCGCGAGTGCTACGAGGTTCCTGGCGCCCTGACGCTCATCACCGCCCACAAGGCGCTCGAGGACATCTGCGTCGAGGGTGACCTGCTCAAGACCAAGATTAAGCTCGAGCAGGATTGGGCCACCGCCGTGTACAACGGCCAGTGGTACAGCCCGCTCAAAAACGCGCTCGATGCCTTTATGGCCGACACCCAGAAGTTCGTGACCGGCACCGTCCGTCTGAAGTTCTTTAAGGGCAACTGCCATGTCGTCGGCCGCAAGAGCCCCTTCAGCCTCTACGATTACGGCCTGGCTACTTACGACCGCGACACCACGTTTGACGAGAAGGCTAGTGCCGGCTTTATCGAGATCGACACGCTGTCGCTCAAGACGTGGGCTAAGGTCCAGGGTCCCAGCTCTGCTGCAGCCCAGGCCTAAGGTTTCTCTTCCTTGGTATCCGCGCGGCCCATCCGCGTGATACATAACGGGCGCACGGGGTCCCTACCTTTCGTTATGCTTGCTGACACTTCTTAACATCGGTGGCCCCTACGTTCCGCCCGCATATATGATGCCGCATCTGCGGCTGAGTCCGAGCCCCGCCGGGGTTGTCCGGCGGGGCTCTTTCTATCAATTTGGCGGCTCTGCGCCTATATATATCTGAGGAGTACCTACTATGTTTGACGCTATTGCACACTCTTTGCTTTCTCTTGCCCCCGAGCTCGATACCGCCAAGGTGGAGGAGGTCCCCATGAGTCTGAAGGCTTGGATTGACGCCTCGCAGGGTAACCTCAGGAGGGAATCCATGGGCGCCAAGTGCATGGTGCGTCACTTCTTCGCTATTTAGCTTGTCAGCCTCGCGTGCGGCGGGGGATGTGCAAAACTAGCGGTTGATAAATCGCTTTAGCGACATGGCGTAACGCTTCGTGCGCCGATGTTTTGATATTTGATGAAAGGGGACGGTTCCATGGCTCTTTGGGGCGGTCGTTTTGAGGCGGGCGTGGCCGAGGTCACGCAGGAGTTTGGCGCGTCGCTGCCGGTCGACAAACATCTCTATAAGCAGGATATCGCCGGCTCTAAGGCGCATGCCAAGATGCTGGCGGCTCAGGGCATCATCAGTGCCGAGGATGAGCAGGCGATTGCCAAGGGCCTGACCGGAATCGAACAGGATATCGATGCCGGTAACTTCACCTTCGATATCAACGACGAGGACATTCATATGTCCATCGAGAGCGAGCTGACGCGTCGCATCGGCGAGGCGGGTAAGCGCTTGCATACCGGACGTTCGCGCAACGACCAGGTGGCGACCGACACACGCCTGGGCGTCAAGGCGCTGGCCAAGGAGCTCATGGAGGCCAATCTTGAGCTGCGCCATGTGCTGGTGGATGCGGCTAAGAAGTACGACAAGGTGATTCTGCCGGGCTACACGCACATGCAGCATGCTCAGCCCGTACTGCTGTCGCATCATCTGCTGGCGTATTCCTGGATGTTCGCGCGCGACTTTACGCGCCTGAAGGCCGCCTTTGATGCTGCCGACAACTGCCCGTTGGGTGCTGCCGCGCTTGCCGGTACGAGCTATCCGCTCGATCGTCAGATGACGGCCGCCGAACTTGGTTTTGCGGGCGTGATCCCCAACTCGCTCGATGCGGTTTCCGACCGTGATTTCCTCCTCGACCTGCATTACGCCGGCTCCGTCATGGCGATGCACCTGTCGCGTCTTTCCGAGGAGATCGTGCTGTGGTCGAGCTCCGAATTTGGCTTTATCACGCTTTCCGACTCTTACTCCACCGGTTCGTCCATCATGCCGCAGAAGAAGAACCCCGACTTTGCCGAGCTTATCCGCGGCAAGAGCGGCCGAGTCTATGGCAACCTGGTGCAGCTGCTCGTGACCATGAAGGGCTTGCCGCTCGCTTATAACAAGGACTTGCAGGAGGACAAGGAGGGCGCGCTCGATACCGCCCATACGCTCATGCAGTGCCTGTCCGTTATGGCCGGTATGATTTCGACCTGGACTGTCAACGAGGATGCCATGGCGCGCGAGTGCGGCGTGGGGCACCTTGCCGCTACCGATGTTGCCGATTACCTGGCTAAGCGTGGTCTGCCGTTCCGCGAGGCACATGCCGTGGTGGGCCATCTGGTCCTGATGTGTGAGAAGCGTGGCTGCAATCTTGAGGACCTACCGTTTGAGGTGTTCCAGGAGGCAAGCCCGCTCTTTGAACGCGATATTACCGAGGCGCTCGACATCCCCTCAATTGTCGCCGCGCGTACGACCGAGGGCGGTACCGCCCCTGCCGCCGTTGCCGTGCAGCTGCAGCGTGCCGAGGCACAGCTCGTGGCCGACGAGGGCGTGTTTGGATCGCTGACCAAGGTCGTCGAGATGGGCCACGGGATAAAGTAAGGGTTTGGCCGAAGCCGTTTTTGCCATTTATTGAGGAATCGTTTTTTGCTTTACGGGCGTCTGCTGATGTGGGCGTCCGTATTTTGTTGCTATGGGGGAGGGGCTTGTCGAGAACTTCTGTAGGACCTTTGGGCAGGTTGTGAAGGGGGTACGTTCGCGGGCGGCAACCGACCGTCTGCTCTGCTCGATGCGGTTGATGGGCAGTCGGATGGTACTCTAATCGAGCTTCGAAACAGAAGTGACACATATGGAGCGCTTTAATAAATTGTAGCGTTTCAAGAAACAGCTTTTTGTTTAACTGCAGCTAAAACTCTGTTACGATGCAGTCCAGGCGGGTGCCGGAATGGGACTTGGGCACGCGCGAACCTACTTGAAAGGCTACCTTATGGCTATCGAGAAGACCTTCATCATGATTAAGCCCGACGCGGTGCGCGATCGCAAAATCGGCGAGATTGTTGCTCGCATTGAGCGCAGCGGCCTTGTCATCGAGCGCATGGAGATGACCACGCTCGAGCGCGCTACCGTCGAGGAGCACTACGCCCATCTGGCCGACAAGCCCTTCTTTGGCGGTCTCTGTGACTTTATGACGAGCGGTCCGGTCGTCAAGATGGTCGTTTCCGGTCTCTCCGCTGTTGCTAAGATGCGCACCCTCATGGGCGCTACTAATCCGCTTGACGCTGCTCCTGGTACCATCCGCGGCGACTTTGCCGTCGATGTCAACGCCAACGTGATCCACGGCTCCGACTGCCTGGAGAACGCCGAGATCGAGATCAAGCGCTTCTTTGGCTAAACCAGCTTTGACTCCTTAAAGCTGTTAGCGTGTGGCTTGGGCGCCGCGGAACTCCATCCGCGGCGCCCTTTTATTCCATAATCTATGAAGGGGCCCGCTCGGACATGAGTTCCGAGCGGGCCCCTGCTGTTAGCTTGTGACACTGACTGGTTTAGGCCTCGTCGACGACCTTGAGGCCGCGCGTGTGGTCGATCTCGTTGAGGAGGTTAACGCGACGCTCGTGACGACCGCCCTCAAACTCGGCGTCGAGCCACTCGTCGACAATCATCTTGGCGAGCTCGGAGCCCACGACGCGGGCGCCAAAGGCGAGCACGTTGGTATTGTTATGCATGCGGGAGAGCTTGGCACTGAAGGGCTCGGAGCACACGACGGCGCGCACGCCCTCTACCTTGTTAGCAGCCAGGCTGATACCGACGCCGGTGCCGCAGATCAGGATGCCCAGGTCGACGTCGCCGTTGGCAACGGCCTTACCCACCTTGTAGCCGGCGATGGGGTAGTCAAAGCTCTCGGAGGTGTCGGTGCCAAAGTTCACGACCTCGCAGCCGCGCTCCTTCAGGTGCTCGGAGATGATGTTCTTGAGCTCGACGGCGGCGTGGTCGTTACCGATACCGATCTTCATGGATGGTTCCTCTCTGGTCTGTGCGGCGCAAATGCTAAAGGTGTTTACCGCGTTCGACTGCATGATAGCGCGACTTTTGCGTAAACGCTCGAGCGTTTTTTGGTCAAACGCTTTAGCAGGCAACAAGACTGGCTTCTCGTGAATGAATGTCGTCAGTTTGCGTTTGAGCGCCGTCCGCCGGAACCATGGTTGCGGTTTTTGATGCATTGTTATCAAATAAAGGAGCTAACATTTTTTGAGAGCCTAGCCCGTTATGCAAGCAGGAGATACCTATGCCTACCGATTCCATCCGTGATGCCGCGTTTTGCGATGTTTTGAACCGCGAACTTGTCTGTGCACTCGGCTGCACCGAGCCCATTGCCGTTGCCTATGCGGCGGCGCTGGCGAGTCAGACGCTCGGTTGCGAACCCGATCATATGGATGTTGCATGCTCGGGCAACATTATCAAGAACGTTAAGAGCGTGACCGTGCCCAACTCGGGCGGTATGCACGGTATTGAAGCCGCGGCCGTGCTGGGTGCCGTGGGCGGCGACGCTAAGAGCGCGCTCGAGGTGCTCGAGAGCGTTGACGATGAAGACCGCGCTCGCGTGGCCGAGCTCCTTGCCGACGCCGGCTACTGCGATGTGTCGCTTGTCGAGGGCGTGCCCAACCTCTACATTAAGGTGACTGCGACGGCCGGGGGCCATACCGCGGTCGTCGAGATTACCGACCACCACACCAATGTCACGTGCCATACCCTCGACGGTATTCCGGTATGCGGCAAGTCGGCGGGGGAGTGTGCCGCCTGCGCCGAGCGCGTGGTGGCCGAGCGCGCGGCAGATAGCGCTGACACGCCCATGTCGATTGAGTCCATCATCGACTTTATCGAGGACGGCGATATCGATGGTGCCCGCGCTGTCGTTGAGCGTCAGATTGAGCTGAATGGCGCGATCAGTGCTGAGGGCCTTGCGCACGCTTGGGGCGCCGAGGTGGGTCGTACGCTGCTGGGTGCTCGTGCCGATGACGTCGCCTGCCGTGCCCGTGCCCGTGCGGCCGCCGGATCCGACGCTCGCATGAACGGCTGCGCGCTGCCGGTCGCCATTGTGTGCGGCTCGGGCAATCAGGGCATTACCTGCGCATTGCCCGTCATGGAGTATGCCGAGTACCTGCGTTGCGACCACGAGCGCCTGGTGCGCGCCGTGATGCTGTCCGATCTTATCGCCGTGCATATCAAGAGCTATATTGGTGCGCTCTCGGCGTTTTGCGGTGCTATTTGCGCTGCGTGCGGCGCCGGCGCTGCGATTACCTGGCTGTGCGGTGGCACGCGCGAACAGATTGGCGCGACGGTCTCGAATACGCTTGGCAACGTGGGCGGCATCGTGTGCGACGGCGCCAAGGCGAGTTGTGCCGCCAAGATCTCGGCTGCCGTTGATGCGGCGATTCTGGGCCATGATATGGCTATGCAGGGTCGCGGCTTCCGCGCCGGCGAGGGCCTGATCCAGGATACCGTTGAGCAGACAATCGCCAGCATGGGCTACGTGGGCCGTGTGGGCATGAAGGACACCGACGTCGAGATCCTCAACATCATGATCGGCAAAACCCAAGTGTGCTAGGACAGTTCGTCGGCTACTTGGTGTTCGTAGAAGGCTTCTACTACGGCGTTAAAGTCGCGGGCGAAGCCTTCCATGGTTCCGCGCCAGGTGACTCGGTTGGGCTTGCCCTGGCCTACATAGGCAGTCTGAATGCCGCAGGCGGGACTAGGGAAGTCGCGTTTGGGATCGTTGCCCACCATAAGGACCTCGTGCGGTTCGAGTCCCATCACCTGAAGCTGCTCGAGATAGTAGGTGGCATCGGGCTTGCAGCGGGTGGTGTTTCCCATGTGCGTGACGAGCTCAAAGGGGGCGTCGGCCAGGTCGCCCCAACCCATGCGGCACTCGATGGCTCCCTGCGGAAAGCTGGGGTTGGTGAAGAGCGCGCAGCGCAGCCCTGCGTCCTGTACAGCCTGAAGCGCGGCGTGTGCGCCCGGCATGGCGTGGGCGTTGATGACGTCGTCATTCTTATGCGGGAGAACTTCGCGGTCGTAGTAGGTAAACGCCTCGTAGATGATAGGATCGGAAAGGCAGATCCCGCATCGGCGCTCGACCTCTTCTTGGTAAAACTCAAGATTGGTGCGGTTGTCCGTGCCGCTGCGGCGATTGGCGTTGAGGTCGACCAGGATGGTGCCGAGGCGTGCCATCGTGCCCCCGCGGCTGCGACGTCCGATATCCGCGAGCATCGATGAGACATCCTTAAAATAGCGAAGGATGAACGCATTGAGGTTAATGCTAAGAAGCGTCTCGTCCATATCGAAAACGACTGCTTTGAGCACGCGGGCACCTTTCTCGAAAAATCGTTCCAGAATCGTATGTCTGGGATACTTTACCCCAAAGCAGTATGCTTCACTGCTTATCGTCAACTTGTGGAGACAGTCGTTCACAAGATTGCGAAAAAGTCTCCATACGAGTAAAAAATCGCAGTTCACGCTTGAAATCGAAGTGATTTCCCCGTAATCTATACGGACGTGATTGCATAAGCGTCACATCAGTATCTGTCGGCTCCCGAGTGTTCCTAAACGTTGTGTGCTTGTCGCACCCTTCTGTAGGTCCTAGCAATCGGGGCCCCGTAGTTCGAAAGGGGTCCACCTTTGAGTGAGATTCAGAACTCGTCCATTTTCTCTCTTGACGATGTCAACGAGGAGGAGATGAACAACCTCATCGACGGTACGATTACCGACTTTGATGAGGGCGATCTCGTTAACGGCACTGTCGTTAAGATCGAGCATGACGAGGTGCTCGTTGACATCGGATTTAAGTCCGAGGGCGTTATCCCGGTCCGCGAGCTGTCCATCCGCAAGGACGCTAACCCTGCAGACATCGTTGCACTCGGTGATCCCATCGAGGCCCTCGTTCTCCAGAAGGAGGACAAGGACGGTCGTCTGGTCCTGTCCAAGAAGCGTGCCGAGTACGAGCGTGCTTGGAACCGCATCGAGGAGAAGTTCAACTCCGGCGAGAACGTCGAGGGCGAGGTTATCGAGGTTGTCAAGGGCGGCCTGATCCTCGACATCGGCCTGCGTGGCTTCCTGCCCGCTTCCCTCGTCGACCTCCGTCGCGTCAAGGACCTCACCTCCTACATGGGCACCCGCATCGAGGCCCGCGTCATCGAGATGGACCGCAACCGCAACAACGTTGTCCTCTCCCGTCGCGTCGTGCTCGAGGAGTCCCGTAAGGCCGAGCGCTCCGAGATTCTGTCCAAGCTCAAGTCGGGCATGCGTCTCCAGGGCACCGTTTCCTCCATCGTGGACTTCGGCGCCTTCGTCGACCTCGGCGGTATCGACGGCCTCATCCACATCTCCGAGCTCTCTTGGAACCACGTCAACCATCCTTCCGAGGTTGTCAAGGTCGGCCAGGAGGTCGAGGTCGAGGTTCTCGACGTCGATCTCAACCGCGAGCGCATCTCCCTGGGTCTCAAGCAGACCACCGAGGATCCGTGGCGCGCACTGGTCAAGAAGTACCCCGTCGGCGCTATCGTCGAGGGCACTGTGACCAAGCTTGTCCCGTTCGGCGCTTTCGTCGACCTGGGCGAGGGCATCGAGGGTCTGGTGCACATCTCCGAGATGGCCAACAAGCACGTCGATCAGCCTTCTCAGGTCACCCACGTGGGCGACAAGGTTCAGGTCAAGGTCATGGAGATCGACCTCGACCGTCGTCGCATCTCCCTGTCCATGAAGTCTGCTGCTGAGACTCTGGGCGTCGAGATCGAGGTTACCCCGCTGCCTTCCGAGAAGAAGGACGAGGAGACCGACGCCGAGTAAATCGGTTTGACGATCACTTGTTTTAAGGGATCCGTCCGCAATGGACGGGTCCCTTTTTGCATTTGGCGCCGAGATGCGCGATGCTGCCCGGGCTATTCACAGGCTATTGGGTTGTCGATGCATGAAAAATGCCGACATCCCGCCTCGGGGAGGAGGCGGGAACACACCGAGTAGACGGAGGGGTGTGGAGCGCGGTCGCGTCTCGACTGACGACGTTGCCCATCGACAACCCTATTGTACTGCATGGCGTGGTTCTTGGTTTATCGTGTCGAACGCTTGTGTTGTGCCATTGCCTGCGGCAACGGTGTGCTACACTCTTGCACTGCTGAGTGGGCCAGACGGTCGCGCGATGTGCTGCTTGCAGCACGCGTGAGGAAAGTCCGGGCTCCAGAGGGCGGGATGCCGGCTAACGGCCGGGCGGAGTGATCCGACGGAAAGCGCCGCAGAAAAGAAGACTCCCACCTGCGCCGCAAGGCGTAAAGGGAAAAGCTGAAACGGTGGTGTAAGAGACCACCAGCGTCGTGGTAACACGGCGGCTTGGCAAGCCCCATCCGGAGCAAGCGCGAATAGGAACGCTATGGGCCGGCCCGGTCCGCGTTCGGGTAGCGTGCGTGGAGCTGCACGGTAACGTTCAGACAAGATAAATGACCGTTCACGACAGAACCCGGCTTATCGGCCCACTCAGCTTTCTTGTTGACGCTGCGAACCCGTCAGCGCGGCAATCTGCCTTTCAAGCCTTCGGGCATGACCATAAGGTCAATGCCCTCGTCTTTCAAGGCACCTTGCTCGCGCTGACGGGTTCTCGCTTTCGTTGACGGAATCATCGGCGGTTCCGTTCTTGGCGTCTCTCTGTCTTTGCCTGGTCATTGACTTCGCCGTTCTATTTACCGGGGTTATCGGTACGGCCTTTGCCGTATTATTGAGGCTGTTTGTTGCCGCGCTTAGTTTTGTTGAGGGGCTTTGTTGGACAGCTATTTTACTCTGCAATCGAATATTGAGGCTTCGGGCGAGTTTGTGGACCGCAAGAGCCGGTTTATTGCCCAGCTGGTCCATATTGAGTCCGAGGATGAGGCGAATGCCTTTATCGAGATGGTTCGCAAGCGTCATTACGACGCTCGGCACAATGTTCCTGCGTGGATTTTAGTCGATGGATGTGAACGTCAGAGCGATGACGGTGAGCCGAGCCGCACGAGCGGCATGCCGACGCTCGAGGTACTGCGCGGCGCAGAGCTCAAAAATGTTTGCTGCGTGGTGACGCGCTATTTTGGTGGCACGCTGTTGGGACCTGGTGGCTTGGTGCGCGCCTATACCGCGGCCACGCAGGCGGCGGTGGCAGCTGCTCGGGAGGCTGGGCAGATTGTCGAGATGACGAGCGTCGTGCCGGTTGACGTGCACGTGGCCTATCCGCAGTATGAGCAGGTGCTTCGTTTGGCGCAGGATTCGGGTGCCAAGGTTTCGGATACCGATTACGCGGATGCCGTGACACTTCACTTGGTGTTTAAGGCGGGGGAGCAGGACCCGTTTTGCGCTAAAATGCGCGAGCTTATGGCAGGGCGCGAGGAGATTGAGGTCGGCGCTCCCGAGTTTGCGGAGTTCTAACGGCGACGGCCGGCGTGCTTTTGGATGGATCCCAAGCGCGCCGGCCGTCGTTTTTCTGCTGCTGCCGTTTACTCGGCGAGCTGCTTTAGCACATCACAGGCGATCTCGACGGCATCGTCGATGCAACCGGGGCAGCTGCGGAGCGGACCCTTATCCGATCCGATGCCCTTGAGCGTGCCGCAGACGGTCGTCGTATTCTTCTCGCCAAAACGCTTGGCGATTTCGCGCGACAGCTTGTAGGTCTGGCCCTTGGTCTTGGGGTTTTCCATGCCGTCGCTCATTACAAAGCCCATGATGGCCACAGCGCCCGAGATAGCGCCGCAGGTTTCGGTCATGCCTCCCATGCCGGCGCCAAAGCCCTCGGTGAGGGTAAAGGCGACCTGGGGGTCGAGCCCGACGGCGGGCGCGAGCGTGCAGGCGACGGCCTGGGCGCAGTTAAAGCCACGGGCGTGGTACTCGGCAGCCTGAGCCTGACAGGCGGTGATGTCGAGCTGGGCCGTATCGATTTGCTTCATCGTTGTCTCCTTGGTCACGGTGTACCCGCCTATGGTACCCTTGCCGGCGCATTCGCTTATCGAGACCGCAGTGCATATCTCATTGTTTTTCGCCATCGAACACTTTCTTAAGATTTGGGACAAATAAACCTGATTAATTTGTCCCATAACCTATCGGCGGGATGGGTTGAGAGGGGTGCGGGGTAGCGGTATCGTGAACCGAATAAAAACAAAACCCAAGTAAGGGAGTTGGATATGAGCGAGCAGACCATCGGTACTACATGTGTTCAGGGCGGCTATCACCCGGGAGATGCCGAGCCGCGCCAGGTGCCCATCTACCAGTCCACCACGTGGAAGTACGACACGTCCGAGCACATGGGCAAGCTGTTTGACCTAGAGGAGTCGGGCTACTTCTACAGCCGTTTGCAGAACCCCACGTGCGATCTCGTTGCCGCCAAGATCTGCGAGATGGAGGGCGGCACCGCTGCGATGCTCACGAGCTCGGGCATGGCTGCGAATTTCCTCGCGATCTTTAACGTGGTCGGTGCCGGCGATCATGTGGTCGCGAGCTCTGCCATTTACGGCGGTACGTATAACCTGCTCGCCCACACCATGGGCCGCATGGGCGTGACCTGCACGTTCGTCGCCCCCGACTGCACCGACGAGGAGCTGGAGGCGGCCTTTGAGCCCAATACCAAGCTCGTCTTTGGCGAGACGATCGCAAACCCCGCCCTTGCCGTGCTCGATATTGAGCGCTTTGCCAAGGCCGCGCATGACCACGGCGTGCCGCTGATGGTCGACAACACCTTCCCGACGCCTGTGATGTGCCGTCCCTTTGAGTGGGGCGCCGACATCGTCACGCACTCCACCACCAAGTACATGGATGGCCATGCAGCCTACCTGGGTGGCGTGATTGTCGACCACGGCCAGTTTGACTGGATGGCCCATGCGGACAAGTTCCCGGGTCTCACCACGCCCGACGAGAGCTACCACGGCGTGACCTATGCCGAGAAGTTCGGTCGCGAGGGCGCCTTCATTACCAAGGCCACCGCGCAACTCATGCGCGATCTTGGCCCCATGCAGAACCCGCAGGCAGCGTTCTTCTTGAACAGCTCGCTCGAGAGCCTGCATGTGCGTATGCCGCGTCATTGTGAGAACGGCCTGGCCGTTGCCAAGTTCCTGCAGAGTCATCCCAAGGTGCGCTTTGTGAGCTATCCGGGCCTGGAGGGCGATAAGTACTATGAACTGGCTCAGAAGTACATGCCCAACGGCACGTGCGGCGTCGTGAGCTTTGGCTTTAACGGTGGTCGCGCGGCGGCCGAGACCTTTATGAAGAGCCTCAAGCTCGCCCAGATCGCCACGCATGTAGCCGACGCCCGCACTTGCTGCCTGCATCCCGCTAACGCCACGCACCGCCAGATGAACGATGAGGAGCTCATCGCCTGTGGCATTTCCGCCGACATGGTACGCCTGTCGTGCGGCCTCGAGGACACGGCCGATCTGATTGCCGACCTTGAGCAGGCGCTCGAGCAGTGCTAGGCTAGCTCCGTACAAGGTGCCGATGCTGGCAGGAAGCTTCGGTGACCTTTCGTTCCGATTCCGTAGGCGGGACCCCAATCGCGACTGTTTGCAGGCGATCGGGGTCCCGTTTTTTGCATTGCGCCACTCGAAAGGATAGATATGGAGAAAACCGCAGAGCAGCTGCGCCGCGAGCACATTGCCCTTGAGGGCGACACCCATGGCAAGAACAAATGGGCGATTCTGTTTACCGTGCTCATCATGACGTTTATGTCGTGTCTGGATTCGACCGTCGTGACCGTGGCGTTGCCCGTGATGCAAAAGGAGCTGGGCGTGGGCCTCGACCGCATCCAGCTGGTGAGCTCGGTGTACCTGCTTGCGACATGCGTGGCTATGCTGCCGTTTGGCCGCTTGGGCGACGTGCGCGGCAAGGTGGGCGTATTCCAGCTGGGCGTAATCGTTTTTACGGCTGGCTCGCTGCTTTGCGGCCTTTCGAGTTCGCTCGAAGTTCTTATTCTGGCACGCATTGTGCAGGGCGTCGGCTGCGCAGCGGCCATGGCCAACAACATGGGTATCATCACCGAGTCGTTTCCGGCGCGCGAACGAGGCCGTGCCATGGGTATTCTCGCGACCTTCGTGGCCCTCGGCATGATGTGTGGCCCCGTACTCGGCGGCGTGCTGGTGGCAAGCTTTCCCTGGGAGAGCATCTTCCTCATCAACCTGCCCATTGGCGTCATCTCGTTTATCGTGGGGTTCTCCACGCTGCCGCATGTTAAGCCGGAGGCCGGCGAGCGCCCCATGTCCCTGATCGAGGCTGCTCGTCGCTGCTTTGCAAATTCGGCCTTCACCATCAACCTCGCCTGCATGCTCATCGTGTTCGTTGGTATTGGCGCATCAGAGTTTATCCTGCCGTTCTATTTTCAGGACGCCCACGGATTTGGTTCCGACATTTCCGGATTGCTCTTTTTGGCGCTGCCGATGGTGAATGCCTTTATCGGCCCGCTTTCGGGCACGATTTCCGATCGTATTGGTTGCGAGGGCCCCACGGCCGTTGGCCTGGGCGTGTACGTGTGCGGGCTCTTTGCAGTGAGCACGCTCGACGAGCATTCATCGATCCCTGTCATTGTGTGCTGCGTCGCATTCATGTCGTGCGGCACGTCGATTTTCCAGAGCCCCAATAACTCGCTGTATATGGGCTCGGCTCCGCGCGAGGCACTCGGCTTTGCAGGTAGCTTGGGCAGCTTGGCGCGCTATGCGGGCATGGCGCTGGGTATTACGGCAGGTTCGCATATCCTCTATGGGCAGATGAGCGTGGCGATGGGCGAGGCCGTGACCAGTTTTGTTGCAGGCCGTCCGGATGTATTCCTATTCGGCTTTCGCTCGGTGTTCTACGTGCTTATGGCTGTGGCCGCTGTGGGCTTTGCGCTTGCCATGGTGCGTTTGGTGAAGATGCGCGCCCGCCATTAGCGTGTTGGGAGGCTGTCTGCCACGATTCGCGCCGTCCCAAAAAGACTGGTTTGTGGTGCGATGCGGCTTGTGGGGCGGGCGGGGGTCGGTCCGTGGTAGACTATCGAACAACGTTTATTAATCGCGCGGTATCGTTGCCGCGAGAAGGGGTTGCGCCATGCAGGAGCTTGAGGATCGTATTCGCCATGACGGCATCGTAAAGGCCGGTAACGTCCTTAAGGTTGATGCCTTCCTCAACCACCAATGCGACGTTGAGCTGTTCGACCACATGGGCGCCGAGTGGGCCCGTCTGTTCGAGGGCGTCGAGATCAACAAGATCCTGACGATCGAGGCTTCGGGCATTGGCATGGCTTGCATTGCAGCCCAGCATTTTGGCGGCGTGCCGGTGGTCTTTGCCAAGAAGGCACAGTCCATCAACCTCGACGGCGAGCAGTATGCCACGACCATCTACTCCTTTACCAAGCAGAAGGAGTACCCGGTCATCGTCGGCAAGCGCTTCCTGTCCGAGGGCGACAAGGTCCTGATCATCGACGACTTTTTGGCCAACGGCTGCGCGCTCGAGGGTCTTATCAAGATCTGCGAGGCTGCAGGTGCCGAGGTATCCGGCATTGGCATTGCGGTGGAGAAGGGCTTCCAGGGCGGTGGCGATAAGCTCCGCGAGCGCGGCTTCCGCGTTGAAAGCCTAGCCCGTATCGCCGATATGGACTGCGATACCGGCGAGATCACCTTCGCCTAAGCGCGCAACACAAGCGATTGGTATGCGATGTGACAAAGGGACTTTCCCTTTGTCACATTTTTTATGAGGGGAGGTGTTGATATGGATGAGAACAAGATGGGATGGCGCGAGTATGCGCGCTATGCCGCGATGGCGGCCGAAGAGTTGGCGCGCGATTGCGAGGTTCAGGTGTTTCGCGCGACGGGTCCGGGCGGACAAGGCGTGAACACGACGGACTCGGCGGTGCGCATGAAGCACGTGCCCACAGGGATTACCGTGACGGCGCGCGAGAGCCGCAGCCAGTTCCAAAATCGCGCGAGCTGCCTGCGCAAGCTGCGCGCCGAGCTCGAGCGTCGCGGGCGTCCACCGCGCCGACGCGTAAAGACCAAGGTGCCCCAGCGCTCTCGCCAGCGCAGGCTCAATGACAAGCACTTCAACGCCATTAAAAAGGCCAACCGTCGCAAGCCGGGCAGCGACGAATAGCTTCCTCATAAGTTGCGGTGAAATAGGGACTGTTTTGCGTCTTTATCTGCATAAACAGTCCCTATTTCACCGCAACTTAGGGATGGCTAGTGGGTGGGGTGCCAGACGAGGAGGGCGCCGCTGAGGACGTCGACCTCGATGCGCGAGGCGACAACGGGCTCGCCGTCGGCTTGGATGGGGTAGTCGGGCTCCCCAAAAGTAAGCTCGGCATGGCGGCAGCGGCGCATGCGAACCGGTGGCAATTTGGTATGGTGGCCGTCCTTGGCCGAAAGAAACATAGGCAGGGCAACCGCGCGAGGGACGGGGCCGCAGGCGTAGCAGACGTCGAGCATGTCGTCGCAGGGGTCGGCATCGGGGCAGATGCGATAGCCCGAGCCATACGTGGGGCCCAGCTGAATCGCCATGATGATCGCCCTCACGCGCTCGGCGGGCGCGCCGTCAAAGCTGACTGTCATGGGGTAGTTGCGATAGCGCAGGCCAAACTGCTCAAGTCCCGAGAGGGTGTAGAGCGGAGCGCCCGTCAGGCCAGTCTTTTTGCGCAGTTCGGTGGTGCCAAGGCCGATGGCGGCATCGATGCCGACCGAAAGCGTCTGGTCATAGTACTCAACGGAACATTCGCCGCTACCGCTTGCGGGGTTCCATGAGCGAATCCGCCCGATGTCCTGACGCTGCAGCTCACAGGTGAGCAGCGCGCCAAAATTCTTGCCGGAGAAATCTTCGATGCCGAGCGTCTGGGCAAAATCGTTGCCGGAGCCCACGGGCAGGACGGCAAGAGCGGGGCGGGCGTCCTCCTTTTGCGTCATAAGCCCGTTGACGACCTCGTGGATCACGCCGTCGCCGCCGAGTGCGATAACGGTGCGATAGCCCTGAGCCTGTGCGGCAAGCTCCTTGGCGTGTCCCATGTGCTCGGTTAGCACCAGGTCAAACTGGGATGCGCGCGCGGTCATATCCAAAAAACGTTGCAGGCGCTCGGCAACTTCGCGTGCCGCACCCGACTGGGCGGCTGGGTTGGCGATGATGAGCGTGCGACCAAAATCAGTTCCGTGCATGGGGTGACTCCCGGCGTATGACGTGACGGTGCGGTCTCGCTCGGGTCGAATTGCTCCCGATTGTGGCTGCACGGCGAATACTAACGTCTACTCTATCAGGTCGTTGTGGCGCTCGATAGCCTCTGCCACCGTGCCGCCCTCGTCCACAATAAGCGAGCGGCGCTTGGGTGAGATGATGCGTTGGGCGGGGTACACGCCGCGGTGGCCGCCGGCGAGATAGCTGATAAACGCCACGATCACGAAGAAGCCGGCGGCCGTGCCGTGGAACAGGTCGATGGCCATCATACAGGTGGTGATGGGCACGTTGAGGCCGGCGCAGAAGACGCCGAGCATGCCGAGAGCCGCTAGAAAACTGGGGTCGAGACCGGTGAGGCAGCCGATCCAGCCACCGAGTGCCGCACCGATGCCAAACAGGGGCGTGACCTCGCCGCCTTGGAAGCCCGCGCCCAGGGTAAGCGCTGTGACGACCAACTTGATGGCTGCGTCCGCCAGGGTGGTGTTGCCTGCAAATCCGGCGCCGGAAAGCCACGTGGAAAGGCCGGCGTAGTCCCAGGCGTCGAGGAGGGCATAGGCGGCCAAAACCACGAGTGCGCCGATGAGTGCGCGAACAAGGTAATTAGTGATAAAGCGACCGTACAGGCTCTTGACGGTTCGAACCGACCAGGCAAAGAGACGTGCCGTCAGACCGAAGATGATGGCGCTGATAACAACGATGACAACCGTCCGTGGTGTCATGGTGGGAACGCTGGCGATGACATTCGCTTCGTACTCGGTACCCAGGGCGAGTGATGTAAAGTAGCCGGTAAACGAGGCGACCAGACAGTAGATGCCCGCGGTGTAGTCGATCTTGCCGATAAAGCACATTTCCATGCCAAAGAACGCGCCGGCAAGGGGCGAACCGAATACGGCGCCAAAAGCGGATGAGATGCCGGCGAGCATGAGGTCGTGGTGGTCATGCTTTTTGAGGTGGGCGAGGCTCGAGATGTTGCTGGCGATGGTGCCGCCAATCTGCACCGCGGCTCCCTCGCGACCGGCCGACCCGCCCGTGAGGTGCGTGAGCGTGGAGCAGACGAAGGTGAGAACGGCCATGCGCATATGGATAAGGCGTGTGCCCAGGGCGGAGTCGATGACCAGGTTGTTACCTCGTTTGGCGGCAAGGCCGTGGTTTTTGTACACCCATGCGGTGGCAACGCCCACAACGGGAAGCAACGCGTAAATCCACACGTGGTGCTCGCGATAATCGGTCGCGATATTCAGCGAGGCCAAAAATGCCCAAGCGGCAACACCCATGGCGAGCGAGACGATGACGACGAGCGCGAGCAGTTTGGCGCTTGCAAACAGGTTGCGGGCGTTGCGGCGTGTGTCGGCGGCCAAGAGCTGCTCGGAGCGGGTGAGTTGACGCCTGCCGGCCATGATGACGTCGCTAAGGGAGAAAAAGCCGCCATCGTCGAGCGGCTGGGAATGATCCTGCGCTTCGTTTGCGCTTTCGGGTTTGTTGTTATGAGCCATATATTCCTCTTTTAGGTTGCAACGCAAGCATTATAAAACGCGGCAAGCGCGACGAGCCGGTGGGTTGGTTTCCATTCTGTTTCGCGGCTTGCGGCCGACAGGTGTATTTGCGGGTACAGGCCAAATCGCGGTCGCGCGTCGGGGATTATACTGAGACAAGCATAAAGAATCGGCGCTCCTGTTGTGCGCCGTGGCATTAAGAGGTGCATATGGCAGAGAAACTCATTCCGCTGGAGGACGCGCAGTCGATTGTTCTGTCGCACGTTGCTCCGACCAATCTCGTAGAGATTCCCGTGTGGCAGGCGGCTGGTTTTCCCTTGGCCGAGGATGCTGTGGCCGATATCGACATTTCGCCGTTTGCCAACAGCGCTATGGACGGATATGCCGTGCGCTCGGCGGACTTGGCGCAGGCGTCTGGTGAGACGCCGGTGACGCTCGACGTTATCGGACACGAGGCTGCGGGCCATGTGTTTGAGGGTGCTCTTGGCCCGGGCGAGACGGTCCGCATTATGACAGGCGCGCCGGTGCCCGAGGGTGCCGACGCCGTAGTGAAATACGAGATCGTCGAGGTGCTTGACGGCGATGGCAACGAGGGCTCGCACGTCCGCTTCTCGGCGCCGGCCAAGGTGGGGGAGAACGTTCGCTCTGCCGCCGAGGAGGCCCATGCCGGCGATGTTGTGATACACGCCGGCGAGGTCGTGGCTCCGGCGGGCGCGGGCCTGCTGGCAAGCGCCGGTTACGCGAGCGTGAAGGTGCACGCTGCCCCACGTGTGGGCATCATCTCGCTGGGCACGGAATTGGTCGCACCGAGTAAAGTACCGGCGCGCGGTCAGATTCGCGATTCCAACTCCTCGGCGTTGATGGCCGAAGCACTCGATGCAGGAGCCGAGCCCGTGTTCTACGGCATTGCGTCTGATGATGAGCAGGCGATTGCCGAGCTCGTGCATCGCGCGGTGCAAGAGTGCGATTTTGTCATTACGAGCGGAGGCGCCTCGGCGGGCGATTACGACTATGTGACGGCACTCGTCCGGCGCGAGGGCGAGGTGCTGTTCGATCGCATCTCGATGCGTCCGGGCAAGGCCATCATGTTTGGCTTGCTCGGGGGTAAGCCCTACCTGGGGCTTTCAGGCAATCCGGCTGCGGCGTATGTGGGCTTTGAGATGCTCGCCCGTCCGGCGATTCGCAAGATGCGCGGCTTTGCCGAGGGTCCGCGTCCCGTGCAGCAGGCGACGCTCACACACGGTGTGAAAAAGCGCCAGGACCGACGCTTCTTCGATCGCGCCACGGTTTTGCGCGACCCCAAGACCGGTGAGCTGATGGTGACCGAGGCCAAGACGCAGAATTCGGCGCTGCTCGGCACGATGCAGCGGGCCAACTGCCTGCTGCGTATTGACGAAGGACCGTGCGAGCTCAAGGCGGGAGATGTCGTGGACGTTGTTCGCGTCGACCTGCCCGAGGGCACCGTGTTGTAGGAGGAATGCTGTGGAGTTGAAGATATCGATTGTGACGTGCTCGGATACGCGTGATCTTGCCCAGGACGAGGCTGGAGCCGCACTCGAGGAACTTATCGAGGCACAGGGCTGGACGGTCGCCTCACATGTGGTCGTGCGCGATGACGTCAGCGAGATTGGTGATGCCATTGTGGAAGCCGCCGATGAGTGCCACGCCAATGTCGTGCTCACCTGCGGCGGCACGGGGCTTTCGATGCGCGATGTGACGCCCGAGGCGACGCGTGCCGTCTGCGACCGCGATGTGCCGGGTATTGCAGAGGCGATTCGCGCGTACTCCATGACCAAGACGCGCCGCGCCATGCTCTCGCGCGCTATTTGCATGCAACGAGGTCATACACTTGTCGTAAACTTTCCCGGTTCTACGAAGGCCTCCCGCGAAAGCTGGGAGGCCATAGCAGACCAGCTGGAGCATGCGGCTCAGATGACAGCGGGCGGCGGACATACCAACTAAGCGGTTTACCTGCGGCGGGGCGACCTGAACGGCTGCTCCGCCTTTGTTTTCCACCGAAGCGACGCCGAGGTGCACGCTAACTCGAAACTATATTCTCTGACGAGAATAATTTCTCACTATCATTATTCGCGCGAAAGTATAATCTGATTGCAGATTATAGCCCGCGGTGGGGTACCCGGGCACAAGGTCCGAAAGGGTTGAATATGTTCGATATGGTTTCTCGCCGCGGATTCGTCTCGCTTTCTGCTGTCGCCGCTGCCGGCCTTGGTCTTGCCGGCTGCTCGGGCAGCAAGACGTCCGAGCCGGCCGGATCCGATGCCGGTTCTGCCAAGGCATCTTCCAAGAAAGCTGTCGAGCTGCAAGTCTTTGCCGCCAACTCGCTTGAGAAGGCTCTGCCCGAGGTCCAAGAGCTTTACACCGACCAGACCGGCACCACCTTTGCCGACACGCAGTTTAAGGCCTCCGGCGACCTCGTTGAGCAGATGCGTGCCGGCGCCACGGTCGACGTGCTCATCACGGCCTCCAAGGGCACCATGGATGACGCTGAGACCGCCGAGCTCGTCGACGCCGACACGCGTGAGGACATGTTCGTCAACGACCTCGTGATCATTCGCGCCGAGGGCTCCGACATCAAGGTCGAGGCCATTGCCGACGTTGCGAACCTGGAAGGCATGATTGCCATTGGCGACGCCAAGACCGTTCCCGCCGGCAAGTACGCTAACCAGGCCCTGGCCTCCGTGGGCCTCTACACCGGCATCGAGGGCGACGACGGCGAGTATGCTCCCGAGATCGCCGACAAGGTCGCACTGGCCGATAAGGTCGGCACCGCTGCCGCCTACGTCTCTACAGGCGACTGCGTGGCCGGTTTTGTCTACAGCTCCGATATCTTCCGCTACGACGGCATCGAGGAGGCCTTCGTGTGCCCCGAGGATTCGCACAAGCCCATCGTGTACCCGGGTGCCGTTGCCGAGAGCTCCGAGCATGACGACGAGGCCAAGGCGTTCATCGACTTCTGTCTGACCAACAAGAAAGCTCAGAAGATTTGGGCTAAGTACGGCTTTGAACTTTCCGCGTAGTGCGGCTAGGCGCGATAATTCCATCGTTTTGCGTTTCACTCCGTCCTTGTATTCTCTTGGAGCTTTTCGTGCTTAATAGATTCCGCATGCTTGTCGCCTGTGCTTTGACCTTCGCGCTTTGTTGGGTGCCGGGATTTGCGTTTGCTGGGGACACTGAGGACGGGGCCCAGGTTGCTGCGACCGCTCATGGGCTTTCCTATGGGATCGAGGGTTTTGAGCGGTTGGCCAAGGGGACCGCCCGTATCATGGAGGGCCAGCCTGAGGGCTACCGGTTTCCCGTTGACGAGGACGTGGACCTTGTAGTGGCGCCTGCTGCCGATCGCGTTGTGGTGTGGATATCGCCCAAGGCGGTCGAGAAATATGGATTGGATCCGCAGGACAACGAGTGCGTATCGGGTCTCAAGGCCCTCGTCTGTGATCTCGACAGCGCAAACTGCATGGGAGGTGCGCAGCTGGGTGACGTGGACCTTCCTTGGTATGTCACGGCGGAAACAACGTTTGATGCTGGCGGGTATACCTATGGCTTTGACGAGCGTGGTACGGATGGGGACCGCTATGTGGTGATTGCATCAGCCTCGGGTGATGCCAAGGGCGGCGCGCGTTGGCTTGATAGCGCTCAAATGGTAGAGGCATCGTCTGTCGTGTTGCGGGATGAGCAGGGGTCCTTGACCTCTCTGGCCTCCTTTTTGGGCGACATCGACTATCGCCCGCTTTGGGTGTCCATTAAAACGAGCGGCCTTGCCCTGCTGACCTCCTTTGCGCTGGGCCTGTTCGCCGCGTGGAAGACTATGGGTACCTCGAGTCGCATCAAGGGCCTGCTCGATTCGGTCTTTACGATTCCTATGGTGCTGCCGCCCACGGTCTGCGGCTTTCTGCTCCTCATGCTGTTTGGCCGCTCGACCGGGGTGGGCCAGTGGCTTATCGCGCACGGCGTCTCGATCGTCTTTACGTGGCCGGCGGCGGTCATTTCGGCCGCCGTTGTGTCGTTTCCGCTGGTCTACCGCACGGCGCTCGGAGCCTTCGAGAGCCTCGACACGCAGATGCTCGACGCCGCGCGAACCTTGGGATGGTCCGAGCGCCGCATCTTTACCAAGCTCATGATGCCGCTCGGCTGGCCCTCGATTGCCGCCGGCACGGTGCTCGCCTTTGCCCGCGCGATGGGCGAGTTCGGTTGCACCCTGTTCTTTGCGGGCAACTACGCTGGCATTACCCAGACCATCCCCATCGCCATCTACTTTGAGTGGATGGGCGGCAACACGTCGGTGGCGCTCTTTTGGGTCATCGTCGTAATCGTGTTCAGCTTCCTGGTCATTCTGTTCATCAATATGTACACGGCGCATTCGCAAAAGTACCGTGAGCGCGGCCTGTCCCGCGCAGAGCGCAAGCAGGCCAAGCAGCTGGGCGGCCAGACCGATTCGCTCGACCCAGTCGGCGGCGATGCACTGCGTATCGATCGCGAGGCGCTGGCCGAGCTTATGCGCGATGACACGGTCGCAAAGGGAGGTCGATAAGCCATGTCGCTTGTTCTGGATATCAAAAAGCGCTATCCGGGGTTCACTCTTGACATGCAGCTTGAGGCCGGCGAGGAGCGCGTGGCGCTGCTGGGCGCCTCGGGTTGTGGCAAGAGCTGCACCTTGCGTTGCATTGCCGGCGTGGAGACGCCCGACGAGGGCGAGATCGTCGTCAACGGCGTGACCTTCTTTGACTCGGCGGCGGGTATCAACCTGTCGCCCCAGGAGCGCAAGTGTGCCCTGCTGTTCCAAAACTATCAGCTGTTTCCCAACATGACGGTGGCTGATAACGTGTGCGCCGGTGTAAAGGACGCGGGCGACGCCGCCGCGCGCAAAAAGCTCGCCGAGCGCTATCTGGGCATTTTCGGTCTGGCCGATTTCGCCGACCGCTATCCCGCGTGCCTCTCGGGCGGCCAGCAGCAGCGCGTGGCGCTCGCGCGCATGGTGGCGGCACACCCGGGCATCTTTATGTTCGACGAGCCCATGAGCGCGCTCGATGCCTATCTTAAGAGCGCGCTCGAACAGAACATGCTCGACCTGTTCGATGTATGCAACCGCACCGTGCTCTACGTGAGTCACGATATCGACGAGGCGTGCCGTCTGTGCGAGCGCATCTGCGTGATGCACAACGGGCATGTTGAGGAGATCGGCTCCATCGAGGACGTGGTCCGCCGTCCGCAGACGTTGGCGGCGCTGCGCCTGACGGGGTGCAAGAACACAAGCCGTGCGCGAAAGATCGGGCCCGAGGAAGTTGAGGCGCTCGATTGGGGCATGACCTTTAACGTGGGTCGCGAGGTTCCCGATAATGTGGCGTACCTGGGCATTCGCGCAAGCTACTTCCATGTTGACAATCGCGCTGAGCGGGGCCGCAACAGCTATGACATGCACGTGGCACGCGTGAGCGATTCACGTTTTGAGCGCCTGGTGCTGCTGGACGTGCCGCGCGTCGATGCGCCCACGCGTCTGCAGTGGAAGGTCAACAAAGTGGGCGTGCCTGTCGATGAGCTGCCGCAAGCAGGCGAGACGCTGCGTATGCATTTTGATGCCAACAGGATTCATTTGGTTTGTCGATAATGTGACAAAGGGACAGTCCCTTTGTCACATGCGAGGGGGAACGCCGAGGTTGGCATTGGTATCGACATCGGTTCGACGGCCGCGAAGGCCGCGGTGGTGAAAAACGGATGGCGCCATTGCGTGGACCTGTGTCATGCCGTCGGGCTGGCCGTCGGTCGATGCGGCCATTCGCGCACTGGCGCTCGCGTAGAGGGCCGGCGCGATTAGTCACCCGCTCTCGGCGCCGCCATGCGTATACTGGGAGGAACTGATTGACCTATGAGAGGAGGAATCGATGGCTGACGATTTCATCAAGCTCACGCAGATGACCGCTGCCTCTGGTTGAGCCGCTAAGTTGGCTCCTGGAGCCCTCGCCCAGGTCCTGGGCGACTTACCCAATGTGCATAACGACAACCTGCTCGTGGGGTTCGATACCTCCGACGATGCGAGTGTTTTTCGTGTTGGCGAAAACCTGGGCCTCGTGCAGTCCGTCGACTTCTTCCCGCCGATGGTCGACGACCCGTTCCTGTTTGGTCAGATCGCGGCGGCCAACTCGCTGTCGGACATTTATGCCATGGGTGGACGACCGAGCCATGCCATGAACCTGCTGTGCATTCCCAGTTGCCTGGGCGTCGAGGTCGCAGGTGAGATTCTGGCGGGTGGCGCCGACAAGTGCGTCGAGGCTGGCTGCACCATCGCGGGCGGCCACACCATCAACGACGACGAGCCCAAGTACGGCCTGTCCGTGAGTGGCTTTGTCGCGCTCGACCGCATGCTCGCCAACAGCGGTGCGCGCGTGGGCGATGTCCTACTGCTGACCAAGGCGATCGGCTCGGGCATTATCACCACGGCCATTAAGGGCGTGCTCATCGAGCAGGACGAGGCCGCAGCCATGTTTGACTCGATGCGCACCCTCAACGAGGCCCCGATTCGCCTGGCCGAGGGACTCGAGCTTCACGGCTGCACCGATGTCACGGGCTTTGGCCTGATCGGGCATGCGTGCGAGATGGCCGAGGGCTCGGGCGTGCAGATTGAGCTCGCGTCGGGGGCGGTGCCGCTCTTTGACCAGGTGCTCAATATGGCGCGTCTGGGCATTATCCCTGCCGGCGCCTACCGCAACCAGGATTTCTTTGGCCCGCGCGTGGCGGCCGACGATGACCTGGAGCCGGGAATGCTGGATGCGCTGTACGATCCGCAGACCTCGGGCGGCCTGCTCATCGCAGCGCCTGCTGCCGATGTGGATGAGCTCGCCCGCCGCCTGCATGCCGAAGGTCGCGTTGCCGCCACAATCGGCCGCGTGTGCGAGGCGGTGCCGGGTGGTCCTGCCGTTCACGTTGTGCATTAAGGAAACCGTTTATGCGACCGTCTACTGTTCTGGGCGGTCCCTTTTGAAAGGATTTGCTATGTCTACCAAAATTGAAGTCAATGCCATGGGCGATGCCTGCCCGCTGCCCGTCGTCAAGACGCTCAAAGCTCTGAAGCAGCTTGATGGCGAGGGTGTTGTCGTGACCTCGGTCGACAACGAGACGGCCGTCAAGAACATCTCCAAGATGGCACAGGAAAAGGGCTGCACGGCCTCGGTCGAGAAGGTCGCCGATGCCGAGTGGCACGTGATCGTGGCGACCGCCGGCGCCGTTGCCGTGGCCGATCCTGAGCAGGACGGCGCCGCTTTCTGCGACGCCAGCGCCGGCAAGGGCAAGCTGGTCGTGGCCGTCTACACCGATTGCATGGGTCGCGGCGACGATGAGCTGGGCCACAAGCTCATGAAGGCCTTTATCTTTGCCGTGACGCAGCAGGAGGAGCTGCCCGCCACGATGCTCTTCTACAACGGCGGCGCCAAACTCACCGTCGAGGGGTCGCCGGTGCTTGACGACCTCAAGGGCCTGGCCGAGCAGGGTGTCGAGATCCTTACCTGCGGCACCTGCCTCGACCACTTTGGCATTAAGGACCAGCTTGCCGTGGGCGATGTCACGAACATGTACGTGATCGTCGAAAAGATGGAGCAGGCCGGCCGCGTCGTGCGTCCGTAGCGCCTGGGTGGGATTGCCATGAGAGAAAAGCGCCCGGCGCTTGTCATCACGTTTCCCACCACGGCGGCCGCCATGGGCTGCGAGTCTCTGTGCCGTGAGCGTGGCCTTCCCGGGCGAACGATTCCCGTACCCGGAGAGGTTGCTGCCGGCTGCGGCCTGGCATGGAAAGCCCTGCCTGAAAATGAACCACTGCTGCGAAGCGAGCTTGCCGCGGCGGACGTTCCCACCGAGGGCTTTACTGTGATCGATATGTGGGAGGTCGTGCGATGATCTACCTGGATAACGCGGCGACGACCATGCACAAACCTCAGGCGGTCATCGATGCCGTGGTGCAGGCGATGTGCTCGCTCGGCAATGCTGGGCGAGGCGCCACGTCGGGTGCGCTCGACGCGGCGCGCACCATCCACAGCTGCCGCACCAAGCTTGCGCGCTTGCTGGGCTGCCCGCGGGTGGACCATATTTGTTTTACGCCCAACTCCACGGCGGCGCTCAACACCGCCATCAACGGCGTGGTGCGCCCCGGCGATCGTGTGGTCACGACGGTGCTCGAACACAACTCCGTGCTGCGTCCGCTCAACCGCCTGGCGGCAGAGCAGGGCGTGACTGTTGAGCATGCGGGCTGCGACGCGAACGGCGTGCTCGACTACGACGAGCTCGAGCAGCTGGTCACGCCGGGCACGCGTGCCGTGGTGGTGACACACGCCTCCAATGTGACCGGCAACGCGGTCGACATTGCACGCGTGGCTGCCATGGCCCATGCGGCCGGCGCGCTTGTGATCGTCGATGCCTCGCAGTCTGCCGGCACGGCGCATATCGATATGCAGGTCATGGGGCTCGACGTGGTGTGCTTTACCGGCCACAAGGGGCTCATGGGCCCGCAGGGGACCGGTGGCCTAGCCGTGGCGGAAGGCATTGACGTGGCTCCTTGGGCCATGGGTGGCACGGGCGTGCGCAGCTTCGATGCGCTGCAGCCGCAAGAGTGGCCCACGCGTCTTGAGGCGGGCACGCTCAACGGTCACGGTATCGCCGGCCTTTCCGCCGGCCTCGACGTTATCGAGGCCCAGGGCGGGGTAGAGGCGATTGCGGCACGCGAACGTGCGCTTGCCGAGCGCTTCCTCGCCGGCGTTCGCGACATTCCCGGCATTGCGTTCTACGGTGCGTTTGACCAGCCCGTGCGCTCGGCGATCGTTTCGCTTAACGTGGGCGATATCGATTCGGCCGAGGTCTCGGACGCGCTCATGCAAGGGTGGGGGATTGCGACGCGCCCCGGCGCCCACTGCGCTCCGCTCATGCACCGCGCACTGGGGACCGAGCGCCAGGGTGTCGTTCGCTTCTCGTTTGGGTATTTCAACACGGACGAGGAAGTCGACACCGCGATTGACGCTCTGCACGATTTAGCCTGCTAAAGCGTATATACTTGCGGGACGGGTCTTTTGCCCGTCCCGTTTTGTTTCGACCCGAAAGGTGGTCCTATGGCATCATCCGCCCCGCGCGGCCTGCGCTCCGACCATGTCCTCACTGTCGGCATCGCCCTGTTCTCGATGCTCTTTGGCGCCGGCAACCTCATTATTCCGCCGCTGCTGGCGCTGCAGGCAGGTTCTGCCACGCCGGTCGCCATGCTTGGATTTCTCATTGCCGCCATTGGCCTGCCCGTCATGGGCTTTATCGCCGTGGCGCTTGCCGGAACGGCGCGCGAGCTTGCCGGCCGCGTGCACCCCAAGTTTGGCGAGTTCTTTGTCGCGGCGGTGTATCTGGCTATCGGCCCGTGTCTGGCCATTCCGCGTACGAGCTCCACAGCCTTCGAGATGCTGGTGCCGCTGCTGCCCGAGGGCGTCTCGCATGGCACCGCGCGCTCGGTCTTCGCCGTCGCCTTCTTCGTGGTCGCATTTGTGCTCACGCTGCGTCCCGGCGTCATCACGCGCGTGCTCGGCCGCATTACGGGCCCCGCGCTCATCGCCCTTATCGTGTTGGTCGTGGGCGCAGCCGTGGTTTCGCCGCTGGGCCCTGCTGCCGCGCCGCAGGCTCCCTATAATGCCGGTGCTGCCGTGCAGGGCTTTTTGACCGGCTACCAGACCATGGACCTGCTCGCCTCGCTCGCCTTTGGCATCATCATCGCCGAGACTATCCACGAGCTGGGGGTTACCGATGACAAGCGCGTTGCCTTCGAGATTTCGCGCTCCGGCGTGATCGCCGGTGTGCTCATGGCCATCATCTACTGCGGCCTAGCACTTGCCGGCGCGCAGCTCAGCACCGTGATGCCCGATGCCACCAATGGCGCCGCCATCCTCGCTCGCTCTGCCTCCATGCATTTTGGCCTTGCCGGCACGGTCGTGGTCTTTGCGATCTTCTTCCTCGCCTGCATGAACGTGTGCATCGGCCTCATCAGCTGCTGTTCGCGCTATTTCTGCGAGACGTATGTGGTCAAAGGGGGAGCGGAGGCTTCCGAGGAGGCCATGCGCCGGCCCTTTGCGATTCTCGCCTTTGTGTTCGCGGCGTTTTCGTGCGTGCTTTCCAACGTGGGTCTCGACGTGATCCTCATGTTCTCGGTGCCTATGCTCAACGCCCTGTACCCCGTCGCCATCGTGCTGGTGCTTATGGGTCTGGTGCACGGTTTCTGCGACGCGCATCCGCAGGTGTGGGTCTGGGTCGGCGGCGTTGTCGCTGTCCAGAGCGTGATCACCTCGGTTCGCGATGCGTTCTTTACGGGCGCGTGGCTGCCGTTCGATGCGCTGCCGCTGGCAGACATTGGAGCCGCGTGGGCGCCGGTTGCCGTGGTGGCGTTTGTGATCGGCCTGCTCCACAGCCGGTTTGTTGCACATTCGAGGAGCTAGGGTATCGTCGCTTGCACAGGCGGGGAGTCTCCCCTATAATTTCCTTCGCTTTGGGACACGCAAGGTTTAGACCTTAGCTGCTCAACATCTTCGGGACGTGGCGCAGTTTGGTAGCGCACCTGCTTTGGGAGCAGGATGTCGCAGGTTCAAATCCTGTCGTCCCGACCATATCTTGCGGGCGTAGTTCAATGGTAGAACCCCAGCCTTCCAAGCTGATGACGCGGGTTCGATTCCCGTCGCCCGCTCCATAAGAATTGTTTTAACGGCTTTGGTTTCCTTTGGGAATCAGAGCTGTTTTCGTTTACGCGCCGGGCGACGGGAATCGAACCCGTCAGGGTGCAGAGCTGAGAAAATGCGTGAGCATTTTCCAGCGCAGCACGCAAGGGCCGAAGGCCCGCAGCGAAACAAGGATTTGCGAAGCAAATCCTTGGGCTTTCCGTCGCCCGCTCCAAGCTATATAATCGCAGGCCAATATGCTAATTTGGCTCGCGTTTATTTTTATACCGTCCGACCTCGCGGGGCAAATGAACCAGGAGCGTTTGTCCCAAATCGTATGAAAGTAGTGATTGCCATGGCACAGAGTAAGGCAGAATATCCCACCTCCGATTGCCTGGCGCCCGCCGCGATCGAGGCCAAGACTGAGGCCGCCGGCGTTACCAAGGCTAACCTGCCGGTCTCTAAGGCCTTTTTGCTCGCTATGTTCGCTGGTGCGTTCATCGCCTTCGGCGGCCTGTTCTTTACGGTCTTTCTGAGCGATCCCACGCTTGGCTGGGGCGCCCAGCGCTTCGTGGGCGGTCTTGCTTTTTGCCTGGGACTGGTGCTCGTGCTCATTTGCGGCGCGGAACTGTTTACCGGCAACTCGCTTATGGTCTGCGCGCTTAAGAGCAAAAAGATCACGCTCGTCCAGATGCTCAAGGCTTGGGCTATTGTGTGGATCGGCAACTTTGCCGGTGCCCTGTTGGTCGTCTTTTTGGTTTACATGGCGGCCATTTACAAGCTCAACGGCGAGGCCGTCGCCAACGCCATGGTGAGCGTCGCCGCCGGTAAGGTCACGATCGATGCCGTCACCATCTTCTTCCGTGGCATTCTGTGCAACATCTTTGTGTGCTTGGCCGTGTGGATCGGTACCGCCGGCAAGACCGTGGTCGATAAGGTCGTGGGTATTTTGCTGCCCATTGCCGCCTTTGTGGCCTGCGGTTTTGAGCACTGCGTTGCCAACATGTACTTTTTGCCCATGGGCATTTTGATGCACTCCTGCGGCTATGGAGCCGATATCGCCGGCGCCGATGCCCTTAACGCCGCCGGGCTGGCGCTCAACCTTTCCGTTGCCACGCTGGGCAATATCGTGGGTGGCGCCCTGATCGTGGCGCTGGGCTACTGGTTTATCTACGCCAACAAGGAGGCCTAAAGCCACCAAGCCATAACCGATCAAAAAGGGACAGGTTTATTTTGGCAGGTTTTGGACGAGGCGCTGCGCCGTCTTGTCGCGAGCTGCCATAATGGACCTGTCCCTTTTGTATGCGCGTCGCCACTTTTTGGCCGATGACGACCAAGGGGGACCTGCTTTTTATTGAATATGTCGAAAGGCTTTCCATGAGCGACTGCGAATCCATGCCTGCCGAGGTGCGCGACCGCCTGCGCTCCATTCCCGCCGTTCACGAGCTGCTGGTCGAGTGGCCGGTCATGAAGGCTGCCGGCGATGCGGGCGACACGATTGCGCGCGAGGCGATCGACGCCGAGCTCGATGCCGAGCGCGCGGCGATTCGCTCTGGCGCTCCTGCTAGGAACAAGCGCGAGCTTGCCTTGGCCATCGAGCGGCGGTGCCACCGACTGTCGCTGCCGACCCTGCGCCCTGCTGTCAACGCGACGGGCGTTGTGATTCACACCAATCTGGGTCGTGCCCCGCTCGCTCCCGCAGCGGTGCAGGCGGTGACCGATGTCGCCCGCGGCTACAGCACGCTTGAGTATGACGTCGCGACCTGTGCCCGTGGGGGTCGCAAAGAGCATGCCGCGCGTCTGCTGCGCACGCTCACGGGGGCGCAGGACGCCCTGGTTGTCAACAACAACGCCGCGGCGGTGCTGCTGGTGCTTGCCGCGCATGCGTGCGGCAAAGAGGTCATCGTGAGCCGTGGCGAGCTTGTCGAGGTGGGCGGCAGCTTCCGCATCCCCGACATCATGGCGGCTTCGGGTGCCAAACTTGTCGAGGTGGGTTCTACTAACCGCACGCATCTGGATGATTACCGAAGCGCCATTACGCCCAACACGGCGATGATCCTGAAAGTTCATCCTTCCAACTACCGTATCGAAGGCTTCCACGAGGAGGTTTCGGTGGCGGAGCTTTCCGTGCTGGCGCATGAGCACGGGCTGTTGCTGTACGAGGACCAGGGCTCGGGCGCGTTGCTTGCAGACGGGGTGCTCGCCGATGCGGGGGAGCAGCCAACATCCGCTTCGCTTTGCGCCGGCGTTGACGTCGTCTCGTGCTCGGGCGACAAGCTGCTCGGCGCCTCGCAGGCGGGCATTATTCTCGGTAGCGCCCAAGTAATCGCCGTCTGCGCTTCGCATCCGCTCATGCGCGCGCTTCGTCCCGGCAAGCTCACACTCGCGGCGCTCGAGGCCACTTTGCGCTTGTATGTGACCGGTCCCGATACGGCACAGCGGGAGATCCCGGTGCTCAACATGCTTTCCGGCGCGCCGGCTCCGCTCGAGCGTCAGGCCAAGCGCCTGCATGACCGCATGCTGCGCAAGCTTCGCGAGTCTCAGTGTGAGGAGGCGGTGGAGCTGCAGGTTGTCGAGGGCGTGTCTGCTCCGGGCGGCGGTTCGCTGCCGACCGTCGAGCTCCCAACTTTTTGCGTTGCCGTCTGTCCCGTCGATGGGCGTCTATCCGCCGATGGCCTAAAGCGCGCTATGGTACAGGAGCCCGATACGCCGGTTGTGACGCGCGTGCGGCACGACCAGGTGCTTTTTGACGTTCGCACGCTTTTGCGCGACACCGACCTTGACCTGTGTGCGTCTGCGTTGGCGGATGCCGTGCGGGCAGGTTTGCGTCGATGACCGCGCGCGAGCTTGTCGAATGTCCCGTTATCGTCGGAACGGCAGGACACGTCGACCACGGAAAGTCGGCCCTTATCGAGGCGCTGACCGGCAAAAATCCCGACCGTCTGGAGGTCGAACGGCGCCGAGGCATGACCACTGAGCTCGGCTTTGGCGAGCTCGAGCTTCCCAGCGGCAAGCTTGTCGGCTTGGTCGACGTACCCGGGCATGCGCACTATCTGCGCGCCATGGTGCAGGGCGCCACCGGCGTGGACGTTGCGTTGCTGGCGGTTTCGGCCGTTGAGGGCGTGATGCCGCAGACCCGCGAGCACGTTCGGGTTCTGGAGCTGTTGGGTGTGACGCGCATGGTCGTCGCACTCACGATGCGCGATTTGGCCGACCACGAGATTGCCGCGCTGGCGGAGCTCGATGTCGAGGCGTTTCTGGACGGGACCGTGTTTGCGGGTGCCTCTATAGTGCCGGTGTCCTCCAAGACGGGCGAGGGCCTGGACGAGCTGCTTACGACGCTCGATAACACGGTTTGTTCGTGCTGGTCGGAGCATCTGGAGGCGACCGCTGGCTCGGGCGCCGCGCCCCGTCTTCCCATCGACCGTTGCTTTAGCATCCGCGGCACCGGAACCGTCGTGACGGGTACGCTGCACGACGGTCCCGTTTCGGTTGGCGATGAGCTCGTTGCGCTGCCGTCGCAAACGCGCTGTCGCGTGCGCGGGGTGCAGGTTCACGGGGATACCCAGTGCGCGGTTCCCGGCCAGCGCGTCGCCCTGAACCTGGTGGGCGATGGCGTGGCGGGCCTCAAGCGCGGCGAGATGCTCGGCGTCGAGGGTCGCGTGGGCCAGACGCTGCGCTTTTTGATGCAACTGACATATGTGGGGCGCGATGGCGTGCGAGCCGGCGTTCTTGCTTCGGGTACACGCGTGCACGTTATGGCGGGCACGGCTGAGGTGCTCGGCCGCATTATGCTTTTAGACGACGAGCCGCCTATTGCGGTCGGCGAGACGCGTGTGGTGCAGGTGCGCCTGGAACGGCCGCTGCCGTTGCGCGCCGGCGATCATGCCGTCATTCTGTCGTATTCGCCGATTTCGCTGCTTGGCGGCGGACGCGTCCTGCTATCGCGCTGTCGCCGCGCGCGGGTCCTGTCGGCGGGGGAGCGCGCGTTGTATGCGGCGCTTGAGTCCGGAGATGTCGCGGACGGCGTACACGCGTGGCTGGCGCTGCAAACGCTGCCTGTTGCTGCTGCCGGTGTTGCCGCAGCGCTCGATCTTGTTACCGGCGAGGTCGAGATCGTTTTGCGTGGGCTTGTGGACCAGGCTGCCGTGTGCGAGCTTGCTGCGGGCGGTGCGGTGCTCTACGCAGATGCCTCGGCTCTCGATGCTGCAATGGATGTGCTGGCTGCGGCCTTGTCCTCCATGCACGCGGCGGCTCCCAAGGAGATCGGCTTTACGTCCGGTGCGGTCGCGCACGCGGCTTGGCCGGGCGCCGGTAACGATGTCGCGATGGCACTTATTGCCGAGGGCTCTGCACGTGGCGCGTGCGCCGTCGACGGTGCCGAGGTGTTCGACCCGCATTCCGCCGCCGCGGCGATACGCGTGGTGCGCGAGGCTGGCCAGCGTATCGTGGCCCTGCTGGATGAGGCCGGTCTTAATGCGCCGACGCTTCCCGAGGTGAGCGAACAGTTGCAGCTCGATCGCGACACCATGACGCGTGCACTGCGCGAGCTTTCGCTCAACCACTCGATCGTTAAGGTCGAGCGCGACGTTGCCTTGTCCGCCGCTGCCGAGGCCCATGCGCGTGAGGTTGTTGCGACGGCTATCGAGGCTGCTGGCGGCGCCGCCACCACGAGTGTGCTGCGCGAAGCCCTGGGCGTGTCGCGCAAACGAACCATTAGCATCTTGGAGCACCTGGATGCCGTGCGCTTTACAGTACTCGACAAGGAGTCCGGCGGTCTGAGATCGCTGCGTTAGCGGTTTCCGCATCGCTCTTTTCGGTTGTGGTCTGTTGGGTTTGGTAAAATACCGCCACGTTTGGGAGCGGATGGGCTCCGGTGGGCCCCGCGGTCTTCAAAACCGTTGTGAGGCGTGCAAAACGTCTTGGATGTGTTCGATTCACATCCGTTCCCGCCAACGCATCTCGCCAAAACCACCACAAAGGTGTCTGTCCCCTTTGTGGTGGTTTCGAAACGTGCGGGAAACAGCTTCGAAACACGCGATTTGCTCGTCAGGCGGTCAAAAAGCTATCTACCTGCATCGTAATCAAAATGAAACATCCGCTCGTTGCCTTATTCGTAACTTTGTAGCAACAGTGCGATATTATCCATACTCGATAAAGCTCACGGCGCATGGGGCGCCGCGAACGACACCTTTCTTTTCCATCAATTGGAGGAAGCATGAGCTACACGCAGAAAGTTCTCGACGAGCTCAAGGCCCGCTATCCCGAGCAGCCTGAGTTCATCCAGGCCGCGACCGAGATCCTCGGCACCATCCAGCCGGCGCTCGACGCCCATCCCGAGTACGAGGAGGCCGCCCTACTGGAGCGCCTCGTCGAGCCCGAGCGCATCGTTATGTTCCGTGTTCCCTGGGTCGACGACCAGGGCAAGGTCCAGGTCAACCGCGGTTACCGCGTCGAGTTCAACTCTGCCATTGGGCCCTACAAGGGCGGCCTGCGCTTTAACCCGACGGTCACCCTGGGTATGCTCAAGTTCCTGGGTCTGGAGCAGATTCTTAAGAACAGCCTGACCACCCTTCCCATGGGCGGCGGCAAGGGCGGCTCCGACTTTGACCCCAAGGGCAAGTCCAACAACGAGATCATGCACTTCTGCCAGTCCTTCATGACCGAGCTCTACCGCCACATCGGCCCCAACACCGACGTTCCCGCCGGCGACCTGGGCGTTGGCGGCCGCGAGGTGGCCTACATGTTCGGTCAGTACAAGCGCCTGACCAACGAGTGGACCGGCGTCCTCACCGGCAAGGGCCTCTCCTTTGGCGGCTCGCTCGCCCGTACCGAGGCCACCGGCTACGGCCTGGTCTACTTTGTGGACGAGTACCTCAAGAGCCGCGGCGACTCCTTCGAGGGCAAGAACGTTGTCGTTCACGGTTCCGGCAATGTCGCTATCTACGCCGTCCAGAAGGTTTCCCAGCTTGGCGGCAAGGTGCTGGCCTGCTCCGATACCCACGGCTGGGTCGAGGATCCCGACGGCATCGACTACTCCGTGCTCGAGCACGTCTACAACCAGAAGCGCTCCGGCCACGACAAGGGCGTCACGCTCGCCATGTACGTTGACGAGAAGCCCGGTGCCGTGTGGCACGAGGGCGACGGCCGCGGTGTGTGGCAGCTGCCCTGCGACATCGCGCTGCCCTGCGCTCGCGAGAACACGCTGCTGCTCGAGGACGCCCAGGCGCTCGTCGCTAATGGCTGCAAGGTGGTCGGCGAGGGCGCGAACATGCCCACGACCATCGAGGCCACGACCTACTTCCAGGAGAACGGCGTCGCCTTTATGCCCGGTAAGGCTGCCAACGCCGGCGGCGTGCTCGTGTCCGGCCTCGAGATGAGCCAGAACGCCGAGCACCTGTCCTGGACCTTCGAGGAGGTCGACGGCAAGCTCGAGCAGCTCATGCGCGGCATGTTCCACAACGTGGACGACACCGCCAAGGAGTATGGCCAGGAGGGCAACTTTGTCATGGGCGCCAACATCGCCGGCTTCCTGAAGGTCGCCGACGCCATGCTCGCTCAGGGCGTCTGCTAAATTCAGCTTGACATAGCTCCGTTCAGCACCAGCTGATGAGCTTAAGGCTCCCGACCATATCGGCCGGGAGCCTTTTTCTATGATGGTGAGGGTCGTGCGCCCTCGTTTGGTACACTTAGAGATACTGGACAAGTAAAGAGATGGGGGAGAACGTGCTCAAGTTCGGTTCCTACGTCCGTGTTGGAAACGCGGCCGAAGCCTATGAGCTCTTGCAGAAGAACCGCAACAACAAGATTGTGGGCGGCGGCATCTGGATGCGCCTGGGTTCGCGTCGCGTGGCGACGGCGATTGACCTTTCGGCCTGCGGACTCGATCAGATTGAGGAGACCGAGACCGAGTTTCGCATCGGTGCCATGTGCGCCCTGCGCCAGCTCGAGCGCCATGCCGAGCTCAACGCGCTTGTCAACAATGTCTTTGAGTTCGCCGTCCACGACATCGTGGGCGTGCAGCTGCGCAATACCGCCACGGTGGGCGGCAGCATCTACGGCCGCTTTGGCTTCTCGGACGTGCTTTCGGCTTTTTTGGCGCTCGATTCCTATGTTGAGCTGACGGGCGCCGGTCGCGTGCCGCTCGCGGAGTTCGTGGACATGGGCTACGTACGTGACGTGATCGAGCATGTCGTGGTCGTCAAGCACGATTACCGCGCGAGCTATGAGGCCGTGCGCAAGGCCGCGACCGACTTCCCCTCCTTAAACGTCACCGCCGCCTGGTGGGACAACAGCTGGCACGTCACCGTGGGCGCCCGCCCGCTGCGCGCTACCTTGCTGCAGGGCGAGGCATGTGGCCTTTCCAGCGAGCAGCCTTCCGAGGACGAGCTTCGCGCCCTTGCTGCATCCGTGCGTGCCCTGAGCTACGGAACCAACCTGTGGGGCTCGGTCGAGTACCGCCGTCGCATCTCGGCACCGCTCGCCGTCCAGGCCGTGCGTCGTGCCGCCGGCATCGAGCTTTCTGCCGCGCTTGCCCGCGAGCTCGAGACCGTGCAGATTCCTAAGTTTGCCACGGACGAGTATTCCTGCCGCCGCGTGCCCGGCGTCGATTCTAGCGAGGTGCGCTAATGGCTGCCAAACTCATCGATCTTTCCTTTACGCTCAACGGCCGCAAGGTCAAGGTTCAGATTGCCCCCGACACTATGCTCTTTGCGCTGCTGCGCGAGCAGGGCTGTGCGTCGGTGCGCTGCGCCTGCGAGACCACCAACTGCGGCCTGTGCACGGTGTGGCTCGACGGCGACCCGGTGCTGAGCTGCTCGGTTCCCGCCGCCCGCGTTGAGGGTCACACCATCACCACGCTCGAGGGTCTCAAGGCCGAGTCCGAGGCGCTTGCCCGCGCGATGGCTGCCGAAGGCGCCGAGCAGTGCGGTTTTTGCGCCCCCGGCCTTATCATGAACGTGCTGGCGCTTGCCCGCGCCGCCAAGGAGGACCCGAGCCTCGTCGCCACGCGCGAGGAGCTGTCGCGCCAGCTCGCCGGCAACCTCTGCCGTTGCAGCGGCTACGAGAGCCAGCTGCGCGCCATTGTCCGCTTCCTCAACGAGTCCGGCGTGCAGGTGGGCTTTGAGATGCCCGAGCTGCCGGTCAACGACACCAGCTGCGACGGTGTCTCGTACAAGCAGATCACCCATAAGCAGCCCAAGAAGGACTCGAAGGCGCTGCTCGAGGGCCGTCCCGTCTACACGGGCGATATGGTGCCCGCCGGCGCCCTGATCGTCAAACTCAAGCGCAGCCCCTATGCCCGCGCCAAGATCCGCTCCATCGATACTTCGCGCGCCCTGAAGGTGCCCGGCGTCGTGGGCGTTTACACTTACGAGGACGTGCCCAAGCGCCGCTTTACCATCGCCGGTCAGAGCTATCCGCAGCCGAGTCCATACGACCGTCTGATCCTCGAGAACCTCGTGCGCTACCAAAACGAGGAGGTGGCGATCGTCGCCGCCGAGACCGAGGAGGCCGCAGACAAGGCGCTCAAGCTCATCAAGGTCGACTACGAGGTGCTCGAGCCCCTGCTCGACTTTACCCAGGCGCTCGATAACGACATCGTGGTCCACCCCGAGGGCGACGTGACCTTTATGTTCCCGCAGGGCGGCGATGTCCCGCGCAACCTGGTGTGCAGCGGTACCAGCGATTTTGGCGACCTTGACGAGGCCTTCGCCCAGAGCGACATCGTCTTTGAGCGCACCTACACCAGCCAGGCCACGCAGACCGCGCCCATGGAGACCTTCCGTGCCTTCGCGACGACTGACGCATTCGGACGCATCTCGGTGACCACCTCTACGCAGGTGCCCTTCCACGTGCGCCGCATGGTCGCGCAGTCGCTCGACATTCCGCAGTCGCAGGTGCAGGTCATTAAGCCGCGCATCGGCGGTGGCTTTGGCTCCAAGCAGACGGGCTGCTGCGAGATCTTCGTTGCGTTTGTGACGCAGCAGACCGGCCGTCCGAGCTACTGCTGCTACACCCGTGAGGAGACCATCACTGCGGGCAACTCGCGCCACCAGATGCAGATGACCGTTAAGCTGGGCGCCATGAACGACGGCACCATCACGGCCATCGACCTGCACACGCTGTCCAACGCCGGCGCCTATGGCGAGCACGCCACCACGACGATCGGCCTTTCGGGCCACAAGAGCCTGCCCATCTACAACCACGTGAAGGCGAGCCGCTTTAGCTGGGACGCCGTCTACACCAATACCAACCGTGGCGGTGCGTATCGTGGCTACGGTGCCACCCAGGGCCAGTTTGCCGTGGAGAGCGCCGTCAACGAGCTCGCCGACATGCTGCACATGGACCCCGCCGACCTGCGCCTTAAGAACATCGTGCGCGAGGGCGAGACCATGCCGCAGTACTACAACGAGAAGCTCAACGCCTGCGCACTCGACCGCTGCCTGCTGCGCGCGATGGACATTATCGGCTGGCGCGACAAGCCGCTGGCCGTCGACCTGGGCGACCGTGTGCGCGCCCTGGGTTGTGCGCTCACCATGCAGGGCTCGGGCATTTCCAATGTCGACATCGCCGGCATCGACATGCGCCTGGAAGAGGACGGCTTCATTACCATCGGCACCGGCGCCACCGATAACGGCATGGGCGTCGACACGATCTTGGCGCAGATTGCCGCCGAGGAGCTGGGCGTGGAGAGCTCGCTGATCGTGGTGCGCGGCGTGGACACCGACGTGTCGCCGTTCGACGCCGGCTCGTACGCGAGCTCCGGTACCTACGTGACGGGCCTTGCCGCCAAGAACGCCGCGACCGAGCTGCGCGAGAAGATTTGCGCCAAGGCCGCTCAGATGTGGGACGTTGACGCCGCCGACGTGGTCTTCGACGGCCAGTACGTGCGCCTGTCCGACGAGCGTGCCGCTCGTGAGCAGAACCGCTACCTCACACTGCGCGACTTTGCCAACCTGTGCGTCAAGAACATCGCTGGCGGCGACGCACTGACCTCGCATGCTTCTGCCTGCCTGCCCGTTTCTCCTCCGCCGTTTATGGCCGGCATTGCCGAGGTCGAGGTCGACAAGGCCACCGGCAAGGTGACTGTTGTGGACTACGCGGCGGCCGTCGACTGCGGCACCGTGATCAACGAGGCACTCGCGCGCGTCCAGGCCGAGGGCGGCATTGCCCAGGGTATCGGCCATGCGCTCTACGAGATCGTCGAGCACGACGACCGCGGCCGCCTGCGCACCGGCAACTTTATGAGCTACAAGCTACCCACGCGCCTGGATATCGGCAGCATACGCGTGGCCTTTGAGCCGAGCTACGAGCCGACGGGTCCGTTTGGTGCCAAGTCGATCGGCGAGGTCGTCATCAACACGCCGCTCGCCGCCGTGGCCTCGGCCGTGGCACACGCCACCGGACATCAGGTACGCTCGCTGCCGATCACGCCCGAGAAGGCCCTGCTGGGGGAGTAGCTGGTCAGCGAACAAGTCGTAATGGGCGGGGCGGGACAACTCGTCCCGCCTTTTGCACTCGTGGTGAGGTCGTGAGCCTGTAAAAGGTGTGCGTGCGCTTGCCGCTTGTATCTGCTATCATTCCTAGTCTGTGCGCTCATGCGGGCGTGGCGGAATTGGTAGACGCGCCAGATTTAGGTTCTGGTGGGATTCCCGTGAAGGTTCGAGTCCTTTCGCCCGCACCAACGCACCCGCGTCGGCTTATGCCCTCGCGACGCTTGTTGCATAAAGGTACCAGCACCTCAGATAAGCTGGGCAGTATGAGGAGGAACGTGTTGAACATCACCGCTTCTGACGTCAAGGACGCCAAGCTCACCGCTACGGTCACCATCCCGGCCGCCGACGTCGACGCCGCGATCAAGAAGGCCTACAAGGACACCGCCAAGAAGTACCGCTTCCCGGGCTTCCGCGCCGGCAAGGCTCCCCGTCCGGTCATCGACTCCGCTCTTGGCGCCGAGGCTACTCTCGCTCAGGCCACCAACGACCTGATCGCCGCCAACGAGCCCGCCGTCCTCAACGAGCTGGACATCGTCCCCACCAAGAACGGTGACTACAGGGACCTCGACCTCGCCAAGGATCACGAGGACTACACCTACACCGTCGAGTTCTCCCTGCGTCCCGCTGCTGAGCTCTCCTCCTTCGACGCTGTCGAGATCGAGATGCCCCCTGCGGAGGTCACCGAGTCCGAGATCAACAACCAGGTCGAGATGCTCCTCAACTACCGTGCCACCTTCGAGGACGTCGAGGGCCGCGCCGTCGAGGCCGAGGACTACGTCACCGTCGACCTCAAGGCCGTCGAGAACGCCGACAACTTCGCCGCTGAGGGCCGCATGCTCATCGCCGGTAGTGACAGCAACCCCAAGGAGTTCAACGAGGCCCTGATCGGCGCCAATGTTGACGACGTCAAGACCGTCACCTGGACCGACGAGGTCGAGGAGGGCGAGGAGGCCGAGACCCACACCGTCGAGGTCACCGTCAAGGGCATCAAGGTCCGCAACACCCCCGAGCTCACCGACGAGCTCGTCAAGTCCGACTTTGGCTTCGACAGCATCGACGCCATGCGCGACGCCATCAAGCTCGAGATCGAGCAGGACAAGGCTTCCCGCCTCCCGGCCGAGAAGGAGAACCGTTGCGTCTCCGCTCTCGCCGAGCGCCTGCAGCTCGACGAGATGGACGCCGACTACGAGCAGTCCGTCTTTGAGGAGCTTGGCCAGAACTTCCTGTCCAACCTCGCTGCCCGCGGCATGACGCTGGACACCTGGCTGCCCGCTTCCGGCCTGACCATGGAGCAGTTCATCGGTGACCTGCACAAGCAGGCCAACGACGTTGCCCGTGAGTCCCTGGCTCTCGACGCCCTTGCCCGCGAGCTCAAGATTGAGGTCACCGAGGACGACATCAACGCCGAGTTCGAGAAGGCCGGCGTCAAGGACGTCGAGGCTTCCAAGGCCGAGTTCATCGCCGATGGCCGCATGCCTGCCGTCCGTGAGTCCATCCGTCGCTCCAAGGCCGTCGACCACCTGGTCGAGAACGCCAAGGTGACCGAGGTCGACGAGACCGCCAAGGACGCCGAGTAATTCTCGCCACCTTGCCCGCGAGCGCATGCCTGCGCCCGTGATGGGGTAAAGTTATACACCGGTTATCCGGTTGCTTCGTACGGTGCCAGCCAATGCATAGCATGCGGGCACCGTACGTTTATCTAGAACCAATTTGGTCCGTAAGAGAGAAATGGAGATGCGTATGATCGCTAAGTTCGATTCCGCCCTCGTGCCATACGTTATCGAGCAGACGCCGCGCGGCGAGCGCAGCTATGATATCTATTCGCGCCTGCTCAACGACCGCATCATCTTCTTGGGCGAGGAGATCAACTCCGTCAGCGCCAACCTGGTCGTTGCCCAGTTGTTGCATCTTGAGAGCCAGGATGCCGAGAAGGATATCTCGCTCTACATCAATTCGCCCGGTGGCGAGGTCTACTCCGGCCTGGCGATTCTGGACACCATGAACTTCATTAAGCCGCAGGTCTCCACCATCTGCGTCGGTATGGCCGCGTCTATGGCCGCCGTGCTGCTTTCGGCCGGCGCCAAGGGCAAGCGCTTCTGCCTGCCGCATTCCAAGGTCATGATTCACCAGCCCAGCGGCGGTGCCCAGGGCCAGCAGACCGAGATCGAGATTGTGGCCGAGGAGATCAAGAAGACCCGTCGCGAGCTCAACCAGATCCTGTCCGACGCCTCGGGCCAGCCCATCGAGAAGGTCCAGGCTGATACCGAGCGCGACAACTACCTGACCGCTGCCGAGGCCCTCGACTACGGCCTGATCGACCGTATCGTCACCTCGCGCGACCTCGCTGCGAAGGACGCCTAGGATGGCTGGTAACATGCAGGACAACTTCGACGAGAACGGCAATCCCATCCGCTGCTCCTTCTGCGGAAAAGAGCAGGGGCAGGTCCGTCGTCTCGTAAAGGGTCCGACCAACATCTTTATCTGCGACGAGTGCGTTGCCGCCTGCTCCGAGATTCTGGAGGAGTCGCTGGCTTCGGACTTTATGGACGCTGCCCGCAACGGCAAGCTGCCGGGCTTCCTCAACGACCACGGCCAGGCTGCCGGGCAGCCCGCCATGGATCCCGAGGCCGAGGGCTTTGAGCTCGAGGACGACGCCCGCCAGGTCATTACGCATGTGCCGACGCCGCACGAGATCTATGACGAGCTTTCGGCCTATGTCATGGGCCAGGAGGACGCCAAGCGCGCCATGTCGGTTGCCGTGTACAACCATTACCGCCGCGTGATCGAGGGCGGTGCCGCGCTTTCGGCCTTTGACGACGGTTTGGACTCGCAGCTTGACGATGATATGGACGAGGTGGAGCTCGCTAAGTCCAACATTTTGCTGCTCGGTCCCACCGGTACCGGTAAGACCCTGCTCGCCCAGACGCTCGCGCGCATCCTCGAGGTGCCGTTTGCCATCGCCGACGCCACCGCGCTCACCGAGGCCGGTTACGTGGGCGAGGATGTGGAGAACATCCTGCTCAAGCTCATCAATGCCGCCGATGGCGATATTGAGCGCGCGCAGGTCGGCATCATCTATGTCGATGAGATCGACAAGATCGCCCGCAAGGCCGAGAATCTCTCCATCACCCGCGACGTTTCGGGCGAGGGCGTTCAGCAGGCGCTGCTTAAGATTCTTGAGGGCACGGTGGCAAGCGTTCCGCCAACCGGCGGCCGCAAGCATCCCCAGCAGGAGTTGCTGCAGATCGATACGACCAACATCCTGTTTATCTGCGGCGGTGCCTTTGTCGGTCTGGACAAGATCATCGCCGATCGCGTGGGCAACAAGGGCGTGGGCTTTAACTCCGAGATTGCCGGCCCCACATCGGTCGACGAGAACGACCTGCTGCGTCAGGTGCTCCCGCAGGACCTCAACGCCTTTGGCATGATCCCCGAGTTTGTGGGACGTACGCCCGTCGTCACCCAGACGCAGGCGCTCGACGAGGACGACCTGGTGTCGATTCTGACCGAGCCCAAGAACGCCGTGGTGCGCCAGTACCGCAAGATGTTCCAGCTCGAGGACGTTGAGCTTGAGTTTGAGGATGCTGCCCTGCACGAGATCGCCCGCATGGCGCTTGCCCGCAAGACCGGCGCCCGCGGCCTGCGTTCCATCTGCGAGGACGTGCTGCAGCAGACGATGTTCGACCTGCCCAGCGAGGAGGGCGTCGCCAAGGTCATCGTAACCGAAGCTGCCGTAAAGGGCGAAGAACAGCCCCAACGCATCTACGGGTAAACCTGACAAAAACGTGCTTGCAAATAGCCTCCGACCATCCGCGGTCGGAGGCTATTTTATATATACGCAATAACCCCAACTACCTGTGTTATTCTGTGTGTTTGTTTAAGCCAAAGCGAAGTCAATTCAGACTGAAGTAATCGATACCTAAGGCGCGTCCGCCTGCTTGGTTTTCGTAGATTCCGCACGAGCCGAAGAGCACTTAATGTGCTCTTCGTGCGAGCCAGGACCTGACCGAGCGAAAACCAAGCAGGCGGACGCGCCGGCGGGACAGGGAGAGATATATGGAAGAAATGCCCAAGAACTACGATCCGTCGACCAACGAGCCGGCGATCCTGCAGAAGTGGCTTGACGGCGGCTACTACAAGCGCCGTGAGGGCGTGGGCGATTGCACCGTCACCATTCCGCCTCCCAACGTAACCGGCAAGCTCCACATGGGTCACGCCACCGACGACTCCATCCAGGACGCCATCATCCGTATGGCCCGCATGCGCGGCAAGTCCACGCGCTGGGTGCTCGGCACCGACCACGCCGGTATCGCCACGCAGACCAAGGTCGACAAGAAGCTCAAGAGCGAGGGCATCAGCCGCCTGGAGATCGGCCGCGATAAGTTTGTCGACGCCTGCTGGGATTGGACCCACGAGTACGGCGGCATCATCGTCGAGCAGATCAAGCGCATGGGCTGCTCCGTCGACTTTGATAACGAGCGCTTTACCATGGACGAGGACTACGCGCAGGCTGTGCGCAAGGTGTTCTGCGACTGGTACCACGACGGCCTGATCTATCGCGGCAAGCGTATCGTCAACTGGTGCCCCAACTGCACCACCGCTATCTCGGACGACGAGGCCGAGTACAAGGATGAGAAGGGCCATCTGTGGCACCTGCGCTACCCGCTGACTGAGCCGGTCAACGGCCAGGACTACATCGTCGTCGCTACCACGCGCCCCGAGACCATGCTCGGCGACACGGGCGTCGCCGTCTCCCCGAAGGACCCCGAGAAGGCCGCCTTTGTGGGTAAGACCGTCAAGCTCCCCATCGTCGACCGCGAGATCCCCATCTTTGAGGATTGGCATGTCGACGCCAACTTTGGTTCCGGCTTTGTCAAGGTCACCCCGGCCCACGACCCCAACGATTACGCCATGGGTCAGGCCCACGATCTGCCGCAGATCAATATCTTCGACGAGCACGCGGTGGTCGTCGAGGGTTTCGGCGAGTTTACCGGCATGAACCGCGACGAGTGCCGCGAGGCCGTCATCAAGTGGTTTGAGGAGCACGATCTGCTCGATCATGTCGACGAGCTCGATCACTCCGTCATGCACTGCTACCGCTGCGATGCCGCGCTTGAGCCGTGGCTGTCCGAGCAGTGGTTCGTCGCTGTCGATAAGCTCAAGGGGCCGGCGCTCGACGCCGTCAACTCCGGCAAGGTCACCTTCCACCCCGCGCGCTGGACGCAGACCTACACCACCTGGATGGAAAACCTCAAGGACTGGTGCATCTCGCGTCAGCTTTGGTGGGGCCACCGTATCCCCGTGTTCTACTGCGAGGACTGCGGCTGGGAGGACGCTCTGACCGAGGACACCGACGTGTGCCCCAAGTGCGGCGGCCATCACGTGCATCAGGACGAGAACGTGCTGGACACCTGGTTCAGCTCGCAGCTGTGGACCTTCGCCACGCAGGGCTGGCCGCAAAAGCCGGAGCTGCTCGAGGGCCATCACCCCACGACGGCGCTCGTCACTGCGCGCGACATCATCGCGCTGTGGGTCGCCCGCATGGTCATGAGCTCGCTGTACTTCTTGGACGAGGTGCCGTTTAAGGACGTTGTCATCTACCCGACGATCCTGGCCAAGGACGGCAGCCGCATGTCCAAGTCCAAGGGCAACGGCGTTGACCCCATGGACCTCATCGGCATGTACGGCGCCGACGCTATGCGCTTCAACCTGCTCACGCTGTGCACCAACAACCAGGACGTCAAGTTCGACGCGAATATCGACAAGAAGACCAAGAAGCTCATCGACAGCCCGCGCACCGAGCAGGCCAAGTCGTTCGTCACCAAGATCTGGAACGCCAGCCGCTTCCTGCTTATGAACATGGAAGGCTACACCCCTGGCGAGCCCGTCGTGGAGACGCCGGCCGACGCCTGGATGTTCAGCCGCCTGGCCAAGGCCGTCAAGATGGTCACCGAGGGCATCGAGAACTACACCTTTGGCGACATGGCCCGCGGCGTGCAGCAGTTCTTCTGGAACGAGGTCTGCGACTGGTACGTCGAGGTCACCAAGGCCCGCCTGAAGGGCGAGGGCCGTCTACAGGCGCAGCGCAACCTGATCTTTGTGCTCGACACCTCCATTCGCCTGATGCACCCGCTCATGCCGTTTGTCACCGAGGAGATCTGGGACAACATGCCGGCGAGCGTGCTCGACTTGGATGCCGAGGGCAACGTTGACCGCGCCGAGGCGCTCATGATCGCCAAGTGGCCCGAGCCCGCCGACTATGCCAAGTATGTCGACGAGGACGCCGAGCGCGCGTTTGAGCTGTGCCGCGCCGTCGTGTCCGCCGCCCGCGCCACGCGTTCGCGTTATCGCTTGAGCCCCAAGGCCGAGCTCGACGTGGTCGTGCGCGCCGGTGCCGAGGACATCGAGAAGCTCGAGAGCCTGCGCTCGACCATCGAGCCGCTGGCAAACACTGCCTCGCTGGTCATGGGTACCGACGTTGAGAAGCCGGCTGCGAGCATCGCCGTTGTTGACAGCGGCGTCGAGGTCTTTGTGGTGCTCGAGGGCAAGGTTGACCTTTCGGCCGAGAAGGCACGCCTGGAGAAGGAGATTGCCGCGGCCCAGAAGGAGCTCGCCGGCTGCGAGAAGACACTGGCCAACGAGGGCTTTGTGGCCAAGGCCGCGCCCGCGGTGGTCCAGAAGAAGAGGGACCGTGCAGCTGAACTCAAGGAGATTCTGGCGGCGCTGACTGCTCAGGTTGCTGACTTCTCGTAGATCTTACTGAGGGGCGCGTCCCGACGCTTTGCTCGCTACTGCGGACAGTCCTGCGCAAGACGGACAGCACATTAAGTGCTGTCCTTTGCGTGCGGAACTTGTATCGAGCAAAGCGTCGGGCCGCTCCTAGTGCGGTTACGTGGTTGTTTGCATCTGGTGCGTTAGGGCCACTGGGTTGTGGCCTTGATCTTGCTGCAAAGCGGTGTTTGGCTGATATTTTGAATGGGAGGGGCTCGTTGTTGCTTACGGGCCTCTTTTTGTGTTGAGGGGACTTTGGGTTATGGCTAAGCGTTCGGGGTCGTATTCTGTGCCGTTCTTGTTTGATTTGCTTTCGTTTGGTGAGGCTGTGGGGCTTGCTGCTGATACCGGGCGGATTTCTGGGGATGCTGGTCCTCTGCTCGAGACGGTTGTCGATATGCTCGATGAGCTGGGGCGTCCGGACGAATATTTTGATTGCATTCAGGTCGCCGGCACCAATGGCAAGACCTCGACTACGCGTTTTTCGGCTGCCATTCTTCGTGGTGAGGGGCTCAAGACCGCGTTGTATACGTCGCCGCAGCTGGTGCGCTATCCCGAGCGCATGGAGGTCGAGGGACGCGTCGTGAGCGATGAAGCGTTTGCCCGTGGCGTTTCTGCCGCTGTTGAGGCGGGGCGTCGCGTGAATTCGCACCGTGTGGCGGCGGGGGAGCGCGCCTATACTATCACGCCATTTGACTTGCTGACGGCTGCTGCGCTTGTGGTGTTTGCCGAGGCCGCGGTGGATGTTGCCGTGCTCGAGGTTGGCATGGGCGGACGCTGGGATGCCACGAGTGCGACCGATCCTGTCGCCGTGGCCATTACGGGCATTGGGCTTGATCACACTCGTATTTTGGGCGATACGCTTGAGGCTATTGCGGGGGAGAAGGCTGCGGTTATTAAGCCTGGGCGTTTGGTTGTTTTGGGCGAGGGTACGCATGAGGCGAGCGTTCAACGCGTGATGGATGCCCGTTGCCGCGAATGCGGTGTGGTGCCGCTTGTGGTGAGCCACGCCACGACTAAGGCGCCGGCGCATGTGGGCGATACGGTGGAGTTTAGCTGCACCACGCCGCGCGCGATTTATACGTCGAGGATGGTTAAGCCGGCGTATCAGCCGCAGAACGCCGCATGCGCGATTATGCTGTGCGAGGGCTATCTGGGCCGCGAGCTCGACCACGATGCGCTCGACGCTTCGCTTATGGGCTGCCCCACGCCGGGTCGCTTTGATGTGCTGGGAACCGATCCGCTCAAGCTGATCGACGCGTGCCATAACCCCCAGAGCTGCGAGAACTTTGTGAGCGCGCTGGACGAGATCGATCCGTGCGTAGAGAATCGCCCCACGCTGCTGTGCGCGGCGTTGGCTGACAAGGACGTGGCGGGCATCGTCGACGTGCTTGTTCCGGCTTTCCCCCGTGTGGTCGTGACCCAGACCGATTCCGATCGTGCCCTGCCGGCGGAGGAGCTTGCTGCCCTGGTGGACGCCGATAAGCTCACGGGCGTGTACCCCAGCGTTTCCGAGGCCCTCGCAGATTTCGAGGCCGCGGGCGAGCCCTTCGTAGCGGCCGGCACCATCACCCTGGCCGGCGAAGTGGCCGGCCTGCTGCGCTAGCCCTATTTGCCGGGCAGCTAATTTGGCCTGCTCGCCACGAAATGGGCCTATCTACTACGTTTAACCGGTTACCCTCGACCACGCCGAGACTTGCGAAATTAAAACCGCAGGTAGATGTCTTGCCGATTTTCAAAAAAGACCCGCATGGTCGACCCATGCGGGTTAAACGTAGTAAATAACCCGTTTTCGTGGCGGCATTAATGTAATGTGGCAAAGGGACTGCCCCTTTGCCACATTGGCTAGTCTAGGCGGACCGGATCGTGGGGGTAGGCGTTGAGGATCTCGACGCCGGATTCGGTAACCAGGGCAAGGTCTTCGATGCGGACGCCGGTGCGGCCGGGGAGGTAGATGCCCGGCTCGATAGAGAATGTCATGCCCGGCTCTACGACCTGCTCGTTGACAAGCGAGACGTCGCCCGGCTCGTGGTCCTGCAGGCCGATCGAGTGTCCCAGGCGATGCGTAAAGTACTGCCCATAGCCCGCTTGCTCAATTACGTCGCGCGCGGCGCGATCCAGGTCGCACATTCGCACGCCCGGTGCGATAAGCGATTCGGCTGCCTCGTTGGCGCGGCGCACGATGTTGTAGATGCGTGCCGTCTCCTCGTCCGGCTCGCCCCAAAAGAACGTGCGTGTCATGTCCGAGCAGTAGTTGCGGCGGCGCCCGCCAACGTCGAACAGCACCACGTCGCCGCGCTTGAGTACGGTGTCGTCAGGCTCGTGGTGCGGGTCGCCGGCGTTGGCGCCAAAGCTTACGATGGGCGGAAAGCTAAAGCCCTCGCAGCCGTGATTGCGGTACAGACCGAGCATCTGGTCGGCAATTTCGCGCTCCGTTACGCCCTCGTGGACGAACTTGATGGCGTCGGCCATCACGGCGTCGTTAGCGGCCGAGGACGCGCGCATCAGCTCCTGCTCGGCTTCGTCCTTGTGGGCGCGTGCGACGGTGACGGCAAAGTCACCCAGGAAGAACTCGCTTGCGGCGTGACGATTCATAAGGGGCATCAAAAAGCCGGAGCGCATAACGGTGTCGATGCCGAGCGGTTTGGTCGGATCGACCTCGCGAGCGATGGCATCGGTCACGATATCAGTATCGGTGTGGTAGGCCACGCGGGCATTGTCGTACTCGGGCAGCTGATGCAGGGCGTTGACCAAGATCACGGGCTCGTCATCGCGCGCGAGCAGCACGCCACAAAAACGCTCGAACATATCGGCATAAAAGCCGGTCAGGTAATAAATCGACCACGGGTCGTTTACGAGCAGCTGCGCGCCGGGGTGCTGAGCCTCGAGCGCATCGAGCACGCGCGCCACACGCTGGTCATCGACATGTGCCATGAAACATCCTTTCGCTAAGGTGCCACCATGGTATCCCCAATGCCAGGGTAGTCAATTTGGGACGGGGCTATTTTAGCTGCGTCAAACATGCGGAATGATTTTTCTGGGACGGGGATTAAATAATCATTGGGTGTCGAATGATTATTTAATCCCCGTCCCAGAAAAATCATTTGAGCGAACGTTTGGGCAAAAGTAGCCATAAGGGGCCCGTCCCAAATGGTCTGCTTTCAAAAGTATGGCGGATTACGGGGCTGGACTTGTATTACTTGACCATAGGAATTAACGCGAAATTAAAACCGCAGGTAGAAGTCTTATCAAAAATCGAAAAGTGCCGGTATGGATGGGGGTCTCCGAATCGGCCCCGTAATCCGGCATAGTTTTGAAATGGCACTAAAGTAGGCACAAGCTAAATTCCAATCCCAAGGCAAGTTGCGGTGGAATAGTTCCTGGATGCCGGGGTTTGGCGGAAATCAGGAACTATTTCACCGCAATTGAGGAGGGGCGGGGTGGATGGCGGGGTAGTTAAAAGAGCTGAGTCCTAAATTAGTTGCTTAAGCTGGGTCGATGTCCATGCTGGCGATGAGGTCGATGCCCGTGTTGAGGAGGTCTTCTAACACGACGTCGCCCATGCGGATGGGGGCTTCGATGACCAGGCCGCGGATGAGGTCCATGGCCTGGGCGTGGAGCGCCAGCGGGATGGCTTCGGCCGTGCGCACGGGCAGCAGCGCCTCGTCGCTGCCGGATACGGCTACGGTAGTGGTGAGCACGCGCATGGGGCAGGTGAGCTCCTGATGCGCGAACGTATCGCCGCGCGGGCAGCTGTTGCCGGTCACGGAGCGCACCTCTACTACGGCGCCGTCTGCGCTGCGCTCTACCTCCACGGTCAGGAGGCACTCGGATGGGCAGGTGGTGCAGTTGAACTGCAGCGTCTCGATCGTGTTTGTGCTCATGGCCTTACGCCTCCTCAACGGGATCGACGGACAGGACAATCTCGCTAACACCCAGGTCGAGTGCGCGCTGAATCGCCTTTGCCGGCAGCGGGAAGCTCTCCATTACGCTCGGTTTAAACGGGCGGACCTTGCCTGCAAACAGTTCCTCGTCGCCTGCCAGAATGCGCACGCGGGCGGCATCGACCGGTCGGCGTACGCGGAAGTTGAGTTTGGTGAGTGTCACAGCCGTAATGCGTCCCGGCAGTGCGTAGCCTGCAATGCCGGCGGGGGAGACCGTGAGCTGGCAGCTCGCGCCCGTCTCGACATCCGCGCTGCCACCCAGCGCGTACGCCGCCGCAGCCGCACCGGCGCGCTCGGACTCGGTCGTCACGTTGTCGGCCAGATCGTGCACGTGCAGTACGTTGCCGCAGGCAAAGATGCCCGGCACGCCCGTTTGCAGGCTCTGATCAACCACGGCGCCGCGCGTGCGTGGATCAAGCTCAACGCCCGCGCCCACTGAAAGCTCGTTCTCGGGAATCAGACCAACCGAAAGCAGCAGCGTGTCGCACGGAACAACGCGCTCGGTTCCCGGAATGGGCGCCAGGCTCTCGTCGACCTGACTCACCTCGACGGCCTCCACGCGATCGTGTCCGATCACGCGCGTGACGGTGGTGGACAGGTGCAGCGGAATGCCAAAGTCGTCCAGGCAGTTCTTGACGTTGCGGCGCAGACCGTTGGCGTACGGCATGAGCTCGTACACGCCCTCGACTGATATTCCCTCGAGCGTGCAGCGGCGCGCCATGATAAGTCCGATGTCGCCCGAGCCCAAAATGACGGCACGCGAGCCGGGCTTGAGATTTTCGATATTGATGTATCGCTGCGCCAGGCCCGCCGTAAACACGCCGGCGGGACGGCTGCCGGGGATCTTGATCTCGCTGCGTGTGCGCTCGCGGCATCCCATGGCAAGGACGACCGCACGCCCGGTGAGCTGAAGCATGCCGGTACGGCTCATGAGCGTGACGGTATGGACTGCGGTGGCTCCCGCGGTCTTGTCCGCATTCAGCGTGCCCACAGCCTCGCCCCCGTCCGAATCGATCTCAATCACCATACTGCCCAAGAACAGCGCAATGTCGGTCGCGCGCACCTGGTCGATAAAGCGCTGCGCGTACTCGGGACCGGTGAGCTCCTGCTTAAAGTGCGAAAGGCCAAAACCCGGGTGGATGCACTGGCGCAGGATGCCGCCCAGATGCTGCTCGCGCTCCACGATGGCCACGTGGGCGCCGGCCTTATGCGCGGCAAGCGCAGCCGCCATGCCGGCAGGTCCGCCGCCGATAACAACCACGTCGAAGGCCTGCGTCTGCACCGCCTCGGTAGCTCCGGCATCCGCGCGTCCGTCGCGCATATCAAGCGTCGCCATCCTAGCGCACTCCCTTAAGCGGTCCCTCTACCAGCCAAGAACCGGCATCCTCCAACAGCACCTCGCTGGGGTCGCAGCCCAGCTCGCGTGCCAGGATTGCCACCACGCGGCTCTGGCAAAAGCCGCTCTGGCACCGACCCATGCCGGCACGACAGCGGCGCTTGACGCCCTCGACCGAAACCGCACCCGGGCGGCGTCGGATCGTGGCCACGATCTCGGCCTCGGGCACCGTCTCGCAGCGGCAGACGATCTGCCCCCACGCGGGGTCGGACTCAATGAGCTCTTGCTTGCGTGCAAGCGGTGCGCGGTCAAAATCGTCCGGCGCATGGCGAATCGGGTCCCAATCGTCCCGTTCGCGCAGGGCTACGCCGGCATCGCGCAGCGCCTGCTCCATGCGATCGGCGATGGCTGGCGCGCTCGCCACGCCCGGCGACTGAATGCCCGCGGCCTGGAACAGCCCCGAAACCACGGCCGACTGCCCAATAAAGAAGTCGTTCGTTCCCTTAATGACCGGACGCCCGCCGGCAAACGCCCGCACCACGCGACGCGTGTCCAAATCGGGTACTAACTTGCGTGCGCCGTCCAGCAACGCGTTGACATCGTTCGCATAGGTCTGCGTGTCGCCTGGCTCGCGCACGGCGGCGGTCGCGGTAATCACGGTATTGCCATGTACGGTGCCCGTGACGATAACGCCCTTGGACACCGGCGTGGGAACAGGGTAGAGCGGCATGAGCGCACGCGACTCCTTGTCCAGCACTACGATGTTGCCCTGGCGCCAGACCATCTGGAACTCCTCGGCGCCCGCCATATGCGAGATGTCTGCGGCACCGTTGCCCGCGGCGTTGATCAGGTAACGGCAACGCACATCGCCGGCGGGCGTCACCAGCGTAAAGCGCGCGGCTCCGTCATCCGAGTCGGCGACTTCAATGGCTTCCACCGGCGCGGACCGCATAAACGTGACGCCGTTGGCGACCGCGTTCTCCAGCGCGGCGATGGCGACCTCAAACGGGTCGACGTAACCGGTCGAAGGGCACCACAGCGCGCATGCTGCGTCGGCGCTCGCGCGCGGTTCCAGCTCGTGGATGTGCTCGGGGCCGATAATCGACAGCGCGGGCACGCCGTTGGCCAGGCCATTCTGGCGCAGCTTCTCCAGGTGCGCGCGGTCTTCGTCGTTGAAACCCAGCACCATCGACCCGGTGCGACGGAACAAAAATCCCAGCTCCTGGGCCCACGTGCCATATAGCTCGCAGCCGCGGGCGTTGACCTGCGCCTTTACCGTGCCCGGAGCCGGATCGTAGCCGGCGTGCACCAGGCCGCCGTTGGCCTTCGATGCACCCCGCGCGATATCGTTGGCCGCCTCGACCACGCAAATGGACAAGTCGTAGCGCGCGAGCTGCCGCGCGATGGCGCACCCGGTGATGCCCGCGCCCACAATTGCGATATCAAACGTTTCTGCCACGGTGCCTCCCAGACGAGTTGACAGGCCGTCAATAGGACTATCCTACGGTCTGCACACCCCCAGTGCAGCGGCAATGCGGCGAACAGCCCCGCTGCATCCGCCAACGGCAGGCGAGGGGAGACTCAGTAACGTCGACAATCTTGCCTGCCAGCTCTGGTCTCGGAGATTTGTCTCGATCTGTAACATCTGGGACTGTTTTTGCCGAGTTGTTGTTACAGAATGAGACATTCGGCCTGGACGTTTTCCTTTGTCTCAATCTGTAACAGTAAGAGGGGTTTTGGGGTCCAAGATGTTACAGATCGAGATTTAAAGTCAGGGAGAGATTCTTCTGTCTCGATCTGTAACATCTAGGGACCGTTTTGGGGTCTAGATGTTACAAATTTAGATGAACCTATCAGTCGGTTTCGAATGTCTAAATCTGTAACGGTTAGACCTGTTTTTGCCGAGTTCTTGTCACAGATTGAGATATTGAGATTGGACGTTTTCCTTTGTCTTGATCTGTAACAGTAAGAGGGGTTTTGGGGCCCAAGATGTTACAGATTGAGACGTTAGTCTGGCGGGTCCTCCGTTTGTCTCGATCTGTAACATCTAGACCCGGATTCCGCCTCCATCTGTTACAGATTGAGATGTTTGTGTCCGCGCCAGCCCCGCGCCTAGCCGTGGTCCCATATAAACAAACCCCGTGGTAAACTTGACCGAACTATAAATATTCCGAAAGGTACACCTCAATGTCCAAGTACATCTCCGAGCTCATGTCGCCGCAGCTTATGGGCGTCGTCTATGCCTTCGTTGGCTTTATCATCGCCCTGTATGTGCTGTCGGTCGTCTATGTGTTCATCGACGCTCGCCGCCGCGGCGCCAGCGCCTACGTGGCATGGGGCATCATCGCCCTCATCCCGTTTGTGGGTCTCATCGCCTACCTGGTCCTGCGCCCGCACTCCTACGCGTCCGACCGCGAGGAGCAGGAGCTGGACATGGCCCTGCGCGAGCGCCAGCTTGCCCAGTACGGCACCTGCCCGCAGTGCGGCGCGCCCATCGAGAAGGATTTCGTCGTCTGCCCGGTGTGCGATACGCAGGTTCGCAACGTGTGCCCCAGCTGCCATCGCCCGCTCGATGCGCACTGGAAGGTCTGCCCCTACTGCCGAACTCGCATCCAGTAACGCATCCATCGCCGGGCCGGCCGCAAGCCACGCGCGCCCCGCAGCCCCGCCCCACACGATGAAGCATGCGTAGAAAATCGCCCGCCGTGCCATTAAGGTGCGGCGGGCGCTTGTATACCAAGGCAACCTGCCTATAATGATGCAAGTCAAAAACGCCGAGCGCATCGCACGCACTTGCAGCAGGCATCCGAGAGGAGAAAACATACCCATGAAGGCACTCTACAATGACGGTTCGGTGGCCGAGCTCCCGCAGGACGAGGTCACGCACGTCATCCGCCACTCCGCCGCGCACATCATGGCGCAGGCCATCAAGCGCCTGTACCCCCAGGCCGACTTTGCCTACGGCCCCGCGACCGACAACGGATTCTACTATGACGTCGACCTGCCCGAGGGCGTCAAGATCAGCGAGGACGACTTCCCCGCGATCGAGGCCGAGATGAAGAAGATCGTCAAGGAGAACCTCAAGTTTTCCGTGTACGAGAAACCCCGCGCCGAGGCCATCGCTCTTATGGAGGAGCGCGGCGAGAAGTACAAGGTCGAGCACATCGGCGACCTGGACGACGACGCCCGCATCACCTTCTACCAGCAGGGCGACTACATCGACATGTGCGTCGGCCCCCACATCTGCTACACCAAGGCCCTCAAGGCCTTTAAGCTCACCGGCGTCTCGGGCGCCTACTGGAAGGGCGACAAGGACAACAAGATGCTCACCCGCATCAACGGCGTTGCCTTTGCCACCAAGGAAGAGCTTGACGAGCACATGCACATGCTGGAGGAGGCCAAGAAGCGCGACCACCGCAAGATCGGCCGCGAGATGGACCTCTTTATGATGCGCGACGAGGCCCCCGGCTTCCCGTTCTTCCTGCCTAACGGCATGATCCTTAAGAATACGCTGCTGGACTACTGGCGCGAAATTCACCACAAGGCCGGCTACGTGGAGATCTCCACGCCGCTCATCATGAACAAGAAGCTGTGGAAGACCTCGGGTCACTGGGACCACTACAAGGACAACATGTACTCCACCGTCATCGACGACGAAGAGTACTGCATTAAGCCCATGAACTGCCCGGGCGGCGTGCTGGTGTACGCCTCCAAGCCGCACTCCTACCGCGAGCTGCCCATCCGCGCCGGCGAGATTGGCCTGGTGCACCGCCACGAGCTGCGCGGCGCCCTGCACGGCCTGTTCCGCGTGCGCTGCTTTAACCAGGACGATGCCCACCTGTTTGTGCGTCCCGACCAGCTGACCGACGAGATCGTGGGCGTGGTCAACCTCATCGACTCCGTGTACCAGAAGTTTGGCTTTAAGTACCATGTTGAGCTTTCCACCCGCCCCGAGGACTCCATGGGTTCGGACGAGGACTGGGCACGCGCCGAGGAGGGCCTGCGCACCGCTCTGGAGAAGCTGGGCATGGACTACGAGGTCAACGAGGGCGACGGCGCCTTCTACGGCCCCAAGATCGACTTTCACCTGGAGGACTCGCTCGGCCGTACCTGGCAGTGCGGCACCGTCCAGCTCGACTTCCAGATGCCGCTCAACTTTGATCTGGAGTACGTGGACGCCGACGGCACCAAGAAGCGCCCCATCATGCTGCATCGCGTGTGCTTTGGCTCCATCGAGCGCTTCATCGGTATTTTGATTGAGCACTTTGCTGGCAAGTTCCCCACCTGGCTGGCCCCCGTGCAGGTTAAGGCACTTCCCGTCTCTGAGAAGAGCCGCGGCTACGCCCACGAGGTGTGCGCCAAGCTGGAGGAGGCCGGCATTCGCGTGGTCTGCGACGACCGCGACGAGAAGATCGGCTACAAGATCCGCGAGGCCCGCAGCATCGACCGCGTGCCCTACATGCTCATCCTGGGCGAGAAGGAGGTCGAGGCCGGCAACATCTCCGTCCGCGACCGCTCCAACGAGACCGTTCAGATGAGCGTCGACGAGTTTGTTGCTAAGGTGACCGAGGAGATCAAGACCCGCGCCTAGCACAAACCATACAAGAATTAACAAAGGCGATCGTCCTCGCGGGCGGTCGCCTTTTTTGTTATCTATAGAAGAAAAGCCGCTGGTTAGGGCGGCTTTTTTTGTTGTGCAAAAAGGTACAGGTTTTTGTAGAGGCGTATGGAGATGTGTCCGTTCGCGCTGCAATTTGTGTAATCTGGGAAAACGTGAGCAGTTTGCTCGTATAATAAGCAACGTCGAAAGATACAAAAACCTGTACTTTTGCGACTGCGCCTAGCTGCGAGCGAGAAGCCTGTTCTTAACGCCCCTGCATCCGCGTGCGTCGCGGATGCAAGTTAAGGGGGCGAGAGATGGAACAGACGATGCGGCGCCAAGAGCAGCTGCCCGGTGCCTTTAACGGCGCCATCACCAACAGCCAGCAAGGCCGCGTCCGCTGGTATCTGGTCCATACCCCCAATGGTAAAGAGCGCGAGACCTGTGAAAAGGTCCGCCGCATTATCCCGCACGAGCTGATGCAGGACGCTTTTGTGATGCAAAAGGAGTTCTGGTTTAAGCGGGACGGCGCCTGGTCGCTCCAAACCAAACCCATGTACAAGGAATATTTCTTCGTCGCCACGCGCGATGCAGCCCTGCTCGACAAGGCCCTGGCCCAGTTGAGCTTTGGCTGCCGTATTGCCGGTAGCAGGGAGCGGGCCTATGCACCCATGCCGGACGATGCGCAGGACTGGTACCGCAGCGTGCTCGACGACAGCGGCGTGGTGCGCAACAGCGTCGCCCGTATAGAAGACGGCGTGCTGCACATAGAGCAGGGGCCCTTGGTGGGGCAAGAGGCCCGTGTAAAGAAGATCGACCGTCATAAACGCTGGTGCCTGGTGGACGTGGGCGAAGGTGGCTCCGCTTTTAGGGAGTTACTTCCGCTCGACGTACCCAGCAAAACGTAAGGGAGACGTTGCACCGGCAATTTATTTGGTTTTTGGATTCATAGATGGGGGGGGGTTCCTGGGGACAGGAACGTAGGTTTTATTGTGGCTGCTAAAGAAGTAACAGAGAAGTGTATGCCAACGAGAGATGCACTTGTTGTAAATCAAATAAAGCCTAGTGGAACATTGGGCTATCGCTTTGTTAAGAGGCTGTTTGACCTTGTTTTTAGTCTTATGGCTATCGCTATTTTATTTATTCCAGTGGGCCTTGTGTGCGTCCTGATTTGTCTAGAGTCTCCGGGTAATCCCTTGTACACCCAAGAGCGAATTGGCAAAAATGGCAAGGTCATTAAGATCTTTAAGCTGCGCAGCATGGTTGCCGATGCGGGCAATGTTCAGAAGTATTTAAATTTTGAGCAGCTGCATCAGTGGGAAATTGAGCGCAAGGTCGATAACGATCCGCGCATCACTAAGGTCGGTCAGTTTATTCGTAAGTGCTCTATCGATGAGATGCCGCAGTTTCTTAATGTTTTAAATGGTGATTTATCCGTTATAGGTCCTCGTCCCATTACGCGTGATGAACTCGAAATGCATTTTTCTGATGAGGATAAGATCGTATTTCTTTCGGTTCAACCTGGAATTACCGGGTTATGGCAGGCAACGGATCGCAACGATGCGTCATTTGAAAGCGGTCTGCGCCAAAAAATCGAATTGCATTACGTACGGAACCGTTGTTTCCGAATGGATTGGAAGTGTTTTGCTGGCACTTTCGGCGCCATGTTTGGCAAGGAGAGGACGGGCCGATAGATGGAAATCTCCGTCATCATTCCGACTCTTAATGCTGAGCATGAAATCGATGGGCTTTTAATTGCCCTCGAACACCAGTCTATTCAGCCGGTTGATATCCTGATTGTTGATTCCGCTTCGGAAGATAAAACTATAGAGCTGGTCCGGCAGCACAAAAGAGTCCGCCTGCTGAAGATTGATCGCCAGGATTTCAACCACGGCACCACAAGAGACATGGCACTAAGGGAGTCGAGGGGTGACTTTGTATGCTTCCTTACCCAAGATGCTGTGCCTGTTTCTGATGATTACCTGGAGCGGCTTGTTGCTCCCATGGTTGATGATTCCGATATTGCTCTCGTAAGCGGCAGGCAGCTGCCTAAGGCGGATGCCCGACGTTTTGAACAGCTGGTGCGTGGTTTTAACTATCCCGACTGGCCATCCGTTCGTTCCAAATGTGATCTCGAGAAACTCGGTATTAAGACGTTCTTTGCATCTGATGCCTGTTCCGCCTATCGACGAACTGCATATCTCGAATGCGGCGGATTCGAGCACGTTAACACCAACGAGGACATGCTCATGGCGGCAAGGTTTATCGCCTCAGGGTTGAAGGTGGCTTACGAGCCGCGTGCGGAGGTCTATCACTCGCATAACTTGACGCCATTCCAACAGTTTGCCCGCAACCGCGCCGTCGGCTTCTTTCTCGAAACGCATGCGGACAATCTTATGCATGCAAGTGAGATCGGTGAAGGGGGCCGGCTCGTCAAAGCGGTCTCCTCCCAGCTCCTTCGGGAGGGCAATCTGGTCGAGTTCATCGCCTTCGGAGTCGACTGCTGCGCTCGCCTTCTCGGAAACCGCGCTGGTCGCAGGGCAGCAAGAAATGAAAGGTTATAGCCAATGAAAGGCATCATCCTCGCCGGCGGGTCCGGCACGCGCCTGTACCCGCTCACGCTCGTGACCTCCAAGCAGCTGCTGCCGGTCTACGACAAGCC
>UQKQ01000005.1 GCA_900541645.1 uncultured Collinsella sp.
GACATCGACTTCCTGTTCAGCGTCTACTCCGCCTCGCCGTCGCGCGAGGACGGAGGGCCGGAGTGGGGCGACAGGGCAGTGTGGGAGGACCTCCACCACAGGGACCCGTACCCGTTCTGGCTGGATTAATGGATGGAAACGGGTGTTCTATCGGGACACACATTTTGTCCTATAAGCCTCGACTTACTGTATTTATATTCTCTGGTTCCCCTTTGCAGATTCTACTGGTGGGGAATCTGGTATAGCCGCTGGTACGTTAACGCAGCTTACCTGTGGGAGGCCCCTATATATCGTCCCGCGCGCAGTTTCGCAGCGAAGCGAGAATGTTTGAGCACGGGATGATATATAGGGGCCTCCCACAGGTAAGCGGACATTAAGACGCTACCTGATATGCGCAGGTTTTTCGCCCCAGTAGAAGCGGCAGAAGGCTCGTTTGCGCTTTTGGGGTTTGCCTACGAGCTCCATGGTTGCGATGGCTATGTCTTCGGCTGCGTGGGGGCGGCGTAGTACTTCGCCGTTGATGAGTAGGGCTTTGAGTGATTCGGGATGGTCGTGCAAGTGACGTAGGGTAACGATGAGTTCTCGTGCGGTGGTGACATGCATGCTGGCGCCCATGCCGGTGAGCATCGTGGTGTTGGCCTTTTCCTGGCCGTATGATTTGCCCAACAGGATCATCGGCAGATGCGCGCACAGGCACTCGGTAACAGTGAGTCCGCCCGATTTTAGGATTGCCAGGTCGCAGCCGTGCATGAGGGCCGCCATGTCGTCGACATAGTCCAACACCGTGACGTTATCGAGCTTCATGGCGTCGAAGAGCGTTTTGAGGCGGGTGGCATATTCGGTGTCCTTGCCGGGCAAAAAGACAAAGTGCATGTCTTCGAAGCTGCGCAGGAAGGGGAGTGTATGGTCCATCGCCGCGCGAAAGCGGACGTACGGTTGAGGTAAACTGGCGCCGGCCATAACCAGCACGACGGTCTTGTCGGTGGGGAGGTTGAACTTGGCTAGCTCTTCCTCGCGATCGTAATCCGTGTCGAATCCGGCGCGAATAGGAATGCCGGTAATGCGAATCTTTGCCTCGGGCACCTTGCGCGGACGCAGCGTTTCGGACATAAATTCGTTGGCAACACAGAATAAATCGGTGTCCTTGTGGGGCCACCATCCCTCGACTTCGTAGTCGGTCGGTACGCAGATGACCGGATAATCGATACCCGTAATTACGCGGGCGCCCACGGCAACATTGGCTGCTGTGATGTGCGTTGCAACCACGGCTATGGGCCTGCGGCTACGAATATATTCGTTGAAGGCGGGGAACATAATTCGCGACCATGCCGTTCCGCCACCCCAGAGAAGATGTCCCGTAAGCGTATATCGCCAGGTCAGGTCGTAAATGGGGCGCGTGGCTCCCGTAAAAGAAGCCGCGGTCTTATTACCGTCGAATTTAATACGTCCAAAATCAAGGATATCGAGCACTTCAATCTCAATATCCTCGGGGATGCCATTGGTGCCGCGGATGAGGTCGAATGCCTGCGCAATCGCATTTGCGGCGGCCTTGTGGCCCGAGCCAACGGAGGCGTGCACGATGGTCACGAGAGGTTTTTGCTGAGCCAGGAGCGTGGTTTGCTCCGATTGGGGAGTGCTGTGCGTGAGCAGGGGAGCGTCGTCACTCGTCTGCGCCTGATCCATCGATAACTCCCCTTCGACGTTGTAACACGGGATTTATCATTGTAGTGCATGAGTGTCATGTTCACGTAAATTTGGGTATGAGCGCAAAGAACGACAACGTTTCGACGAGAGGACTCTTCATGACTACCGATCAGACGATCGATGTTGCGATTATCGGCGGAGGCCCCGCGGGCTATGCTGCCGCCATTTATGCTGCGCGTGCCAACCTGACGACGACTGTCCTTGAGCAGGGCATGTCGGGCGGACAGATCGCTACATCCAACGAGATTGAGAATTATCCTGGCATTCCGCTGCTGAGCGGTGCTGAACTTGGTGAGCGGTTCCAACAGCATGCTGAAGGCCTGGGGGCTCAGGTTGAATGGAGTATGGTGACGGGCGTCGATTACGATGCCGATGCGGCGCTGTTTACGGTGCATCACGATATGGGCGATACGCTGGCCTCAAGCGTTATCGCTTGCATGGGTGCCACGCCGCGTCCGGCAGGTTTCGCTGGCGAGGATACGTATCGCGGTCGTGGCGTTTCGTATTGCGCAACATGTGACGGCATGTTCTTCCGTGGCAAACAGGTATTTGTAATCGGCGGTGGCAATTCGGCATGCGAAGAGGCGCTTTTCCTGTCTGACATTGCCAGCAGCGTGACCATCGTGCTGCGCCGCGACCAGTTCCGTGCGCCCGAGGGCGTTGTGAATAAGGTGATTGCTAAGGACAATATTACAGTTAGGTACCAAACTAGTATTGTGGAGCTATCGGGCGAAGCCATGCCAACGACGATTACCTTTAAGGACAATGCATCCGGCGAGACTCATACCGAGTCATTTGAGCCCGGCTCGTTTGGCATCTTTGTCTTTACCGGAACGCAGCCCCATACCGAGCTTGTTGAGCATCTAGTCGATCTGGCGCCTGATGGCGGCATTCTGACTGATGAATCCATGGCGACCCGCACGCCAGGTCTATTTGCCGCTGGCGATATCCGTTCCAAACGTTTACGCCAGGTTGTGACCGCTGTTTCGGACGGAGCCATAGCGGCAACGAGCGCATACGCGTTTCTGCGTGGATAAGTACGATAATATATCTTATGTAAGGTTGCTGTCTTTAAGCAAAGTGGTTGGACGGTGCATCAATGTGCCGCCCAACCACTTTTACTTTGCGGCTATGTGGTATGTAAAACTAGATAACCTAGAATACAATATAGAAAACGAACGGAGGCCTCTTATGAACCACGCTAAACATGTTATCCCGATGTCAGATACATCGGTCAGCATTAAGCCGGAGGATATTCAGCCGACGGTGCTGCCGGATGCATTTATTCAGTCCGATATGGTCGGTAAACTCAACGCGTTGAGCCTGCCGCGCTATGAACAGCTGCCCAATGTAACGCTCTATCGCGATCAAGTTATTGAATATGTTGCGCTGTGGATGGAGCCGCTTTCGATTTGCGTAGAGCAGCCCGTTATCACGCCATCGATGATCAATAACTACGTGAAGGTCGGCCTCGTTCCTGCTCCGGTTAAAAAGCAGTATGGCCGTGAGCAGATTGCGCGTCTCATCGCCATTTGTATTTTTAAGCAGGTGCTGCCCATCGCTGCGGTTCAGGCGCTCTTTAATATTCAACGCTTAAGCTACGACGCTCCGACGGCTTTCGATTATGTAGTCGATCAACTTGAGGCATCGATTCGTGCAGCGTTTTCCGTCGAGCAGACTCCCGTGCCCGATACCGCACATCAGGTTACGCGCGAGTCGTTGCTCGTACGCAGTGCGGTATCGTCCTTCGTCTCGAAGGCATACCTGATGAGCTATCTAAAGTTCAATGGGTTTAATAGCTAACCGAGGTATAAGACGGGCGGGATAAAGGGCCACTGGCCCTTTATCCCGCCCGTTCGTTTGTCTAGTTGGGCATTATCGGCCCGAAGCCACGCCCATGCCGTAGCCGATAATGAGCCCGTGCATCTCGGCATAATATGAATCTAGCCCGTTGCAGGGCATGACAATCGTCTTGGAGCCGGGCCAGTGCTCGACAATGCGGTCGGCAAGCGCCTGGGCTCCAGCTTCGTTCTCAACGTGATCGATGATGACCTCGCCGCCCGTGAAACCTTCGGCCTCCATGGTGTCGACAATCTTGGTGAGCATCTTCTTTTCGCCACGCGTGTGCCCGACGAGTTCAATTTTGCCCGCTTCGCTCGCCGTGCCCAAAATGCGGATATTGAGCTTGTTGGCAATAACGCCGGCCGCCTTAGGAATACGTCCGGCCTTCGCAAGGTTTTCGTAATTGCACAAACTAAAGAGGATCTTGCTCTGCTGCTCCAAGCTATCGAAGTAGGCGCAGGCATTCTCAAAGGAGGTATCCGGGTTGCTTGCAAGATAGCGGTCGAACAGCAGGAAGATTAGGTCCATTTTGCCACCTGCGGCTCGCGAGTTAACCAAATGAATCTGACGATTGGGCTCCTCGGCAAGCACCATGTCACGTGCGGTGGCCGCGGCATTGTAGCTTCCCGATACGCCCTCCGAGATGGGCATGCAAATCGTCTTGTCGGCAAGCCTAAAGAGTTCGACCCACTCCCCTACGCTTGGACAGGCGCTTGAAGAAGCACTTGACTCCGCCTGCACGGCGCAATTGAGCTCGTGAACGTCGAGCGTGAGGTCATCGACAAACTCGCGCTCCCCCACTCGGATCTTAAGGGGTGCAAATGCAAAGGTGGTATGAGGTGCGGTTGGCTGCCAATCGCGAAGATTGCAGCTCGAATCGGAGATAAGCGCCCAGCTCATTGAGGGTCCTTTCTATTTGTTCCTCAACAATTATAGCCGTCTTTCGGATTGATTGGACGGCTATCTAGTTTTGAATACTAGATAGCCGTCCTGATCTTAAGGCAAACTGTTGGGGCAAAAAGAATGGGCCTCGTGACTCAAGATCGCGAGGCCCACGTTCGTTCGCTGTAGAAATAAATTAGTAGCGCACGAAGATGTAATTGTTGTTCATGCCAGCGGCAACGGAGCTGATGATAACGCCCGTCTTGTAGTCGGAAGCATGGATCATCTGGCCGTTACCAATGTAGATGCCGGTGTGGTAAGAGTTAACCACGACGTCGCCAGGCTGGGGATCGGACACGCGGGTCCAGCCCATGAAGGTGCCCGTAGTGCCAAGGCGGCAATAACGGCCCGTGAGGCAGTAGCTTACAAAGCCGGAGCAGTCAAAGCTGTTCGGTCCAATACCGCCCCAAGAATAAGCATAGCCAAGCTTGCTGTAGGCGCGCGAAACAACGGAGCCACCATCAACAGATTGACTCGGTGCTGAGGGCGTGGGTGCCGGAGCGGGCGTGGGGGCAGGCTGCGGCGTGGGAGCAGGAGCGGGCGTGGGCGCAGGCGTGTTGCCACCGCCGTTGTTGGTCGTACCGCCACCATTGTTGGTGTTCTCGGTCGTACCGGCGGTGTCGTTGCTCACCGTGGCCTTTTCGGCGGTGCTGGCATTAATGCCAGCCTGCAGCGCAGCGTTGGCCTCGGCCTCGGCAGCGAGCTCGGCCTGCAACTGCGAATCCAGGGAGTTCACGACACTCTGGGCCTCAGCCTGCTGAGCATTGAGCTCGTCGACCTTCTTCTGTGTCGCGGCGACGTTCTTCTCCTGCTCGGTCTGCTTATCGGTGAGCTGCTGCTTAAGGTCCTTGACCTCCTGAATGGACTGGGCCTGCTTGTCGGACACCTTGCCGTAGTAGAAGAGACGGTTGAGCATGTCGCCCAGATCGTCGACGCCCGTCAGAACCTGAAGGAGACTCAGACCGCCGGTCTTGTACTCACCGGCAACGTAGTTAGAGAGCTTGGCCTGGCCTTCGGCAATCTCTTGCTGCTTTTGCGTGATTTCGCCTGCAGTCTGATCAAGCTCCTGCGTCTGTGCGGAGAGTTCTTCATGAATTTGCTGGGTTTGCGTGCCAATCTGCTCGAGCTTGGTACGGGCAGCGGCAAGGTCGGATGCTGTATCGGCATAGGCAGGAGCCGAGAGGCCCAGGCCCAAAACACAAGCGAGGGTTGCCGTAGCAGCGCAGCGTGCCATGTTTCTGTGCGTGTTTGCTGTGCGCATGGAGCTTCCTTTCCGGTATCTAAGGGTAGCGGCTAGTCCACCGTTACCAGGCTAAAGAGCTCAACGTCGTCGTTAGAAGGCGTGAGCTTCTTGCGCGGGTTGAGAAACGCAAGCTCAAGGATACAACCGTAACCTACAAGCTTTGCGCCCATATCTCGCACCAGTTTACCTGTTGCCTCGACAGTTCCGCCCGTCGCGACCAAGTCGTCCAGAATCAACACGGTATCTTTAGAGCTGATGGCATCGGCGTGGATCTCGATAGAATCCGTTCCATACTCGAGCTCGTAGCTCTCGCTGACCGTCTTGCGCGGCAATTTGCCCGGCTTACGTGCGGGAATAAAGCCGGCACCCAGGGCGACGGCCACGGGCACACCGACCATAAAGCCACGGGCCTCGGGTCCTACGACCTTGGTAATGCCCATGTCGGCAAAATGCTCGGCCAGGGCATCCACCATGGCCTTCAGGGCCTCGGGATTTCCAAAGAGCGGCGTGATGTCCTTAAAGACGACTCCGGGCTCGGGATAGTCGGGGATATCGACGATATGAGATTCGAAGTCGTACATGGGTGACCTTTCATGGATTGCCGGGTGAACGGCGGTTATTTGCCCGTGTTAGCAGACGAGCTCTGCGAGGGGACGACGACTTTGGACGGCTGCACGAGCGACTCGTCGTGCGCGGCAACCGCGGGGACGCTTGTCGCATCGCTTTTAGCCTTGGTCGATTCGGAACGCGCAATCTCTTCATCGAGGGCATCGATGTCAGCGTCCTCGACCACGGCGTTGAGCGACTCAAAGACACGGTTCTTAAGTAGCGCGGTATGCACACCCTCGGTGAGGTCGTGCAGTTTCTTAAAAGCGCGCTCGAGCTTGGCGTCGCGCTCGTCATCGGAGGTATCCATGCCGAGCATGCTCACGAGAACCTGCTCAAACATCGAAGATTCGCGGTTTGCCGACGATACGTACTGACGCAGGTTGCGCGGCTCAATGTGGAAGCGCGACAGCTCCGAGCAGTAACGGATAATCGGGAAATCTCGGCCATCGACGAGCTCACGGTTCTGCGGGCTCTTGATGATGCGGATAAGATCGTTCTCGGCAAGGGAGCGGATAAACGAAATCTCAACACCGAGCATGTCGGGGATCGTCTCGATGGGATGCAGCTTTTGCTTGGTCTCCTTGGGCTCCGTCTTAAGCGGAACATCGGACAGAAGACCCACCTCGTAAGCCAAAGTGGACAGGTCCGTGGCGTTTTCCAAGCGCTGCTTAATCACGTTGAGCGGCATGTAGCGGGTCTTCTGCAAGTGCAGGATGACCTCCAGGCGATCAACGTCCTCCTTAGAGTACTGACGGTATCCCTTAGGCGTACGATGAGGGGTAATGAGCCCCTCATCTTCTAGAAATCTAATTTTTGAGTTCGAAAGATCGGGGTATGCGCCTCGAAGTAGGTTGACGACTTGGCCGATACTCAGATAGTTGCGTTCGGCCATGCCCTACTCACCGGTTTCGATGCGCTCCGGCGTGCTCTCGTGGTAGATGAGCGTAAACGTACCGATCTGGACGGAAGAACCGTCGTGCAGCGGGGCTGCATTGACGATGGCACCGTCGACCCAGGTGCCATTGAGCGAGCCCAAGTCCTCGATGCGAGCGCCGAGGCCCTCGCGGATAATGCGCGCGTGGCTGCGCGATACGGTCATGTCATTGAGGAAGATGCCGTTCGCAGGATCGCGGCCGATGGTGGTCACGTCGTCCTCGAGCTCAAAGGCGGCACCAGTCTGCGGACCCTTGACGATGGACAGAACGGGGGCGGTGATGCGCACGTTGGCCATGAGGTCGGGAACGGTGACGTCGCTTGAAGGCACGCGGAATACGCAGGTAGCGTCAGCAGTCTTATCATTCTGAGCCATATTGTTTACCATGTTGTCCATGACAACCCCTAACTTATCGCGGACGTGCCGCAAATAATGAACCGTACGTAATCATACCCCAACGAATCAGTCTTCGATTTCAGGGTTCAGAAAGTCGATGTCCTCGTCCTCGGGATGCGCGAGAGCCTGTTTAATGGCCACTCCGCCCTTAATGGAATAGATGACAGCCGTGAGCATGGAGAAGATCACGCCGCCGTACACAAAGAAGATGCCGAGGGGCACCGAGCTTCCGTTGAGGCCCGGGAAGGCCGTAAGGGTTGAAGGTAAAAGATGCAGGCCGTCAATAACGGGGAACCCGAGCAGCATGAGCGAGAAGCCGGTCATGAGCAGTGCAGTGGCAATCTTTCCGGGAAAGACGACATCGATGGGGCGACGGTGATAATGACGCACGATAAGCGTGCCGATGCCCAGATAGATGTCGCGGCCAATAATGAGCACGCAGACCCAGATTGGCAGCTCTCCGCGAACCACCAGCCCAAGTACGCCGGTGAACAGCAGCGCACGGTCGCAGATGGGATCCATGACCTTGCCGAGCCACGAGACCGTCTTGGTCATGCGGGCGATCTGACCGTCCATCCAGTCGGTGGAGGCGGCAACGGCGTAGATAACGATGGCGATGACGCGGTTGTTATCCGTCACAAACAGGTACAGAAATACCAGGGTGAGGATCAGGCGCGTAAAGGTGATGAAATTGGAGATCGTAAAGATCTTATTCGACGGGTAATCGGAAGTGCCGATAAGCTCCTTTTTGATCTTCTTTTTGATGCCCACAGGACTCCCCCGCTGGTTAACGACAAAACTTTCGATACTATACCCGTTCCGGCGATGTCTATCCAGCGTAAGCATAGAGAGTCCAGACATGAGGAAGGCGCTTTTGGGCGGCGGTGGATTTCACATTCGTGTACATCAGCCTCCAAACATGCCGAAAAATGTCGGTTTTGGAGGGTGATGTACACGTTTTGATTCGGTGATTACATCGATCGGGAAAGTTGTTGCCTTAAGCAAATTAATCATGGTGTGCGGGTCGAGAGGGTTGGCGCCAAAAGAACCCAACGGCCGTTATGGCTTCGTTAGAAACGCGCCCCACCATGGATGGTGAACCCGAAAGGTAAGGCGCGCGGGCACGGTGACTCGGCCCGCGCTCCCGGAAGAGAAAGGATAAACCCATGGGTTACATGCTCGAGACGCGTGGGCTCACCAAGCGCTTCGGCCGCGGCGACCAGGCGCAGGACGCCGTGGCCGACGTGAGCCTTCATATCCGCGAGGGCGAGGTGTACGGGCTGCTCGGTCCCAACGGCGCCGGCAAGTCGACAACGCTCAAGATGATCTGCGGGATGCTGCGGCCGACGGCCGGGGAGATCCTCTTTGCCGGGCACGCCTGGTGCCGCGAGGACCTCTACGCAATCGGCAGCCTCATCGAGGAGGCGCCGCTCTACCCCAACCTCACCGCGCGCGAGAACCTGCGCGTGCGCACCACGCTGCTGGGCCTTCCCGAGAGCCGCATAGATGAGGTGCTCGCCGCCGTGGACCTCGCGGACACCGGGAAGAAGCGCGCCGGGCGCTTCTCGATGGGGATGCGGCAGCGCCTGGGGCTCGCGTTGGCGCTGATCGCCCGGCCACGCCTGCTCGTGCTCGACGAGCCCACCAACGGCCTCGACCCCATCGGCATCGAGGAACTGCGCGACCAGATCCGCGGCTTCGCGGCGGCGGGTACGACGGTGATCGTCTCGAGCCACATCCTCTCCGAGGTGCAGCAGATGGCGGACACCGTCGGCATCATCTGCGGGGGGCGCCTTGCCTACGAGGATGCGCTTCGTCCCGAGCAGGACCTCGAGGAACTCTTCATGAGCTTCTGTCGGGAAGGGCGACGAGGGCGCGGGGAGGTGGCGGCATGACGGGTGAGAAAGGCGGCCTGCTCGCGGCCCTGCGCGCCGAGGCCCTGAAATCGCGCCACGCGGCGCCGGTTCGCCTGGCCGTGCTCATGGCGCTGCCGATGCCGCTGCTCGGCGCGATGCCCTACCGGGGCGTGCAGATCTTCAGCGCGTGGAACTACTGGTACGCGCTCTTCCTGCCCGTGTCTCTCTCGCTCGTGGTGGCGTGCGTCGCGCGGGCGGACGCTCGCACGCGGATGCGGGGGTTTCTGGGCCTGGGCTTCCCGCTCGGGCGCGCCTGGTGGGCCAAGGCGCTCTGGTGCCTCGCGCTCTGTACGCTCTCGAACCTCGTGGTCTTCGGCATCTACCTCGCGGGATCGGCGTTCTCCTCGCAGGGCCTCACGGCCGCGGGCACGCTCACGATGCTCCTCTGCGCACTCGTCAACACAGTGACCGCGGCGTGGATGATCCCCGCAGGGCTCTTCCTCACGGCGCGGCTCGGCATGCTCGCGGGCATCTTCTGCCCGCTCGTTGCGCAGCTCGTGGGTGGGTTCGCCTGGTCGTTGGTGCCGTTGCCGCAGCTCTTTCCGCCGTCGGCGAGCATGGTCATCCCCACGAGCTTCATCCCCGTGCTGCCGAGCGGCGAGCCACTCGCGGCGGACATGGCGCTCGGCGGGGCGCTCGCGGCGGATGGCATGCTCACGCTGGCGGGCCTTGCGGTCTGCGCGCTCGCGTTCGCCGCGCTCACGGCGGCGGGCGCGGCCTGGTTCGCGCGCTCCGAGGAGAGGTGATGGCCGTGACGCGACTATCCGACCCGACGCTGCGCATGACTCTCTCGCGGGCCCTGCTCTCCGAGGCCCTGCGCCTGGCACGCTCCCCGCTCACGGCGGTGCACCTCGTCTGCGGCCTGGCAGCCGGTCTTGCCTGCGGCGAGTACTTCTCCGTAGCCCGATGGGACCCGGCGCTGGGCGCGGACGCCTACGCCCAGTTCCTCGGCGCCCTCATGCCGCTCATGTCCGCCATCGTCTGCGGGCTCGCCGTGGACGAGGAGCGCGCTGCCGGGCGCCTCGCCAACCTTACGGCGTTCCCCTCGCGCGGACGCGCCGTCGCGGCGAAGCTGCTCGCCCTTGCGGCGCTCGGCGCCGCCGCGCTGGCCGTGGCGCTCGGCGTGTTCGGGGCCGTGCTCGCCGTTGCCGGGCGCCTGCCGCTCGGGCCCGCTCCGCTTGCGGCCGCGTGGGCGGGCATCGTGCTGGGCAGCCTGCCCCTCTACGCGCTGTGGCTCGGCGTGGCCCTGCGCCTCGGCCGCAACGCCGCCATCGGCGCCGGCGCTGCGGGGGTGCTCCTCGCGTTCTTCTCGGTGGGCGGACTTGCGCACGGCCTCCTGACCGGCGAGCTCACCGGTGCCCTGGCGACGCCCCTGAGCTGGGTGCCGCTCGCCTGGCCCGCGCGACTGGGGTCGCTCGGGGTGGAGGCCTTTATCGACGCCGCACGCGCGGCGGGCCCTCTCCTCACAACTGCGCTCGCTAGCCTCGTGCTCACCCTGGCAGCCGACACCGTCCTTCTCGCCTGGTTCTGCCGCTTCGAGGACGGGAGGGCAGATGCGTAGGAGGCCGCTCGCCGCCATGCTCGCCCTCCCCTCCGTAGCGCTCCTTCTGGGCGGGAATGCCCTGCTCGACGCCGGCTGGGGGTCGGCGCTGCGCTCGATCGCCGACCGCGTGCTGCCCAACCTTGAGATCGCCATGTGGGCGCCCGCGCTCGGGCCCGGCAGCCACGCGAGCTCCTACGCCGACGCCACCGGGGCGGGGGCGAACTACGTCTACCTGGTGGACGCGGCGAACGACAGGGGCAATGTCCGAGAGCTCCAGCTCATCTTCTTCGGACGGGAGTCGGACGGCGAGGGCTGGCTCGAGATCGAGGCGTGCGGCGGCTCGGGCGTGCGCTACCGCGCGTGCGACGCGGCCCAGACGCCCGCGGCTGCGCGCGGGGCTCTGGACCGCTGAGCGAGGCGCTAGTACAATTCCGACGGAAGTTTCAGGAGGTCGAACATGGCGAGGATACTGGCAGTGGATGATGAACGGGCGATCCTCGACGCGCTCGCGCGCGTCCTCGGCCGCGACGGCCATGAGGTCGTCAAGGCAGCGGACCCGACGGCGGTCCCGGGGATGGACCTCTCGCGCTTCGACCTCGTGCTCTGCGACGTCATGATGCCGGGGCTTGACGGCTTCGAGCTCGTGCGGCAGATCCGCCCGGACTTCGACGGCCCCATCGTCTTCCTGACCGCGCGCGTGGCCGAGGAGGATGCCGTGGCCGGCTACGGCCTGGGAGCCGACGACTACGTCCGCAAGCCCTTCGGGGCCGCGGAGCTGCGCGCCAAGGTCGCGGCCCATCTACGCCGTGAGCGCCGGCCGCGCTCGCACGCCCTCTCCTTCGGGGAGGTACGGATCGACCTCGGGGCGCGCGGCCTCTCCGTGGGCGGCGAGGCCGTGCCGCTCACGCCCACCGAGTACGCCATCTGCGAATACCTCGCGCGCCACCCCGGGCAGGTCATGAGCCGCGCGCAGATCCGCGAGGCGGTGCTCGGTTGGGAGAGCGACGCCGACGACGCGGCCATATCCATGCAGGTCAGCCGCGCCCGGAGGAAACTCTCCGAGGCCGGCGCCGATCCGATCGCGACCGTCTGGGGGATGGGGTACAAGTGGCAGCTCTGAGGATCGGGGCGCGAGGTCGCGGGGGCATGCCGCTCTCCTTCGTCATCGCGCGCTACTTCGCCTACGCGTTCGCGGCGGTCGCCACGGCGTGGCTTGCCTCGTTCATGGTGCTCTCCGTGGCGATCAACGCGGGCTTCGTCTACGAGGCAAGCTGGGGGCCGGCCAATGCGCGCGAGGTCGCGGAGGGCCTGGCACGAGACGGCGTCTGCGGGCAGCAGGACGTGCCGACGGCGTACCGCTACCTCATCCTGAACAAGGACGGAAACGTGCTGATGACAGACCTCGAGGGCACGCGGCTCGAGGGCGCGGCGGAAATGGCCCGTGCGGCACTCGCCGCGGATCCGGGCACAGTGGAGATCGAGGGCGGGGGCTCGGGCCTCACCTACGCCGCGTTCCCGCTCAAGGGCGGCGGGGCCTGCGCACTCGTCAGCGAGTACCTGCCGCAGTGGGTCTCGCGCGACCTCGCCGGCCTGCTTCCCAACCCGCAGAACCTCATGCTCGTCGGCGCCGCGGCGGGAAGCGCGCTCGCGCTCGCGCTCGTGGCGCGCCGCGCGAGCCGCGTGATCTCGCGCAAGATGGCGCCGCTCGCGGAGGCGGCGGGGCGCGTCGGCGCGGGGGAGCTCGACTTCGCGGTCGGCAGCACCAACGTGCGCGAGGTGAACGACGTCCTCGCCGCGATGGACGCCATGCGGGCCTCCCTCGCCGAGTCGCTCGAGGCCCGCTGGGCCGCGGAGCGGGGGCAGCGCGAGCAGGTGGCGTCGCTCGCCCACGACCTCAAAACGCCGCTCACCGTGCTGCGCGCCAACGCCGACTTCGTGGCGGAGGAGCTTGAAGACGAGAAAGACGCCGACCTCGCGGCCGCCGCGCGCGACATAGCCGGCAGTGTCGAAAGGCTCGACGGCTACGTGCGCCTGCTCATCGAGGCCTCGCGCGGGTCCGGCGGGGCGGAGAGGGCCCCCATGCGGCCGGCCGAGCTCTGCGAACAGGTCCTCGCCGAGGCCGCCCAGATCGCCCGGGCGCGAGGCGTGACGCTCAACGCGGCCACGGGCCCCGCTGTCGCGGGCGCGCCCGAGGCCCCACTCGACCGAACCGCCCTGGCGCGAGCCGCCGCGAACCTTGTGGTCAACGCCGCCGAGCACGCGCGCTCGCGCGTGGCGGTCTCCTGCGACGTCGCGGGCGGACACCTCGTCATCGAGGTGTCCGACGACGGACCGGGCTTCTCTCCCGCCGCCCTCGAACGCGGCTGCGAGCGCCTCTTCACAGACGACTCCTCCCGCTCCTCACGCGACGGAGGCCGCCACTACGGGCTCGGCCTCCACGTCGCCTCCGAGGCCGCGAGCGCCCACGGGGGCTCCGTCTCGCTCGCCAACAGCCCCTCGGGCGGCGCGGTGGCCACCATCGCGGTCCCCCTCTGCGGGGCCTGACGACTTCCTCGTTGTCTACCTCGACTGCGATATGTCGCTCGCCGAGGCCGCGACGAGATGGTGTTGCGTCTGCTCCGCTTGGTGCTTCTAGCTCAAATCTGATCTGATGTAAGGCCCGTGCAATCCTGCATGGGCCGTTCTTTTGGCAATTGCTCGACCGATTCGTGGCTTGAAACACAAATTATCGAGTTAAGGAGACATGGGGTCACACAGCGGCTCTCAGAGCGCCCGCCGCACTCCCCCGCCATTACCCTGCGGCGTCCTCGTATAGAGCCCATCCTGCTTGGCGTTTCGTTGCAACTGCCAACTTGTCCACCGATCAAGTGAACTACTGGAATAAATACAGCGACACGCTTGTCCGTTATAGTCGCTATATCTGTGTTAATCGCCGCGATAAATACAGCCTGTACTCGGCTGCATACCAGCTACGCGTATGTAGATTCATATCGCGTTAATAAATCGGCTCAAGCGCGTGCAAAACGCGCAAGTAGCCGCAAAAGGCGATTATCGCGTAGGTAGATTTTTGGCACCCTGTTGCTTACTGAAAATTAAGCAATTGCTTAAAACAAAAAAGGTCAGGCACTAAGTGCCTGACCTGCAAACTTCTGGTCGGGACGACTGGATTCGAACCAGCGACCCCTTGACCCCCAGTCAAGTGCGCTACCAAGCTGCGCCACGTCCCGAAGCTTTTGTTTGTTGCTCTGCTTTCGCTCGCAACAGGGAGTATATTAACCCGAAACTTTGTCCTTGTGCAAGAACTTTTTTACAAATTTTGAAGCAAGTCCAAAATTGTATCTGCGAGCTGGGGTTTTGTTAGTACGGGTAGTTCTTGCGTACCCGCTATGCTCACGATCCAAGCCTTGTTGGTGTCGGTTCCAAAGCCCGAATCGGCGCGTGAGACATCGTTGGCGATAATGGCATCGCAGCCTTTGCGGGTCAATTTGCGCTCGGCGTACTCGACGACGTTATCAGTCTCGGCTGCAAAGCCGATTACGAGGCGATCGCCCTTTTGGCGTGAAAGTTCGGCCAAGATGTCAACGGTCTCGACGAGCTCGATTCGATCCAGGCGCTCGTTGGCCTTTTTGAGCTTATGGTCCGCTGGGGCCGCCGGCGTGTAGTCGGCGACGGCGGCGGCGCAAATGGCCGCGTCGGCCGTCTGGAAGGCGCTCAGCGCTGCCTTGAGCATTTCTGAGGCGGTCTGTACGTGCACGCACTCCACACCGCGGGGAACGTCGAGCGATGTCGGTCCCAGCACGAGCGTGACGGCGGCACCGCGACGTGCGGCCTCCCCCGCCAGGGCGATACCCATCTTGCCCGAAGAACGGTTGCCAATGAATCGCACCGGGTCGATCGGCTCGTGCGTGGGGCCGGCGGTGATGACGATGCGCTTGCCCGTCAGGTCTTGCGGCACGGGGTTGAGCACCTCACAGACAGCCTCGACGATGTCCTCGGGCTCGCTCATGCGCCCCGTGTCCACGTCGCCGCAGGCAAGGTAGCCGCTGCCGGGTCCCACCACATGGACACCGTGCTCGCGCAGCGTGGCCATGTTGGCCTGCGTTGCCGGCGCCTTCCACATGCCGTTGTTCATAGCGGGTGCGATCACGATGGGTCGCGGTGTTGCCAGCAGCGTGGTGGAGATGAGGTCATCGGCGATGCCGTTGGCCATCTTGGCGATAATATTGGCCGTCGCGGGCGCCACGACCACCAGATCGGGCTCCTGCGCCAGCGAAATGTGGTGGATGGGGTCGGAAGGATCGTCGAATAGCCCAACCGCGACCGGCTCGTTGGTGAGCGCGCGGAAGGTAAGCGGCCCCACAAACTCCGTGGCATGCTCGCTCATAACGACTTTGACACGTGCGCCGCGCTTTTGCAGCAGGCGCACGATATTGCACGACTTATAGGCGGCGATCCCGCCGGTAATGCCCAGCAGGATCGTTTTTCCCTCAAGTTGCATTGAATTGTTGGATGCCGCCGTCATCGCTAGGCTTCCTTACTCGGGAGCACCAGGAGGCGGTGGCAGTACGGACAGTGCGTAATCTCGCTACCGTCGTGGTTGAGGTCGCTCATGGACGATGCCTGCAGCGCGGTGTGGCAGACCGTGGGGATGTTGCCCTGGATGGTCTCGACGGCCAAGCCGCGGAACTGCTTGAGCAGACGCTCGTAGTCGCTGAGCACGTCGGTGGGCAGCGTAGCGGCCAGCGCGGTGCGCTCCTTGGTGGCGGCATCGATCTGGGCCTGGAGGTCGGCTGCCTTGGCGCGGGCGGCCTTGGTGTCGGCCTTCACGCCCTCCTCGAACTTGGCGATGATTGCCTGTGCGCGAGCCTCGCGGTCGAGCGCCTCCTTGTGGGCGACTACGACGTCCTTGCGGGTGTGCTCGATCTTGTCCAGGCGCTTGGCCAGGGTGGCGAGCTCGTTTTCCAGGTCCTGTACCTCGCGGTAGTCAGAGCCGTCAACGTGGCGCTTCTTAGCGGCCTCAATGGCGTTATTGGTCTGGATCTCGGTGGTGTTGAGATCGTCGAGCTCAATATCCAGGTCCTTGCGCTGAGCGTAGAGCTTGGTCATTTCGGCCTTGAGCTTTACATAGGTCTTGCGCTTGGAAGCGAGCTCCTTGAGCTCCGGCATATTGGCAAGTTCGCTCTTGTTGCGGGCGAGCTCCAAATCGATCTGTTGCAGCTTGAGTAGCGTAGCGCCGGCGCTCATAAGTTCTCTCCTTTTGTCACAGTCCACCATTGGCAAGGGTTCAGTATTTTAATCGCATGACGGGGGTCGACTCCGGCGTCAACTGCAGAGTTCATCAATATATCAACGAACGGCTCCTCGGAGCGGTCGTGGCCGAGCAAGATCACCGGCAGACCGCGCAGAGTGAGGTCCTGTGCCGCGTGGTAGCCCGCCTCGCCCGTCACGACAACATCTGCGCCCGCGGCGATGGCGAGCTCTCCGAAGTCGCCCAGGGAGCCGCCCAAAATGGCGACGGTGCGGCACGGGCGATCAGCTTTGCCCCACACACGCGGGTCGCTGCCAAAGGCCGTGGCGGCACGGGTGGCAAGATCGCGCAGCGTGCACGGGTCGTTGAGCGTTGCAAGTGCGCCCAGGCCGGTGGCCTCGGGGTCGTCCACGTGCTCCAGTGAGCTCACGGGTGCGGCACCCAGCAGCTTGCTCAGGCAGATACGTGCCTCGTGCGAGCGGTCCAGGTTGGTGTGGAGCGAGATAATGCTCACGCCGCAACGGGCTGCCTCGTAGAGCGCCGCGCTGCATTGGGGGCGCGTCGCACCGGGCGGGCAAAACGCCTCGGGCGCCTTGATATAGATGGGATGATGCGTTAGCAGCACGTTGGCGCCGGCCTCCTGGGCGCGGTGCACATTGGCTTCGGTCGCATCGAGTGCGCAGGCAACACCGGTAATCTCCGCGGCAGGGTCGCCGACGGAAAGTCCTACATGGTCCCAGCTCTCGGCATTGGTCTTGGGATAGCGTGCCAGCAGCGCGCGCTCAAGCTCGGCGACGATCATGCGGCGCCTACGATCGAGAGCAGCGTCTGGGCAAACTCGTCCAGATCGTCCGGATTCACGCGGTCGTCAAAGGAAATGCGCAGTGCGCTCAATGCCTGCTCGCGACCGATGCCCATCGCGCTTAAAACATGGCTCGGGTCCATGCTGCCGCTCGAGCACGCCGAGCCGGCCGAAACCTCAAAGCCGGCGGCGTCGAGCTTAATGATGAGTTCCTCGGAGTCCATGCCATCAATGTAGATCGATACCATGCCGGGCAGACGGTCGGCTTGCGCGTAGTCACCCATGGTGGCGTGAATGCGCGGGTGGGCCGTAAGCGTGGCGTAGAGCTTGTCGGAAAGGGCTTGCAGCTTCGCGCGCTCCTGAGCCACATGGGGCGTCAGAGACGAGGCGGCAGCGGCAAAGGCGAGCTGCGTTCGCAGGTCCTGCGTGCCCGCGCGACGACCGGCCTCCTGTCCGCCGCCAAAGATGCGCGGGCGCAGCGGCGTGCGGCTCTTAAGGTAGAGTGCGCCAGATGCCACGGGACCGCCAATCTTGTGGGCTGCGACGGACATGGCGTCGACGCCCAGCTCGGTGACATCGAGCGGAATATGCAAGTAGCCCTGGATGGCATCGGTGTGGAACAGGGCACCTGCGGTGTGCGCAGCTGCGGCAAGCTCGCGGATGGGCTGCACCACGCCGGTCTCGTTGTTGGCGGCCATGATGCTTACGAGCGCCACGTCGTCGCCGAGCAGCTCGATGAGCGCGGCAGGTTCAATGTAGCCCGCACGGAAGGGCTGCACCAGGTCGACGGTAAAGCCGGCGGCACGCAGCAGCGGCAGGTTGTCCAGAATCGAATCGTGCTCGATGGCCGAAACGATTACACGACCGCGCTTGCGATCGCGCTGACGAGCGCCCTCGGCAAGACCGAGCAGCGCCAGCTGGTTGGCTTCGGTGCCGCCGTTGGTCAGTACAATCTCGGACGGGCGGACGTGCGCGCCAAAGCTGCGGGCGATTTCGCGACGTGCAACCTCCAGACGCGCGGCAGCCTTGCGGCCGAGCGAATGCAGCGAGTTGGGGTTGACGCCGGCAAGCTCGCTGTCGTCGTACTCGCGCTGCGCAAGGAGCGCCTCGGCGCGCATTGGCGTCGAGGCGGCATAGTCAAGATTCACGGGTATGCGGTTTTGACCTGCGGTCATAAGGGTTTATGCCTCCTGTGCGGCCTCGTTGCCCAGCTTCTGCAGCAGCGCAACCTCGGCAGCGGGATCTTCGGACTTAAATACGGCAGAACCGGCCACGAGCACGTTGGCGCCGGCCTTGACGACCTCGGCAATGTTCTTGGAAGAAATGCCACCGTCGACCTCGATGAGGGGCGAAACGCCGTGACGCTCGCACATGGCCTTGAGCTCGTGAAGCTTTGCGATGGTGCCCGGGATAAAGCTCTGGCCGCCAAAGCCCGGGTTCACACTCATGAGCAGCACCATATCGACGACGTCGATGATGCTCTCGAGCACGCACACGGGGGTGGCGGGGTTGAGCACCACGCCGGCCTTGACGCCGCGCTGCTGCAGATGGGTGAGCGTGCGGTGCAGGTGCGTGGAGGCCTCGTAGTGTACGGTGATCATATCGGCGCCGGCGTCTGCGTACCAATCGACCGTCTCGTCGGTGTTCGACACCATGAGGTGCGCGTCGACCGGTACATTGGTGGAGCGCTTGACGGCCTTGAGGATGTCAACGCCAAAGGTGAGGTTGCCGGTAAAGTGGCCGTCCATGACGTCGAAGTGCACGTAGTCGGCGCCGGCGATCTTGTCGAGTTCGCCCTTGAGGTTGGCCATGTCGGCCGAGAGGACGGACGGAGCGATTTTAATGGAACCCATGGTAGTAGCCTTTCTGCGCTAGTCGGTGAGTCCGTAGAACTCTTGAGAGGGGACGCGATCGGTAAGAATCTCGAGCGCCCTATCCAAAGTAACACCGTTGTAGAGCGTTTGCTCCACGGCAAAGGTGAGCGGAATGTCTACGCCCAGTGAACGGGCGAGCTCGCTGACGCTGCGGGCCGCGACGGCGCCCTCCACCACCATATGCGTGCGCGCTTGGTACTCGTCGAGCGAAACACCGTGGGCAAACTCGTAACCAAAGGTGCGGTTGCGCGAATGCTCGGAGGTACAGGTGGCAATGAGGTCGCCCATGCCTGCAAGCCCCATGCAAGTCATAGCTTGACCGCCGCGGGCGTGCACCAGACGGCTGATCTCGGCCAGGCCGCGCGTCATGATGAGGGCGAGCGTGTTGTCGCCTGCGCCCGAACCGGCGGAGATGCCGCACACGATGGCGATGACATTTTTCATGGCGCCGCAGACCTCGACACCGGTCATGTCCTGCGACAGGTAGATGCGGAATGCCGTGGACAGGAGCAGGTCCTTAAAGGTCTCCCCTATCTGCGGATCTTCGCTGGCGATGACGGCGGCCGAAAGCCCGCCGCGGCAGATCTCCTCGGCATGGTTGGGGCCCGAGAGGGCCGCCACACGCCGCTCGTTGCCGATCTCGCTGGCGATGACCTCGCTCATGAGCAGTCCGGACTCGGGCTCAATGCCCTTGGTAAGGCAGAGCACCGGGGTGTCGGCGGCGATGAAGGGCGCTGCCTGATGGCATACGCTGCGCAGGTGTGTGGAGGGCACGGCAAAGATGATGGCGTCGGCGGCGTCGAGCGCTTGCGCCAGGTCCGTCGTGGCGACGACGTTGCCGGGCAGCTCGTAGTCCACCAGATACCGGGGGTTGCAGTGCTCGCCATTGATGCCGGCGGCCGTCTGCTCGCTATGGGCCCACATGGTCACGCGCTCGGTTCGCGCGGCGGCAAGGCCGGCGACGGCGGTTCCCCAGGAGCCGGAGCCAATCAGCGCAACATTCATGACTCTCTCCTACTTATCGTCGGGCTCGGTGACGCGCTTGGTAAACGAGAGCTTGGACTCCTTACCACACGTGAGCTTTTTGATATTCGCGCGATGGGCCCACACCACGGTGATGCCGATCAGCGCCATGCAAAACTTAAGGCCCAGGCTGCTGTATGGAAAGACCGCACAAGCGGCGATGGGAAGGCCGATGGCGGCGGCAAGCGAGCCCACCGACACGTATTTGGTAATGGCGACGGCTACGATAAACATGCCCAGCAGCGACAGGCCAATAGGCCAGTACCAGGCGAGGATGACGCCCAGACCGACCGCGATGCCCTTGCCGCCGTGGAAGTTGAGGTATGGCGAGAAGATGTGGCCCCATACCGCTGCCAGGCAGATGACGCCAAGCATCCAGTCGCCGGGAGCTCCGGGTGCCATGATATTCGGCGGAAAGCCATAGCCTAGATCGGCGATAAGCGGGCGGGCGATAAGAACGCAGACGGCGCCCTTCAGGCAATCGAGCAGCAGCGTGAGCGCCGCGACCTTGGGACCAGCCACGCGCAGCGCGTTGGTGGTGCCGATGTTGCCGGAGCCCGCATTGCGAATGTCGGTGTGGTTGAACACGCGGCCCAGGATCAGGCCAAACGGAATCGCTCCGATAAAGAACGAGACCACGGCGCAGATGGCGGTCAGCAGAATCGGATTATGCATCCTTTTGCTCCTTCTTCCTAAAGAAGAGTCGTATGGGCGTGCCGGCAAAATCGAAGGTCGAACGCATGCGGTTCTCCACGTAGCGCTGGTAGGTGTCGTTGACCAGGTCACTGTGGTTGACGAAGAACGTAAACGTCGGCGGGTTGACGCCCGTCTGGGTCACGTAGTGCATGCGCAGGCGGCGCTTGCCGTCCACTACGGTGTGGCCAAACTCGCGCAGGTCGGTGAGGAACGCGTTGAGGCGCGAGGTGCTAATCTTCTGCGAGCGCGTCTTTTCGGCGGCGTCTACCATCGCCCAGATCTTCTCGACGCTGCGGCCGGTGAGAGCAGAGATGCGCAGGTACTGGGCCCAGGGAGCCATGACGCCCAGACGGCGGTCGATGGTCTCCATGCAGGCCTCGCGCTTACGGTCGTCGTCGAGCAGATCCCACTTGTTGAGCAGCACAACGATGGCGCAGCCGCGCTCGATGGCAAGACCCATGACCTTCTGGTCCTGCTCGGTAACGCCCACGGAGGCGTCGACGACGAGCAGCGCCACGTCGGCGCGGTCGATGGCGCGCAGGCCGCGGACCATGGAGTAGTACTCGATGTTCTCGTACACGGTGCTCTTCTTGCGAATGCCCGCGGTGTCGACCATGCGGTAGTGCTTGCCGTTACGCTCGACGACCGTGTCGATGGCGTCGCGCGTCGTGCCGGCAATGTTGGACACGATAGAACGGTCGGCGCCCAGGATGCGGTTGAACAGCGACGACTTGCCGGCGTTGGGGCGGCCGATGATGGCCACGTTCAGCGCGTCGGGGAACTCATCGGCGACCTCGTCTTCTTCCTCGGGAAGCAGGGCCACGATATCGTCGAGCAGGTCGCCCGTGCCATGGCCATGCAGGGCCGAGAGCGGCGTGGGCTCGCCGATACCGAGCGAATAGAACTCCCAGATGCTGTCGTTTTCGCGATCGGGGTTGTCGAGCTTGTTCACCAGCAGAAAGACCGGCTTGTCGCAGCGCTTGAGCATGCGGGCGACCGACTCGTCCTCCTCGGTGACGCCGGTGCGGCCATCGACTACAAACAGGATGACTGCGGCTTCCTCGGCGGCGGCGAGCGCCTGGTCGCGGATGGACGTGGCAAAGACGTCGTCGCTCTTGAGCGGCTCGATACCGCCCGTGTCGACGATGGTGAACTCGCGGCCGTTCCAATCGGCCGTGTGATACGAGCGGTCGCGCGTGACGCCGCGAGACTCGTGGACGATGGCGTCCGAGGTCTGGGCCAGGCGGTTAACGAGCGTGGATTTGCCCACGTTGGGGCGTCCGACGACGGCGACGATAGGTTTCATCTGCTCTCCTTTAATGGGTAGGTTCAGTGGAAGTGTTAGAGTCGGCAGGCACAATGCCAAGGATATGCTCCAGGGTATCGAGCAGCTCATGCGGCATGGTCGACACCACATGAACCTCGGCGCCGCGACTGGTAAGGCTTGCGAGTAAATCGTCCCGATGATACTCGTCAAGCGTCATGCCGTCAGCGTTGAACATGAGCTTAGGCACAAAGAGCATAACCCCCGACAGATCTTGGGGCAGCTGCTCCAAGATGTCACACGCGACGATGAGGCCGGTCACGTCCACGTTGCCGCCAAAGTAGCGGTTCTTGATGGCCGTGACAGTGCCGGCGAGTCCCTGGGGCGACTCCACAAAGCGGGCCACCGTGTCGCGTGCGCTGGCGCCCGAGAGGCACAGCAAATGCTGGCTGCGGGCGGCGATGGCCTCGCGGACGCGGGCCAGACGCTCGGTATAGGCGGCAAGCACGTCGTCGGTCTCGTCTAGATACGAGCGGATCATGCCGATGCCGTCGTAGTACTGCGGGTAACCGTCGTAAAAGTCTGCCTCTGGAGGATCGATGCCGGCGTCCAGATAGAACTCGTCGCTCATCTGGAAGGTGTGGCGGCCAAAGCGCTCATAGGCGCGGTCCTGGAACGGTCGGATCATGGCAATGGTCTCGCGCGCCAGTTCGGGCTTGTCGCTGTATGACCAGCTAAAGCGGTTTTGGTGTTTGGTAAAACCGAGCGGCACAATGCCCAGGCTTGTGATTTGCTCGTGCTCCTCGCAAAAGCGCAGGGTCTTTTCCAGCTCCTCGCCGTCGTTCATGCCGGGGCACAACACGATCTGCGCGTGAATCTCGATGCCGGCGGCAATGATGGTCTCGAGTACGTCCATGCCTCGCTGGGCGTTACGGCCCATCATACGACGGCGGACGTCGGGGCTCACAGCGTGGACCGACACGTTCATGGGACTCATGTTGCGCTGGATGACGTTTTGCACGTCCTCGTCGGTGAGGTTCGTAAGCGTGACAAAGTTGCCTTGCAAAAAGCTTAGGCGATAGTCGTCGTCGCGAATATAGAGCGTGGAGCGGCCGCCCTTGGGGAGCATGGTCATAAAGCAGAACACGCAGGCGTTGACGCAGGTACGCATGCCGTCGAAGATGGGGCCATCGAACTCCAAACCCCAATCCTCGCCGGGAAAGCGGTCGAGCTCGACGGGGGTGACGGTGCCGTCGCGCGGGTCGAAAACCTCGAGGTCGACGGTATCATCGTCGGCCTCCCAGAGCCATACGATCATGTCGGTGAGCGCCTCACCGTTGACCGTGAGCACGCGCATGCCCGGCTCGATACCCACATCCCACGCGGGCGATTCGGGACGCACGTTCTTTACGAGCGCGCCCTCACCCGGCTCGGGGTCGCGGCTGCGCCCGTAATCGGCCACCTCGGCGGCGTATGCGGGTACGGTCTGGTCCATGGTTAGCGGCAAAGCTCCTTGATGCGCTCGACGGCGCGCTCGATGTGTTCTTGCGGGGTGGAGGCTCCGGCGGTGATGCCGATGTGGTGAGCGTCGGTAAACCACGCGGCTTGGAGCTCAGAAGCTTCCTCGATGTGATACGTGCGCTCGCAGGCGTCTGCGCAAATCTGCGCCAGGCGGCGGGTGTTGCCCGAGTTCTTGCCGCCCACGATGACCATGCAGTCGCAGCGGTTGGCAAGTGTGGCTGCTGCCTGTTGACGCTCACTCGTGGCGGCGCAGATGGTGTTGATCACGCGCAGCTCCTGCACGCGCGGGGTGATAGCAGCCACGACCTCGGCCAAGTTCTGCGCAGTCTGGGTGGTCTGCACAACCAAGCCCACTTTACCCTTGAGCGACAGCGCGTCCGCATCGGCAGCGCAGCTCACGACCTGCGCGTCATCGCCGGCGTGGCCCAGGATGCCCTCGACTTCGGGGTGGCCCGGCTCGCCCACGACGATCACGCGGTAGCCCTCGCGCACCAGGCGCTCGGCCGCCACGTGGACCTTCTTCACGTAGGGGCAGGTGGCGTCGACGACGTTAAGGCCACGCTCGCGAGCGGCATCAATGACCTGCGGCACCACGCCGTGGGCGCGGATGATCACAGTGCCCGACGTGGCGTCGTCCAAGGTGTCGGCCAGACCGACGCCTGCCTCGGCGAGCTCGCGTACCACGATCGGGTTATGGATGAGCGGACCCAAGGTATGGACCTGAGTGCACTCCCCTGCCTGCGGCGCAGCGGCCAGCGCCATATCGAGCGCACGCTGTACGCCGTAGCAGGTGCCGGCGTGGGCAGCGATTTCGATAGTGGGGGCGTCTGCCTTGCCGGGCACAGCCTCGGCGGTGTTCATGACTTCCTCGTCCATGGCTAGAACCTGCCCGGGTGCTCGGCGCACAGGTCATCACGCATGGCGTAGACGCGACTCATGGCTTCGGACTCAAACCAGGCTAGGCGCTCCTTGCGCTTGAGCTCGGCAGGCGCGTCGGAAAGCGAAATTGACTTGCCGGCGCGGATCCAGCACTTTTTGGGGCGCATGATCTTTTTGCCCGCAGGCGTAATATCGGACCAGCCGCAGATGGCGAGCGGGTTGACGGGTGCCTTACCCATCTGGGCGATGAGCGCAAAGCCGCCGTGGACCTCGGGCTTGATCTCGCGCGAGCGGATGCGCGTACCCTCGGGGAAGATCAGGACGTCCTCGCCGCGTTGCAGCGCATGCTGGGCGGCGCGCAGGCACTTCATATCGGCAGTACCACGCTCCACGGGGATGCCGCCAACGCGGCTAAAGGCCCAGCGCACAATCTTGCTCTTGGCGAACTCGGACTTAAAGATGGGACGAATGCGGCGCCCCCCAAAGAACAGCGCCGTCTCCACGGCCAAGAGCTCGGCCATCGAGGTGTGGTTGCAGATGACCACGCTGCCGCGGCCGTCCTGGCGCTCAAACAGCAGATCGGCATCTTCGACCTTCCAACGCCACATGAGCTTGGAGAAGGCCCAAAGGATGGCCATGACTACGACGACGGTACCGCGGATGAGCGCCGGGAACTCGGCGTAGGGGGCGTTGTAATAGTCCTCGGGCGTCTGCTTAAACAGGCGCATGGGCTACCTCCTTTGGTTGATGAGGCCCTCGATAATGCGGACGACCTCGTCGATGGTATGGGCGGTGGAGTCGACGTGCACGGCGTCCTCGGCGGGAACGAGCGGCGCGACCTCGCGGCTGCTGTCGAGTTTATCGCGCTGTTTGAGGGCGTCGAGGGTCTCGTCGACCTCGGCCTCGAGCTGCTCGGTGGTGAGCGGCTGGGCGTCGTTCTGGTGGCGCTGCAGCACGCGGCGGCGGGCGCGCTCGCGCGGGCCAGCGGTCAGGAAGACCTTGACTTGCGCGTTGGGGAACACGACGGTTCCGATGTCGCGACCCTCGGCCACGATATCGCGGTCCTCTGCGGCGCGGCGCTGATGGATGAGCATGGCCGCGCGCACGCCCGGGTAGGCCGAGACCTTGGACACGTTGGCGTCGACCTGCGGGGTGCGAATGGCAGCCGAGGCGTCCTTGCCGTCAATGGTCAGGCGCGTGTCTTCGCCAGTTCCGTTGGTAAAGCGGATTTCGATCTGCTCGGCGAGGGCGTCGATGGCCGCCTCGTCGTCCAGGTCGATGCCGCGGTCGAGCGCGGCGAACGTGACGGCGCGATACATGGCTCCCGTATCGAGCTTGTTAAAGCCCAGCTGGCGGGCGATCTCCTTGGCGATGGTGGACTTGCCGGAACCGGCGGGGCCGTCGATGGCGACGATCATGCAATGCTTCCTTTCGGTGGTTGACGTGCTGGTATGGTTCGCGGGCGTTGGGGCGCGGCGGGTTGCCTAGCCTGTGTAGCGCTCGCGGTAGGTGTTGCGCTTGGGTGCGGAGCCGTGGCTGCCGTGGTGACGCGTGCGGCTGGCGGGCGTGTCTTGGGGCTTGCCGCCGTTGCGCTTGGCGCTCGCCTGCTTGGGCGGGATGCCGCCGCTTTTAAGGATCTGCACCTCGCGGTCGGTGAGCTCGCGCCACGAGCCCTTGGCCACGCCCTCGAGCTCAAGGCCGGCAAAGTTGCAGCGGTGCAGGCGGATCACAGGATGGTGAATCTTGCCCAGCATGCGCTTGACCTGGTTTTTACGACCCTCGCGGATGATGACCTCCACGGCGGTGGTGCCGGGTTTGACGCCCTGGGGAGCTACGGCCTCGGCCTCGCGCGCGTTGATGACGCGGCAGATCGCCGGCTGGCACAGGCCGTCGTCGAGCTCGATGCCGCTGCGGAGTGGTTCCAAGTCGCGGTCGGACAGCCGTCCGTCCACGAGCGCCTGGTAGGTCTTGTAGACGTGCTTGCTGGGGTGCAGCAGATCCTGCGACATGTCGCCGTCGGTGGTAAAGAGCAAAAGGCCCGTGGTGTCGCGGTCCAGGCGGCCCACTGGAAACAGGCCCGGAAAGCGGTCGCGCGGGACCAGGTCGGCCACGCAAGGGCGCTCCTGCGGGTCGCTCATGGTGGTGAGGTAGCCGGTCGGCTTGTAGAGCATCAAGTACACGGCGCCCTGGTTGAGCTTGACGGGCATGCCGTCGACCTCGATGTGATCGTGGTCGACATCGACCTTGGTGCCCAGCTCGGTCGCGACCTCGCCGTTGACGGTCACGCGGCCGGCGGTCATTAGGTCCTCCGAGCCACGGCGGCTCGCCACGCCCGCGCGCGCCAAAAAGCGCTGCAGGCGCATGGTGTGCGGATAGACGGGCTGGGCGTCGGTGGCGGGTACTGCGTTACCCATGGCGCGCGTCTCCCCTACTTCGTTAGTCCTCGTCATGCAAATCCTCCGAGGTCTCGTCGACGACCAGGGTTTCCAAGTCCTTGACTGCCTCAACATCTTCAACATCGGTATCGAGCAGTTCGCGCTCTTCGTCCAGGTCATCGGCCTGCTCCTCGAGCGTGGACTGAATGCTGCGGCCGCTCAGGCGCTCGCGGATAAACTGACGCGATTGCTCGTCGGGGGCAAACTGCTCCAGGTCGGGCAGGTCGCGGGTGGAGCGCAGACCGAACTTTTCCAAGAAGGCGTTGGTCGTGCCGTAGATGATGGCTTGACCTCGCTGGGGGTCGCGGCCGAGCTCGCGCACTAGACCTTTGTCGACGAGCGACGCGATGACGCCGTCGGAATTGACGCCGCGGATGCCCTTGACCACCTCGCGCGTCACAGGCTGGTGGTATGCGATGACGGCCAGGGTTTCGAGCGCCGCCTGGGACAGCTTTTGCGTGTCCCAGCTCAACACATAGGCCTCGACCACGTCGTGGTAAGCGGGGTGCGTGAACAGGCGCCAGCCGCCGGCGACCTCGCGCAGCTGAAAGCCACGGTTGGCCTCCTCGTACTCAACCTTGAGCTCGGCGAGCAGCGACGCGCACTCGCCGGGGGCGATATCCAGTGCGCCGGCCAGCGCGGGCGCACTCACCGGGTCGCTCGACACCAGCAGCAGCGCCTCGAGGGCGCCTTTGAGGCTGTTTGCCTCCAGCGTGGAAAGGGTTGACATGGTTGCGGCTCCTATTCGGTGAGCTCGGGGCCCTCGCCGGGCACGTAGGCCTCGGCGCCCTCGACGCGGTTGATGCAGATGGTTCCAAAGATCTCGTCCTGGCTCAGCGTGAGCGAGCCGCGCTTGGCGAGCTCCAGCATGGCCAGAAAGGTGACGACGAGCTGCTCGGTGGTGGCATCGCCGTCCAGTAGCTCGCGGAAGGTGCAGGTTTGGTGCGCCATGGTAAAGCGGTCGACTGAGGCCACGGTCAGGTCGAGCGGCACGCGATGCGGCGCCACATGCTCGGCCTCCAGCAGGAAGGTCTGGCGCTTGCCGTCCAGGTCGGCACAGATGACGGCGAGACCGCGCAGCGTGATGCCGGCAAGGTAGTCGGGCATGAGGCCTAGGAACTCGGGGTCGGGGCCGGCTACGCGCGGATGCATGCGGCTTTCGGCCTGCATGCGCGCACCGAGGGCCGCAGCCGCGCCTTTAAACTGCTTGTAGGCGATCAGGCGCTGAATCAGGACCTCGCGTAGGGCGTCCCCGTCGAGCGTGCTAAGTTCTTCGAGGTCATCGTCGATCTCGTCATCGTCATCGGCTTTGCGCGGGGCCTCCTGCGGCACCAACGAGGCGGCCTTGATGTCCAAAAGGGTTGCTGCGACCAGCAAAAAATCGCTCGCCACGTCCAGGTCCAGCGCCTCGATGCGCTCGGCTTCGGCAAGGTACTGCTCGGCCACCTCGCTGATGGAGATAGCGCTGATATCTACTTTTTGGCGGGTTACCAGCTGCAGCAGCAGGTCGAACGGTCCGCTGTAGACCTGCGTCGACACGCGATACGACATCTTCGACCTCCTTTGACGGCGCCTTCGCGGCGCGGTTTGGGTGCATGTTACGACCGTTTTGCACGGTCGACCTGTAAGTTTACCTTAGATGCCGGCGATTGCGAAGTTGAGCAGCCACTCGGCCAGCGGATACACGGTAACGTCGAAATAGCGGCCGATTACATCGATGCCGGTCCACATGGGCAGCAGATACAGAACTATGATGAGGATGGGCATGGCGTATTGCTGCAGGTGGTAGTAGTTGTTGAGCGCCTTGCCTTTGAGGAAGGGCACGATGATCGACGAACCGTCGAGTGGCGGGATCGGGATGAGGTTGAAGAACGCGAGTGACAGGTTGACCACGATAAAGGTGGCGCCGAAGTTCATGATCTGTGATGCTACGGCAAAGGACATGCTGGTGTAGAGGTTGCCGTACGTTGCGTGCATGAGGGCGGCCGCGAGGCACGCGAGTGCGATGTTCGATGCGGGGCCGGCCGCACTCACCAGGACCTCGTCAAGCTTGGGGTGCTTGAGGTTGTTGAGGTAGACCGGCACGGGCTTGGCGAAGGCGAACACGGGACCGCCGGCCGCGAGCATGAGCAGCGGCAGGATGATGGTGCCAAACGGGTCGATATGGTTAAGCGGGTTGAGCGACACGCGGCCGCGCGAACGGGCCGTCTTGTCGCCGAGCGCCCAGGCCGCGGCGGCGTGTGCGCTCTCGTGGATCACGATGCCCACGATGACGGCGACGGCGCTGGCGAGCAGGTTCATGATGTAGCTACTGGACATGGCGCTCCTCTAGCGGACGCGACGCGAGGCGCGCGTGAGCAGGTAGTCGATCACAAACAGGATCACGGCGACGATGGCGTAATCCAAGCGGAACACACCGCCAAAGGGCGACGTGATGACGCCGTAGCCGGCGATGGCGCTCGGCAGGGCGCGCGAAAGCTCGACGACAAAGCCCACGATCTGCAGCTTGGCGGTGAGGCCGCTAAAACACAGCAGCACGGTCATCGCGCTCATAAAAATGCCGCAGATGCGACAGGCGATGGCGATGATGCTCATCGCCACGGCAGCGGCCTTACGAGAGTTCACGCGCGGTCTCCTCTTCGATCTGGGTGGAAAGCTCCAGCCATTCGTCCTCGAGCTTGGGTAGCTCTTGCTTAAGGCCGTTATATTCCCCCAGCGCGGCGTTGAACTTGTCTTGATCGGCATAAAGCTCTTCGCTTGCCATCAATTCCATAAGCTCGTCATAGCGGGCACGCTTTTTGTCGAGCTCCGTCTCGATCTTCTTGAGCTGGTTGCGCACGCCCTTGAGCTTTTTATTGAGCGCGGCGCGGGCTTGGGCCTCGGCGCGCTTTTGCTCCTTGGTCTTTTTGCCCTCGGCAGGCTTAGGCGCCGCGGCGGGGGTGTCGGCCTGGGCGGCGCTTGCCTTGGCGGACTTGGTCGTGGCCGGCGCGCTCTCCGTGGACGCCTCGGCGGCGGCGCGGGCTGCGAGGTCCTCGCGCTTGTAGAGGTAGTAGTCGTAGTCGCCGTCGTAGACCGTGACTTGTCCGTCGCGGATGTCGATGACGCGGTTGGCCACGGCGCGTACCAGGTGCTCGTCGTGGCTGATTAGCACGATGGTACCGGGGAAGTTTTGCAGGGCGTTCTCGAGCATGTCCACCGAGTCGATGTCCAGGTGGTTGGTGGGCTCGTCCAGGCACAGGAGCGCCTCGGGGGCCACGAGCATCTTTGCCAGGGCCAGACGCGCCTTTTCACCGCCGGAGAGGACGCGTACCTGCTTTTCGATTGCGTCGTTGTCGCTAAACAGGAAGGCACCCAGCAGGCTGCGCTGCTGCGGCACGGTCCACTTGGGCGTGACGGTGTCGATCTCTTGCAGGACGGTGTTGGACTCGGTCATGCCCTCGAGCGCGTGCTGGGCATAGTAGGCGACGCCGACGTTGGTGCCCAGATCGCGGGTGCCGGTGGTGGGCGGCTCCAGGCCGGCGAGGATCTTCATGAGCGTGGACTTGCCGGCGCCGTTGGGGCCGACGAGCGCCACGTGCTCGCCGCGGTAGAGCTTGAGGTCGATATCGCTGTAGATGTGCTTGTCGCCGTAGGACTTGGACACGCCCTCGAGGCCCACGACCATGTCGCCGGAGCGCGGCGGGTCGGGGAACTTAAAGTCGATGTGCTTGTGGCCCTCGGGCAGGATGACGAGCTCCTTTTTGATCTGCTCGATCTTGCGGATGCGCTCCTGCGCCTGGGCGGCCTTGGTGGGCTTATAGCGGAACTTGTCTACGAAGACCTGCATGTGGGCGATGTCGCGCTCCTGGGCGGCACGCTTTGCGCGCATCTGCTCCAGGTTGTCCTCGCGCTGCTTGAGGTAGCTGCTGTAGTTGCCGGTGTAGGTGGTTACGCGGCGGTTCTCGAGCGCGGCGACGTGGTCGACGCAGGCGTCCATAAACGCGCGGTCGTGGCTGACGATGAGCACAGCGCCGTCATAGTTGGCGATAAAGCCGCGCAGCCACTGGACGCTCTCGAGGTCCAGGTGGTTGGTGGGCTCGTCCAGAAGCAGCAAGTCGGGGTGACGCAGGAAGAGCTTGGCAAGCGCGATGCGCATCTGCCAGCCGCCCGAGAACTCGGAGCACGGGCGCTCAAAGTCGGTGACCTTAAAGCCCAGGCCGGACAGGATCTTGCGGGCGTTGCTCTCGAGTTCGTAGCCGCCCAGGTGCTCAAAGCGGTCCTGGACCTGGCCGTACTCGTTAAGGAGCGCGTCGACGTCCTTGCCCTGCTCGGAGAGCTCGGTGATTTGGGCCTGCAGTTCGTTGGCGCGCTCGCCCATGCGGCGGATTTCCTTGGCGGCGGCCATGACCTCGGCAAGGATGGTGGTGTCCTTGTGCTCTAGGTTGGTTTCCTGCTCTAGGTAGCCCATCTGGCAGTCTTTGGCATACTGGACCTGGCCGGCGTCGGGGCTGTCGATGCCCATGATGATTTTGAGCATGGTGGTTTTGCCGGCGCCGTTGGGCCCAACGAGCGCAAAGCGCTCGCCGGGGTTGATCTGGAAGGACGCGCCGCTAAAGAGGACGCGCGCGCCGAAGCTTTTTTCGATCTTGTCGACCAGGAGGATCATGGTGCCGCCTTTGACCTTGTGTGCCTATATGAAAAAAGGCCCCAACTTGCGTTGGAGCCTCATTCAATGCTCGGGTGGAGACGAGGGGGATCGAACCCCTGACCTCTTGACTGCCAGTCAAGCGCTCTCCCAGCTGAGCTACGCCCCCGTGCGAAGAAGTACTATACGGGAACTCGGACCACGATGCAAGGATATTTTTGGAAAAATTTTCGCGAGTGTCGGCGCGCACGGGACCGCGCCAGCCCGCGGGGCGCCTGGCCCCCGCACAGCCCGTACGCCGGCCGACTTGGCGCGTGGAACACGACGCGCCCCGTTCAACAGGGTTTTCCGTGCGCCGCCAGTCCCATTATCGGGTCCGATTGCGAAGCGCCCCTCCCCAGCGCCTCAGAACCATGCCGGTTTACTACGATAAATCAGGAATGTCCAACCACGCACGCCTTTTCGTGCAACCGGCGGGCTACCTACCTGCGGTTTTGCAAACGGAGAACACACGGTGCTCGGGGGTCGCCGATTCGTCGTAGTAAACCGGCATGGTTTTGAAATGGCATCAGGTTGATTTCACGCAAAAGTGTGTTGGAGCCCTGAATTAAAGGCCTTAAATTTTTTAGATCGCGTCTTTTCTGCGACGCGCCTAGAATTGCTGTTGATTAGCATCGGGCTTGATCTTGCGTTGTGCGACTTGCTCGTGCATGGTAGTATTTCACGTCGTGAAGCGAAGAAATTAGGTCTGAGTTGCCTTTGTTAGAATTGCATTCACTGTTCATAAGGGCTCTTGGCGCAACGGTTAGCGCAGGGGACTCATAATCCCTGGGTTCTGGGTTCGAATCCCGGAGGGCCCACCAGAGAGTTTTAAGGCCGGGCGTTACGCCTGGCCTCTTTGTTATTGGTGCTGCGGACTAGCTTTGCCATCCACAGACGTAAAGTTATTAACATTCATATTCATGATTAACAATGGATATGTAGCCAAGATGCTGCCCAGCCAACAGATGTGTAAATCGATTAATATGAAAATAGGCCCCAACTTGCGTTGGAGCCTCATTCAATGCTCGGGTGGAGACGAGGGGGATCGAACCCCTGACCTCTTGACTGCCAGTCAAGCGCTCTCCCAGCTGAGCTACGCCCCCGTGCGAAGAAGTACTATACGGGAACTTCGACGGCGATGCAAGGACAATTTTGAACAATTTTGCGGCGCGTGGAACGGGTGTGGGGCCGAAAGGACCCACGATGCCCGATCCATCCTGTCGTTTCAAAAACAGACCGGTTTACTACGCTAATTCCCGGATTTCCGACCTCTCGCTTACTTTCGCATAACGGGCAGGTGATCTACCTGCGGTTTTACGAGCGGCGAATTCGGTGTGCTCAGCCACCCTCAATCCAACGTAGTAAACCGGCATGGTTTTAAAGTGGCACTTAATTACTAACAGAATATAAAGTATTAAAATTGCTCACATTGAAATTCTTACTTACCAATACCAAGCCAATTGCACAGAACGTTGGCCCGCAATCTGGTCTCAGCGCATCTCATCGCCTCGGTTTTTGGTTTGTAGCACAGCTCCAATCGCTCACACACACTGTGAATGATGGCATCAAGCTGATCGTGATCATTGAGCATGTCATGGGTTACAAGAAATACGTCGTATCCCATGCTTTGCAATGCTGTCATTCGGGTGGCATCGTGGTCAAGCACAGCGCCCGATCCATGAATAACCTCACCTTGAAGTTCGATAATCACGGCCTTCATTGTTATCGGGTTTACGATGACGATATCGCCGTAACAGATTTTCTGACCTGCGATTTTCCGAGCTGAATTCGACAGCGGTGTTAGGTCGTTGACGAATATGTTTTTAAACTCCGCTCCGCCGGCACGCCTCGGATGACTTAGCAACATGATTCCAGCAACTTCTAGCGGGGATGCAGCAATACCCATTACCTGCTGTGCGGCTTCGCAGAATTGCTTTCCCCACATCTCGCCCTTAACCTTCGCCGCAAATCTATGTAATTCTTCTATTTCAATAAGAGGCTTTCTCATCCAAAGCGATGTGCCCTTTCCGTTAGTTTTATTTCCGGATCCGTCATCCCGCTGCCCACTTTGATCATGCTCGCTGTCCTTCTGGTGCACCCGAGCATAGACTCGCTTCCATGGGGCCTCGTCTTGGGTTTCGTCTAATTCAAACAGACTTTTTGTGGTGTAATGCTCTTCTTCTGATTTTGCCCGCTCAAGTGCCATGTCAACCGCGGGCGATGGTTTAAAAACCGAGAACCATCCGCAAAATTCGTACATAGCCAGAACCAGATCGCATGAAGAAACGCTTCGAGTCATGGTGAATAGCGTATTAAGAGGGTCTGTGACGCTAAAGCCCATGCCCGTGTCGATGGAAACCTTCTCCGTATAGGCGTTGTTCCATCGGATGGTCCGTCTTGTCTTGGAATGCAGGTTGCTTCGTGTTGATGCTGCTGTGATGACTGGCGTCTTGAGAACTTCGGTTACAAAAGGGGCTTGGGATAGAGCTCGCCAGCCATCTTCGGAGCTAGGTAAGCGCGGGTAGAGGTCGCGCACCTGCGGTGGGCAGCGCCAATAGCGGAATGCAGTATTTGCGCAGACGATTTCGTCCATTTGCGCCTCCCCTGGTTTACGGCCTCGGGCCGTGCGGATTGCGGGTAAGGTCGATTATCTACTGGCACATCATGCGGGTAAGTACGGGAAGCTGACCAAACACTGACCAAAAGCTTGACGCAATCCGTTGAAAAGCCGCCATAGGCATGAACGCGCTGGTACAAGCTGTGAGCCAGTGGTCTCTGTATCCACAATTGCACATAGATTACGCAGGGAATTCAATGAATGAACACAGACGCATTTTGCAAAACGCGCAATGACGACACCTAAGGTGAATTGCGTAACATATAACGCCTTAAGTGACTTCGCTTCGATTTTGGTGTCAAAAAGAAAAGGCCAGAGGCTTAACACCTCTGACCTGCGCTTTTGATGGTGGGCGATACAAGATTCGAACTTGTGACCCCATCCGTGTGAAGGATATGCTCTACCCCTGAGCCAATCGCCCGTCGCCTTTCGGCAAAAGAGATACTATCATAGCCGCGCGTGGTTTACCAAGAACTTTTTGCCCCCGATTTTAAATTCGTGGGCGTCGGGCGCGCAATGGCAAACGCCGTAACCAGTAAAACCGCAGATCAACGCTGCTTTACAGCTTGAACCACGACGTCTCGGGGCGGCAGCTTCGTCGATCAGGGTGATGCTGTCCAGATCATCGGGTAAAGTACGGGGTGCTTTCGGCACGATAGGGTCGGTTGCGTCTGCTGTACAGTTGTCAAAAGTCATAATTATTGATGCATGCTTCTCTTCACTGCTTTTAAGAGCAATCCTTCAGTGACGGTGTCTTTTAATCTCACTCACTATGCCGGCACATCTCTTCTCAATGCTGTCGGGAAAGAGCGAAGCTTCGGTAATGCCAATTTTACTCAACTCGTTCAGTATTGATACTTTCCTATCAGATGGCACTATGCAACGACCGGCTATTACGGGACTGTCTTTGGGCAGTGGACTTATCAAGTCATCAAATGACAAACATGGATCTTTCTCACGAATGTCATTTGGGAAAAGGATATATTGGCCAGACTGAGCGGCCTGTCTATCAAGATATCTAGTTCCGTAGACAAATAATGTGTCTTCGCAGCACTCCTTAAACCATTTTGCCTGATCAGTTGGTTCAGGGAAACTTGAAAGCACTAGATCACGTTGATAGTCAAAGTATGGTCTTGATATTGCAAGTGAGGCAAAACGGGACAGAAACTTTGAGTTCATAAACAGATGCCACGAGTCTGCGATTGCCTGGCAGATGGGATATTCCCGCTTATCTCCTCCTGGTCGCCTAAAGATGAATACTTCGCCCTCGTCAGCCACATTGCCACAGGCGAAATAGAGGGCAGCAAGCGCGTTTGAAGTGACATCTAATAGTCTGGTGGGAACTCCGTAGTGTTGGAGACAGGCTAAAAGATCAATCGGAAGCAATTCTCGTTTAAAAACATTTGGCAATATGCGGCAAGCAGTTTCAATGAAATCAGCCTCGTGCTCAAGGCTGCCTGGTATAGGGGAAATGGTGTTCGATCCCGGTTTACGCCAATAGCTGTCTCTTCCGATTGACGGAACGAGATCGTACTTAGTAGAACCTTGTCCTCGAAAAACAAATGTAGATTCATATGTTCTGGCGTCACCATCTATTGTTGGTGAAAGCTCGTTGATGTATTTGATATACGAGGCTACATCTTCAACCTCAACTTTAGTTTCATTAGACATATAACAATCCTTTAGTGGAGCAAGAGGCTTTATAAACGGCAGCATTTTGATTGTAATTATCTTATCGCTCTGGCAGATGGGGTTTAAGACTCAACATCGGTAACAGATTGTGAAGCTGTAGAGCAAAACTAAATAGTGCCGTCTCAGCGGAGGCTGGTATGGCACCAATCTCTAAGAAAAAGAATTTGAAAAAGGCTTAAGGCTTCTGAAATAGCTGCTTTACCTCTCCCCTGGTCTCGCTTAAACGGGGTCTCAGCAGCGACATGCTGCACCTAACAGCACTGTCCCCAGTAGGAAAAGCGCCACAGAGGCGACGATCCAGTTGTTGTCGCCGGTCTTGGGGAGCGCCGAAGTGGTCGCGGTGTCGGGTTTGGACTTGGACGGCGTGGACACCGTGGTCCTGGTTACTGTCTTTGTTGTCTTGGTTGGCGTGGCCGCAGGTTTCAGAGAGGGATTTGCCGTGGGTCCTGTGGTGGGCTCTCCGGCAGTGGGGTTAGCATCGGTGGGAGACTTTTCCGCGCTATCGCCAGTCACCTCGCCCCTGTCGGTCTCCCCCGCCGGCGGCGTGGCCAGATCGGGCTCAACCACCACATGCGGGCCCACCGCACCGGCAGCATCCATCACGCCACCAGCACCAAAGGCCCCGCCGGTAGGCGCCATAAACCGTGCGGACACAAGCGACCCGCCCGTGCACGCAACGCCGCCTTCGGCACCGGCCGCATCAAGCCAAGAGGTGTCGACGGAAAGCCGACAGCTGGCCGCGCCATCGCCAATGCCCGCGTCCTGCAGATACGCGCCGTAGGCGCGCACGCCCGCTCCGGACCCGGTGCCCGCGGCAACGACGCGTCCGCCGCCGCGCACGGCCATGTCGCCTGCGATCACGCCGGCAACCGCCTCGTTCGTAATATCGGCCCCGTCCGCCCGTGCATCGACGGTGCAGCCGTCCACCACGAGCGCCTCCGACACGTGGATCCCGCACTGCGAGCCCGTCGCCGTCAGGGACCCGGTGCCGCGAAGCGTCAGATTGCCCCATGCCTCCATGCCGCACAGCGTGATGTCCGCATCGGGCGCATGCGACTCCGTCACGGAGTTTTGCCCGGCAAGTGTCAGCACCAGGTCGCCGTCGGCGCCGATGGCCTCGCCCGCGTAGCCGTCAAGCTCCAGGTGGTCGGCATCGGTCCAGGCCCAGCCGGGGCCCGACACACCCGGCTCGTAGTACGTCGCGCCCGCGATGATGAGGCTCTCCGCGCCCGCGGCATAAGAAGGCCCGCCCAGCAAAACGCATAGGCAGGCCATGGCAACAATCGCAATGTGATGACGGCTGGTGTAGGACTCGGCAGCAAACATATCCGCTCCGATCTTCGCCTGAGCCAATAGAATGTGCACCAGAAAATGCCCTGGTAGCAGCAGTTATTAGTTTAGCGAGATCAAGGCATAAACAAAGAAAATGCCCCAGAGAAGTGCCAATAATTAGGTGTAAATCGTTTTGCCAATCGGTGAAAGGAGCGGATCACGTCAAACGATGTTCGTAAGTCATTGCGTATGCAACCGAGATCGTTGACTGCGTCCGCAAAACTCTGATTTGATTTGGACTATTCTATATATGCGCGGCTCCGTGAAGCACTATTATCAAAAGCTCATGGGCTTGGGACTACATTTTCCAGCCGCGTGATAACGCTGTGTATGCAGCGCTAATTCGTTTTAGAGTCATGAGTGTGACAAGTAGAAAGTTAAGAAGAAAGAAGGCCGCGAGACAGAATAAGAATCTGGAAAATAGCTCATTGAAGTTTTTTGTCAATGGGGCAATACATAACAAGCCAACAACGAAGAGCCCATCCAAAACAGTCCACATAGATATATGAAAAGATTCATCAACCATTGTAAACTCGCGATCGAGTGGTTTTGGATCTATTTGAGAGCTCATTTGCAAGCGCAATTGAAAGAGAAGTACCGCAACACCACACATAAGGCCAGAAATTATAGAGATGCAGCTAATGAGATTAGATATTAAATCTTCAAGGTTAATGCAGCCGTCAGGCCAATTAAAAAACAGAGCCACCGACAGCAAAGCAGGAACAATTAGCTGAACAAATATATCGCCGTGCGATATTTTATTAGATTGATAATTGCGGAGTGTATCAATATATTTGATTAGAAGTTGCCAGAAGTCAATTTTGCCCATGCTACCGACCTTCCGGAGTAACGTAATAGACTATTTATCTCTATTGAAAACATCCTCTGCTCTAGCGAAACTATCAAGACAAACGGCGATAAACTGATCATCAGAAAGTGGCGGCAGTCCTGATTCATTTAATACTTCAGTTATGGGAACTGCGAATTCCTTATCAAGCATAAACGTTTTAGGTTTTCCGTCACGTTGCTTTAGCGTGGCAAAAACTTCTTCTCGACCAGAATAGTTGCTCGTAACGCCAAAATACTCCGCAACCGCTTTCTTGTCTTTAATCATATCAATTGTCGCTAGAGGGATGCGAAGGCCTCTTTTATGTTTTGCAATGAATGACATAGTTCCCACGTTTGCCACGGTACCGTCTTCAATGTTTTTGGAGGGGCGATAACGGCGAAGTTCGAATTGCTCCACTCCCGTAAATGCGTCAAGTGCAGACCTTTCTTGCACTCGTTCTGATTTTAAGGATATTCCTGTTGAATGACTGGCAATATAATTCTTTAGTGCTGTAACTGGCACTGAGGCGCCTCCGCCATTCGGAACTGATTCAATCCCAATCAGCGCATAGCCTAATCCAGGAGTACATTTAATGAGTAGCCTAGAAGGGACCATACCGGCCATTTCCTCTGTGTAGGAAATTCCACTATCGGTCATTGTTCTTGTGTCAACGACATCAACATGAAGTCCCGCGCGACCAGATTTTAGATTGATTAAAACACTGTCATTTATTTGCCTATAAGAATCGAACTGAATGAACCGTTCACCTTCATTTACTTGAAACGGCGCGTTATTGTCATTAACAAAGCTAAAAATGTAGTCTAGTAAAGGTTTGTTGCCGTAATTCGAGACATCAAGTCTTTCCTCCTTGTGTCTATAGGTATTTGCCCAAAGCCTATAGACAACAAGTGAGTGCATCGCGAACAATCCGGGCATTAAAGTATCTCCTTAGCAATCATATTAATGATGATGCAATTGTATTCCTGCTGATGGATTGATGAGTTAACAGTTTAGACAGCAGGTGATGATTCGGGGAGCGGAGGTGTCCCCAAATACCATGCTCTTCCCAGTTGAGCCCTAGGCCCTTTCGACACCACCTATATTGCGAATCGGCACCGCCGACCACCCGGCCGGATATTGCCGTTCGGCACCGCCATTAAACGCCTCCCCGCGCATCTCCGTTACGCTCGGGCTGCCATGCAGTCCAGGGAATGAGGAGGTTCCATCTGGCGAGAAGGATCAAGGCCAGGAGGGCACTGAGGCTGAGGTCGGTGAACGGGCTGTCGCAGAACGCAATCGCCCGTTCACCGATCCTTTTAGCCAGAATGCTTGTTCCGCTGTATATTTCTACGTTCCTTATTGAATAGATCTATCGTGCGTCGAACATGCCGATCTTGATGGCGTGGCGCAGACTCATGCTTTACTGGCGGCATTCGCATACAAGCTGCGTAGACGTATGCCGCTAGTAGTTGCCGTAAAGGTCGAGCAAACTATAGAAGACCGTGCTTTTTGGCCCTATCTTCAATCTCCGCAATCACCTTCGCCTTTTCGGAATCATCCTTGCAGCTCTGATCAAGGTAATAGTGCGGATTAGATGCGATATCCGCAGCCAACCAAGATCCCCAGGAATTTGCAGCCGAGACAATTCTAGGCAAATCACACGAAAAGATACGAGGTAGGATAGACCGGTCTTTCGTAGGATATTTTTGCAACAGCCTCTTTAGAACCTTCCTGCGAGAATTCCACTTGGGTCCGTCTAAATACTCATAAACAGTCTTTGTTGGTCCAATAAAGTTTCTTTCAGTCAGCTCAACGAGGGCAGGGTCATAGCAATGCATTTTATCAATCGATTCCTTATCAATCGTAAGAGGGAAAACGCTTCTGTTAATCGCTCTTAGCCTGGTCATTGCGTTGAGCAAATTGGTAGATGTCAGATGTGCCTTGTACAATAATCCAATAGCTAGATCCAGAACGACAGAATCACCCAGATTTTGTTCGACAGGCATTTCAATAATCGGAAATTGTTTTATAAATCTATCAAACAGGCGAAGTTCGCTACTCAAATCATCGACACTTTCGAGCTTCAAGATAAGGTTCGCATTGCTTAATGTCCCTGCAACTTTTTGGTTGAAAACGAGCTCTCGAACCAGCGCGATTCCCATGGCGCCTGTATTATCAATTGAATTGTTAGAATCGAGTTCATTCAGATTAACTTCGCCACCGTCTAGTTTTATTTTGGCAATGATTGAACTTGCGAGTTCGTCAACGTTGGCCGAATCGCTCCATGACTCCGCAGCTCGACAGAGGCTAGTAAAGATAAAGGGCGGGAATCCAGCAATCGAATATTCAGCTGGATATAAAGCCGTCAGGTAAGAATTAAGCGAATCCTCAGAAGAAACGACCCTTCTATAGACAGAAGCATATGCTTCCTCGAGCGTGTCTAGCGTTGGAAGATCCGATGCTTTGCATGCAGACAACAAGTTGGCGCGCGTGACGTCATAGTTTCCAAGTTCGGCAACCGAAGAGCTGAGTTCAGTTCCAAGAGCGCTTAGCTTGTGAATGGTAATTGAACATCTACTGAGATAATTCGCTATAACATTAGCCCTAGTTTCGTTTGAGACTGCATCAGCGATTGACATGGTCTCAATATTTTTCGACAGCCAGGAAGAACTCGACTCGCATGTATAAGAAACATCCAGATTCATGTTCGCAAAAGCATAGGAAACAAGCTCGCGCTGGGACTGAGTCGCGCAAACGCTCCCTGATGACTCAATGAGGATATCGAAGCTACGCTCGGTTTGATTAAGCAATGCCGAAATAAACTTGTGCACAAGACTCTTATTGTTGGGATATTCCTCAAGCAAGCGTTCGATTATCTGTCTTCCTGAGCTTGTGTAATTGTTGACGATACCGTTTACAGTTGTAATGACTGCATCACGACCAACATTGGCTGAAGGAGCGTTCCCTCCGCCAAGAATATGCGACAGCAAATAACGGTTGAAACAACAAGGACGATCCAAGTGAACGGTCGGAATGATTTTAAAAACTGCATTGCAATCGTCATCATCTAAGAAATAATCGAGGTCCTGAACACCGCGCTGATAGCAGTGATAGACAAAGTTAATAACGCGCGGCTTTGCATCAGTAGGATATTTAGATATGTAAAGGTCAAAGTCTTTTCTTATATAACCCTTCCTAATAAGTTCGCAAACAAGTTCGTCGCCTATTATTTGTTTAACAATTTTGGCAAAGGATTCAAGACGCTCTTCCCCTCCATTGGTATTGATTGGACAAAGCAAATCTTGCTTAGAATAAAAATCAGCAGTACGAAGTTGTTCGGTTTTTGAATCTAAGCTGGCAAACGAGGTGTCGCTAAATCCATCGTTCAACAGAACTTTCATTCCGATATCAGGCAAATCGATACCAACTAAGTCAAGAAACTCTCTTTTGGTCAGCCTTACACCTTCGCTGCCATAATTGGGACCATGGCCGATATAGAGGAATTCCTCGGGGTTAAGTGAAAAGAACTCTACCCAGAAACTCTTTCGAAATATGCTGTCAGAGTAATTGCTTCGCGTGTCAAAAGAATTATTTCCTATTGATAGACAGCTTATTGAATAGACGCGTTCATCCAAAGCCTCCTTAAGCTCATTGCCCAGCGTTTCGGCAATCTCATCCACAAGATCACCGTGTTCTTTGAAGCGTTGGACGAGTTTAGTTGCAGCCAAATACTGCGGAAGCAATCGATTAATCCCCTTTTGATGTATGTCGTACAGCTCATTTAACTTGCCCTTGCCGATTCGAAGGTCCTCATATTCAAGAGGATAGAGGTTTTTATAAATAGCAATTGCTAAAATGCCTGTACAGGTCAACCCCAATGCAGAGGGACTACCGAAAGAAGGGGAACCCATTTCATGTGTCATGACCAGATAGTCATTACGGATGCTGACCATCAAGCGCATGTCTGCAATATATGGAGCGGCCAGAAGAAGTAAATCAGAATAGCGCGCACTTTCGTCTGTCTGACCGGCATCCTTTAGCTCCGAAACGAAAACCTTGGCGGCCATTTCATTGGCATTAAACTTAGAAATAAACGGCACTACAGAAATGACCATGTCGAAAAACTTGACACGACCGGAGCCAAGAACTTCTTTTGAAGCTCCTTTGGACTCATTACCAAAGGTAAATATGCTGTCCTTTATAGCATATACAAATCTAACAACCTTATTGCCATTTTTGCCAACAATGCCAGGCGCTAAGTTTAAAAGGTCATTGAGTTTCCGCAGTTCGTCAAAAATGCCCAGATCGTCAAAGCGATCAATATCTTCGAAAATTACGGTGTCGTACTTATTAATTTCGAAGAGATAAATAAGCTCGTCCCTATATTTATTGAAGTATGAAGAGTCGCCGACTTCCTTATCGAGCGATAGGTTCAAGCCTGATGTCGAGATTGATTTTAGATGCAGGCTGTTTATAGACGAAAGTAGACATGCAGAAATAATTGTAGTCAGGAAAAACGTAACGGCAGCTATGGCGATGAGTATCAATAAACAATGATGCAGGGAATCATCATTCATGCTCGCTAGAGCATTGAACCAGCGTTCGGCATCTCCCTTTATGGCGCCTGGGAGAAGCATCGCGATGATAATGGCTGTAAATAGAACTAACGATAGGGATAGGATTTTCGGAATCTGACGATATAGGGCGATGTTATGAACTTGATTGAATGACGACTTACTTGCTTTCGAAGGGTCTCCTTGATAAAGAAGCTGGCCTAAGATTTCGCGTTCAAGTAATGCTGTTGTTGAAAGTTTGGAATCTGGCCCAATGCTGCTCGTGCCGGTACAAAAATTTGCCAAACTAACTTTTGCAATATAATGACCACCCGCCTTCGCTTCTTTAGCAAATTGTTCCAAAATGCTGCTCTTGCCACTTCCATAAGATCCTGAGAGAGCTACATTTTTGCAATTTTGCTTATATAGAGCATCGTTAAGCCGGCCAACGTAACGACCATGTTGACTAGAATCATACTTTGGAGTCATTGGCCTAAGTTGATTTTCCTGGCAAATACCCTCCTTGGAAGGAAGCCGGAATTTGCTAAAAATGCTCAAGGCGTAACCAACCTTCCGATATAAAGCCGCATTACTTAATACATTTGGGTAAATGGTATTAAGACGATGGAATCAAGTCGGGAGCGCTAATTGCCGACTTGAATAAAAATATGGTATCAGCTTATGGTCTAGTAAAGATGGACGGGACCGACCCATAAGACTTAATAAGTACCAAATTGGTTTTATTTGAAAGGGGCAAATCGGCAACTGCTCACATACCCCTCCCTTATTGCTATTAAGCGCTTTTCAATAAGTATTTCTTGAGTTGACCTATGACACAATGTGATCTGACATTTATTTCGTATTGCCATATCCCAAAAGTGCTCGAGTGGCAGACGGATACCAGCAAATGAGACACTAGGGTCAATTAGAACTACATCAGTACATAGCTTGTTTAGAATCTCAGTAGAAACTGAGTGCTGTTACCAGTCATCACGTAATCCATCGATTCTCTCAGCGCCATATAGAGCCTGTTAGTTTTATTTGGTGCTGAATCGCACCTCGTATCTTTTGCTGACATAGAGTCTTGTATGAAGCGGCAAGAGCATTTTCTTTCTCAAAGAGTTCTTTCCGTTGATTGGGCTCATCTAACCTTTCATAAGCCTGTTCAAGCGTCCATTGATATTCCCTTGCATTCTGGAGCATCTTATTAAATAGAATCTGATACTGATACATTGAAAACAAAAGGGATTGGTAAGCTTCTATGAATTCGGCAATTGCCTCTCCGCTCTTTCCCTTGAAGCAAAATCTCGCCTCCATGGCGATCGATCTCATTTCATCAAGCTTTAAATGCAATTTGAGTTGAAGGTCGGCATCTAACACCTTATTAATTGAGGCTGAAATTGATTGCAGGTACGTAGTGTTAGTTAGCCATACAAATAGTAGGTCGATAGCCATTTGCGGTTCGTCATCATGTTCCAAGTTCTTCGCGTTTTTTGCGTAAACACTCATGAGTTTATCGACGGTTATCCATATATTTAAACGTCGATTGAATAGAGACTGTTTATTGCTGAGACGAGCTTGGTAACAAGAAATGAGCAACGCGATGATTGCCTCAATCGCTGAGATGTACTCAGGTAGATTCGTTAGATCTATCGTCTCCTCCGCAATCAAAAATCAATTGGCAATACTACAATTATCGTTCTGCATTCAGGATTCTTTAATTCAGCTCCCAAATAGTGGGACTATGCGATCACTGACGCGCCTGGAAGTTCCGGGTCAACCTGGCCTGGGACAGATGGTACCCGATCGCAAGGGTGGTGCGCCATATCCTAATGACCGACGCGACCTACCGCAGCTTAGGGCAGGCGCGGTGTCGCACGATATCTAAACCGTTAGAAATACAAATAAATGATACAGATTCTTATTTGCATGACTGCCCGTATAGAGACTTGCAGGCACTTGCTAAAAAATCAGGCTCACATAGACATAACTAATGTGAGCCTGATTCTAAATCAAATTATGTAATCATCATGACCCTAGCAAAGGGTCCTTCATTTGTTTTGTTTAGTCAAATACCAAATAGCGAAGACACATTCAAGTGCCTACGGTAGGTTTAGGTTGGATCGCAAGTTGACGTAGTCATTTTTTGGACCAACCTAAGTCAAAACTCATGGAGAGAGTTTACGTGGAAGTAGCTAAATTTCGGCTTCCGTTATTCGCAAGTTGCTGCTTGCGTTGTAATTAAATCAATGAAAGATAAGCATGCAATTGAGATACTGACCGCTATCACCTAGACGAATGATAGTCACCACTCCCGCATGCTTCAGATTACAGCATGATTAATGGGTCGAGTGTATATCTAAACGAGTCTACCTCGCTACGCCTTCACCACAGGTGTCGCTCCCGAGCTTGATAGGCGACAGTTCGATGTGGTCTTTACTTGCGTCGAATTGGCCCAGCAGGCCAGCTATGGCGGCGGACACACTATCATCGATGTAAAGACCGCATTTGCCTCCACGCTCAGCTGCTCGCGCGAACTCGACGAGCTCGTTGCGAATTCCCTCGCCGTCAAGCTGGAAGAAATACCGCTTGTTTTGAGAAGGATCCTCTTTGCGTACCTCGAAGTAGTCTGTTTTCCACCAGGGAGCGGGTACGTAAATGTAGCCATCCGTGCCGGAAACCACAAGCGACCCCTCAGATTTAGCCGCCTTGCCGAAAACCGCCTCGCCGTAGCCATCCTCGAATGCCAGTCGGATCTCACCAAACGCGTCAAAGCCAGCGTGACCTTCAAGGTCGGCCCTTACAAAATCGGCTGATTGATAATTAGTTCCGAGTAGCTGCAAGATGGGCAGCAACGCTGCTGGACCCCAGGCTTTGGAGCTCGACCACTTGCCCTCAACGCTCGAGATGTCCTCACTGCCAAGATCAACAAGGCTGGTGCATACAGCGCGCACCGACAGAACTCGTCCAATGTGACCACTCTTGGCGAGCAGAAGCAGTCGATGGTAGGCCGTTGAATACGCCGTCTTGATCGCGTCGGCCAAAACGAGGCCCTTTGAGCGTGCGAGCGCCTGCAGTTCCTGGCACGCCTCACGCGTTGAGGCAATGGGGCTCTCACATAGAACATGTTTGCCCGCCTCAAGCGCTCGCTTAATCTGTCCATAGTGCTGATTGGGATGCGATGCAAGGTAGATTGCGTCGCATCGACCGACTATCTCATCGAAATCATTAACCTGTTCGACTAAGCCACAGCCTGCGAGGCTTCCATCACTGTCGATCATCGCGCAGGTGGGGTCAACGCCATTCACGAAGGCACTTTCACGCAGATACTTCTCCACTAGCACACGCTTGCCCACGTACCCCATTCGTAGATGTCCACTTTCGGCGCGAAGCTCGGTGCTCGAGACGCCTTGCGTACGATCAAGGTAGACCACCTCACAGTATTCCCTGAGATAGTCGAACTTACCAACCCAGTCAGAGCCTACGGTGAACACATCAATTCCCATACGTCTGATGTCGTCAATCTTCTGGCCCTCGTACTCTTCAACGATTACTTCGTCAGCAATCCCGAGCTCTTGGACAGAACGCATGCGCTCGTTGAGGGTTTGGGAAACGTTAATCTTCCCGCGCACCTTGTCGAAGCCATCGGCGGTTACGCCCACGACCAGGTAGTCGCCGAGCGCCTTGGCGCGTTCCAGCAGGCGCACATGGCCCCGGTGCAGAAGGTCGTACGTTCCATATGTGATCACTTTCCTCATGGGCCTCACCTTCCCTTTCGTGGCTTGTTTAGTAATTGCCGCAGTGCTCGAGCTTCGCGACGTGGAAGGCTTTCTCCCACCCATGGACCTCGTACCAAGGCCACAGTGGCTCTATGTAGCAGTACAGCAAAGGTATGAGGCCGCGCGCGGCCACTTCGACGGCCAGCGATGAGAGCACCCGCGCCCCGACACCCTTCTCCGCGCCAGGGCGTGCCTTGAGTCCGGCGCAGACGGCAACATCGTCGGACTCGGCATAGGTCGCCATATGCGCAGCAATTCCTTCGCTATCCCTAATGACTATGCTCCTGCAGCCCTGAAGTCGCTCTCTCTCACACAACTGAGCCACGAGCGCGCCGACGTCGTAGTGCTTGCCAATCTCCTCGTCGCCGCAGATGAGCTTGGCTATCTCAGGATAGTCGGCCTCGGTCGCCCTGACCGCCGCGGGGTCTGGTACCTGAGTTCCGTCAGCCCGCATAACCCACCCCTCAGACAAACTGTAGTCGGCGAGCACGGTGGCGAGCTCTGCCGCTGCACTGTAAGAGGTCTGGACCATGGAGGGGTCCATTTTCTCAACGAGGGTCGCGACGGCCCGGATTGCGCGGTGGCCTGCCTGCCCGCAGAAGACGACCTGGAGTCCGTCATAATATCGGTAAACGACCGCCTCGAGTCGGCTTTCGTCGAAGACCTCCCAGCACGCAACGTTGTCGCCCTCGAACCCGTAGGTCAGCGCATCGATAAGTGCGTAGGGGTTTTCAACGCGCTGACCTTCCAGAACACGCCGCAGGCCCTCGTCCCAGCAGGCCACTTTCTTCACATTCACGTTCGTTTTCCTTAAAACTCGTAGCTCGATACCGGCGAGTGCTGCCCCCGGCGGTCCTCGGGCGGCAACTGCATGTAGTCGCCATAGATGTAAGTGAGGATCGCGTCGAAGTCACGTGTCCCCATCAAACGTTTCCCTTCGAACTCGTACTCCGACAGGTCCTTAAACCACTCCTTAGGCATCGCGTAACGCTCTTCGAGCGGGTTTTCTCGATAGAGGGTACCGGTAGCTGGAAACAGCAGCGTCCTCACGCGGTTGGGGCTGTCGTCCGTGCTCTTGCGCTCCATTGGAGCGGCTAGAGCATAAACCGCCTTTGCGGGTATCTTGGACAACAGTGAGAACCAGGCCCTGAGCGGAGCCGACACGCGGGGATCGAGTCTGCCGACCTCAGACCATAGGACCTTGCGCAGGCACATGCACCAGAAGTCCTGCAGAATTTGGCCGCCCATACCAAGAGGCGCGTCGTCCATGGGGAACACGTCGACAAAGACTCCTGTTTTGCACTTCAAGTGCTCCTGTCCGACCCTCACGTACTTCGTTCCGGTGCGCCTGAGCTTGCCGTACCCCCACCTGTATTCAGGATCGCTCAGATGGTCCTGGAAGAAACAGATGGACGAGTCCATCTCATGGGCGACAGAACGGAACCTCTCGTAGTCCTCACGAAGCATTGCAATATCAGCATCATCATCCCAGGGGATATAGCCCTTGTGGCGCACTGCGCCAAGGAGCGTCCCGCCGAAGATTGTGTACGCAATCCCGTGAGCGCGGCACACGCGGTCGAACTCCACGAGCATGTCGAGCTCCAATAGCTGCATGCGCCGGAAGTCCTCTCCTTCTATGACCTTTATCTGTTTCATCTGCGCCCCCACCTAGAACAGACCCTCGGCCGATAGCGAGGTCAGGCAGTCGATAAGCCTGTCGTTGTCCTCCTCTGTGATGGCACCAATGTGCCCGATGCGGAACACCTCGTCGCACAGCGCACCGCCGTTTGGGCACAGCCACATGCCGTACCCGGTTTTGGCGCGCTCGATGATTGCCTTCGCGTTGCTCGCGGGGCAACGGAGCGCCGTCACTGCATTGGAGGGGTTCTCGGGGACCATCTCGAGTGTGGTGCTCGTCAGGGCGTCGCGCACGGCCTTCGCGCGCGACGCGATCTCGGCGCGCTCCGCGTCGATCCCGCGCGCCTCGATCGACCTCAAACGCGCATTGATCTCAAGCAGCGTGTTGACAGCAGGCGTCCAGGGAGTCTGCCCACGTTCGCCGTTGCGCAGGGCTTCCTTTAGACTCAAGTAGGAGCAAACCTCGGGATTCTCCGCTACCCTTTCCTGTCCGCGCGGCGAGAGGGCCATGAGGGAGATGCCCGGGTGGCAAGCTAGCGCCTTTTGCGAACCCGTCAGCACCACGTCGGTGCCGAGAGCCGCCATGTCAATCTCTTCGGCGATGAACGCGCTCACTGCGTCGACGATCAAGAGCATCTCGCGCTCGCGGCAAAAGTCGGACAGGAGGCTCATGTCGTACAACAGTCCTGATGAGGTCTCATGCATGTTCACGAGCAGCGCACCGCAGCTGAGATCCACTGCGTCTTCGAGGTTTGTCCGCGCTATCTGGTGCCCGAACTCAAGTTTGATCTCGTCGACGGTGTGCCCGTGCAGCTGGCATAGGTCGACGAACCTCTGCCCGAAACTGCCGCTATTGACCACTGCAACTCGTTCAGCGGGCGCTAAGACACTCATCACAGCAGCCTCCATAGCGCCTGTGCCAGAAGCCGTTAGAAACACGCAGCGTGAATCCTTGGGTGCGGACAACAAGTCCAACATAATGCGCTCGTTCTCTTGCATTACCTGAGAGAACTCTGGCGTGCGGAAATAGGGTGCGCTCTTGGCTGAAACTTCCAGCACCTCGCTGGGACTCATAACCGGACCAACGGTGAAATTAAGCATCTGCATTCTCCTTTGTTTCTTCGTTCACGCACCATGCCTTCAGGCAGTGCGTCTGTCTTTTGTCCTCCGGCGGCAGCTGCATGTAATCCCCGTAGCACTTGGTCAGGTATTCGTCCCAGCAGCCCATAGCGGGGAGCATGTGCTCCTCGAACTCAACCTCGACCATGTCCTCGTAGCCTTCCTTGGGAAGCGACCACCCGTGTTTGGCCAGTCCGAGTACGCTGCTGACGCGGCTTGCCGCGTCATAACCAGGCTCGGCTGCAACGCGCTCAGCCATTGCCATCATCTTCGTCTTTGCGTGCTCCGGATTAAGAAGCGCTTTGGCTGCGTTCTTTATGAAGCGTTTTCCCATTGAGTCCGAATTATGATTGGCGCTCGACCAAACGCTTGCACGCGAGGCCTTGTTCATGCGGACTTGCATGCGCTCAATCTCGCTTTCGTCAGAAGAAACGCCATCCATAACGAAAACATCTATCCAGAGCATTTGATCCATTACTCCTTCATAGGTAAGCTCCTGAGCTCTAATACTTTCAGTGCAGAACTTGCGCCAGGGGTAAACAAACGGGCTGTTCTCGGGGCCAACGAGCCTGAGTCCAGCCGGCAACTCGCCAGCAAGCGTTGCAAGACGATCGTAATCGGGGCGCGGCATACAGACGTCGATATCGTCATCCCAGGGGATGAATCCCTTGTGGCGAATAGCGCCAAGCAAAGTGCCGGCCGTAAGCGAGTATCGAAGGCCGTGTTCGGAGCAAAAGGCATCAAACGCTTCAAGAAGTTCCAACTCCTTCTGGTGTAGCTCTTCGATAGAGAGTGGGGTGATGTTACACATGCAACTTTCCCTTCCTTAAACATTCAATCAGCGCAAACCCCCTGGTTCCAAGTAGCGCGACCTCGGCTATGCAGCGGATTACGCAGATCGCGAACAAAGATGACCGGCCGAGAAGCGCTATCGCGAGGAGCAGAGCAGCGTTAATAACACCGGAGGCAACAGTCGAGGCGGTAAGTTCGTTGACCTTACCCAAAGCGCCGAGTACCGGCCAGCCAATCAAGATCGAATAGAAAGAGAGCGGCAGGACAGGGCTGAGGGCAACCATGACCCAAGAACCCGCAACGTAGCCCTGTCCGCCAAGTAGAAAAAAACCTGCGGGGACAGCAGACAATACGCAACGGTGCCGACCAATAGGGCGGGAGCTGCCATAATCGCCATCTTCCTAACAGCGCCCAGATCCCGATGCGCCACAACATGGGGATATAGACTGCTGGATATCGGAGAATAGAGCGCTTGAACCGCGCTCACGGTTGTGAGGGCGAGCGACCAGTACGCAATTTCCGTCGGGTCGGTGAGCACGATTCCCACGACGAAAGTGGTGAACCCCGAGACAAGGGTGGTGCCGATGTTCGACACGCAATACACGGCAGATCTCTTTAGCTCAGCCAAGGCGTTTCGGAAGCCACCGAAGGAAACACGCACGCCGTAGCGGGTTCGAACGGTCATGAAGCTCCAGATAAGCGCTACCAAGCCGCCCAGGGCATCCGCAACTGCGACGAGCAGAAGATCCTGCGGTCCATGGACCACCAGAAGAGTCAGGCCGACCGTGATCACCTTTGCCGCGAAGAAACGCGTGGTGAGCGGCTCCATGTCCTCAAAACCTTGAAACATGAAATCCGGTAGCAAGGCCCTGAGCACGGTGGAGACATAGGCAATCAGTACATACCCCATATTGTCCCAGAGCAGTGGGATGAACTGGGCGACGACCACGACGACCGCGCACAGGCCGGCGGCGAGGAGAAGACGAGCGAGCTCTATGGAGCCGAGCAGGCGTGAAAGGACCTCGCAGTTGTCCCTCAGGTCGACGACTTGCTTTGTTCCGGAAAGCATGAAACCGAAGTCGGCGAGCGTCTGGACGATTCCCATGAACGACAACACGTAGGCATAGACGGCGTAGCCACCCGTACCCAGCACGCGCGTGAGGTACGGCACGAGGATGAGGGGGAAGACGTACTTAAGTACTTGTAATCCGTACTGCCAAATTATATTTTTGGCGAGTGTGTTACTGCTTTTCAATATCTATATCAACCCAAACAAATTTCAGTTTTCGTTTATATTCGAGCTAAAGCGCAAGGCAATAAAGACCGGGTGCCTGAGCCCTTAAAGCGAAAGCGACGCCAGCCGCCAGAGGACGCTATCGACTTCCAAAAGAACTTTCTCGGGATTGCCCATTTTTTCGAGGAACGACTTGCACTTTCCCCCGGCGACCTATTCGCCTTCATCAACTCGTTAGCCAAAGCAAAAACGCAGCGAGATTCCCCGTCAACAAGCGCGACCGTGAGGTTTGCAAACAAGAGGCCGAGCTGATAGAGGGTCTGGCCATACATCCTCTGGTGAAAAGGAAAGCCCAATGTCCTGCGCGAAGCAAGCATGGCTTCGATCGTGAAGTACCTGTCTACAGACCTCTTGCTCGACAGGCTGTTCGAGGTTAGCAAGTCAACTTGCTTTCGGTATGTGTAGTCCAATTCGTCGATGGTCGCCCCTGAACCTCAGCACGATCATTTATGCCTGCACAGTGTCCTCAAACCACACATCTTTGAGGAACTCTAGGCCTTGCCGCGTCTCGCGATCGAAGATCCTTCCCCATGCAACGCCGCTCGAGAGTTTCGTCCCCACAGAAATGACCCGCCCGAGCTTGCCGATATAGCGGGGAATAAGCACGGTGATTTCGACCAAAGGTGTTGCAGGTCATAAGTCGTGGAGCTCGGGCGAGGAACGTTATGTGGTGGCCGAAACCCGGGTAAGCGCTCCCTGGCCACGCAGATTCGGGAGGTCCTTCCGAGATTGTTCAACACTAGTCCCATTTAACAATCCTCATGAACCTAAACAAGTTGCCAGAAAAAGGAAAAAGGAACGACACCGTGCCATTGCGGCCGGTAGACCATAATTACTACAAAGAACACGGCCGTAACTGCGCATATGCCGTAAACGAGGAGGAACTTGAGCTTCGTATCGATCTTTCGGAATCGCAGCGCCACGTATAAGGCAAGGAAAAACGATGTAAACGTCGTCAGCCTCTGGAAGATGTTCACGAAGCAAGCGAGGAACTGGAAGACGACCTGGAGCATGGATCCATGGAAAAGAACCCTCTCCTCCCTGTCGTCATCCGAAGCCCCCGCCCCAAACAAATGGGAAACGACAATCAGTAAAGCGTCCATGGCGGTCATGATCGGCGCCGCGAGCGCATTCCCCCCCGACCACGAGGACATGCTATACGTCGAGTACTTGTCGAAGTTCTTCCCAACGAAGCTCCACACGAAATCAGGGGAAAGGGCCAAAGCCAACGCGACGACGCCATAACCCAGCATGACTTTCTTTGTCGGTGCGAGCGCCGAGAGCGGAATGAGCGCGAGCATGACGATGGCGGTCGAGTGAAACAGGGAGCCGAAAATGACCGCCACAGCGAAACGGATCCTCTTCCCGGACTCCAGCCAAGGTATCGCCGCGATGATGATTGCGGCGGCGATACCTTGGCGCATGAGGTTCATAAAGGAGGCATACGTCAGAAGTGTCACATAGAGGAAGAGTGCGAGCACGGGATTGCAGTCCGACTTATAGACCACATACCCGACGCAGGCGGTCATGACTGCACTGGTGAAGAGAAGGAGGAGCTGCGGATTGGGGCTGACCGCGTTCAAGGCCCGGAGGAGGTACAGGAACCCGGTTTCATACCAGGAGTGTGCCATCCACGCCGTCAGGTAAGCGTTCCAGTACTGGAGCGTATCCACTCCGACCGCGTAGCTTCTCAGGCCGGAGAGCGCGAATAAGACCAGGCAGGCCAAGATGATAAAGCCTCGTCTCTCAGCATCCCCGCGCGACACGCCCGTGATTACACCGAGAACGAGAATCACGACTATTTCCATCAGATAAATCGTCATGCGCGCCCAATCACCTTTAGATAATCGGTTCGAATCGACTTGGCGATCGAGGGCCACGAAAACAACTCCGCAACGCGACGTGAGGCCAGGGCCATCTCCGCATAGGCCTCAGCAGAGCTGGCGGCGACGACGATGGCTTCCCGCACGGATTCGGGAGAAAGGTCGCAGACCCATCCGGCTCCCTCGGCGAGGATGACGTCGGACATGTTGGTACCCGGGGTGACCACGCACGGCAACCCGTAGGCGCACGCCTCGAGCAGGCCCATCGGCATCCCCTCGTAGCGTGATGTGAGGAGAAAGATGTCCGCGGCGCGCAGAACCGCATCCTTCTCATCCCCGTATACAGGGCCGCGAACGGCAACGACGTCTGAAAGCCCCGCGGCCTGTAGCTTTTTCTCCATCTCGTTTGAGAAGCCGTTGACGGAGTTGCCGTAAATCGAGAGATGGAAGCGCGGTGAATCCGCGCAAGCATTCAACGGAGTAAGCGCTTCGAGGAGGACGTCCAACCCCTTTTGATAGGGCTCCACTCTGCCAACGAACACAATTTCAGGTACGTCGCCATGCCACGACTCCCGATGAGGGCGCTCCTTGGGCACCTCTATGCCGTTCGGCTCGATGAAGCTGTTCCGGTTCCATTTCTCACCGGACTCATCGCGTTCCTTCTCGGTAAGGTAGTGGATCGCAGCGGCGCCTTGAGCGAAACGGTTGTAGAAAACGGCGTTGCAGATTCGTTTCTTAAAGGTTTTCTTCCCCTGGTCTCCGCTCGTGAGGGCGCAGTGCGGCTCAATCACATATGGTATACCCGAAGACAGCACGCCCAAGAGGGTCGCGTTGGGATGAAACGCATAAAAACCCTCAAAAACGATTAGGTCAGGGCGCCAGATTCGACTTGTGAAATCTTCAATGTCGAAAGCAAAGTCGTTAGGGTTCCTGTAGAAGGGAAGGCCCCTCCATTCTACGCGCTCGACAGGTCTCATGTTATACCAGACAACCTCTTCGAGTTCGGATAAGGCCCCGATCAGTGCAGGCACACAGTACGTAGGGCCCGCGAAGCCCTCAAACTCAAGGTTCGAGAGAAATAGAATCCTCATTCAGCCTCAATCCTAAATCCTTTTAAGCACCGCGTGCGTCAGCTGCCAGAACAGACAATACACGGAATAGACTGGGTTTATCTTCTCCACTTTTCGGTAGGCGTTCCACGTGCGGGAAACTGCACGGAATTTATTAGCGGAGCGGGAGCCGCCATGTTTCCTGTTCTTTGCAAGCACCTCGTCGAGGCCGCCGGCTGGAACGCCGCTCTTGAGGACCTGGAGCCAGACGACCATGTCTTCAGGGAAATCGAACGAATCTCCGAAATCGGGACAAACGAGAAGACTCAGGGGTATTTTCGAGAGGTCGAACGCGATGGTATGGCTGCAGGTCACGGTGTTCTTGAGAAAACCGTCGTAGTCGATGCTCTTGGGTACGTGTACGTAATTCCTATGCTGTCCGTCAGACTCAATGGTCTCGTACGAGGTGAAGCACATCCCCAGACCACAATCCCGCATGTACGCAAGCTGGTGATCAAGTTTATCCGGAAGCCATGCGTCATCGGCGTCCATGAACGCGACGAAATCGCCGGAAACGTGTTCGATACCGGTATTGCGCGACTTAGCCGCACCAACGTTGTGCTCGTTGGGATGAACCGAGATTCGACGATCCTTGTTCTCGTATTCCTTCGCAAGTCGAAGAGATGCGTCCGAAGAACAATCTTCGACCACGATGAGCTCCCAGTTCTTATAGGACTGAGAAAGAACGGAGTCGAAGGTCTCGACAAGATACGGCTCAGCATTGTAGAGGGGCATAATGATGGAAACCAGGGGAGAATCGGTCATACGTTACTTCCCCCTCCTCATTGCCTTGAACGTTTTTACGAACACGCGGGTATCCAACCCGAGCGACTGATGGCGCACATAAAAGAGCTCACGAGCTTGCCTCTGACCACTTCTCCACGTGGATTCGTTGCGGTCAGTCGCAGCCCACCAACCGGTGATGCCAGGCTTACATGCGAGCACCTCATCGCGTGCATCGCCGTATTCATACGTTTCCTCAAGTGTTACGGGACGAGGGCCAATGACGGATAAATCACCCGAGAGAACGTTAATGAATTGAGGTAGTTCGTCCAACGAAGTGCGGCGAAGAAAGCGGCCTACACGCGTGATTCGGGGATCATCGTCAACCTTCTGTTCGCGCTGCCATTGCGCCAGCTGATCGGGAGTCATGTATTTCTCAGGGTGCTCGTGAGCGTCAGAGACCATGGTGCGGAGTTTGAAGATATAGATAGTCTTTCCACCCTTACCAACTCGCTTTTGACGGAAGAACGGCTTTCCGGGAGAGTCAATCTCAATGGCGACGCATGCTGCTACAACGGGGATGGCCAACACCGCGCAGACCGCAGCAGAAAAAACGATGTCGAAAGCTCGCTTGAAGGCAAAATAGGCAGGCCCACCTTTCTTGGGGGCGGCAGCCTTGGGATCTGCGGCGGGAGCCCTATAGCTTCCCGGCGCCACGAAACCTTGCGCCGGAGCAGGATTCTCCACGGGGAGAGGAAATTCCGTAGCAACAGGAGTCTGAGAGTCTGCCCGCCAATCCCCAACTTGACCAATCAATGCCGCATCCACGGGCACATCCTTTACATATTCTGTTTTATCTGACACATTCTCTTCCAACACTACGTCCCCGACCCGAAGGTCCTCCTTGGTTTGAGCGACAATCGCCAGCAGCTAGGCAATCGCCTTTTTAAGGTTTCGCATGACGCGCTGCTCGTTTGAAAGCACCGCGAGGCCAACGCGCGTAATTACGCGCGGCCACACAGGTCGAGCTCCAAATAAGCAATGCTCTTGCGTCTGTTAATGGTTTTGATAAGGCCTTCGTGGCCCAGCAACGGACCTGCCGTTACTACGACCTGGTCACCGTCTTTTAGGGCCTCGCTCATAGGAACTACGCGGTCTCCCTTATGCGTAAAGCCACCAATAAGCTGGACCTCTTCTTTTGCCAGCGGCACAAACTGACCGTCTTGGGAAAGCATCCGGGCAAAGTCGTCCATGCGCAGCAGATGCTGTTGCACAGTACGGGGATCTGCCGTATCGCAGATAAGATAACCGGGAAAGAGCGGCTTGGTCGTATTGACCCATTCGCCGTGTACTTTGATCTCGGTTTGAAATTGGGGATAAAAGAGCTCCTGCATGGCGCCAGCCGGCACCATGCGCTCAATGCGCTCGCGCATTATATCTTCGCGACCGTTAATGACCTGGATCACATACCACACGAGCACAACCCCCTTGCTGTCTTACGTGTGGCTCATGGGGTTTGGGTATGGCTTCGCCAGGGCGCTTGTGCGCGAAGGCGCTCCATATTCAAACCCTGAGCCCAGTCAGACAAGCACGTGGCTCTGCCCCACCGTGAACGGTATGTATAAATGCAGTTGCTAGAGACGCGGACGTGTATCGCAAAATGACCGCATCCCCAGCTGGCTGCGTGCGAACCAATCAAGCGGGAACAAAACTGGACCGCACGCAAACAGCTGAAGGCTGCTGTGGTTCGCCGTAACAACTCATTGCACTGATTCAAGCGAACTTATAAATATCCGCAAAAGCAAGTGAAAAAAGTGCATGGCAATCGATATTGGAGCTCTTGGTTTTTCTAACACCGCCGTTACGGCCGGATGCTGATCGACCCCGTGCTATGTGGCCTGTTAGAGCCGTGAGCACAGCTGAACTCATGTAACATTAGGTATCCTAGCACAAGCTGATAGTGAAACTGATTTGGGTTGTGTCGGACAACATATGCGACAAATCCGTGCTTGGGGGGGTTGTTTGCCTAAGTTGTTCACGTTGACGCAGGTTAATGGGGTGCTGCAACGGGCGCCCGAGTAAATGCAGGCAAACCTCGGCTTTAATACGCAAAAGGATTTGCGTGGTGCTTACGAATAATGTACAAAACTGGGAAATTAATTGCACAACATTTTGCGGGCGTGTGGGCATGGGCGTTGCATTGTGAAGATGCTCATCGCACACTAGGCACGCCCGGCTACAGATTAAACGCATTTTGAGGCGGCTTGTTTGACAACTTTAGGGGTGTAGTTGTCGCAAAATTTGCGACAACTACTGCAGACGGCAAACTTGAACAGGAAAGCAATTTACAAATTTTGCAAAAATGCAGTTCAGGCCGTTAAAAATCATATTCAAAAAAAGGCCACTCAATTGAGTGGCCTTACATTCACGATGGTGGAGACGAGGGGGATCGAACCCCTGACCTCTTGACTGCCAGTCAAGCGCTCTCCCAGCTGAGCTACGCCCCCGTGACGAGGAGATACTATAGGGGAAGTTGACGCGGCGTGCAAGGACTTTTTTGGGTCAGACTCTAAATGTCTCTTGATATAGGTAAGCAATGGCGGTGCCGGTGTGGACTTGGATCGTGGCTGTTGACCTGACGACGTTGCTGATGCCTGTGTCCGCCAACAGGTCCAGGGGGCTGTGGTCTAGCTCCCACTCTAGGCCGTGTTCGCTTACCTCGGTGTTGGGGGCAATGCCGATGATGGAGAACGTCTTGCTCTCGGCGCCCTCAATGGTCCAGGATTCGCCTTCGTGCAGAATGCGAGCTGTGGTCGCGTCCTCGGCAATCCAGACGGGGGCGTCTTTGTAGTTGGCTAGTAAGCCTAGGACGCTTAGGGCCATATCCGGGCGGCCGCCCGTAGCGCAGGTCGCAACCACTTCGGCGCCCGGCCAGCGACGGCGGACGGAATCGAGCGCCAGCGCCAGATCGGTATAGTCCTTGTACGGGTCGTGGCGCTCAACTTCAAAGTCCTCAGCGGCATCAACAAGAGCGCGACCGGCTTCGCTTACCGTATCGGCGTCCCCTACATACACGTCGCAGCTCAGGCGAGCGCCCAGCAGCGCGTCGAGACCGCGGTCCACGGCGACAACGTGGTCGCACTCCCCTACTAGCCTACGCAACAGATCCGCGCTCGCCACCAAGGGCGAGCCGCAAACCACTAATACCTTACAAGCCACAGCTCTCGCCTATCCCTCAAACGCAAGCAGGCGGGCCAGATCCAGCTCCTCGTAGCTGTCGATAAAGATATCGCAGTTGGCGCGCACATCGTCGCGCTTCATGCGGCCGTGCGGGTCATAAATACCTACACGCTTAAAGCCGGCGACCCCAGAACTCCTTAGGCCAAAGACGGCGTCCTCAAACACCCACGCGCGCTCAAACTTGTGCCCGTGGCGCTCTTCTAGGCGGCGCAGCGCCAGCTCGTATACGTCGGGGAACTGTTTGGAGCGTCCTGCCTCGCCCGTCGTGGTAATAAACTCCATGTACGCGTCGAGCCCGGCGCCCGCAAGCGCAGACGTAACCAACTCGGCCGGCGTGGACGTGGCAACGCACAAGGCAATGCCCGCCGCATTCGTCTGCTCCAAAAATGCCAGGAGCCCCTCGCGCGGCGGCACCTTGGAGTACCCATCGATCAGGATGTCGCTCAGCTCGCGATACAGCTCCTCGCCATTCGCTCCAATGCCCCAGGTGTCGTGGTAGGCCTGGCACTCGTCCTCGAGCGACAAATGCTCAAACTGGGCAAAATCGTCGACCGTCACGTCAACTCCGTGGCGGTGCAATAACTCGGGCTGGGCATAGGCCCAAACGGGGGTGCTATTAACCAGCGTGCCGTCGCAATCGAAAATAAAAGCGACATTGGGAGCGGCGGTCTGGGACATAAAAGTACCTTTCGATGTCAAATGGTAAACAACCTGCTAAAAACGTTTTACCAAACGTCAAACCAACAATCAAAAAACCCTTATTGGTAAAACTGTCAAGAGTTTTACCATCGCAATTCTGCCAGTGGTCTAAACATGGCGCTTACCGATTAAACGCCGCCCAAAAACCACTTTCCTTCATAAAAGTAACGTACAGGTGTTATCGTAGTTTCTGCCGAAAGTTCCACCGAGCACGCGAGGTGGAACGAATCATAGAACTATCGCCGTCCCTTCGATTCGTGCAGCCTTGGACCTTTCGCATCTAGTCACCAAGGCAACACGCTGCCGCGTCATGATGGGATCAAACGTGAGCGATACAAAGCTAAAGCCAACGGCTAAAAAGCCCGCAACCCGTAAAGCCGCCCCGCACGCACCGGAGCTCACCAAGGACGATGTCTATCTATTTGGCATCGGCACGTGGGAGCGCAGCTGGGAAAAGATGGGCGCGCACCCCGACACGCAGAACCGTACGCGCGGCTGGCGCTTTTGCGTTTGGGCGCCCGATGTAAAGAGCGTGCATGTCATTGGCGAATTTAACGACTGGGATGAAGAAGCCAACCCGCTGGTGCCCGTGCATACGAGCGCTATTTGGGAAGGCTTTATTCCTGGCGCCGAGCAGGGCCAGCTCTATAAATACCTTATCGAGACCAACGAGGGTGAGAAGCTCTACAAGGCCGATCCGTATGCCTTTAAGGCCGAGTGCCCTCCGGGAACGGCGAGCGTGCTGTGGACCCTCGATGGCTACAAGTGGAACGACGCCGCATGGCTCAAGCACCGTGCCGGCCATAACCACATGTCACAGCCCCTTAACATCTACGAGGTGCATATTGGCTCGTGGAAGCGCCATGGCGACGCACCGCAGGGCGAGCCGGACGAGTACGGCAACTACCCCGGCCCCATGGATCCCTTCCCCGCGCAACGCGGCGAGTTCTACACTTACGACGACCTGTCGGTGGAGCTCGTGGACTACGTGCGCGACATGGGCTACACACATATCGAGGTCATGCCACTTATGGAACATCCCTTCGATGGCTCTTGGGGCTACCAGACGACCGGCTACTATGCCGCCACGTCGCGCTACGGCAACCCGCAGCAGCTCATGCACTTTATCGATGCATGCCACGAGGCAGGCATCGGCGTGATCATGGACTGGGTGCCCGGCGGTTTTTGCGCCGACTCCCACGGCCTTGCCACCTTTAACGGCCACATGCTGTTTGAGCACGAGATTCACCCCAACTGGGGCACGCACAAGTTCGACTTCGCCCGTGGCGAGGTCCGCTCCTTCTTGGTCTCCAACGTACTGTATTGGCTCGAGAACTTCCATGTTGACGGCATTCGCATGGATGGCGTATCCAGCATGCTGTACCTCAACTTTGGCATCGATGATCCCGGCCAAAAGAAGTTCAACAAGTACGGTACCGAGGAGGACCTGGACGCCAGCGCGTTTATCCGTCAGGTCAACTGCGCTGTGGAGGCGCACTTCCCCGACGTGATGATGATGGCCGAGGAGTCCACCGCGTGGCCGCTCGTGACCTACCCGCCGCAGGACGGCGGCCTGGGCTTCCACTACAAGTGGGACATGGGCTGGATGAACGACACCCTGCACTACATGCAGACCGATTTTCCGTGGCGCCCCGGCAACCACGGGCTGCTCACGTTCTCCATCATGTATGCCTTTACCGAGAACTTTATTTGCCCGCTGAGCCACGACGAGGTCGTCCACGGTAAATGCTCGCTGATCGGCCGTATGCCGGGCGACTGGTGGCGTCAGTTTGCCGGCCTGCGCACGCTCGCCTTCTACCAGATGACGCACCCCGGTGCCAAGCTCAACTTTATGGGCAACGAGATCGGCCAGTTTATTGAGTGGCGCTACTACGAGTCCATCCAGTGGTTCCTGACCGAGGAGTACGAGACCCACCGTCATCATCAGGCGTTTATCAAGGCGCTCAACCACCTGTACACCGCCGAGCCCGCCCTGTACGAGCGCGGCTACACCGACGACGGCTTTACCTGGATTGACGCGGACAACTCCAAGCAGTCCATCGTGAGCTTTGTGCGCCAGGGCGAGGACGTCGATGACGATCTGGTGATCCTGATCAACTTTGACCCGGCGAGCTACGAGAGCTTCCGTGTTGGCGTGCCGCGCGAGGGTGACTGGGAGGTCATCTTCGATTCCGACCGTCCCGAGTTTGGCGGCAGCGGCTATGCCGGCAAGGAGCCCTACACCTGCTCGAGCGAGCCCTATCCCTGGAACGGGCAGATGGACTCCATCGAGATTAAGGTGCCCGGCCTGGCAGGCGTAGTGCTTAAGCGCCGCGGCCCCAGCAGCTATAAGCCGCCCGTGGTCGAGGAGCCCAAGGCTGCGCCCAAAAAGCGCACGTCCTCGGTAAAGCCCAAGCCTGCGGCTGCTAAGAAGGCTCCGGCTAAGGCGAAGGCAACCAAGTCTGCCGCCAAGACCACGGCCAAGAAGGCAACCACCAAAAAGGCCGCTACCAAGGCCAAGTCTGCTTCTGTTAAGCCGTCTGCCAAGGATGCGTAACAAAACCGTTACAGCTGTAATTACCCGCCCCGACGAGGCGCAGGATACAAGTCATAACCGTTCCGGGAGAAACATCCCCGGGGGAAAGGAACGTATGAATAAGATCTTCGACAACAAGCAGGAGTTTACCGAGCTCTATCGCGATGCCGTCATGAGCATCAGCGGCAAGAGTGTCGAGGCTGCCAGCGACCTGGACCGCTTTAACGCCCTGGCCAAGCTCGTGGCCGAGAAGGCACGCACCGTTGCCACCAAGAGCGACGCCCGCGTCACCGCCGAGGGCAAGAAGCGCGTGTACTACTTCTCGATCGAGTTTTTGATCGGCCGCCTGCTCGACAACTACCTGCTCAACTTTGGCGTGCGCGACATGGTCGCCGAGGCGCTCGACGACATGGGCTTCGACCTTTCCGTCATCGAGAACCAGGAACCCGATCCGGCGCTGGGCAACGGTGGCCTGGGCCGTCTGGCCGCATGCTTCCTGGATTCCATGGCAGCCGAGGGCATCGCCGGCTACGGCAACGGCATGCGCTACCGCTACGGCCTGTTTAAGCAGGAGATCGTCAACGGCAGCCAGGTCGAGGCCACCGACGAGTGGCTCACCCACGGGTATCCCTGGGAGGTCCGCCGTCAGGACAAGGCCGTGACTATTAAGTTTGGTGGCCATGTTGAGGGCTTTGAGGAGAACGGCCGCACGTTCTACCGCACGGTGGACACGCAGGACATCCTGGCCGTCCCTTATGACATCCCCGTCGTGGGCTATGCCGGCGAGACTGTCAACAAGCTGCGCGTCTGGGCTGCCGAGCCGGTCGAGGAGCACTTTGACCTTGAGGCCTTCAACCGCGGTGACTATGCCCTGGCCGACGCCGAGCGCGCCGAGGCCGAAGCCATCAGCGCCATCCTCTACCCCAACGACGCCGGCGAGCACGGCCGTCTGCTGCGCCTGAAGCAGGAGTACCTGTTTGTCTCGGCCGGCATCTACAGCCTACTCGACACCTTTGAGAAGGAGCACGGCGAGAATTGGGATCTGCTGCCGCAGTTTGTTGCCATCCACACCAACGACACGCACCCGGCCATGTGCGGCCCCGAGCTCATGCGCATCCTCATCGACGAGAAGAAGCTCGAGTGGGATGACGCCTGGAACATCGTGACGCAGGTCGTGAGCTACACCAACCACACCATCCTGCCCGAGGCCCTGGAGAAGTGGCCCATCGGCATGTTCTCCAAGCTCCTCCCCCGCGTGTACCAGATCATCGACGAGATCAGCCGTCGTTGGCACGAGTCGTTCGACACCACGCAGGAGGGCTGGCAGGAGCGTCTGCGTCAGACCGCCATCCTGTGGGACGGCGAGATTCGCATGGCCAACCTGTCCGTGATCTGCAGCCATAGCGTCAACGGCGTGGCCAAGATCCACTCCGACATCATCAAGAACATCGTGCTCAAGGACTTCTATGCCCTGACGCCCGAAAAGTTCAACAACAAGACCAACGGCATCTCGCACCGTCGCTTCTTTGCCGAGGCCAACCCCACCTACGCCAAGCTCGTGACCGAGGCCATTGGCGACGGCTGGCTGAAGGACGCCTTTGAGCTGGAGAAACTCAAGGAGTTCCAGAACGACACCGAGTTCCTGAAGGCCGTGGGTGCCTCCAAGCGCGCCAACAAGGAGCGCCTGGCCGCCTACGTTAAGGCCGAGACCGGTCTGGTCATTGACCCCAACACCGTCTTCGATGTCCAGGTGAAGCGCTTCCACGCCTACAAGCGCCAGCTCATGAACATCATGAAGGTGATGGACATCTACAACCGTCGCATCGCCGATCCCAACTTCCACGTGACGCCGACGACCTTCATCTTTAGCGGCAAGGCTGCCTCCAGCTACACCTTTGCCAAGGAGACCATCCGCCTCATTAACTCCGTGGCCGACGTCATCAACAACGATCCGCGCGTCAACGAGGTCATGAAGGTCTGCTTTATCCCCAACTTCCGCGTGAGCAACGCCCAGCTCATCTACCCCGCTGCCGAGATCTCGGAGCAGATCTCCACGGCCGGCAAGGAGGCCTCGGGCACGTCCAACATGAAGCTCATGATGAACGGCGCCATTACGCTGGGTACCCTCGACGGCGCCAACATCGAGATCGCCGACCTGGCCGGCCGCGAGAACGAGGCCATCTTTGGTCTGACCGCCCCCGAGGTCGAGCAGCTCTGGGCATCGAACAGCTACTTTGCGTGGGATACCCTCAACGGCGACCGTGAGCGTCTGGGCCGCGTGATGGACGAGCTCAAGGACAACACCTTTGCGGGTCTTTCGGGCAACTTTGAGAGCATCTACAACGAGCTCATGAACAACAACGACCCCGACCTGGTCATGGCCGATTTCCGCAGCTACGTGGATGCGTGGGAGAAGCTCACGGGCAGCTACGGCGACCAGGAGACCTGGAACCGCAAGGCCCTGCTCAACACCGCCTCGAGCGGCTGGTTCTCGAGCGACCGCACCATTCGCGAGTACCGCGACGAGATCTGGCACGCGTAAAGGCGCGCGAGCTCCCCTATGCCAGCACGGCATTACTCGACGGGCGTGACGTTGCGCCGCGCCCGTCGCTAATGGGTTTAGGAACATCGATGACAGAAGGAGAAATCGATGAGTAAGAAAGAATGCATCGCGATGCTCCTCGCAGGAGGACAGGGCAGCCGATTGGGGGCACTCACCCAAAAGATCGCTAAGCCGGCGGTTAGCTTTGGTGGCAAGTTCCGCATTATCGACTTTTCGCTGTCCAACTGCTCCAACTCGGGCATCGACACGGTGGGCGTTCTGACGCAGTATCGTCCCTACCTGCTGCATGCCTATGTGGGCTCCGGCGAGGCCTGGGATCTGGACAGCCGTGACGGCGGCGTATCGATCCTGCCGCCGTACGAGACGCAGACCGGCGGCGCCTGGTATGCGGGCACGGCCGACGCCATTACGCAGAACCTCGACTACATCAAGGCCAACGACCCCAAGTACGTCCTGATTCTTTCGGGCGATCACCTGTATCGCATGGACTACCGCAAGATGCTCAAGACGCACATTGAGAACAACGCCGACCTCACGGTGAGCGTTATGCCCGTGCCGTGGGAAGAGGCCAGCCGCTTTGGCATCCTGACCACCGACCCCGAGGACGGGCGCATCACCAAGTTCACCGAGAAGCCCGATAAGCCCGATTCGAACCTCGCGTCCATGGGCATCTACATCTTCTCGGCCGACGTGCTGATCGAGGCACTCGAAGAGGACGCTCTGGACCAGCGCTCGAGCCACGACTTTGGCAAGGACATCATCCCCAAGCTGCTCGGCGAGGGCAAGCGCCTGTACAGCTACGAGTTCCACGGCTTTTGGAAGGACGTCGGCACCATCGCCAGCTTCCACGAGACCTCGATGGACCTGCTGGGCAACAACCCCGAGTTCGATTTGTTCGACAAGCACTTCCCCATCATGTCCAACATCACCACGCGTCCGCCGCACTACATTGGCCCGGACGGCCGCCTGGACGACTGCCTGGTCTCCAACGGCTGCAAGATCTACGGCACCGCTCGCCACTCAATCCTTTCGACCGATGTCATCATCGAGGAGCGCGCCGTGGTCGAGGACTCCGTGCTGCTGCCGGGTGCGCACGTTAAGAGCGGCGCGCACATCTGCCGCGCTATTTTGGGCGAGAACTCCACGGTCGAAGAGGGCGTGAAGCTCGGCTCTGTCGATACCACCAAGGATACGGCCGTCGTTGGAAATGACGTCGTTATCGGGAAGGGGGAATGATCCGATGATCAATCGCAAGGCCATCGGTTATATCACCGCTAACTACTCTTCGAGCTACGGCAGCGTCCTGCTCAAGGACCGCCCCATCGCGTCCGTTCCCTTTTTGGGCCGCTACCGCCTGATCGACTTTCCGCTGTCCAACATGATGAATGCCGGCATTAAGACCGTCGGCGTCGTCATGCCGGGCAACTACCGCTCGCTGATCGACCACGTTGGTTCGGGCAAGGACTGGGGTCTGGACCGCAAGAAGGGCGGCCTGTTCATGGTGCCCGGCAACGCGTATGGCACCACCAAGGGCGGCATGCGCTTCCTGCTGCGCGACATCATCTCCAACAAGACGCTGTTCCAGCGCTCGGACAAGCCCTATGTTGTGATGATGGGCACCAACATCATCTTTAACATGGACCTCAACACCATCATCGACGCGCACGAGAACTCCGGTGCCCAGATGACCGTGGTGTACTGCAAGGCCACGCGCAACGTCGATGACGAGACCAAACTCGAAATTAACGAGAACGGTCGCCTGACGGGCGTGAGCGCCGGCGTCGTGTACGGCGACAACGCCTCTATGGACTGCTGCATCGTCAACCGCGAGACGCTGCTCGAGATCATCGATCACTACCAGGCAGCCGACTATCTGGACCTGCTCGAGGCACTCCAAGGCGACTTTGGCAACATCGACGTGTGCAGCTACGAGTACAAGGGCGAGGTCGTGGGCGTGTTTAGCGAGAAGTCGCTGTATCGCCGCAGCATGGACCTGCTCGACCAGACCGTGGCCGACCAGCTCTTTGACCCCGAGCGCCCAATCCTGACCAAGGCTCACGACGTGCCGCCTTCGCGCTATGCGACCGGCAGCCACGCGTGCAACTCGATCATCTCGGCCGGCTGCATCATCAAGGGCACCGTGCGTAACTCGATCCTGTCGCGCGGCGTTGTGGTCGAAGAGGGCGCTTCGGTGACCAATTCGATCATCAACCAGAGCTGTGTCATCAAGAGCGGTGCACGAGTTGAGAACGCCATTCTGGACAAGAACAACGTGGTTCCCATCAACACCGAGCTTCGAGGCACGCCCGAGAACATCCTGGTGCTGGGCAAGGCTCCGTTAACTTCCGACACAACCATCGTACGTTAACGTTGGCACCGCAACATCGCTCGTAACAGGTAGAATAGCCGCCCGGTTAGCGCCAGGCGGCTATTCTCGAATTGCAACATGGGAGACAATATGGCAGATTCCAGCAAAAAGATGCAGATCGTGTTTGCCTCGGCCGAGTGCGCACCGTTTGTTAAGACCGGTGGCCTGGGTGACGTGGCGGGCTCGCTGCCTGCAGCACTCGTGCGCGCCGGCGCCGAGGTCATCGTGATGGTGCCCAAATACGCCACCATCAAGGACGAGTACAAGGCGCAGATGGAGCACTTTGCCGACTTTTACGTGAGCCTGGGCTGGCGCAACGAGTACTGCGGGCTGGAGAAGCTCGAGCACGACGGCGTCACCTATATGTTCGTGGACAACGAGCGCTACTTTGCGCGCGATTATCCGTACGGCTTCTTCGACGACGGCGAGCGCTTCGCGTTCTTCTCCAAGGCCATCACCGAGAGCCTGCAGCACCTGCCCGAGGGCTTTGAGTGCGACATCCTGCACTGCAACGACTGGCAGACGGCACTGGCGCCCGTGTTCTTGCGCGAGTTCTACCAGGGCCTGCCGCTGTACGACCGCGTCAAGACTGTGTTCTCGATCCACAACGTGGCGTTCCAGGGCCAGTTTAGCGACACCGTGATGGAGGACATCCTGGGTGTGGCGCATATTCCGGCGGCTGCTACGCAGCTGCGTTGCGACGCCTGCAGCATCAACTACATGCTGGGCGCGCTGCACTATGCCGATGCCATTACCACGGTGAGCCCCACCTATGCGGGCGAGATCCAGACGCCCGAGTTTGGCGAGGGCCTGGACGGCGTACTGCGCGAGCGCTCCTACGCGCTGCAGGGCATCCTCAACGGCATTGACGTGGCGGCCTTTGACCCGGCAACCGACAAGCGCATTGCCGCCAACTACACCGTGGAGGACCGTTCCGGCAAGGCCGTGTGCAAGGCCAAGCTACAGGAAGAGCTGGGCCTCGAGGTTCGCGACGACCGCCCGCTCATGGTGATGGTCACGCGCCTGACGCGCCAGAAGGGCATGGACCTGGTCATGTACGCGCTCGACCGAATCCTGTCCGGCGGCGTTCAGGTGGCCGTGCTGGGTACCGGCGACCGCGACTACGAGGACGGCCTGCGCTACTTCCAGGACAAGTACCCCGGCACCATGGCCGCGCGCATCGAGTTCGATCCTGCGCTGTCGCAGCGCATGTACGCCGCCGCCGATATGTTCCTGATGCCTTCGAAGTTTGAGCCCTGCGGCCTGTCGCAGATCATCGCCATGCGCTACGGTACTCTGCCGATTGTTCGCGAGACCGGCGGCCTGAAGGACACCGTGATCCCGTACAACGAGTTTACCGGCGAGGGCACGGGCTTCTCGTTTAGCAACTTTAACGGCGACGAGATGGGCGATGCGGTGTTCCGTGCGGCACGCCTGTTCTGGGATAATCGCGAGGCCTGGAATCAGCTGGTCACGCAGGCCATGAGCCAGGACTTTAGCTGGACGCGCTCGGCCGACAAGTATCTGGACCTGTACTTCTTTATGCACCCGGAGATTGAGCGCCCAGCGGCTGTGGAGGCTGCTACGGCCGTAGAGGAGCCGGTTGCTGATGAGGCCGAGCCTGCGGCGACCGTTAAGGAGCCCGCTGTCGCCGAGGAGCCCAAGGCCGAGGAGAAGCCGGTTGAAGCTAAGCCCGTTAAGGCCGATCCTGAGGTGAAGGTCGAGGCTACTCCCGAGCCCGAGCCTGAGGTGAAGCCCGCTGCGAAGCCTGCCACCAAAAAGACGACGACCCGCAAGGCAACGGCTAAGAAGGCTACGACCACGAAGGCCACTGCGAGCAAGACCACCGCTGCCAAGGCAACTACTGCCAAGGCATCGACCACGCGCAAGCGCACGACCGCCGCTGCCAAGAAGGCCAACGAGGTCGAGGCTGCTCCCGAGGTAAAGGCCGCCGCCGAGGCTAAGCCTGCGGCAAAGGCTCCGGCCAAGACCGCTGCCAAGAAGACGGCTGCAACCACCAAGAAGGCAACGGCAGCCAAGAAGACCACGGCTACGAAGTCGACGACGGCCAAGGCCGCTACGACGAAGGCCGCCGCGAAGACGGCCCCGAAGGCTACTGCAAAGCCCGCCGTCAAGGTCGAGGAGGCGCCCTCCGAGCCCGAGGCCAAGGCAGCTGTCGAGGCAAAGCCGGCCGCCAAGACCACCACGCGCAAACGCGCCGCGACGACGGCCAAGAAGACCACGACCAAGGCTGCAGCTCCCAAGGCAGAGGGTAAGGCCGAGGACAAGCCCGCAGTAAAGGCCGAGCCGACTCCGAAGGCTGCCGAGGTTAAGGCCGCTCCCAAGACTAAGGCAAAGACCGAGCCCGCCAAGGAGACCCCGGTCTCCCCCGCCGTTTCGGCCGAGGAAAAGGCTCCGACCAAGAAGACCTCCGTCCGCAAGGCAACGGCCGCCCGCAAGCGCCGCTAATCCGGACGATTAAAACTAAATCCTCAACGCAAAAGAGGGCGCCCCAACCAGGCGCCCTCTTTTGCGTTGAACTTCGCATTAAAAAGAGGGCCGGTTTACTACGACAAAATGGCTCCGGCCGACCACGGCGAGTAATCTTCGAAATTAAGAACGCTTCTAGCTGCGGTTTTAATATCACCAAAATGACCGTGGTTGAGATCATTCAATTCGTCGTAGTAAACCGGGTTACTTTTGTTGGCTACAAATAGTATCGGTATAGACGTTTTAAATATCGCGATAATTTGAGTGGTAAAACGATTTTCTAGGACAACCGTTCGCCGATGGTAAACGGATGTTGTTTATACAGCCTGTGTACAACAGATATACTTATATCTTGTGCGTAAAGCCCATGGCCCGCAGGCCGTGATTCTATTGAACTGGACCGAATTATGAGATTGATTCACAACAGCCGTCTGCCGCAGTTTCGTACTCCGTTTGGCGCTGTGACCACTGGAACTTCCGTTTCGCTCTCGGTGATTTTGGAGGATGCCGACCCCAACCAGGCAACGCTTACGCTGCGCACCTGGGTCGATGAGATCGGTGAGTCTCTGTATCCCATGACACACGAGGGCGACGGCATATTTACCGTAGAGCTTGAGTGCGCCGAGCCCTGTCTTATCTGGTACAGCTTTATCTGCAATATCGAGGGCCAGCCCGAGGTCCGCCTGGGCGCACCGCAGGGTCGCACCGGTGGCGAGGGCGTAACTTACAACTATGCCGAGGTCCCGTCCTTCCAGATCACCGTCTACAAGCACCGCGAAGTTCGTCCCGAGTGGTACGAGCGTGGCATGGTCTACCAGATCTTCCCCGACCGCTATGCCCGCGACGAAAACTGGCGCGAGCGTACGCTGGCCGAAGTCAAAAAGCCGCGCAACGGAATCCAACGCCGCATAGTCGAGGACTGGAACGAACCGCCCGAGTACGAGCGTGCCGAAGACGGCTCCATCAAGACCTGGGACTTTTACGGCGGTTCGCTCAAGGGTATCCAAAATGACCTACCCCGCATCGCCGAGCTGGGCTTTACGGCCATCTACCTCAACCCGATCTTTGAGGCCGCGAGCAACCACCGCTACGATACGGCCGACTACACCAAGATTGACCCGATCCTGGGCACCGAGCAGGACTTTACCGAGCTGTGTCAGGCGGCCGAGAAGCTTGGCATTTCCATCATTCTGGACGGTGTGTTCAACCATACGGGCGACGACTCGATCTACTTTAACCGCTACGGCAATTATCCCGGCGTCGGTGCTTGGCAGAGCGAGGACTCGCCGTGGCGCGATGCATTTTACTTCCATGAGGACGGTTCGTATGACTGCTGGTGGGGCGTGGGCAACATGCCCGCCATCAACGAGAATTCTGAACTGGTGCGCGAGCGGCTCTTGGGCAAGGACGGCGTGATCCGTAAATGGCTGCGTGCCGGTGCCCATGGCTGGCGACTCGATGTGGCCGACGAGCTTTCCGACGACTTCCTGGCCGAGATCAAAAAGGCCGTGCTCGCCGAGAAGCCCGACGCGCTGCTGCTCGGCGAGGTCTGGGAGGACGCTTCCAACAAGATCAGCTATGGCCACCTGCGTCGCTATCTGCAGGGCTCGGAGCTCGACTCCGCCATGGACTACCCCTTCCGCGACATGGTCATCGGCTTTTTGATGGGCTACAAAAACGCCTACCAGGCAGCCGAGGATATCGAAACCCTGCGCGAGAACTACCCGCGCGAGGCACTAGCCTGCGCGCTCAATCTGCTTTCGAGCCACGACCGCCCGCGCATTATCTCGGTGCTCGGCGGTGGCCCCGACGAGTCGCAGCTGCCCGAGAGCGAGCGCAGCAAATGGCGCCTGGACGATAACTCGATGGGCCTGGCCAAGAGCCGTTTTTGGCTGGCGACGCTCATGCAGATGACCTTCCCGGGTGTACCCTCAATCTATTACGGCGACGAGTACGGCTTGGAGGGCCTTACCGACCCGGGCAACCGCCGCACCCTGCCGACCAAAGACCAACTCCACGACTTCGACACACTGGCCATCGTTAAGAACGCGTCTGCCGTGCGCCGTGCGCTGCCCTTTATGGTCGATGGCGAGATCAAGGCCTTTGCGCTCAACGACGAAGTCTTGGCTTACACCCGCACGGGCAAAGACGGCGAGGCCGCGACGGTTATCATCAACCGCAGTCTGCGCAATTCGCACCGCGTGACGATTCCGGCGCTCGGCGAATGCGCGAGCGACGTGATCAGCGGTCGCGAGTGCGAGATCCACAACGGCACGGTCACGCTCGATCTGTATCCGCTGGGTTCGTCGATCATCTATCACCACGCCGAGCAGCGCCTGCAGGAGCCGCTCGATCACGGTGCGGGTGTTGTGTGCCATATCACATCGGTGCCGACCGATGACGGCAAGCCCGGTACGATCGGCGCGCCCACGCGTCGCTTTATCGACCATCTGGCCGCCATGGGCATGCGCTACTGGCAGGTTTTGCCCGTCAATCCCACGGACTTCTTCCGCTCCCCCTACGCCGGTCCTTCGGCCTTTGCAGGCAATATCGACCTGCTACCCGAGAGCCACGAGGAGCTGGCAGCCGACTTTGAGACCTGGAAGGCCCGCGGCGGGGAGGATGCCGATCCGCTGTACACCGCGTTTAAACATCGCAATGCCGATTGGCTCGAAAAGTACTGCGTCTATATGGCCGTCAAAAAGTACTTTGAGGGCGAGTCGCGCCACGATTGGCCGGCAGATGTTGCTCGCTACAACGAGCATCTGATCGACGACAAGCGCTTCCACAACGAGGCCGAGCTTCAAGCGTACATGCAGTACCGCTTTGACCTGGCTTGGTGCGAGCTCATGAACTATGCGCACAAGAAGGGCATAGAGGTTATCGGCGATATTCCTATGTACGTGTCCGACGATTCGGCAGACGCGTGGAGCGAACCCGAGAACTTCTGGCTTTCCGATACCGGCAAGGCGATTGAGATTTCCGGCGCGCCGCCCGACAACTTTGCGCCCGAGGGCCAGGTGTGGGGCAACCCGACGTTCCGCTGGGACCACATGAAGCAGAACGGCTATAGCTGGTGGATGGATCGCCTGCGCCGCGCGTTTTCGCTCTACGACCGTGTGCGTCTGGATCACTTCCTGGGCTTCCACAGCTACTTTAGTATCCCCGCAGGCAAGGCTTGCGCCGAAGGTCGCTGGCTGGCGGGACCGGGCAAAGACCTGTTCCAGACTGCCTACGACGAGCTGGGTCCGCTCAACTTTATCGCCGAGGACCTGGGCTATTTGACGCCCGGTGTTCGCGCCATGGCTTCGACCTGCGGTTTCCCCGGCATGGACGTGCTGGAGTTTAGCGATTACGACGTCCGTTGCGGCGTGCACCCCACGCCAGGAAAGATCCTGTACACCTCAACGCACGATACGTCGACGCTGGCCGGCTGGTGTACGCGTTCCTTTGCGGGCGGCGATGAACCGAGCGGTGTTGAGGTGGCGGCCAAGCTGATGAGCGACGCGCTGGCAAGCGACGCTCCCCTGGTGATGATGCCGCTGCAGGATGTCCTGGGGCTTGGCGACGACGCGCGCATGAACGTTCCGGGCGTGGCCACGGGCAACTGGACCTGGCAGGCTAACGAGGCGAACATTGCAGCCGCCGAGGGCAAAACCGCACAGCTCCTGCGCAACAACCATAGATTCTGGGGCGAAGCGTGATAAAACCCCCGATATAGGGTACAGTTACAGACGTTTGAATTCTTGCGGGCAGAGTAATCTGCCCGCTTTGTGCTGAAAAGGAAGTATTATGGCGCGCTACGATTACAAGTGCTCGAGCTGCGGCAACGTGTTTGAGGTTGAGCATCCCATGTCCGAGACTCCCGAGGTCGTGTGCCCCAGCTGCGGTGCCCCGGCGGCCAAGACGTTCTCGGCCAGCGGCATTAAATTTGAGGGCAGTGGTTTCTACAACACCGACCAGCGAAGCGGCGGCTCCAGCACCAACGCCACGAGTGGCTGCTGCGCCAACTGCCCGCATAGCCACTAGAAACCAATCAGCCCCGCGATCAACATGATCGCGGGGCTGATTCTTTAGCTACCCAGGCATCTCTATGAGTTGCGGTGAAATAAGGTCTGTTTGGCGGGTAGAAGCCGATATTCAATCCCTATTTCACCGCAACTTAGTAGTTACTTGTGGACCAGCCTAGCGCAGAAGTGGCCGTCGTAGGAATCCGCGTTTACGGGCACGCTTTGGAAGAGGCCCCGATTGTTCTGGCGTACGGATACGAGCTTCTTGGCCTGATCGAACTCGGGGAGCTGCAGAATCTGTGCCTCGGAGAGCGGCGCTACAGTAAAGCCGGTGCCCTCAGGAGAGTTCAAGAAAGCATCCACCACCTGCGTGTTCTCCTCGTCGAAGACCGAGCACGTCGCATAGATGAGCTCGCCACCGGCAGCCACGCGCGCAGCAGCCTCTTTGAGCATCGTCAGCTGCAGCTTGGGCAGCTCGGTCGTAACGTCGTTCTCGGTCAGGCGCCACGGAATCTCGGGATGGCGGCGCATGGTGCCGGTGCCCGAGCACGGCGCATCGATAAAGACCGTGTCGAACTTAACCGGCTCGCCAAGCATGGCATCAAACGATGTCAGTACTTCATCAAGCTCGCAGGCATCACCCGAAACCGTACGAACGCCCTGAATACCGGCCTTATGCAGGCGAGCGAGATTCAGATCGCACTTGCGATCATGCAAATCGAGCGCCGTATGCTGACGCTCATAGCCCGCACGCTTGGCCTGGCACATCATCACATAGGTCTTGGTGCCACGACCGGCACCAATCTCAAGGCAGCTACCAGGGCGCGTGGCAGCTGTAGCGATAAGCTGCGCATTGAGATCAGATGCCACCGCGGCAGCACGCTCAAACACACCCGAAGCAACGGTAACCTGGGCATCAACCGGGGCATGGCAGCCCGGGAAGACAGGCGCGACGAGCTGCGAGATATACGGATCGGGCTTGGTCGCAAAGGCGTTCTCATGCAGGGCCAGCGGCGCGGGGGCCAGATTGCCGGCAAAGTTAAGTGCACCCTCTGGCGTGTCGAACGATGCCATAATGCGAGCGCACAGCCAACGCGGTAGACCCATCAGGCGCGACAGACGAACCAAGCGTCGCTCAGACTCATCCACATCGGACGCAGTGGCAAAGTCCTCAACGTTGTCCGCGACCTTATGCAGCACGGCATTGGCCAAACCGGCGGCAGACTTAGCTCCGCTGCGCACCAGCTCAACACCCTGACTTACGGCAACGCGGCCAGGGGTATGAAGGTAGAGCATCTCGAAGGCCGAGATACGAAGCGCCATGCGAACACGCGGCGCAACCTTTTTAGGCTTATCAAGAAACTGATCGAGCAGCTCGTCCAAAATACCCTGCGTGGCGGCAACACCCAGCGCCAAGCGGGCGGCAAAAGCGGAATCACGCTGGTCAATAGCCTTGGCCGATGCGCGAGAGGACAGCACGTCACGCGCATACATACCGCGGCGATCGGCCTCCATTAGCACATCGAGCGCAAGCTTGCGTGCGGGAGACAGCTTGCTCATGACAAAACACCCCACGAAAAATCGGCACCCTGCAGGCCAGCAGCCCAGGCAGAAGCAGCCATAGCACGCTTGCCATCAGGCTTAACCTCGAGCAGCTCAACCGTGCCATCGGAAAGACCAAGGTAAACACGCTTGGCCTTAACGAGAACCTGACCCTCGCCAAGCGACACATCAGCCGGCGCAGCATCGAGCACGCGCACGGTCTTGCCGGCAATCACGCAACGAGCAGGCGCGGTATCGGACGAGGCCAGCACATGACGCACGCAATCAAGCGCCGCCATTTGCGGATCCAGGCGCATCTCCTGTTTAGAAATCTTGGCGGCATGGGTAACGAGCGCCTCATCCTGTTCAGTCCACACGGCGGTACCATCGGCAAGCGACGGCAGCGTATCGGCCAGCAGCTTACCGCCCAGCTCGCCAAGCTCCATCGTGAGCGCCTCGGCATGCTTACCGGCAACCGAGGTCGAGGCCTGCGCGCAATAAGCACCAGTATCAACGCCATGCCCGATGCGCATGATAGAAACGCCGGCAACATCGTCACCAGCAAGAATGGCACGCTGAATGGGAGCAGCGCCACGCCAGCGAGGCAACAAGGACGCATGAACATTCACAATACCAAGCGGCGCCATATGCAGCACCTCATCAGGCAAAATGCAGCCATAGGCAGCCACACAGAAAATATCGGCATCCGCAGCCTCGAGCTGATCGATAACATCCGCCGTCATACGATTTGCCTCAACAACCGGAAGACCAAGCTCAAGCGCCTTGGCCTTAACAGGAGACGGCTCCAACTTTTTACCACGCCCGCGAACAGCATCGGGACGAGTAATGACAAGCGAAATCTCGTTCCCAGCCTCAAAAAGCGAAGTCAGTGAAGGCACAGCAAAATCAGGCGTACCCATAAAGACAATACGCATAAAGAACGTCTCCCCTCAACCAAAGCCGAGACGGCTACAAAGAACAGCGGAAAGCCAAGTACCCAGCCCATCCGCAATAACAATTCAACAAGAACAAATATACCCAAAACCAAAGAAAGAGCCGCAATAAAAGCAGCTCTTCCAACAAAGCAATTATCAGCGAAGACGCCCCTCCCTGGCCCACGGCACCCGGGCGAGACAAGCAGCGTCAACGTAGTCCCCGGGGCACCCGCCTATATCGTCCCGCGCGCAGTTTCGCAGCGCAGCGAGAATGTTTGAGCACGGTATGATATAGGCGGGTGCCCCGGGGACGGACAAACCTACTCCGTCTCACCCGGTCGAGCGCCGCGGGCCAGGGCGTCCTGGTACTCCTTGACTGCCTTGAGCCTCTGCATGGGCTTCAGTCGCTCAAACATGGTGTTGCCGTGCAGGTGATCGATCTCGTGCTGCAGGCACACGCAGAACAGGTCGCCCGTGGCCTCATAACGAATCAGGTTGGCGTCCAAGTCGTACGCCTCGACGACGACATGGTCGGGACGCTCGATTTCGCAGCTAATGCCAGGAATGGAAAGACAGCCCTCGCTAAACGGCACCAGATGGTCGCTCTGCTCCACGATCACGGGGTTGATAAGCACGTACGGGTCGTAGTCGTTCTTGTCGCTATAGTCGCAGTCGATGGTGACAAGCTGAATGAGCTCGCCGATCTGCGGGGCAGCTAGGCCGCAACCACCGTTCTCGAACATCATCTTCTTCATCTTCTCGGCAAGCGCCTCGATCGCCGGGGTGATCTCCTCGATGACGGCGCACTCCTGGCGCAGACGAGGGTCAGGCGACAGTACGATTCCGTTGGCTTCCATGGCCATCCTTTCGGGTTGTTACATCAAATCATAGGCGTCGACGTCAACGCTCACGCTCACGCCGCGCACAGAGCCCACCTCTTTGAGACAGGCGTCGATATCATCAGAGACATGGTACCCCACGGGCGACTTCACAAGCAGATGGAAGCGGTAGCGGTCCTTGGCTCTCTCGATTACACACGAAGCCGGGCCCAGCACCTGCGGCACGGCACTCCCCGCCCGCAAAAAGTCGGGCGCGGCAGCATGCCAACGGCGCTTGAGGAGCTTTGCAATGCGCCCGATGTAGTCCTGCGCTTCGTCTCGGTTCGCCGACCACACCAAGATGTTGACCAGGCGAACAAACGGCGGGTACAGCGCGTCGCGGCGCTGGTCCAGGTCGTAGTCGGTAAAGATCGAACGGTCATGCTCAGCGACGGCGCGAATGACCGGGTCCTCGGGCAAGTAGGTCTGGATGATGACCTCGCCGGGGCGATCACCACGACCGGCACGGCCGGCGACTTGCTCCAGCAGATCGTAGGCGCGCTCCCCTGCGCGGAAGTCCGGCAGCTTGAGGGCGAAGTCGGCATTGACCACGCCCACGAGCGTGACCTCGGGAAAGTCGAGGCCCTTTGCGATCATTTGGGTGCCCAGCAGCACCGCGCAATCGGCGGCATCGAACTTCTCAAGCAGCTTTTTGTGCGCATCCTTGCCGCGCGTGGAATCGGCATCCATACGAATAATGGCGATGTCCTCGGGCAACATCTGGTGCAGTGCGTCCTCGATCTGCTGCGTACCCAGGCCCATTTTTGCCAGGTAGCGACTGCCACATTTGGGGCAACGGCTCGTGGGCGCGGGATACGGCTGCACGCGCCAAGACGAACCGCATGTGTGACACTGCAGCGTGTGCGTGCGCTCGTGATACGTAAGCGCGGTGGAGCAGTGGTTGCAGGTGGGGACGCAGCCGCACTCGCGGCACATAAGGAACGGCGCAAAGCCACGGCGGTTATGCAGCAACACGGCCTTCTCGCGGCGCTCGACCACACGCTCCAGGCCTTCCATCAGCGGTTTTGAGAACATAGAGCGGCTGCCGTGCGAGAACTCGCGGCGCAGGTCGGCAATGCGGACTGTCGGCAGCACGGCGTGTCCCGGGCGCTCGGGCATCTCGACGCGCGTCCAGGTGGCACCGTTATACGTGCCACGGCGGCAGCGGTCGAGGGCCTCAGTAGAAGGCGTGGCCGAGCCCAGCACGAGCGGGCAGCGATAGCGACGCGCCATCTCGGCCGCCACTTCGCGCGTATGGTAGCGCGGGCTGGAACCCTGCTTGTAACTGGTCTCGTGCTCCTCGTCGATGATGATAAGGCCCAAATCGCTGAGCGGGCAAAAGAGCGCCGAGCGGGCGCCCACGACCACGCGCGCGGCACCGCTGGCGACCATATCCCATTGGTCCAAGCGTTCACCGGCCGAAAGGCGCGAGTGGAAGACCGCAACCGTTTCGCCAAAGCGCGAGCGAAAACGGCCGACGGTCTGGGCCGTCAGCGAGATCTCGGGCACGAGCACGCATGCCGAACGGCCGGCGGCCAGCACGCGCTCAATCGCCGAAAGGTAAACCTCGGTTTTGCCGGAGCCGGTGACGCCGTCGACCAGCACCACGTCGCCATGAGCGTCCAGACGGGCGCGCTCAATCTGCGCGAGTGCCTGTTGCTGGCCGTTCGTGAGCGCGACCGGCGCCTTGCCGCTTGCCGAGGACAGCGTGGTCTGCTCGCTACAGCCACGCCAAGCACGGCGCTCCTCCACCACCACGACGCCGCGCCTTTCGAGCGCCTTGATGCTCGCTGACATGCTGTTGTAGAGCAGGTTGAGATCGCGCGTCGTGACCGGGCCGCACTGGAGCGCCTCGATGAGCTGACGCTGGCGGACAGCAGTCTTGGGCGGCGTATAGTCGAAACCCTCGGGCGTGAGCATGACCCAGCGGTTTTGGATAGGCTTGACGGCGGGGCGCTCAACCGTCCACACGCCGTCGTCGCCCTTAACCACACGCGGGCTGCCGCCCGGGGGCAAGAACAGGCGCAGGCACTCGGAAAGCGTCGCGACATACTCGCGGCTCATCCAACGTGCGATACGGGCGGCCTCTGCGGTAAAGAGGGGCTTGCTGAGGATAGCCTCGATAGGCTTGATACGCGCGGGATCGAGAGCGTCGTCACCTTGCAGGTCGGCCAGCTCGGGCGCGATGTTGACGATGTAGCCCGCGGCCGCACGGTTGCCAAAATGAACTAGGACGGTGGAGCCGATCTGGACATCGTTGGCAAGTGACTGCGGAACGCCATAAGCAAACGGCTCGGACAGCGCACGCGTCGGGATGTCGAGGACCACGCTCGCATAGGCGGCGATGGGCTCAGGTGCAGGCTTAGGCTGAGCCGAGGCAGCGGCAGGCACTGGCTTCACCGGAACCTCCTCCGGTTCCGGCGAACCAAACAGCGACAGTTGCTCGGCCACGGATCCAGCACCTCCTATCCCATTCGTCTACAGAAACAAGAGCCCCGCTCGAGGTGAACGGGGCTCGGATACATACGTTTGCGCAGCGATTACAGCGCCATCGTGCGGGCACGGTCGATGCGCGCCAGGCAGTCGTCGCGGCCGACGAGCGCCATGGTCTCGCCCAGCGGAGGGCTCACCATGTTGCCGCAAACGGCGACGCGCACGGCCTGGAACACCACGCGCTTCTTGAGGTCCATCTGCTCGGGCAGCGGCTCAAGCGCGGCGTCGATGTTCGCGGCGGTCCACTCGGTAACACCCTCGAGCGCGGCCTTGGCGGCGTCCAGAATGGCACCCATGCCCTCCTTGGCCAGGCCCTTGTTGACGGATTTCTCGTCATACTCGAGCGTCTCGGCCGTGGCAAAGATGGGAGCGGCGACGGTCACGGCGTCGGACGGCATCTTGGTGCGCGGCTTAACGATGGCGGCAAGCGCGTCGATCCAGTCCTCGCCGTACTCGACATTACCCTCGATGAGGCCTGCCTCGTGCAACTCGGGGACCATGATCTCGTCGGCAAACTGAGCATCGGACATGCCGTTGATGTACTCGGCATTGACCCAATCGAGCTTCTTGGGGTCGAAGGTCGCGGGGTTCTTGGAGATGCGGTCGAGCGAGAACTTGCTGGCCAGGACATCGCGCGGGATGATCGTGGTCTCGCCGTCGAGCGACCAGCCGAGCAGAGCCAGGTAGTTGACGAAGGCGTCGGACAGGTAACCGGCGTCGCGGTACTCCTCCACCGAGGTGGCGCCGTGGCGCTTGGAGAGCTTCTTGCCGTCGGCGCCCAGGATCATGGAGATGTGGGCGAACGTGGGCACGGGCGCGCCGAGAGCCTCGTAGACCATGACCTGACGCGGGGTGTTGGACAAGTGGTCGTCGCCGCGGATGACGTGGGTGATCTTCATCATGGCGTCGTCGACGACGGTCGCGAAGTTGTACGTGGGCGTGCCGTCGGAACGGAAGATGACAAAGTCGTCGAGCTCCTTGGCATCAAAGGTCACCTCGCCGTGGACGGCATCGTGGATGACGACGTCTCCGCGGTCCTCGGGCACCTTGATGCGCAGGACATAGGACTCGCCGGCCTCGATGCGACGGCGGGCCTCCTCGGGATCAAGATCGCGGCAGCGGCGCTGATATCCCTGGAAGGGGTCCTTGCGCTCCTGCGCGGCCTTGCGGTCGGCGTCGAGCTGCTCCTTGGTGCAGAAGCAGGGATAGGCCTTGCCCTCGTCCCAAAGCTTCTGGGCGGCCTGCTTGTACAGGTCCAGGCGCTCGGTCTGGGCGTAGGGGCCAAAATCGCCGCCCACCTCGGGACCCTCGTCCCAGTCCAAGCCCAGCCAACGCATGGCGCGCAGGATGATCTGCGTGTTCTCGTCGGTGGAGCGGGTGGGGTCGGTGTCGTCGATGCGCAGGATGAACGTGCCGCCGTTAGCACGGGCGAAAGCCCAGTTATAGATAGCGGTGCGGGCGCCGCCAATGTGCAGCTTGCCCGTCGGTGAGGGTGCAAAGCGGACGCGAACGTCTGATGCCATGGATATCTCCTCGATTGCAGGATGGATGTCTAACCGCACCAGTATAAAGCAACAATGCAACCTCCGCACAAAGGGCACCGACCTACTCATTGGGGACAGACTTAAATGACCAGTCATTGGGCAACCTGTCGGCACTTAGGTAAGGCTGGTCGTTTAAGCCTGTCCCCAATGAGTACACGGATGGTCATTTAAGTCTGTCCCCAATGAATAGGTGCGGAAAGGGTGTGAATGTTTGATTTACGCGCTATGATGTGCCCTTGCATAGAGAGCCCGGCGGAATGGTAACGGTCGCCGGGACACGTTTTTGAAAGGACAATCATGTCAGACGAACTTCGTTCCATCCCGCCCCAACACGGGTCCTTTGTTTTTACGTCGGAGTCGGTGACCGAAGGTCATCCCGATAAGATCGCCGACCAGATCAGCGACGCCGTCCTCGACGCAATCCTCGCCAAAGAAATAGAGCTCCAGGAGCAGGGCTACATCGCCCCCAACGGCGTGCCTGCCAACGTGGAGAACGTCCGCTGCGCCTGCGAGACCCTCGTGACCACCGGCACCGTCATCGTCGCCGGCGAGATTCGCACCCAGGCCTACGTAGACGTTCAGGAAATCGCCCGTGGCGTTATCCGCCGCATTGGCTACAACCGTGCCAAGTTCGGTTTTGACTGCGACACCTGCGGCGTCATGAGCCTCATCCACGAGCAGTCGCCCGATATCGCCCAAGGCGTTGACGAGTCCTTCGAGACCCAGACCGGCGCTACCACCGACCCGATCGACCTGATCGGTGCCGGCGACCAGGGCATGATGTTCGGATATGCCTCCAACGAGACCAAGACCCTCATGCCCATGCCGCACTACCTGGCAAGCCGCCTGGCCGAGCGCCTGGCCGCCGTGCGCCACGACGGTACCCTGCCCTATCTGCGTCCCGACGGCAAGACCCAGGTCACCGTGCGCTACGAGGAAGGCAAGCCCGTCGAGGTCACGACCATCGTCATCTCCACGCAGCACGCTGCCGAGATCGAGGACATGGGCAAGATCAAGGCCGACCTCATCGAGCACGTCATCACCCCGGTCATGGCCGCTGAGAACATGCCGTGGGATAACGCGGACATCTACGTGAACCCCACAGGTCGCTTTGTCGTGGGCGGCCCCATGGGCGACACGGGCCTCACCGGCCGCAAGATCATCGTCGATACCTACGGCGGCTACGGTCGTCACGGCGGCGGTGCCTTTAGCGGAAAGGACTGTACCAAGGTTGACCGCTCCGCCGCGTATGCCGCGCGCTGGGTCGCCAAGAACGTGGTCGCAGCCGGTCTGGCCGACCGCTGCGAAGTCGAGCTTGCCTACGCCATCGGCGTTTCCAAGCCCCTCTCAATCATGGTCGACACCTTCGGTACCGCGCATGTTGCCGAGGACAAGATCGTCGAGGCCGTAGAGAAGACCTTCGACCTGCGCCCAGGTGCCATCATCCGCGACCTAGACCTGCGTCGCCCCATCTACGAAAAGACGGCAGCCTACGGTCACTTCGGCCGCGAAGACCCCGACTTCACCTGGGAGAAAACCGACCGAGTCAAAGAACTCAAAGCAGCCTGCGGCCTGTAAGCTAACGGCAAAAGCTACAGCCAAGAAACAACGCACCAAAAGAAGTACCGGCTCCAACCGGTACTTCTTTTTTATTAATCCGGTGGTGAAGATGCTTCGATATGAGCCTACGCTGCGTCCCTAGCTAATGAATTTTGCCATCTAGCAACCCCAACCATGTATCCTTAGTCCCGAGGGGCGGGGCATAAGGTCGATCGCGAGTTCCGCACGAGCCGGAGAGCACTTAATGTGCTCTCCGTGCGAGCAGGACTGTCCGAGCAGGCGACCTTATGCCCCGCCCCTCGGGACGACGGGATAGAACAGGAGCGCATATGGCAGGCAAGCCGCAAACACTAGCTACGACCTCGGCATTCGAGATCTTGGGCCCCGTCATGGTCGGCCCCAGCTCATCGCACACCGCCGGCGCCCTGCGGTGCGCCCAAGTTGCCGCCAGCCTGTTGGAAGGTCGCATCACCAAGGTCACCTTTGGCCTGTGGAACTCCTTCGCCCACACCTGCCGCGGCCACGGCACCGACCGTGCGCTCGTCGCGGGCATCCTGGGCCTCGACACCGATGACGAGAACATCAAGCAGGCCTTCGACCTCGCGCGCGAGCAGGGCCTAGAATATCACTTTGGCATCAAGGGCGACGACGCCTCCATCCACCCCAATACCGTCGACATCGACATGGTCGACGACACGGGCGCCACGGCACAGGTCCGCGGCGAGAGCCTGGGCGGTGGCAAGATGCGCATCAGCCGCATTAACGGCGTCGGCGTCGACATCTCAGGTATGTATTCCACGCTCTTCGTGGCACACAAGGACGTCCCCGGTGTACTCGCCGCGCTCACCAACCTGCTCGCCTACGCACACGTGAACATCGCCTTCTGCCGCACCTACCGCACCGAAGTGGGCGGCCAGGCTTACTCCGTCTTTGAGACCGACGGTGCGCCCGACGACACCGTCGTCCCCATGCTCCGCAAGCTCGACAATGTCGATTACGCGACCTTTATCGAGCTCCCCGGTTCTGCCTCGTCGCTCTCCCCCGGCGTCTCGGCCAAGGAAATCTTCGACGACGGCGAGCAGCTGCTCGATGCGTGCGAGGAACTGGGGCTCAGCATTGGCGCCGTTATGGCCGTGCGAGAGGCGCGCCTGACCGGTGAGGCGCACGCCGTCGCCGCCATGCGCCGCGTGCTCGACGTCATGCGCGAGGAGACCACAGCCCCCATCGCCAATCCGCAGCGTTCGCTCGGCGGGCTTATCGGCGGCGAGGCCAAGCTTGTCGAAGCCACCGGCCGCAACGATTTGAGTGCAAGCCTGATGGGCCCCGTTCAGACCGAAGCCGTGGCCCGCGCGATGGCCGTACTCGAGCGCTCCGCCACGATGGGAGTGATCGTCGCCGCCCCCACGGCAGGCTCAGCGGGTGTTGTGCCCGGCTGCGTGCTTGCACTCGCCGATCGCCTGCAGCTCGACGACGAGCAGGTCATGGACGCGCTCTACTGCGCAGCCGCCATCGGCCTCAACCTCACCACGAGCGCCTGCGTCGCCGGCGCCGAGGGCGGATGCCAGGCCGAGGTGGGAAGCGCCGCCGCCATGGCAGCCGCCGCGCTGGTGCAGATGCTCGGCGGCACGCCCGAGCAGGCGCTCGACGCCAGTTCCATCGCGCTGAGTAACCTGCTGGGCCTCGTTTGTGACCCCGTCGGTGGCCTCGTGGAGGTGCCCTGCCAAAACCGCAACGCCATCGGCGTAGCAGCGGCCTTTAGCTCGGCACAACTCGCCCTCGCAGGCATTAAGAGCTTGGTGCCGTTTGACCAGATGGCACATGTAATGCTCTCGGTGGGCCACGCGTTGCCAGCCACGCTGCGCGAGACGGCAAAGGGCGGCATCGCGCAGGCTCCGGCCGCACTTTCGGCCTGTGCAAAATGCGGTGTGTGCGGATAGCGACTAAGAACGACTCAAAGGTGGGACATTTGTCCCAGCTCTTTCGAATGCCACCGTTTCCGTACCACAAACAGCAGGGCAATCGCTATAATGCAAGCCCAGTAAAAACACGATGAACCGCAAGGCGAAAATCGAAGGATATGCATACGATGTCGCAAAACGATCGAACTCAACTGATTCCCGATCCGCAGCAGCCGAGCAGGCACACCGGCGGCGTTCAGTCACCGCGTCCTATCGCGCCGAGCCACGGTCAGCAGCGTGGTGCGGCAAACGCGCCCCAACGCCCGAACCAACAGCGACAGCAGCGTCAACAACGTCAGCAGCGCCAGGCAAACGGCAATGCGCCCAAGCAGCCCCCCACGCACGCCCGAGGCGATCGCGGCCCCGCGCGCAAGTCCGCCGGCAACAATAAGTCGGGCAAAAAGACGACACTCTTTGTCGTCTTGGGTCTTATCGTCATTGTCTATATCGTAGGAATCGTAGCGTTTTCGCAGCTAGCCTACCCCAACACCACCATTGCCGGCGTCGACGTCTCGTTCTCCAACGCTTCGTCTGCCGCTACCAAGGTCAATTCGGCATGGAAGCACTATAAGCTCACCGTGACAGGCGATGACTTTAGCTGGACCTATCAGCCCGAGTCCGATGAGCCCATCGTCGATGGCGAAGCTGCCGCAAAAGAGATTATCAGCCACAACGAAGCCTTTGTATGGCCGGTCCGCCTTGTGGAATCCTTAAGCGGCAAGGCCAAAACAACCGCTACCTCCAACGAAGTCGATCTTGATCAAGACGTCGACCTGTCCATGCTCTCCGATACCTTTGACCAAAAGAAGTTTGAGAAGGATCTGGGCGCCGCCATCGACGAGTTTAACGAGGGGCGTTCGGGCACGTTCGAGGCCAATAGCTCCTATGACGAGCAGGCCGGCAAGTTTACCGTCGAGAAGGCGCGCTCCAACGAAAAACTCAACCGCGAGCATGTCATTAAGTATGCCGAGCTCGAGCTTGCCTCGCTGGCCGAGACCGTAGATCTTTCCAAGCTCGGCAACGATGCCTATGAGCCGCTCAATGGAACGCTGACCGATGATCAGATTCAGGCCGCATGCGATGCCGCCAACAACTTCCTGGGCGTCAACGTGACCCTCAAGCTCAACGGCGAGGATGCCGGCAAGGTTGATGGCAGCTCCGTGTTGCAGTGGATCAGCTTTGCCGATCCGGCCAATCCCACGCTCGATACGTCGCAGATCAGCAGCTGGGCAGCCGAGCTCGCCAACGGCTTTAATACCGTGGGCTCCACTCGCTGGTGGACGCGCGCCGATGGCAAGCAGTGCGCCGTCGAAGGCGGCGACTTTGGTTGGTCCATCGACAGCAGCTCGCTCGCCAAGCAGGTCGAGGACGCCATTAACAACAAGCAGACCGGCGAAATCGAGATCAAGTACTCCCAGAAGGCCGACACCTTTACCGCAAAGGGAGAGCCCGACTGGAAGGCGTATATCGACGTCGACCTGTCCGAGCAGCACGCGCGCTACTATGACGAGAACGGTAATATCGTTTGGGAGGCCAACTTTATATCCGGCAAACCGGGCGAAGACGCCACCCCCGAGGGCGTGTGGCAGATCAACAGCAACGGCGGCGGCAGCACCCTGATCGGAGCCAAGGACCCCGAGACCGGTAAGCCCAAATACGAAAGCCCGGTGAGCTACTGGATGCCGTTCGAGGGCAATATGATCGGCTTCCACGATGCCACCTGGCAAAACGACAAGAGCTTCGATAACGCCGAGTCGTACAAATGGTGCGGCAGCCACGGCTGCATCAACCTGCGTCTGGCAGACGCCAAGGCACTTCACGACTGCATCAAAGTCGGCCTGTGCGTGGTTGTCCACTCGTAGTGCAACGCGCGCATTCCTACAACGTGGAACCGCAGCGACCAATCTAACAGTTCCGAAAGAAACCGTCCTATGCGCCCGCCCCAACCGGTGGGCGCATATACTTATCGAGGTACTTTCTATAAAGGAGACGCTATGCCGAATGTCCCCACCATTACCCCGGGCCCGGATGATACCGAGCACACGCCCGAAGGTGCCACCGAAACGATTCCTCTGATTACAAACGTGCATGCCGATAAGCAGAACGGACGCGCGAACGATGCGGCCGAGATTTCCGATGAAGAGGCATACGCCAAGCTCAAGGCAAAACGTGCCGAACGTCGGCGCAAAAAGCTGATTCGACGCGGTATTGCCGCCGGCGTCGTGGGTGCCATCGCGCTCATTGCCATTGTCGCAACCCTGGTTATCAATGCGCAGCCACAGGGCGCTAGCGAGCCTGTGACCGACATGGTGACCGAGGGCACGTTTACCACAACGGTCGAAGCGAAAGGCCAGCTCAAACCCATTTCGTCCTCAGTGGTCTCCCCTTCTGTCGACGGCACGGTCGATTCGATCAACGTTCAGCCGGGCCAATCCGTTAACGAGGGCGACGTGCTTATGACCATTAAAAACGACGAGCTCGATCGCAACGTTGCCGAGGCGCAGCGTGCAGTTGCAGCCGCCCAGGAAGACCTCACCAACGCGCAGAAAGCCGCCGCTGCCGCGCAGGCCACCCCAACGACGGACGATGATGGAGCTTCCGCAGCAGCTGGCATCACTGCCGCATCAGCGGACACAAACGCCGTATCGGCCGCACAGCGCAGCCTCGCATCGGCCCAGGAAAACCTCGATCAGGCGAACGCCAAGGCAGCCAGCCGTACGGTCACGGCCCCGAGCTCGGGTAGCATCGTGGAGCTCAACGCCAAGGTGGGCGCCACGGTAACAGGCGGCATGATCATGGGCGAAAGCGATACGAGCGGCGGCAAGCAGTGCATGCAAATCGCCGACCTATCCAAGATGAAGGTGACCGTGCAGGTAGGCGAAAAGGACATCGCCAAGATCGCCGTTGGGCAGAGCGCCAACGTCACGTATCCTGCGTTTCCCGATATCGTGAGCCAGGGCACCGTCACGGCTATCGCATCGGTGGCAAACTCCGACGCCGCCAACGGTGGCGGCGGCAGCGTAACCTTTAACGTCGACATTCTCATTGAGGCGCCCGACGCGCGCCTGAAGCCGGGCATGACGGCCGAGGTATCGGTGGTGACCGAGCAGCTCGACGACGTGGTGATGGTGCCGACGATGGCGCTCATGACCGAAGACGGCGAACATTATTACGTCAACGTGGCGACCGATGACGAGGGCAAGCAGACCCGTCGCGTGAAGGTGACTGTCGTGACGCAAAACGACAACGAAGCCGTAGTCGGCAAGACACAGGTCAAGCGCGACGACCAGGGCAACGAGATCAACCCCAACGTGCCGGTTACCAAGCTGCGCGATGGCGACACCCTCGTCATGGACACCGGAGCGGACGCAACGGCTGACGGCGGCTACGGCGCGGATTCGGGCAGTATGTCTGCCGACGAGGGCATGTAATGCGTCCCGTTATCGACATCCGCAACGTGCACCGCATCTTTGAGAGCGAGGCGGGGTGTGCCCACATCCTGCACAACGTGAGCCTGGCGGTAAATCCCGGCGAATTCGTCGCTATCACCGGCCCCTCGGGCTCGGGCAAGTCGACGCTCATGAACATCCTAGGCTGCCTGGATAAGCCGACGGCGGGCGGCTACTACCTGCAAGGGCTCAACGTGGCCGAGCTTGACGATGACGAGCTCACCGAAGTTCGCGCCCTGAGCATTGGCTTTGTCTTTCAGAGCTTCAACCTGCTGCCGCGCCTGTCGGTTATCGAAAACGTGATGCTGCCGCTGGCCTACACCAATGTGCCCCGTAGCCAGCGCGAGATGCGCGCCGTGCACGCGCTGCAGGCCGTCACGCTGCCGGTCGACCACTGGGACCACCGCATATCCGAGCTCTCGGGCGGCCAGATGCAGCGTGTCGCAATCGCGCGCGCCCTCGTCAATGACCCGCCCATCATCCTAGCCGATGAGCCGACGGGAAACCTGGACTCCGCTACCGGAGCGCTTGTGATGGAGACCTTCCATAAGCTCCAGAAGCGCGGCAAAACCATCGTGCTTATCACACACGACCCCAGCATCGCCGCCGAGGCCGACCGTGCCGTGACCATCCGCGACGGTCGCATTCACGACGGCGCGTATATTCCACATGCACCGCGGACCCTGCGCAGCGCCGTAGATAGCCTGCCCATGATTTCCGCCTCCACCAACCCGCCGAAAGGAGTGGTGGCATGAGCGCCCGCGATCTCATCCAGGAAGCCCTTCACTCGCTCGAAGCCAACAAGGGGCGCAGCCTGCTCACCATCCTGGGCATTGTCATCGGCATCGCCTCGGTTATCGCCATGACTTCGCTCATCGGCGGTATCCAAAACAGCCTGGTCAACAGTCTGGGCCTCAATGCGGCACGCATGGTGCAAATCTATTCGTCGCAAGAACTCACCGAGTCGGACATCGAGAAGCTTCAAAAACTGGTGCCGCAGATAGAGCAGATCGGCATTGTCGACAGCGCGTATACCGAGTATAAGACCGGCGATAAAAGCTATACCGTCATGGCACAGGGTGTCGATAGCGACATGCTCGGCGCCGTGGGGGCCAGCAAGCTCGTTGCGGGGCGCACCTATTCCCAGGCCGAGTCCCAATCAGGCTCGCGCGTGGCGCTCATCAGCCGCAACGGCGCCGATCAGCTTTACGGCAACGAACAGGATGCGCTGGGGAAAACCATCAAGGTGTCCAACGGCGAGGTGCAGATTGTAGGCGTGATTGATGGCGGCAGCGACTCCATGGGCTCGCTCACGCTGTATATGCCACGCGAAACTATCTCCGGACTGTTTGGCGACGAGAATCCTTCATTCCCCAGCGTGACGGCACTTGCCGCCGAGGGCACGGACATGGATGAGCTCTGCAAAACCATCGAGTCCAAGGTGCGCGCGATGAAGGGCATCGAGGAGGAGGACGAGTACGACAGTGTATCGGCAACCTCCATGAAAAGCGCTATCGATGCACTCAACTCCTTTATGGGCGCATTCTCGCTCATCATGGGTGCTGTCGCCAGCATCTCGCTGCTTGTCGGCGGTATCGGCATTATGAATATGATGCTCACCAACGTATCTGAACGCATCCGCGAGATCGGCATCCGCCGTGCTCTGGGCGCCAGTCGTCGCGATATCGCCGCGCAGTTTTTGGCCGAGTCCTCGGCGCTGTGCGTCACCGGCGGACTATTGGGTGTCCTGATTGGCTATCTGCTGGCATGGGGACTCACGTTCTTTGCCGCAAGCTCGGGTATCATGAGCGAGTTTGGAGCTACCGGGACGATCACGCCAAGCTTCTCCATTACGACAGTGTTGATCGCGTTTGCCGTATCGGTCGGCATCGGCGTAATCTTTGGCTTCTATCCCGCTCGACGCGCGGCAAAGCTCGACCCGGTGGAGTGCCTACGCTACCAGTAAGCCACCACCAACAAGTTGCGGTGAATTAGGGACTGAATATGCTATTTAGCAGCAAAAACAGACGCTATTTCACCGCAACTTATTGAAGGGCTGCTTGCGCCAGTTCCGTGCGTCGTCCTCGAGCGATTGGCGGATGACAGGCTTGTACGGGTCGAGCTTGCTCGGGGCGCTCCTCCTCGCAGGCGGGAGGGCACGCATGCGCGGCGAGCGCCTAGCGCGCGAACTCCCGTAAGAGCGCGTCTTCCACTTCCCTAAGCGAAAGGGCCCCGCCTCCCTCGGCGGGACGGGCGACCACGATACAGCGCGCTCCCACGTCGCGCGCGGAGGCGATCTTCTCGGCCGTGCCGCCTACGGTTCCCGAGTCCTTGGTCACAAGCCACTGGGCGCCCACCTGCCGAAGCATCGCCTCGTTGAGCTCGCGGGTGAAGGGCCCCTGCATGCCGATGACGTGCGACGGCGAAAACCCCGCGTCGATGCACTTCGTTATAGCACCGGGCAGAGGGAGCACACGCACGAAGAAGCGCTCCGCGAAATCGGCGACGCGCGTGTAGGGAGCAAGCTCCTTGCTCCCCGTCGTGAGAAGCGCGCGACCCGGGTTCTCGGAGAGAAAGCGCGCCGCGCAGGCGATCGACGCGACCGACACGACGCCTTTGGGCAGCACCTCGACCGGGCGCGCAAGGCGCAGGCATCGTGCACCCACGGCGAGCGAAGCGGCCCGGATGTTGCCGCTTGCGAGCGTAGCGAAGGGGTGCGTGGCGTCGACGACGATGCGCGCGCCGGAAAGCTCACGCTCCATGTCGGCCTCGTCGAGCCTGCCCGCATGCACCTCGATGCCCGGAAGCTCGCCCAAAAGCTCGCCTCCGTACTCGGTTGCCGCGTAGGCACGGGCGGGGATTCCCGCCCCGCTCGCCCATTCGCACAGAAGGCGGCCCTCGGTGGTGCCGGCGAAGATGCGCAGCGCCGGCGCGGATGCGGGGGCCGTCACTTCGGGCCGCCTGGGCGCGTGATCTGGTAGAGCAGCGCGTTCATAATGGCGGCCGCCACGGTCGAGCCGCCCTTGCGACCCCTCGCGACGATGGCCGGCACGCGTCGCGCGAGTAGCTCCTCTTTCGCCTCGACCACGTTCACAAACCCAACCGGCACCCCAACGACGAGCGCGGGCGCGATCTTCCCCGCGTCCATGAGCTCGGCGAGGCGCAGAAGTGCTGTGGGAGCGTTGCCGACGGCCACGATGAGCGGACCCTCGATGCCGCAAGCTTTGTCCATGCTCGCAACGGCGCGAGTCGTGCCCGCGGCGCGCGCCGTTGCGGCGACATCAGGGTCGGCCATATAGCACACGGCCTGGCAGCCGATCTTCGCGAGCGCGGGCTTGCTTATGCCTGCGAGCGCCATGTTCGTGTCGGTGAGCACCGTGGCCCCTGCGCGCAGTGCGTCGAGCGCACAGTGCGCGGCGTCATGGGTGAACACGAGGGAATCGGCGTACGAGAAGTCAGCAGTGGTGTGGATGACGCGCTTCACGACGGGCTCTTCGAGCGGCGGGAACGTGCGGCCGCCGAGCTCTTCGGTGATGATCTCAAAGCTGCGCCGCTCGATGTCGCCGGGCGCCATCTCCTTGGAATCCATCTAGTACTCCACTCCTTCCCTTGCACATATCCCCTGCTCGTAGGGGTGTTTCTCGCACCGCATCTCGGTTATGTAGTCGGCCTTCTCCACGATCTTGCGGGAAGGCGCGCGCCCGGTGAGCGCTACTTCGACGCCGCGCGCGGACATATCGAGCGCGCGGTCCACGAGCGCCTCGTCGACAAGCCCCTTCGAAAGCGCGTCGAGCGCCTCGTCGAGCACGAGCAGCCCCTCCTGCGCGCCCTCGAGCTCGGCGAGCGCGGAAGCGAGGTTCCCATCGTGCAGCTCGCGCGTCGCGGCAAGTTCTTCCGACGTCATGGACCAGGTAAACTTGTCCGACGCCTTCCCCGCGAACACGAGCACGCCGAAATGCTCGGCGAGCAGGCGCACCTCCCCGCTTTCGCCGTCTTTCAGGAACTGCACGACGACGACGCGGCGGCCTGCGGCGAGCATGCGAAGGGCGAGGCCCATCGCCGCCGTGGTCTTGCCTTTGCCGTCGCCATGATACACGTGGATCATACGCCCTCCTCGATAATGCGGTAGACATACTCCATGTCGAGCGCCCCGCGCACGGAGTCGGCCAGGCGGTCGAACTCGCGCGCACGGTGATCGGCCGCGGACACCGCGCCCTCAGCACCCACGACGCTCTCGGGCAGGCCGCGCATGCGCGCGAGCGAGCGCGCGAGGGCGAGTGCCGCCCCCGGTTCGTCGAACAGGCCGTGGAGATAGGTTCCGAACACGTTTCCGCAGGCCGCGCCTTCTGGTTTGCCGCCAATCGTGCCCGCAGGGGCGCAGGAGACGGTCGTTTCGCCGTCGTGAATCTCGTACCCACGCGCCGTCATGCCGTTCCACACCGAGAACGCGCCTTGGGCGCCCGTGATGCGCAGCTCCGACTGGGCGAGGCGCTTTTCCTCCTTGAACACCGTACTTGCAGAGATGAGCCCAAGCCCGCGCGCGGTGCCAGCGCCTTCCCTGCCGTGCGGGTCGGAAAGCTCGTCTCCCAAAAGCTGGTAGCCTCCGCATATGCCGAGCACCGGCGTGCCCGCGCCCGAAAGCGCGCGTACACAGGCTCCGATGCCGCTAGCCGCAAGCCAGCGCGCGTCGTCGACCGTGGACTTCGAGCCGGGAAGCACCACCAGGTCGGGTCGGCCCAGATCGGTCGTCGAGGAAACGTAGCGCACGCCCATGCCGGGCACGCGCGAAAGCGGGTCGAAGTCGGTGAAGTTCGACAGATGCGGAAGGCGCACGACGGCGACGTCGATGACGCCGCGCGCCTCGCGGGCAGTTAGGCGCGGCGCGAGCGAGTCCTCGTCGTCCAGGTCGAGCGTAAGATACGGCACGACCCCCACGACGGGAACCCCGCACATTTTCTCGAGCGGAGCCAAACCCGGGCGCAGGATTTCCACATCGCCGCGGAACTTGTTCACCACAAGCCCCCGCAAAAGCGCGCGGTCCTCGGGCGCAAGGAGCGCGACCGTGCCGTAGAGCTGGGCAAACACCCCGCCTGGGTCGATGTCGCCCGCGAGCAGCACGGGGGAGGACACGGCGCGCGCGAGCCCCATGTTGACGATGTCGTTTTCGGCAAGGTTGATTTCGACGGGGCTGCCGGCGCCCTCGATGACGATGACGTCGTTTTCCTCCGCGAGCGAATCGAACGCCTCCAAAATCTGCGGCATGAGCGCCTTCTTTCGCGCGAAGTAGTCCCTCGCGGCGAAGGCTCCCTGCGCCTTGCCGGCCACGATGAGCTGGCTTCGGTGATCGCTTTCGGGCTTGAGCAGGATGGGGTTCATGCGCATGTCGGGCGCGATGCCGCACGCCTCGGCCTGCATGATCTGAGCGCGCCCCATCTCGAGCCCGTCGGCCGTGACACCGCTGTTGAGCGCCATGTTCTGGCTCTTGAAGGGAGCCACGCGCAGGCCGTCCTGCGAAAGCACGCGGCACAGCCCCGCCGCAAGCAGGCTCTTCCCCGCGTTCGACATGGTGCCCTGGATCATGATGGGCTTCGCCCTACCCACGGGTATCGACCTCCTTCGCCAAGCCTCGGCCATCCGCGCCCGCCATAGCGCCGCTGCAAGAAGCGCCGCCCCGTTCGTCGGGTTCGCCTTCGCCCGATGCGCCTTCCGCCCGAAGCGCGCGGCTGAACGCCATCGCAAGCCGGGCGTTCTCCTTGCGCGTGCGCACCGCGACGCGGCACCAGAAACGGGACAGCACCGAAAACGAGTCGCACGTGCGGACCAAAACCCCCTGTTTATACAGGCGCTCGGGGATGTCTTTCGCCGGCGTGCGGACTAAAAGGAAGTTCGCATCCGACGGCACGACGGAAAGCCCGAGCGAGGAGAGCTCGTGGGAAAGCCACGCTCGCTCGCCCGCCAATACATCGCGCGTGCGCGAGACGTATTCGACGTCTTCCAGGGCGGCGATGCCCGCGGCCTCGGCGACCGAGGAGACGGGCCACGCCTGCCCCGCCCGACGAATCCCCTCGATGAGTTGGGCGTTTCCGCTGATCAGATACCCCAACCGCAACCCTGCCATTCCGTAGAGCTTGGTGAACGCGGAGAGCACGGCCACATGGTGCGAACACGCGGCGCGTGCGGCCACGCTCCTTTCGCGGGCGTCGGGCGCAAATCCGAGAAAGCACTCGTCCACGACGAGCAGCGCGCCCACCTGCTCGCAGCGGCAAGCCGCAGCATCGATCACACGGGGGTCGACGAGGCGCCCCGTCGGGTTGTTCGGATTGCAGAGGTACGCCACGTCTCCCGGCCCCTCGATCGCGCGGGCGAAGGAGGCGGGCACGTCGAAGTCATCCGCTTCGGAGAGCGGGAACTCCTGCACGCATGCGCCGTAGTACGATGCCGCCTCCGCATATTCAGAGAACGTCGGCGCGCACACGACGATGCGTTTCGGGTGCACCGCCGCGGCGAGCCGCCAGATGATGTCGGACGCGCCCGCGCCGCAGACGATAGTATCTTCGGGAATGCCCTGGGTGCGCGCTAGGGCACGAACGAGGGCGAGGCTTTCCCTATCGGGGTAGGCGTCGATTCGAGAAAGCGCCTTGCAAGCTGCGGCGACGGCGCGCGGCGATGGGCCTGCCGGATTCACGTTCACCGAGAAGTCGATGAGGTCGGAGGCGCCCCCTTCGCAAGCGATGCCGAGCGATTGCCGGCTGCCCCCATGCGCACGGGCGCGCAGGATTCCCCCGGCAGCCCGGGACGCGGCGTGGTCTTCCCTCATACCATCGCCCCCACGACAAGCACGACCGCCGCGCGCGCGGCGCCGAAGACGACGAGCGCGCATACGGACGCGGCGAGCATGAGCCTTGTCGCCCGGGCGATGTCGCCCCACTCGATTTCGCGGGACACGTCGCCTATCGTCGGTTTCTCAACGAGCTTGCCGAAATACACCGCGGGTCCTGCCAGGCGCAGCCCAAGCGCGCCCGCGCACGCTGACTCGGTCTGCGCCGCGTTCGGGCTCGCATGGCGACGCCTGTCGCGGCGCCAGATGCGCGCCGCCCCGCGCGCGTCGAGCCCGACGATCGGGCACACGGCGATCATGAACAAGGCCGATAAGCGCGAGGGAATCCAGTTCACCGCATCGTCGAGGCGCGCCGAGGCGCGGCCGAAGTCGATGTAGCGCTCGTTTTTGTAGCCCACCATGCTGTCGAGCGTGTTCACCGCCTTGTACGCCATGCCCAAGGGCGCACCCCCGATCATAAGGTAGAAAAGCGGCGCGATGACGCCATCGCTCGCGTTCTCCGCCACCGTTTCCACGGCGGCGCGCGCAACGCCCTGCTCGTCGAGAACAGATGTGTCGCGTCCCACGATGAGCCCGACGGCTTCGCGCGCCGCGACAAGGCCGCCCTTCGAGAACGCGCGGGCCACGGCCAGGCTCTGGCGGCGCAGCTCGCATGCCGCGAGAATCTGATAGCTCGCCCATGCCTCGGCCACGAAGCGCAAGCCGGAGTGAACCATGCCGCAAAGATGCAGGATTCCCCAGGTCAAAAGCCCACACGCAAGCGGAAGCGCCACGGCGAGCACAAGCCCTGCGGCGCGCGTGCCCGCGGACGTTTGCGGGAATGCGCCCCGCAGGCGGCCTTCGGCCCACGTGATCGTGCGCCCCATGGCGACGACGGGATGGGGAAGCCAGCGCGGGTCGCCGAAGGCAAGGTCGGCCGCGAACCCGGCGGCGACGGCAAGAATCGTCATCACCGGGCATCGCCCCCCGAAGCGGGGCGAACGTCGCGAAGGCAGCGCCCATCCCAGGTGGCGGCCCATGCGCCGCCCGGCTCGGTATGCACGTCGAAGTATCCCATTTTCGGGACAGCTAGCTCGGAGAGCAGCGCTTTCACGGTACCGGCGTGAACGACGAAGACGGCGCGCCCACTCCCCTGGGAGCGCTCCGATTCGCACGCCTCCCGAAACGCCGCGAGGACGCGGCGGGTGAAATCGCTCTTGCCCTCGCCATGCGGGCAGCGCGTCTCACACCAGGAGTCTACCCAGGCGCGGTAACGCGCATCCTCTTTAAGTTCGGCGGCGCTTCGCCCCTCGAAGTCGCCGAAATCCATCTCGCGCAGACCGGGGCACGCCATAAGCTCCGCGTTCGGGAAGAGAATGCGCGCCGTCTGGTCGGTGCGGGCCATGCCGCTCGTGATAACACGGAACACGTCACGACAGCACGCGAGGTCGCGCAAAGCGCGCTCGCCCGCGCTCGACAGGGGTTCGTCGGTGCCCGCCCCGCTGTAGCGATGGTCTTCCGTGCCCGCCGTGGCACCATGGCGCACGAAGACGACTTCCAAAGGCGCGCCCGCGCCCAGCGTCCCTCGAGGCGCATCGGCAGTGTTTCCTTTGATGACCTGGGGAATCCCGCACGTCATGCGCACGACGACGTCGGCGCGCGCAGCGAGCGCGCATCCCAGGAGCCCCGCGCGCTCGCGCCATTGGGCGTCTTCCGCACGCATGGGGACGACCCCCGAGCCCACCAAGGACAGAATCACTGCGTCGAAGCCGATCAGCCGCTCGAGCGCCCGGTCAGCGTCGAGCGCACGTACGAGTTCCTCAGCACGGTACGCGACGCGGCCGGCAAAAGCCGCGGGCACGCCGCCCTCCGCAAGCTGCGCCACGTCGACGAAATCGTCCGCCGCGAACCTGAGCTTTTCGCGCACGAAGGTCCTCTTCCCCGAATGCGCACCACCTACCACGAGAATCATAGGAGCATGCCCCCCGCCACCAGCATGGCAAGCATCGCGAGCTCGGCCCATTGCAGAAACCATCCGGCCAAATCACCCGTCACCCCGCCGAAGCGGGACAGGGCAACATGGCGGTACCACGCGAGCGCCAAAAGCCCCGCCACCGCCATAAGGGCGCCGACGGCCTGAGCGCACGCGACCATCCCTGAAGCCGAAGCCGCAGCGAAAGCGCAAAGCGGCACGACGATCGCCGCGCGCTTCTTCGCAGGCGAGAGCCCAGCGGCCATGCCGTCCGCCCGCGCGGCAGGCCAGCATTCTACGGCGAGCCCCGAAAGCGCGCGGGAGAACACGAGCGAGCACAGAAGCGCGAGGAACGCCCCCGCCGTAAGCGGCAGCGCGGTGAACAGGGAAAACTGCAGAATAAGGTACACGACAACACCAATGACCCCGAAGGCGCCCGCCCGCGGGTCGTGCATGATCTCGAGCTTTTGCTCGCGTGGGGCCCAACTTGCAAGTGCGTCGGAGGTGTCGCAGAGCCCGTCTAGGTGGATGCCTCCCGTCACCGCCACAGGCAGCGCCACGAGCACGGCCGCGACGATGGTCGCGGGCACGCCGAGAAGGTTCGCCACGTGCCCCCACGCCGTCATGAGGAAGCCTTCCGCAAGGCCCACCAGGGGAAACGCGGCAAGCGCATGGGTTGACCCGAAATCGGTCCAGGCCGATTTCGGGACGGGGATGCGCGAGAACGTTCCGAACGCCGCGCCGATTGCCTCTGCTATCTTCACCTTGTAGGTCCTTCGCCTTTCATCCACACGGGAATCCCGCATACCACTTCGACTGCGCGGTCGGCCAGCACCGCCACGCCCGCGTTCACGCGCGCGAGCGCGCGCCTCCATACCTCGGTCCCCTCATCGTAGCGCATCCCATCGGCGAACACGTCGACGGTGACCACCACCGTATACGCAGCGGCCTGAGCGAGCCGTTCAATGCCTCCGAGCACCTCGCGCGCCACAGCGTCGGGGTCACGTGGGGACAAGCCGCCTTCCGCGAAAAGCTCGTTTGCAACCAGGTTGCCCACGTCCTCCAAAAGAAGCGTGCAGCCGTGCGGAAGCCCGGGCACTGCGGCGCCCACGTCACGCGTGCGCTCGAGGGTGGAAAACCCCTTGCCCTCGCGCAGCGCCCGATGGCGCGCGATGCGGCGGGCGCCCTCTTCCCCGAAGAGCTCCATCGTTGCCAGGTACACGCGAGGGCCGTCGTGCCCGAGGCACAGGGACTCGGCGTAGGCGCTCTTGCCGCTCGCGGCGGCGCCGATGACGAGTGTCACCGTCATTTTCCGGCCTCGAAATGCTCGTAAGCAGCCATGCCAGTCGCCGTGAACGTCTTCCCATCCCGGTACACGCGCAGCGCCGAATCCAGAAGGGGCAGATACGCCATGGCGCCCGCGCCCTCGCCCAAGTGCATGCCTGCGTCGAGGGGTGCCTTTATACCGAGCTCGCGAAGGAGCTCCTGGCTTGCGGGTTCGCTTGATGCGTGGGTGCCCACGAGGTAGCCCAAGGCGTTGGGGCACAGGCGCGCCGCGCACAGGGCCGCCGTGCAGGATATGACCCCGTCGAGGAGCGTCGGCGCCTTCGAGGCCGCGGCCCCCAGGTAGAAGCCGCACATCGCCGCGATGTCGAAGCCGCCCACCTTCGAGAGCACGTCGATCGGGTCGGCGGGATCAGGCGAGTTCGCGTCGATAGCGCGCTCGACCACGTCGCGCTTGCGCGCGAGCGAGGCGTCCGAGAGCCCCGCGCCGCGCCCGACGAAGCTCCGCGCGTCCGCCTGGATGAGCACTGCGGCCACCGCCGCCGAGGTGGTCGTGTTGCCGATGCCCATCTCGCCCGCGGCGAGAAGGCGCACGCCGGCGCGGGCGAGCCCGCACGCGACGGCGATTCCGACCTCGATCGCGCGCACGGCCCCATCGCGAGACATAGCGGAGCCGAGCGCGATGTTGCCGCTCCCTCGCTGCACGTTCGCGCGCACCATGCGCGCGTCTTCTATGCCCCGGGCCATACCCACGTCGACGGGCACGACCTCGGCACCCGCGAACGCCGCCATGCGACAGGCGCTCGTGGCCCCCTCGCACATGTTGCGCGCGACGGCTCGCGTCACGTCTTGCCCGCTTTGCGACACGCCTTCGGCAACGACCCCGTTGTCGGAGAAGAACACCGCGAGCGCACGGGGAAACTCGGCCACCTCGGCGCTCCCCTGAGCTGCAGCGATACACGCGACGGCGTCTTCAAAGTCGCCCAATCCCCCCAAGGGGTGCGCGATGGAGTCCCACGCGGCGTACGCGGCGGCGCGAGCGCACTCGTCCGCGGGCGCAATCCGGGAGAGCGCGGCTTCGAGCACGGCGCCCGGCGCCGACGAGAAAGCGCGCTCGACTTCCTCGCGAATGCAGGCAAGCGCGGTTTCGGTTGCTTCAGCCATGCCGTCTCCTCTCTGCGAACGACGCTGCGGCAGACGCGAACGCGCGCGCAACGTCGGGGTTCGCAGGATAGTACACATGCGGGAAGCCCGCAACCAGGGACGGGGTAGTCGTCATGCACGGCCAGCCTTTGTCGCGCCGGGGCTTTTGCGCCCAGAAGTCGCCGCCCGGGCAGGTGGACTGCCAGTAGTGGAACTCGTGCGCGCGGATGCGTGTGCCGCGCGGCCCGTAGAGCCCGTCGCGTTGGGAAGTGAGATTCACGTACCCGAAATGGGACAGCCTTCCCCCGTTCTCGCTTGCGCCCTCAAGGGCGCCCGCAACAGGCCAGCGCCGCCCCTCGCTATCGGCGATTTCGCGCTGCAGGTACAGAAACCCACCGCATTCGGCGACCGTCGGCATGCCAGATTCCACCGCACGCCGCGCCGCCTCGCGCATCGGCGCGTTCTCGGAGAGCTGCCGCGCATGGAGCTCCGGGTAGCCGCCTCCCAGATAGAGGGCGCTTGTCCCCCGGGGCAACTCGCTATCACACAGGGGGCTGAAAAAGGCCAGCTCGCAACCCAGGTCCTCGAGCGCGCGCAGGTTCTCCTCGTAGTAGAACGAGAACGCCTCGTCACGCGCGACGGCGATGATGGGCCGCGCTCCCGCGATCGGCTTCAACCGGTAAGGTTCCTCGCGGATATCGGGGGCCGTCGCCGCTATTTCGAGCAAGCGGTCGACGTCGACGCTCTTTTCCACCAGCTCGGCCATCTTGTCGATGCGCGCGGAGAGCTGCTCGACCTCGTCGGCGGTCACAAGGCCCAAATGCCGGCTTTCGAGCGAGAACGCCTCGTCGGCGGGGATATTCCCCAAAACCGCGACGCCCGTGTGCTTCTCGATCGCAGGCGCCGCGTAGGCGCAGGCAGCGGCGCTCGTCTTGTTCAGCACGACGCCGCGCACGTTCGCACAAGGCAGGAACTCGGCGATGCCGCGGATTACGGCGGCGAGCGATAAAGACGCCCCACGCCCATTCACCACTAAAACGACCGGCGTTTCCGTGTCGCGCGCAACCTGGTAGCTGCTCGCGTCGGCCACGCCGGGCGCCATGCCGTCGTAGAAGCCCATGACCCCCTCGAGCACCGCGACATCCGCACCCGCGGCGCCGCGTGCGAGCAGGGCACGCAGCGTCGGGGCGTCGGTGAAGAAGCCGTCTAAGTTGCCCGAGCGCGCACCAACGACGCGGCGATGAAAGAGCGGGTCAATGTAGTCGGGGCCGCATTTGAAGGCCGAGCATGCGAGGCCGCGGCGCGCGAGCGCGCGCAGGAGCGCGCACGTAACGACCGTCTTGCCGCTCCCGCTCGAGGGCGCAGCGACCATGAAGCGCGGAATGGACGTGCTCACCGGGCGCCGCCTTCCCCACCTGCGGCGTTGCAGTTAGCAAGCGAGACCACCTCAACGGATGGGTTCCCCTCAGCAGAGGGGTCCTCCCCGACAGGCGACTCAGCAAGCGCCTCGACTTCGGCAAGCTCCTCGGCATCCGCGCCCGCACCACGCGCGCTGACGAGGAACACGGGATTTTGCGCCTTCATAAGATGGTGCGAGCCTACAGCCTCGGCGCGGGCGGCCGACACCTGGCATGCCTCGAACCCCTTAAAGCGCGAACCCGAGAGGAGCGCGCACGCCTCGGTGAGCGTCTCAACGGTGACGCATGGCACGCACAGGCGAACCTGCGAGTTCTTCTCGAGTGCCGCCTCCACGATGGAGGGAAGCTCGCCGGCGCTCCCGCCGACGAACACGGCGTCGGGGACGGGCAGTTTCACGAGCGCTTCGGGGGCGACACCGGGGACCGCATGCACGTTGCCGCACCCGAATGCATCCGCGTTCTCTCGGATGAGCCGCACGCCGGCCGCGTTGCGCTCGACCGCCCATACCGACCCCGCTCGCGCGACGAGCGCCGCCTCGATCGACACGCTCCCCGTGCCGGCGCCGACATCCCACACGGTGTCGGTCGCGGTAAGGCGCAGCTTCGCGAGCGCGACGGCGCGCACCTCCTGCTTGGTCATGGGAACGTCACCGCGGATGAAGAGCTCGTCGGGAATGCCCGAGGAAGCGTACGGCCAGCGGGAGCTCGCGGCGCGGGATGCACCCGCAGGCGACCCGGCGCCGCCTGCGAAATCGATAAGCATCACGTTCAAGTCGTCGAACGTCTGACCTGCGATTTCACTTGCGGTCGCACAGGTGATGCGCTCGTCGGGGTACGACAGGCGCTCGGCCACCGTCACGCGCGCGTCCCCGAAGCCCGCCTGCACAAGCTCGCCGGAAAGCCGCGAGGGGTCTTCCCCGCCCGACGTGACGAGGAAGAGCTCACCTGCGCGCTCGGCCTCGGCCACGATGTCGCACGCCACGCCGTGAGCGCTCGCAAAGCGCCAATCCTGCCATGGACGCGCGAGGCGCGCGGCGAGATACGACGCTGAGCTTATGCCGGGAATGACGCGCACGTCCACCTGCGCGTTGCCGGAGAGCGCCTCCACCAGGCGGCGCGCGCCGCTGAACAGCCCCACATCGCCCGTCATCACGACCACGGCGCGCTGCCACGACGCCGCATCGGTGAGCGCGGCGACGATGTCCGCCGTCTTCACGAGCTCGCATCTCACCACGTCGGGCGGCACGTCGATGCCGGCAAGCGCGCGATGAGCGCCGATGACCACGTCGGCGATGTCGATCGCGTCGAGCGCCGCGCGCGAGAGCAAGTCGGGGTTTCCGGGCCCCGCCCCGATGATCGTTACCTTTCGCATGGAATCTCCCGATACCCGCGCGGCGTGACCATACGGCCGCCTACGAGCGTCGTGTCCGCGTTGCCGACGAACACGGTGGTGAACATGTCGGCGTCGATCTCCCCCAGCTCGGAGAGCCTGCACATGCCCGACTGCTGCCCCTCGCGCCCGATGTTGCGTACCCAGCCGCAGAGCGTGTCGGGGGCCTTCCATTCGAGCATAATCTTCGCCGCGCGTGAGAGCCTGTCGGCGCGCTTTCTGCTGCGCGGGTTGTACAAACAGATGCAGAAGTCGGCACTCGCGACGGCGGCGAGCTTGCGCTCGATGACCTCCCATGGCGTGAGCAGGTCGGAGAGCGACACGACCGCGAAGTCGTGGGCAAGCGGGGCGCCGAGCACCGCCGACCCGCTCTGAGCCGCGGTGGCCCCGGCGATAACTTCCACGTCTACATCGGGGTAGTCCTCCGAAAGCTCCAACACGGGGCTCGCCATGCCGTACACGCCCGCGTCACCGCTGCACACGAGCGCCACGGCTTCTCCGCTCTGCGCGCGCGAAAGTGCCAGGCGGCACCGTTCGACCTCGTGCATCATCGGCGTCGCGAGATGTGCCGCGTCGGGCACGGCGGCGAGCGCGAGCTCCACGTATTTCGTGTACCCCACAACGATGTCGGCCGCCTCGAGCGCACGCCGAGCCGCAATCGTCATGCCGTCGGGGCCGCCCGGGCCGATCCCCACCACGAAGAGCTTTCCCATCACCGCTCCTTAAACGAAAGTTCGATAGTTACCTTGGAAAACGCGACAGTCACGCCGCCGTGGGCGAGCTTCGGGAAGATAAGTTTGCCCCCGTCCGCGAGCGCCGCGCGCTCGCACACGTTGTCGACCCCCACCGTCGCGCGCACGAAATCAGATGGCGAAACGCTGCCTTCGACCTGCGACAACTCCTCTGCGGAATACGTCGCAAGCGGGATATTGCGCGCGCGGCAGAAGGCGAGCAGACCCTCCTCGTGCGCCTTCACGTCGATCGTCGCCGCCTCGCGCACGGCCGAAGGCGAGATGCCCGCCTGCCCGCACGCGAGAAGAAACGCCTCCCCGATCGCTTCGGAGCACGCACCGCGACGACACCCTATGCCCGCAACGATGCAGGGCACGACAAGGCGAAGCGGCTCGGGTGCAGGCGTCTGCGCCCGCACACCCGCCGGCTTCCCCGTCTCACCGGCGGGCACGACCTCGCCCGTTGTCTCCGCCGCGCGAACGGACGTACCTGCATTCGCGCCAGCGAACGGTGACACGACGATATCGGCCCGAGCGCGGTCGGACGCAATGTCAACCCCCTCAGGCGGCTGTCCCGAAATAGGCATGTCGGAATAGAGCGCCACGCGCCCGCCCGAAAGCAGCCGCGCCGACACTCGCTTGATAGCCTCGGGATTCGAAACGGCGAGCCCCGCACAGCGCGCCCACGTATCCACCGCCCACACGCCGCGGACGTCGGTCGCCGTGGTGATGACGGGGATGGCCCCTGCCGCGCGTGCCACAGTTTGCGCAAGCTCGTTCGCACCGCCCAAATGCCCCGACAAAAGCGGGACGGCAAAGCGCCCCGCCTCGTCGATCACCACAACCGCGGGATCGGTTGCCTTCGAGGCGACATGCGGCGCGATCGCCCGCACGGCGATGCCCGCCGCGCCCACGAACAGAAGCGCGTCCGACGCTTCCCACGCGAGCGCCGTCCATGCGCGCAGGTCGGCCTTCCCCTCGCCGAACCCGCGCGAAACGGAAACGTCCCAGCCAAGGTCATCTTCACCTGTCTGCGCGCAATCGGAAAGCGCGCGTGCGGTGCGCTCCGCCAACGCATACCCCCTCTCAGTGAACGCTATGCAGGAAACCCTCATCTAGCGCACCACCATCGTCGAGAAGTAGCTGCCCCGATCGGGCACATCGTCGAGCGAGCGGTACAAGCGCTCGCCCGGAAGCCCACAGTCCTCTACGAGCTCGGCACCGTCGAAGGAGCCCTCCTCGTGAAGGATGCGCTTCGCGTCCGCAAGCGAGCGGCGCGCCTTCATGACCACCTTCGTCCCCGGCCAGCCGATTGCGCGGCGCACCCCGCACAGCGCGCCTTTACTCATACGTCGCCCCCAATTCCCCGATAACTGCATCGGCGCCCGACGTGCGGAAAAGCTCGCGGCGCTCGGCGTCGAACACGACAGCGGCGATGTCGCATGCGCCTGCCGCGCGGCGGCGCAACCTGTCCTCGATTGCCGCAGCGAGCGAGGCGCGCGCAGCGTCCCCTACGCCGGCGGCCTCGATTACCTCGAGCGCCGCCGTGGTCGTGACCGACGACATGATCTCACGCACGGTCTTCGCGCCCGCGCCGGCCAAGGCCGCGTGGGCGGCCAGAATCTCCGCGCGGCAGTCGGCGGTACGCGAATGGGTGTCCATGATGCCGCCCGCGACCTTCACCAGCTTGCCGATGTGTCCCACAAGAAGGACATTGGTAAATCCCTCGCGAACGCAGCAATCAATCGCATCGCCCACAAAGTTGGAGATGAAGACCACCGGCGCACCGTTTAGGTGGAAATGCCCCGAGATGAACTGCGCGCCGTAGTTGCCGGGCGTGAGCACGACTCCGCGCCGCCCCATAGCCGCATGCTGCCGGATCTCGAGCTCGATGCTGTCGCGCAAGGCAGCGAGGCTGCGCGGCTCGACGATGCCCGTCGTGCCCAAGATGGAGATGCCGTCCTCTATCCCCAGGTGCGGGTTGAAGGTCTTTTTGGCAAGGGCAACACCCTCGGGCACCGAAATCGTCACAGCAATATTTCCAGAAAAGCCGTGCGCGGCGCACACCTCGCGCACCGCCGAAGTGATCATCGCGCGCGGCGTCGCGTTGATGGCGGCCGCCCCCACCGGCTGCTCGAGCCCGGGCAGCGTCACGCGCCCCACGCCCACGCCGCCATCGACGGAAACTTCCGATTCGCGCGTGGGCACGCCCTTGCTGCCCGCAGCGCCCGTGCCCGACCCCGCATGTTCCACGCGCGCGTACACGAGCACGCCGTCGGTCACATCGGCATCGTCGCCTGCGTCCTTTCGCACGGCGCACTGGGCACACCCCTCGCCGATGCATGCGTCGACCACGTTCGCCTCGACGGGCAGCCCGCCGGGGGTGACGATCGAGACGTGGCTGACGGGCTTTCGTGACAAGAGCATCTCGCAGGCCGCCTTCGCCGCGAGCGCGGCGCAGCTCCCCGTGGTGTAGCCGCAGCGCAGGCGGGTCGTCCCGGTATATATGTAGTGCTCGAAGGCCACGCTAGCTGCTCGCCTTCCGATACCCCGTGGCAAACGAAGGGTCGTAAAGCTTGCTGCGCTCGTACGACTCCGCTTGCGCGCCGTCGTGCGCAAGCCCGCCGCGAGCTCCGAGCACGCGGCCCACCACCACGAGCGCCGTGCGGTCGATGCCCTCTCGCGCGCCCGCATCGGCGAGCGTGCCCACTGTGCAGCGCACCACGCGCTCCTCAGGCCAGGTCGCCTTGTACACGAGCGCCGCCGGCTCGTCGGAGCTGCGGCCCGCGGCCAAAAGCTCGGCGGAAAGCTCGGCGAGCATACCCGAGCTCAGGAAGATGACCATAGTCGAGCCGCTTTCCGCCATGGTGCGCATGCCCTCGCCCGCGGGCATGGGGGTACGTCCGGAAAGCCGCGTGATCACGACCGACTGGCTGATTCCCGGCAGCGTGTATTCCTGGCGAAGCGCCGCCGCGGCACCGCAAAAGCTCGACACGCCGGGCACCACCTCGTAGTCCACGCCGCGCGCGTCGAGCGCGTCCATCTGCTCCTGGATGGCGCCGTACAGGCACGGGTCGCCCGTGTGCAGGCGCACCACTTCCTCGCCCCGCGCATCTGCCGCGCACATCACGTCGAGCACTTCCTCCAAGGTCATGTGCGCGCTGTCGTAGACGATGCAGGATTCCTTGCACTCAGCGAGCAGCTCGGGGTTCACAAGGCTTCCCGCCCAAACGACCACGTCGGCCGCGCGCAGAAGGCGCGCCCCGCGCAGCGTGATAAGGTCGGCGGCGCCCGAGCCTGCGCCAACGATATGAATCATCCGAGCCTTCCCTTCCCGTTTCTCATCGCAACCGTTTACGCCGCCATTCGCGCAGCGGGCAAAACACGGCGCCTGCGGCGGCAATCGGCACAAATACGCAGGCAGGAGGCGCAATGCCGCCCGCCCTGGCTTTGACACGTTCACAAGTGCCCACTATCATAGTAAAAGTTTCGGCAACGAGCATATGACAATCGGATAAAAGGAAATGACCGGCGCGGCGCCCGCACAGCCCGCGCTGGCTTGCGGAGGGAACCAGGTGGGAATCCTGGGCAAGGGACATTACTGTATAGGACGCGCGGGCGAACCGCCTCGCGCCCCAAGCCAGACTGCTTCGCCTTTTCCTCACGGCATCGCCGTGGCGTTAGCTCCTTGTGAACCCCGAGGGGTGCGCTTTTCTTTCGCTTGTGCCGACAAGCAACTGTCGCCGGGGGACCGGCAAACCGAGGAAAGGAAAAACCATGTCCGACCAGATGTCACGCCGCGGCTTCATGGGCGCCGCAGCAACCGGAGCCGTCGCGCTCGCCGGAGTCGCGCTCGCGGGCTGCTCCAACACCTCCGCGAGTTCCGAAAAATCGAGTGAAAAGGAGAAGGCCGTGAAGCCGGTCATCCTCGTCACGAGCTTCGGCACGAGCTACAACGACTCGCGCCACATCACCATCGGCGCCATCGAAGACGCTATCCGCGAGAAGTACTGGCAGGACTACGACATTCGCCGCGCCTTCACCGCGCAGATCATCATCGACAAGCTGAAGAAGCGCGACGGCATCACGATCGACAACATGACCGAGGCGCTCGACCGCTGCGTGGAAGACGGCGTGAAGGAAATCGTCGTGCAGCCGACGCATCTCATGGGTGGCCTGGAATACACCGACGTGAAAGACGAGCTCGACAAGTACGCCGACAAGTTCGACAAGATCTCGCTCGGCGACCCGCTGCTCACCTCCGACGACGACTACAAGAAGGTGGCCGCAGCCATTAAGGAGAACATGGCGTCCTTCGACGACGGCAAGACGGCGCTGTGCCTCATGGGCCACGGCACCGAAGCCGATTCCAACGCCGACTATGCCAAGATGCAGGAAGTGTTTAAGAACGAGGGCTTGACGCAGTTCTTCGTCGGCACCGTCGAAGCCGAACCGACCTGCGAGGATGTTATCGCCGCCGCGAGCGCCGCAGGCTACAAGAAGGCCGTGCTCGCGCCGTTCATGGTGGTCGCGGGCGACCACGCGAATAACGACATGGCAGACGAGACCGACCCCGACAGCTGGGCTGCGAAGTTCGTGGCCGCCGGCTTCGAAGTGACGTGCCTGCTCCAGGGTCTGGGACAGAACGTCGCGGTCGACGACATCTACGTCTCGCACGTGGACGACGCCATCGCCAAGCTGTAAACTCGCCGCGCACGGGGGCGCCGGTCGCGTCCCCGTGCAACGGGCATGCGCCTTCCCCGACTGACGGCGCATGCCCGTTGCATTCGCATCCCGCCCGCCCACCGCACGGCGCGGGCGGTCGAAGCGATTGAAAGGAACCCCCTCCATGTTGAAGAAAACCCTCGCCTTCGCCCTGTCAGCGGCGCTTTTCGCGTTTTCGCTCGCCGGCTGCGGCGGAAATTCAATCGACAGCGCAAAGGCAAGCGATGCCGATTCCCAGGAAAAGACCGAACAGGCGGCCGATGCGCCCGAGGGCGCAAGCGCTGCCCCCATCACCGCCGACAAGGTGGCCGACGGCACCTATCCGATCACCGTAGATTCCAGCTCGAACATGTTCAGGATTGTGGACGCCCAGCTCATCGTGGAAAACGGCTCCATGCACTGCGTGATGACGCTTTCCGGCACGGGCTACGGCAAGCTCTTCATGGGCACGGGCGACGAGGCTGCCGCCGCGAGCGAGGCCGACTTCATCCCCTATGTGGAAAACGCGGAAGGCAAGTACACCTACGACGTGCCCGTTGAAGCGCTCGACGAGGACACCGCCTGCGCCGCGTGGAGTATTAGAAAAGAGCAGTGGTACGACCGCACGCTCGTGTTCGAATCCGCCGGCGTCGATCTGCGCGCCGACGCACTGAAGTAACGCCATGCGGTCGATTCTTCCCAAGGGGGAAAGCAGGAAGCGTCGCAGCATCGCGGTGCGCGCGATCGCCTGCGTTCTCGTCGCCCTGCTCGCGCTTCCCTTCGCGGGGTGCAGTGCGAGCCCGAACGCGACCGGTGGCACGGCAGGCTCTCAGGAATACACTGTGAGCGTCTCGCTCTCCGGCGGGTCAGGGCGCGCAAGCATCGCCTCACCCACCACAATTGTGAAGGATGGCGACACCTACACCGCGACCATCACCTGGTCGAGTTCGAACTACGACAAGATGACCGTCGACGGCGTAGACTACGCGCCCATAAACGACGGCGGCAACTCCACGTTCGAGATACCCGTCACGCTCGACGAGGACATCGCCGTGTCGGCCGAGACCGTCGCCATGTCGACACCGCACACCATCGACTACACGATCCACTTCGACTCATCCACCATGAAGAAGAAAACGGGCGACGATGCAAGCGGCGACTCCCCTGCGGGAACGGCTTCAAGCGCCGCGGCCGACTTCCACAACGCCGATTTGGGCTGCGGCTGGGAGCCGACGGGGACGCTTCAGCTAGAATACGCCAAGCACTTCACTGTCGACGAGTTCGAAGGCGGCTTGCGGCTTATCTGCGTTTCGAACGGGGAGCGCTTCCTCGTGGTGCCGCAGGATGCGAAGGTACCTGATGGGTTGAGCTCCGACATCGCGGTCATAAGGCGCCCCGCCGACAAGGTGTACCTCGTGTCGTCGGCGACGATGTGCCTGGTCGACGCGCTCGATGCGAACGACAATATCCTCATGTCGGGCACGAAGGCCGACGATTGCTCGGTCGGGGGCTTCAAAAGCGCGCTCGAAAGTGGGGCGATCGCCTACGGCGGCAAGTACAGCGCGCCCGACTACGAGCGAATATCGGCCTCGGGCTGCACGCTCGCCATCGAGAACACCATGATCAACCACACGCCCGATGTGAAGGAAAAGCTGCAGAAGCTCGGGCTCGTCGTGCTCACCGAACAGTCGTCGAGCGAGCCCGAAGCACTCGGGCGCGTCGAGTGGATTAAGCTTTTCGGCGTCCTGTTCGACAAGGAAGACGAGGCCGCGCACCTGTTCAACGAGCAGAAGGCCCGCGTCGAGCAAACGTCGAGGCTCGCGTCGTCAGGTAAAACCGTGGCGTATTTCTACATTAACTCGAACGGGGCCGCCGTCACGCGGCGGGCGGGCGACTACGTGGCGCAGATGATCGAGCTTGCAGGCGGCAGCTACGCGCTCGATGACGCGCAGACGGCGTCGACGTCAGGTTCGTCAGTAACGCTCGAAATGGAGCGCTTCTACGCGACGGCGAAGGATGCCGACATCATCGTCTACAACGGCACCATCGACGAATCGGTTGCCACCTTGAACGACTTCGTAAGCAAAAACGCGCTATTGTCGCAGTTCAAAGCCGTGAAGAACGGCAACGTCTGGGTCACATGCGCCGACATGTACCAGCAGATGACTTCTACCGCCGACATTATCGACGAGCTGCACGGGGCGTTCACCGGCGATGACGCGAGCGACTTCCATTATCTGAGGAAGCTTGGCTAGCGTCATGAGAAGCCGGCTTTCCATGACATACGACGAATCGGGACGCGCCGCGCGGTGTCGCGTCGTGACGGCGCTGCTCGCTGTTGTCCTCATCGTGCTCGTCGGGGCCAACCTGTGCATCGGGAGCGTGCTCGTGCCCGCAGACCACATCCCCGGCATCCTTTCGGGCGGCGCGGCCAATTCCATGGAAAGCCAAGTCATCTGGGAGATTCGCCTGCCGCGCGTGCTTTCAGCCGTGCTTCTCGGCGGGGCACTTTCGCTCTCCGGGTTCCTGCTGCAGACGTTTTTCAACAACCCCATCGCCGACCCGTTCATCTTGGGCGTCTCCTCGGGCGCAAAGTTCGTCGTCGCGCTTACGATGATCGTGCTTCTGGGCGCGAACCAGGCCATGTCCTCGCCGGCCATGGTGGCCGCAGCGTTTCTGGGATCGCTTATCACCATCGGCTTCGTGCTCCTCATCGCACGGCGCATAAGTTCCATGGCCATGCTCATCGTGGCGGGCGTCATGGTGGGATACATCTGCTCGGCGGCGACGAACTTTCTCATCGCCTTCGCCGACGACCAGTCCATCGTGAACCTGCACAACTGGTCTTTGGGTAGCTTCTCGGGTTCGAGCTGGGACGACATTGCGGTCATCGCGGTCGTGGTGATCACCGTGAGCGCATGCGTATTCGCGATATCGAAGCCCCTTTCCGCCTTCCAGCTGGGAGAAGCCTACGCGAAAAGCGTCGGCGTGAACGTCGCACGCTTCCGCGTGGTGCTCGTCCTTCTAGCGAGCATGCTCTCCGCCTGCGTGACCGCGTTCGCTGGTCCGGTGTCGTTCGTAGGCATCGCGGTTCCGCATCTCGTAAAGTCGGCGCTGAAGTCGTCGAAGCCCATCCGCGTGATTCCTGCGTGCTTCTTGGGAGGCGCCATCTTCTGCGCGGGTTGCGATTTGATCGCGCGCACGCTGTTCTCTCCCGTCGAGCTTTCCATCAGCGCCGTCACCGCCATCTTCGGCGCGCCGGTGGTTATCGCACTCATGTTGAAGAAGCGGGTGAGGTAGATGGGGGAATTCGTGCCGCGGCCCAAAACGCTCGGAGGGGAGTCGAACCTCGAAACCCCGGTAAAAACGCAGGCTGACGGAGCGCCGCTTTTCCGCATAAGCGACCTGTCGGCGGGCTACGACAAGAAGGTCGTAGTCGAAGGCGTCGAGCTGGAGGTTCGCGCGGGCGACGTCGTGGCGCTCATCGGGCCGAACGGCTCGGGCAAGTCGACCATCTTGAAAACCATCACACGCCATCTGGTACCGCTTGCCGGCGCGGTCGAGCTCGACGGGCGGGAGATTTCCCGATGGAAGACGGCGGAGTTCGCAAGGAACCTTGCCGTTATGCTGACAGATCGACCCCGGACCGAGCTCCTCACCTGCCGCGATATCGTAGAGGCGGGAAGGCATCCCTACACCGGGCGAATGGGCACACTCTCGCCCGACGACCATAGTCGGGTCGACGAGGCCATGAAAACCGCACATGTGGAAGAGCTCGCCGAGCGCGACTTCATGCAGATAAGCGACGGGCAACGCCAGCGCGTCATGCTCGCACGAGCCATCGCGCAGGATCCGCGTGTGCTCGTGCTCGACGAGCCCACGTCGTATCTCGATATCCGCTACCAGATCGACCTGCTGCGAATACTTCGCCACCTTTCGAAATCGCGGAATGTGGCTGTCATCATGTCCATCCACGAACTCGAGCTCGCGCAGAAAAGCGCCGACAAGGTGATTTGCGTGAAGGACGGCCGGGTCTTCCGCGCCGGCGCACCCGAGGACATATTCACGCGCGAGACGATTGGCGAGCTCTACGGCCTTCAACATGGCACCTTCAACGAGAGCTTCGGCAGCGTGGAAATTGGGCGCCCACACGGCGATGCGCACACGTTCGTCATCGCCGGCGCAGGTACGGGGTCGGCTGTGTTTCGCCAGCTCATCCGGCAGGGCAAGGCGTTCTACGCGGGCGTTCTGCACGAAGGGGACATCGACTGCGAGCTCGCGCGCGACCTAGCGACGGAATGCGTGGCCGAGCGCGCCTTCGAGCCGATCGGGGATAAAACCATAGCCCGCGCCAAAGAGCTCCTCGTCCACTGTGCGCGCCTTATCGTGTGCCCCGCCGCCTTCGGCACCATAAACGCCCGCAACGCAGAGCTCGTCGAATTCGCACGCTCGCATGGTATCGAGGTCATGCGAGCGTGCGAAGGTGCATCGGAGGATTCCCAATTGGAGTGGGAAGGATAAACTGGACTTTCATTTAAGGATCCTAAGGCTACAGCTCCTACGCCGGCGAGGTCTCCAAGGCGCCGGAGAACCTCGTGAACAGGAATTTCCACGCCGACGAGCTCAACTAGGCCTAATCCAAACGAGATTCCAGACTCGACAGGCCATTGAGGGTCAGATCGTTGGCGACCTCAGAGACGCGCTCAATAGGAACCGAGCCGTCAGACAGCGCCCACGTGCGATAGATACCGATAATACCCGACAGCAAAAACGCCAGATAGTAGTCGAACATCTCGTCCTTGAGACCTTGGGGCAGCAGATCGCGCTCGGCAATCTCGTGCTCGAGCGGTGCACGAAGACGAGCCATAAAATCATCGAGCGGTATGTTCTCGATCAGCTGACGATTGAGCACCAGGTTGTTGCACAGCGCCTCGTTAACGGTTTTAAAGAAGGTCGCCGCCGCGCCAAGGGCGCGCTCGTTGGTGTCGCCGTCCATGGAAGCAAGCGTTTTCTCGACCGAGTCGACAATCATCTCCACAACATCGACGGCAATGGCATCGAGCAGGCCGTCAACCGTACCAAAGTGAACGTAAAAAGTCTTGCGGTCGACATTGGCCTCGCGCGCGATGGCACTCACCGTAATGTCTGCCAACGGCTTTTCCATGAGCAGGCGCTCGAAAGCAGAAAGGATGGCATTGCGGCTGCGAACGATGCGGCGGTCAAGACGCGGTTTGCTGGTTGCCATGGGCGTGTCCCTTCGATATGCGAGCATTCATCAACAGATGAGAGATAATCTACGTAAGAGGATTATCCCCCATACGGCACAAATATGCCCCGCGTCATGAAGAACGCACGACTGCCCTACTGCGACTTAGGATGCTTCTTCTTATTAAGTGCCGACGGAGATACGCGAATACCATCGCCTGTCTGGCGCACATAGGCTTTATGAGCCGGCTTAGCGGTCCCAGAAGCCTTCTGAGCGTGCTTCCTGGGATCAACGGTAACAGCATTCGTGGGGTGCGGCTTAGTGGGCGCAGAGGGCGTCTGAGGCGTGCGGCCGAGCTTGCGCATCACACGATCCCAGCGCGCATGGATGCTCTCGTTGTGGGCGCTCTTAAGTCCCAGCAGAGGCGCAGCCAAAATGGTAGGGGCAATAAACGTAATGAGACGCCACAGCAGATAGCCGGCGGTCGAAGCCGACCCAAAGAAATGACCCAAGAACAATGCAAAGCCGCCCTCAGCGCCACCAGTTCCACCGGGCAAGGGGACCGCAGAGCTCAGCAACTGGACAAAGGCGCTCGCGGCCATGACCGAGAAAAAGTCGACCTCGTGGTGGCCAAAGGCAAGCATTAGGAAATACGGAACCAGATAGAAAAACGCGAGCTGCAGCATGGTGATAAACACAGTGAGCAGCATGGAAGAAAAATGTCCGGCTGAAAGCTTGAACTTCTCGGAGAAGGAGTAGATCTCGCCATCGACAAACGTGCGCCATCCCTCGATCTTAGTGGCCGAGACACCAATGCGCTCAAGCCAATTGATGATGCAGTGGGCGACGCGCGTGACGGTCTTAGGCATGAGCGCGACGGCGAAGATGCCAAGCAAGATGCAGCAGTGCCCACCAAAGCTAAAGACGCACAGCAGCGTCATGTCGCCATAGCGCTCGGCAAAAAACGGCATGCGAGCAAGCAGTAGGATAGCGCCCCAGGAAACGAGGCCAAACTGATACACGATAAAGCGCGTGAATTGCGTGGCTCCGGCCTCGCCGACATTTTGGCCCGCCTTGGTCAGGCGGTAGATCTGAGCAGGAGTCGAGCCCATCATCATAGGTGTGAGGTTGCCAAAGAAGATGCCGCTCGCCTCGACCGAAATGAGGTCGCGAATGCCGACGGGTGAATTGGGGTCGAGCCAGACAGCGATCGCATAGGCCACAATGCCAAAGAACAGGTACAGGAACATACAAAAGCATGCAGCAGCGAGCCAAGGCGCCTGGACGCTCGACATTGCGGCCCAGAACTGCCCCATCTGCCCGGTTACCACCAGATAGACGATATAACCCACCAGCACGACGCCGATAAAAATGGCGCCGCGGCGTGCGCTCTTATTGTCATCTCCGCCCGAGGCCTCAACCTCGACCTGGGGCTTAGACGTATGCTGAGAGGACTCCGTCATGAGACTCCTTCTAACAGTCAAAATATCTTGGATATTGTACCCGTAAGGGCCATAAGCAGAACGCAAAGCTCTGGTTCAAACGGGAATTGCAGACGGTTGTTTGAAAATAAAAAACCCGGCCTTCCATGGGAAGTCCGGGTATCAGATGCGTGGTAGCCCGTACCAGATTCGAACTGGTGATCTCCGCCTTGAGAGGGCGGCGTCCTAAACCGCTAGACGAACGGGCCATAAGCCTCAGCAGAAAAGAAGTGGTAGCCCGTACCAGATTCGAACTGGTGATCTCCGCCTTGAGAGGGCGGCGTCCTAAACCGCTAGACGAACGGGCCACATGACATCTGCACTGCCGTGCTGCGAGGAAATATATTACGGGACAAAAAACGTCAGCGCAAGAAGAAATTCCAAATTGCCGAAAAATTGTCGGCAGGTTATGGAACACACAGGTAAACTGGGTAGCTAATTCAAGTTGAGATGGACCAAAAGAGCTTCGCGCTCGTTGGGGATGTTGTCTTCGATCACGGCGTCGAGGGCGGAGTTGAGTAGCTGCCCCAGTTCCGGCCCGGGCTTGACTCCGGCACGAATCAGGTCGCCGCCGTTGATGGCGAGCATCTTGAGCGTATAGGGCTCCCCCGCCTTCAGCAGCTCGTGCGCCATCGCGCGCATCTCCTCAATCGTCTCAACGTAATAGAAGCACGACGGGGCCTTGCCGAGCGTGTCGGCACGCTTAAGATCCATGAGCTCGTCCATCAAACGCGGCGTGTCGACGCCCTCGCCCGAAAGCGCGCGCATCATATTGAGCAGGCAGGAGCGCTCGGGGCGCAGCGGCTTGTCGTGATATTTGATGAGCAGGCACACGTCGCGCACCAGGTCGTGCGAGAGCGCCAGGCGATCCATAATGACGCGCGCTTTCTTGGCGCCGAGCTCGGGATGACCGTAGAAGTGTCCGCTGCCGGCGTGATCGACCGTGAAACACTCGGGCTTGGACACATCGTGCAAAAACGCCGCCCACATAAGGCTCGACGAGGGCGCGACGCCGTCACACAGCGCGAGCTCCCCCGCCACCGTAAGCACACGGGCGATATGCTCGTAGACGTTAAACGCATGATAGACACTGCGCTGATCAAACCCGCGACCCGCTGCCAACTCGGGCACGGCGGCGCAGATGAGCTCGGGGTAGCGCAGCATCGCGTCTCCCCCATGACCGGTCGAAAGAATGCCCTCGAGCTCAATACCCACACGCTCGCGCGCCACGGCGTCGAGCAGCGGCGCGCACTCGGCAAGCGCTCGCTTAGTCTCGGGCTCAATCATAAAGTCCAGGCGGCAGGCAAAGCGCACCGCACGCAACATGCGCAGGGCGTCCTCGTTAAAGCGACACTTGGGATCGCCGACAGCGCGAATCAGCTTGCGCTCCAAGTCACCCTGGCCGTCGTAGCGGTCGACAAGCCCGCGCTCGGGATGCCAGGCCATGGCGTTGACGGTAAAGTCGCGGCGCGCCAGATCGTCCTCGAGCGAGGCGGCACGCTCCACACTCTGGGGATGGCGACCATCGGTGTAAAAGCCATCCAAACGGTACGTGGTGACCTCGATACGCTCGCCATCGGAAATAGCCGTGATTCCGCCAAATTTAATGCCAGACTCCACAACCGCGATGCCGGCGGCCTCGAGCGCCGCCTTGGACTCCTGCCACAGGCCGCTACAGCACATATCAACATCGTGGCTGGGGCACCCCATCAGGGCGTCGCGCACCCAACCGCCCACGTACCAAGCCTCAAGACCAGCCGCCTCAAGCGCGCGTAGGACGCACAGGGACGCATCGGACGGTTGATTACCGTTGAGCGAAACATTGCACATGCCTATGGCCTCCTGCACTTGTGAGCGTTAATCGATGGTTCTCAAGAAGTCTAACAAGAAACGAGAAAGCGCGCACACGCAATCGCGTCGTCAATTCCATAAAACGAGACAGCAGACGCCATATGCGTTCAGCGAGCAAAAAACACCCGCCTCGGAGATCCAAAGCGGGTGTTCGGCAGCGATTTTTCGATGCGGCTAGCAGACCTGACGAACCTCGATGTGCTTCTTATATTCGTCCACCTTGGCAAAGTCGCCCAGGCCCGGGCACTCGACCACGTTGGCGCCGGTGGCCATCGACAGACGGAGGGCATCCTCGACGCGCTCGGGAGCGTCGTGCCATACGGACAGGAAGGCAGCGAGCGAGGAATCGCCGGCGCACACCGTCGACAGCAGCTTGACGTCGAAGGTGCGATTGGCAAACCAGATGTGCTCGCCGTTGGAGAAGTACGCACCGGCGCCACCGAGGGTCAGCAGCACGTTCTTGGCGCCCTTAGCGTGCAGCTCGGCCATAGCGCCCTTGACGGACTCATCGTCGCCACCGCTCACCTTAATGCCAAAGATGTCGAGCAGCTCGTCGTCATTGGGCTTGATCAGCAGCGGCTCCATGGCAATGAGGTCTGCCAGCTGATGGCTCGAGATGTCGAGGACGAACTCGGCCCCCTTGGCCTTGACGCGGCGCAGGACCTCGGCCAAGAAGCCCTCGGAAGTGTTGGGAGGCAGCGAGCCGCTGATGACCAGGCAGGTCATGTCATCGAGCGAATCGATGAGCTCAAACATCTCCTGCTCGTTGGCCTCGTTGATGGCGGCACCGGCGTTGACCATGTTGTACTCGGTGTCGGGTCCGGCATTGAGGAACACGTTGACGCGCGTGATGCCGTCGGTCCAAACGGGCTTGACGGGCACGCCCAGGGCCTCGGCGCCCTTAACGATAAACTCGCCCGAGAAGCCGGCGAAAAAGCCCAGGATCGTGGTGTCGACACCGTAGTGATCGAGGGTGAACGAGACGTTGAGACCCTTGCCGTTGGGCGTGTAGACGGCGTTACGGGTACGCGTGACGGTGTTGGCAGCAAGGCCGTCGCAGGCGATGTTGTAGTCAATGGCGGGATTTGCAGTGAGCGTGTAAATCATGAATGTTCCTTTCACGAAGTAACGTGTTAATGAAAGTATATTCCACCCAACGGTAAAAGGCTAGGACAACTCGGTGAACGGTGTGGAAGCGATGAAGTACGGCAGAGCATCTCTCTCCAATAACGGAACAAAAAAGGCGCCCCAGCCGAAACCGGGGCGCCGCATGCGCACGAATATGTCGCGTTTCGATTACTGACGATCGAGCTTGCGGACAGCAACGCGCTTGCTGTACTCGTCGACGTGACCGAAGTCGCCGATGCCGACGGACTCGGCAACGTTGGCGCCGGTGGCCATAGCGAGCTTCATGGCCTCCTCGACGTTGTCGCGATCCCTGTACCACTTGTGCAGGAACGCAGCGAGGGTGCAGTCGCCGGCGCAGACAGAAGAAACCAGCTTGATGTTGAACTCACGCTTGGCGTACCAAATATCCTCGCCGTTGGAGAAGTAAGCGTCGCCGCGGCTACCACGGGTGAGCAGCACGTTCTGAACGCCAGCGTCGTGAGCCATCTTCATGGCAACGCGGACCTCGTCGTCGGTGTCGACCGGCACGCCGAAGATGGCCTTCATCTCGTGATGGTTCGGCTTGATGAGCAGCGGCTTCTTGTGAGCGAGCTCCTTGAGCTTGTCGGAGGACAGGTCCAGGACGACGTCGGCGCCACGAGCCTGAGCGTGCTCCATGACCTGAGCCAGGAAGTCGGGCGTAGCTTTGGGAGGCACGGAGCCGGAAACGATCAGGCACTCGAGATCGCCCGCGGTGTCCAGGATGTTGTAGAGCTCCTCCTGGTGCTGCGGCGTAATAGGAGCACCCGGGTTCAGGATGCCGTACTCGTGCTGGCCATCGTTGACGTAGGTGTTAATGCGCGTGATACCGTCGGTCCAGACCGGGCGGCAGAGGCAACCCAGGTTCATGACCTCCTCGACGATGAACTTGCCCGTGAAGCCAGCGAAGAAGCCGAGCGCGACGGTGTCGACGCCCATCTTCTTAAAGGCGAAGGACACGTCGAGGCCCTTGCCGTTAGCCGTGTAGCTGGCCGAGCCGGTGCGGACGTTCTCGTCGGGCTCGAGCGGAGAGCTCGAAACCGTCATGTCGACAGCCGGGTTAGCGGTTAGCGTGTAGAACATTTACAGTACCCCCTGTATATGTGAGGGCCGCGTGGCCGGCCCATTCCAACCACGCGGTTACCTCTGATACCAAATTAGCGAGCTGCGGACTCGAGCAGTGCCTTGACCTCGGCGGCGGTGTTGCAGGCGAGTGCCTTCTCGGCGAGCTCGTCGCACTCGGCCTTGGTCCACTGGCTGATGGTCTTGCGGGCGCGCAGGATCGACGGAGCGCTCATCGAGAACTCCTCCAGGCCCCAGCTGATCAGCAGCGGCTCGAGCAGCGGATCGGCAGCGGCCTCGCCGCACATACCGACCATGATGCCGGCCTTCACGCCGCTCTCGATGATGTTCTTGAGCGAGCGGAGCACGGCGGGATAGTAAACCTGGTACAGGTTGGAGATGGTGTCGTTACCACGGTCGGCGCACATGGTGTAGCCGATCAGGTCGTTGGTGCCGATGGAGAAGAAGTCGGCGACCTCGGCAAGACGGTCTGCGAGCAGCGAAGCGGCGGGCGTCTCGACCATGATGCCGACCTCGATGTTCTCGTTGAACTTGCGACCCTCTTCGGTCAGCTCGGCCTTGCACTGCTCGACGAGCTCCTTGACAGCCAAGACCTCCTCGACGCAGGTGACGAGCGGGATCATGATCTTGACGTCACCGAAGGCGCTAGCGCGCAGCAGAGCGCGGAGCTGGACCTTGTACTGGTCGGGATTGGCCAGGCAGTAACGCACGGCGCGGAAGCCCATGAAGGGGTTATCTTCCTTGACCATGTGCAGATACGGAATCTCCTTGTCGCCGCCAACATCGAGCGTGCGGATGATGACCGGAGCACCCTTGAGCGCGCTGGCGACCTTACGGTAGGCGTTGAACTGCTCCTCCTCGGAAGGAAGCTCAGCAGAGTCCATGAACAGGAACTCGGAACGGAACAGGCCGATAGCCTCGGCGTCGTGATCGAGCGCGTTGGGCACGTCATCGGGGTTACCGATGTTGCAGGCGATGATCTTCTTGATGCCATCGGCAGTCACGGACGGCTTGCCGCGGAAGGCCTCGAGGGCTGCCTTCTCGGCAGCGAAGGCCTCGGCCTTGGCGGTGTAGGCAGCGAGCGTCTCCTCGTCGGGATCGGCCTCGACGATACCCTTGCCGCCGTCGACGACAACGGTCATACCGTTGCGCAGCGCGGTGCAGCTGTTGGAAACCGAAAGGACAGCCGGGATCTCGAGGGCGCGCGCAATGATCGCGGAGTGCGACGTGCGGCCACCGGTCTCGGTGACGATACCGGCAACGTGGGCCTTATCGATCGTGGCGGTCATGGACGGCGTAAGGTCGTGCACGACAACGACGGTGTTCTCGGGCAGGACGGAGAGGTCGACGACCTCCTTGCCCAGCAGCTCGGCCAGAATACCGGTGCGGATGTCGGCGATGTCGGCCGCGCGCAGACGGAACATCTCGTCGTCCATGGACAGGAACATGTTCTCGAACATGGTCGAGGTGTCCATGAGCGCCTGCTCGGCGCAGGTACCGCCGTCAATGGCGGCGTTGATGGCGTCGGTCATGCCCGGGTCCTGAGCCAGGACAATGTGTCCGCTCATGATCTCGGCCTCGGCCTCGCCCACCGTCTCCTTCATGTGGTCGGCCTGAGCCTGGGTCTTCTCGCAGAAGACCGAAAGAGCGGACTGATAGCGCTCCTTCTCTGCTGCCGAATCAGCAACCTCGTGCGGCTCAAACGTCAAGTCGGGATCGACGGCGACCATGACGGTGCCGATACCGATGCCCTCGGAAGCGTTGACTCCCTGATACATTCCCATTCCTCTCTCCGTGTCATGTGATAAAGCGTTTTGCCATATCCATGACAAAAGAGCGCAGCTACCTTACAACAGGTCACTGCGCCCCCAAATATGAACTTAGTTGTTCAACATGCGACCCGTTTGAGTTCTACTCGCCAAGACCGCTCTTGATGAGCTCGATGGCAGCAGCCAGAGCCTCGGCCTCGTCAGCGCCGTCGCACTTGACCTCGACCTCGGTGCCGCAGGGGATACCAGCAGCCATGAGGGCCATCGGGGACTTGCCGTTGACCTCCTTCTCGGGGGTGACGACCGTCACGTCACAGGCGTACTTGCCCATGGTGGAGGCGAACAGACCAGCCGGACGCATGTGCAGACCCTGAGGATTAACGAGGGTAGCCTTCTCAGAAACCATAATTGACTCCTTTTTGTGTTTAACCCCTGTCATGCATGTGGCAGGAGTCAGATTCACGACGTTGTTTATATTAACTCACATCAAACGGTTTTTCATTGTGTTTCACACGAATTGTTGGACAGATGTCGTATCCCTGCGCTCGCCCGCCGGACGGGGCGATTAAGTTTGCTGCTCTACAGTCCTGCGCAAGACGGAAAGCACATTAAGTGCTTTCCTTTGCGTGCGGAACTCGCGACAAACTTAATCGCCCCGTCCGGCGGGCGAGCTGCGGAAACTCGGTCGGTCCAGAGCGATATCGTGCGAACGGAATTCTGGCTGATGATCTGTTCGCGACAAGGACTCGACAGGCGGCCCCCTCTATGCCCTTTTATAAGTTGCGGTGAAATAGGGACTGAATTATGGGTTGAATCGTTTAAACAGTCCCTATTTCACCGCAACTTATTTGGGGATGAAAAAGGCGGAGGCCCTGGAGAGGGACTCCGCCTTATATACAGGGGGCGATGTTATTCGCGGGCTGGGGGATTAGACCAGGCGGGCGTTGATCGTCTTGGCGATCTCGGCGGCGTCGGTGGAACCCTTGACGGTGGCACGGAAGTCCTCGTCCATGAGCGCCTCGGCGACCTTGGACAGGATCTTGAGGTGCGTGGTGCCAGCCTGGGCACCCGGGATGAGCAGGGCGATAGCCACGTTAACGGGAGCGCCGTCCATGGTGTCCCAACCGGTCACGCCGGACTCGTCCTTAACGACGATGACGGCAGCCTCGGTAATGGCGTCGGACTTGGCATGCGGGATGGCGAAGCCCTCCATCATGCCCGTGGTGCCCTCGGCCTCGCGAGCCAGGAAGGCGTTCATCACGGCGTCGGCGTCGCTGGCGATACCTGCCTTGACGGCCTGGTTGGAAACGAAGCTCAGAGCCTCGTCACGAGAAGCGAAGTCCTCGGCGACAAAGACATTCTCGACCTTCACGAAGTCGGCAGCCTCGGCCTTGGGGGCCTCGACGGGCTTGGCTGCAGGAGCGGCCTTCTGGTTCTTCTCGAAGTCGTACTTCTTGAAGGCTACGAACAGGATGCCACCGACCACAGCGCCGACGAGGATCGCGAGGACCCACAGCGGACCGTTCTCGACAACGGGCAGGACCAGGAAGCCACCGTGAGGCGCCGGATCGTGAACGTTGAACATAATGGTCAGGATCGAGGCGATAGAAGAACCGAGCATCATGATGGGCATGACGGGCCAGATGTTCTTGGTCATGAACGGAATGGCGCCCTCGGTGATGTGGGTGCAACCAAGGATGAGGTTGACGACACCGGCGTCGTGATCCTCCTGGCTGAAGTACTTCTTGCCGACAACGACGGCAAAGGTGGTAATCAGAGGCGGAACGATGCAGGCGGCGGAGACGGCAGCCATGAAGTTGGTGCCGAAGTTGTAGGTATCGGTGCCAACACCGGCGGCCAAAGCCTCGGTGAGCATAGCGGTACCGGTGACGTAAGCAGCCTTGTTGACCGGGCCGCCCATGTCAAAGGCGCACATGCAGCCAATGGCAAGACCCAGTACAACGGCGCCAGAGGCGGACAGGCCCTTGAGGAAGTCCATCATGGCGGTGTTGATGGCAGCCATGGGGCCGGAAATGCCGAGCATGACCAGGCCGACGATAGCCGTCGAGAACAGCGGGTACAGGAAGATAGCCTTGAGGCCGTCCAGGTTCTTGGGCAGACCGGCAAAGACCTTCTCGAGCAGCAGGATGACATAACCGGCGAGGAAGCCACCGACGATGCCGCCCAGGAAGCCGAAGCCCACGCCGGCGCCACCGGCGTCGATCATGCCGGTCTCGGCGTTAACAGGCAGGCCCTGGATGGCGATCATGCCGGCAACAAAGCCGGGGACGAGCGCCGGGCGCTTGCCGATGGACTCGGCGATGTAGGCGGAAAGCACCGGAACCATGAGGTTCATGGCGATGCCGCCGATGATCTTGAGCATCGCAGCAAAGCTGTTGTAGTCAGACGCCGTCGAATCGAAGGACGTAATGCCCCACAGGAACGAAACGGCGGTCAGAACACCACCGGCAACGACGAAGACCAGCATGTGGCTGACGCCGTTCATGAGGTGCTTGTAGATGATGTGGCCGATGGACTCCTTCTCCTCGACCTCGTCCTCGACATCGGCAGCGGCTGCAACCGTGCTGTCGCCCTTGGCGGCGAGCGCGCGGTCAATCAGCTTACCGGCGGCCTCAACGGACAGGGCCTTGGAAACACCAACGGAAACCATGGGCTTACCGGCGAAACGCTCAGCCTGGACATCCTTGTCGGCTGCGACGACGACGGCCTTGGCACCAGCGATCTCACTCTTGGTGAGCTCGTTCTCGACACCGACCTGGCCATGAGTCTCGACCTTAATGGTCAGACCGCGCTCGGCAGCTGCCTTCTCCAGCGCCTCCTTCGCCATGAAGGTGTGCGCAATGCCGGTCGGGCAACCGGTCGCGGCGATGATGTCAAACTTAGCCATGTGTCCCTCCTTCTTGAGTACAGCGCCCGCGGGCGCTCCCCTACACGCGCTTCGATGCGCATTTTTCCACAACTGAAAGATACCAACCTACCGTCCGCGTGAGAAGAGACAAGGTGCAATTCTCCGGTGAAAGGTTCTTTCATAACCGTAAACGGTAAGTGAAAGTTTACCATCAACACTTGAAACGGCAAGGTGTATCTTGTAATTGAAAATGCCCGTATACTATGGCATTGCGAATCAAATTAGATTTTCATGCCAACCAGGAGCCATCCATGACCGATAGTAGCAAGAGCGCACTTTCCCTCATTAGCACCCACCAGGGATACAGCGAGTCCGAGCAGCGCATTGTCGACTATATATTGGAGCACCAGTCCGAGGCTCCACGCCTCACGGCGGCTCAGCTCTCACGCGCCGCTGCCACGTCCGAGGCGACCGTTTCGCGCTTCTGCCGCAAGCTTGGGTTTGGCAGCTTCCGCAGCTTTCAGTTTTCGTTGGCGAGGGATTTGGAAAGCCAGCGCAACGAGGGCCTGACTGACGAGGTCTCGCTCGACAATATGGAGCAGAGCCTCAAGAACATCCTGGCTGCCAAGGTGAGCGAGCTTAATGCGACCATCGACGGGATCGACCACGATACGCTGGCGGCTGTTGTGCATGCCCTTAAGCATGCAGGGGTTATTGAGTTTGCAGCTGTGGGCAATACGAACGCGGTCGCGCTCGATGCGACGTTTAAGTTTTCGCAGCTGGGTCTGCGCTGCATGGCGAGCACCATAAGCGAGACATCAATCGGCTTTGCGCTCACGCTGCGCCCGGGTGACGTCATCGTGCTCATCTCAAACTCCGGCAAATCGCGCCGACTGAATCGCATGGCAAAAGCGGCTCGCGACTGCGGCGCAACCGTAGTCGTCATCAGCAGCGACAGCAAGTCTCCACTCGCGCGCCTGGCAGACTACACTTTTAATACCGTCAACCACGAGGCGCTGCTGACGACGGGTGACTTTGCGTTCTCCAAGATCAGCGCCACGATGATCATCGAAGTTATCTACAACTTCCTGCTGCCCGAGATTGAAGACGCTCGTGAACATATCAGCTACTACGAGGAGCTCATCCAGCCGGACAAGGTCGTTGAGTAAAACGCGTAGTGGGACAAAAATTTCAGTCTATTTTGTCCCACCAACACCGCTGATACGACCTAGCCTCGAACTTCTTCGAGCATCTGCTTTGCGTGGGTCAAGCTTGCCTCGGACTGATCGCCGCTGAGCATGCGGGCGATCTCGGCAGTACGCGCTTCGCCGGTTACCTCGTCCAAATGCGTCTGGGGAACATCGCCCGGCTCCTTGCTGACAACATAATGCTTGTCGGCCATGACGGCGACTTGCGCCAAGTGGGTTACGACAATCACTTGATGCGTAGTGGCAAGATCGGCCAGCACACCAGCAAGAGCACGAGCCGTGGAGCCGCCGACACCGGCATCGACCTCGTCAAATACCAGTGTGTCGACGCCGTCAGCATTACCCAAGACCACCTTGCTCGCCAGCATGACGCGGCTGAGCTCGCCGCCCGAGGCAATGCGGCGCAGGGGACGCGGCGTCAAGCCGACACCGCTGCGATACAAAAGCTCGTAGCTTGAAGGACCCGCCGGCGTCCACTCGGCGCGCGGAAGATCACGCGACTCCCAAACGAGCTCGGCGCCGCCCATCTCCAGGCGCGCCATTTGGCGGCCAACCTCGTGACAAAAACGCGGAGCAGCGGTATTACGCGCACGCTTAAGTGCCTTGGCGGCAGCGAACAGCTCGCGCTCGGCGCTCCCGAGTGCCTCACGCGCCTTTTTGATCTGTTCATCGCCATCATCGACCAGGGACAGCAGCTCTTGCGAGCGATCGCGCATGGCAAAAACATCGTCCATGGTGGGACCCCACTGACGCAACAGGCCCTTGAGGTCGGAATACCGCTCACGCATGCGAGCGAGCTCGCGCGGGTCGAAGGCGACGCCATCGCGATAGGCACGAAGCTCGTTCGCGCTATCCTCAAGGGAGATGCAGGCATCCGAAAGCGCATCGGCAATGTCGCCCAGTTTGCGATCGACGGTAGCCATACGGGAAAGCTCTGCCACGGCGCTGTTCACGGCATCGAGCGCTCCACCTTCGGCGGCAAGCGATGCATGGGCATCGTTAGCTGTGGCAACCAGTACCTCGGCATGTTCGGAGCGCGGCAGCAGCTCCTCGAGTTCCTCATACTCACCCGGCTTGGGGTCGACCTCGGCGATACGCTCCAGGGCGAAGCGCGCCTCCTCGACGCGACTCCCCTGCGCGCGTGAGGCTTCCTCCACGCGACGGACCTCCTTGGCAGCCGCACGCGACGCCTGGAAGCAGGCACGGTAACGGTCGAGCGCCTCGAGCGCAGAGCGACCAGCCCAGGCATCAACCATGGCAACATGATGCGCCGGATCGAGCAGACGCTGATGTTCATGCTGGCCGCACAGATCCATCATCACGCCGACGCGCTCGGAGAGCTCGCGCACGCTGGCGATGCGGCCGTCAATCTTGACGCGGCTGCGACCCTCGGCAGAAAGGCTGCGCTGCACGGTAAAGCCCTCCGTGTCGTGCGGGCCGTCGAACAAGCGCGCCTCGACGCTCGCCAGCGCCTCTCCCTCGCGCACCGTCGACGAATCTGCACGCTCGCCCAAAATGAGCTTGAGCGCCGAGAGCAGCGCGGTCTTGCCGGCGCCGGTCTCGCCGGTCAAAACCGTTAGGCCCGCACTCGGAACCAACGTCGCCTCGCGAATGAGCGCGATGTTGGAAACCTGCAGCTCATCGATCATGGCGCACTCCATAGAACACGCGGCTCACCGAGTTATAGAAGCTCTCGGGACCGTAATCGAGCAGCAGCACGTCGCCGGGACCACGGCGCACGGCCACGCTCTCAACGGTGCCATCGCAGGTAATAAACTGTCCATCGATAGCGATCGCCGGAACACTCGGACGGTCATCGGACATAAAGATCTCGACGACATCACTCGGCGAGGTCAAAAAAGCGCGAGCCTGAATGGTATGCGGAGCGATGGGCACACAGACCATACCCGTGTAATCGGGGCTGACAATGGGGCCGCCGGCGGAAAGCGCGTAGCCGGTAGAGCCGGTCGCCGTCGAAACAACGACACCGTCGCCGCGAAGGCGGTCGATATGATGGCCGGACACCGTGATGTCAAATTCGACCATATCGGACAGGGGGCCGCGCGTAAGTGCCATATCGTTGAGGGCAAACGTGCGCACGACATCCTTCGCGCCGTCTTCGCGCACGGACACAATATCCGCGGCGATGGTGGCGCGGCGGCTCACGTGGAGCTCGCCGGACAGAGCATCGCTCACAACCTGCAGAATGTCGCGCTCCTCGGGGCTCGCAGCAGTTAAAAAGCCCAGGTGACCATAGGAAAGACCGAGGATAGGAATCTCGCGATGGTTGAGGATGCGGGCAGCGCGCAGCAACGTACCGTCGCCGCCGAGCGTAATGACCAGATCTGAGCCATCAATATCAGGCGTGCTTTGAAGCTTCGATCGCTGGTCGGCAGCCCATGCGACCTCGTAGCCCTGGCGCGAAAGCCAAAGCTCGAGCATCAGGCCGCTCTCGACCGCCTCTTGCTTGTAGTAATTGGGAACCAGAAAGACCTTCATAGCGTTGCAGCTTTCTCGCTCAAAGCCGATACCTGGGATTGCAGCTCATCGTCGGTGCGTTCACCAGGGGCAAACCTTCTGCCGTACAGGAAAAACTCAACGTTGCCCTTAGCGCCATGGATGGGCGACACGCACACGTCAAGCGGGAACAGGCCCTTGGCGGCAAAAAGCTCAATCGCCGCCACGAGCGTATCGCGGCGGACGGCGGGGTCGGTCACGATACCGCGCTCGCCCACCAGCGCAGCCGGCGCCTCAAACTGGGGCTTTACGAGCGTGCAGAACGAACCCGAAGGCTTCAGGCACGCCAGCACGGCGTCGATGATATTCGCGATGCCGGTAAACGAGACATCACATACAGCCAGGTCGATGGCACCGGCATAGCCAAGCTCAGGCAGCTGCGTCACGTTTGTGCGCTCATGCAGCGTCACGCGATCATCCTGACGCAACGACCAATCGAACTGGGCGCGACCCACGTCCACCGAGACAACGGTCGCAGCTCCGCGCTTGAGCAGGCAATCGGTAAAGCCGCCGGTAGAGCAGCCCACATCCAGACAGCTAAGGCCCGTCGGATTGATGCCAAACGCATCAAGCGCGCCTTCGAGCTTAAGACCGCCGCGGCCAACATAGGGAATGCGCCCCTTCACGTGCAGTGGCAGACCCGGAATCACCTTAAGGCCCGGCGAAGTCAAGCGCTCGCCGCCACTCGAGACCAATCCGGCCATAAGAGTGCGAAGGGCATCCGCGCGATCGGCGCAGATGCCCTGTGAAATCAGTTCGTCATCAAGACGCACGCGTTTCATGAATGCCATCAACCATTCGTATCCGGAGATGCGGCCTAGCTATCCTGGGATTCGTTTGCCGCATCCTCATCGTATTCCTGCTCGAGCTTATCGGCCTCACGCGGCGTCAGCTCAAACTTGTCGACCATATCGACCGCGCGGGAGCCCAGCTCAATCGCTTCGTCAAACAGATCGAGTGAACGCTCCAAGGACGTATCCTTGGAGCGAACGGTAGCGATGATCTGGTCCAGACGGTCCGAAATCTCGTCAAAGTTGCGGACAGAACCCTCTGGCATGGCTACTCCTCGACGGAGTCGGCCTCGACGGCCTCAGCAGCGTCCACATCCTCGGCAAGTACACCGGCGGTAGCCTGAGCGGCAGCGACCTTGGCGGCAGCCTCAGCAGCCTGGGCCTCCTCGCGAGCGCGATCCTCGGCCAGCAGTTCCTGGTACAGGTCCTCGCCCGGCAACTCCTCGCTGCGCGCGATCTTGCCCAGCACGCCGTTGACGAACGACGCGGACTGGTCGGTGCCATAGGCCTTGGCAAGTTCGACGGCCTCGTTGATCACGATAGCGTCCGAGACCTCTTCGTCGGTGAGGAAGCGCATCTCGTAGACGGCGATACGCAGCAGATTGCGGTCGGCGCCGGGCATGCGCATAAGATCCCAGTTCTTGGCGACGGCGCGCAGGGCACAGTCGATGCGATCGATATGCTCGTAGGCACCGCGGCACAGCTCCAGCGCATAGGGGTCGAGGGGGCCCTTCGAGATCAGGAAATCGCCCTCGAGGACGCGCTCGAGCGGGCTGTCCGTGGCCTCGGCCTGGAACAGCAGCTGCAGCGCCTGACTGCGGGCAAGCGTACGCCCGCGATAAACCTTAAGGCTCAAAGGTTACTCCTTGGGGAAAACGAGGCCGTCGATGCAAACGTCAACGCGCTCGACATCAACGCCCACCTGAGCATCGATGGCAGCGACCACGGCAGCGCGAACGGCCTCGGCGAGTTTCTTGAACGGATAGCCAAAGAACACCACAACGCGCACGGTGAGTGCGAGCTTGTCGCCGACGACCTCGGTCTCGACCGCCGGCTCGGAAGCCGGGGCCTTGGACGAGAGCATCATGGAGACAAGGTTGGTGGCAAGGTCCTTGACGCCAACGGAGGCGATGCCCTCGACATCGGACACGGCGCGCGAGACAATGGCGGTCAGAACATCGGGCGAAATGCCGATGCCGTCAATCTTGATTTCCTGGGGCATGAGTCCTCCTAGAAGAGTTGGTTGCTAGACGCGGGAGACGAACTTGCCGTCGCGGGTGTCAACCTTGATGACCTCGCCCTCGTTGAGGTACATGGGGACCTGGATGACAGCGCCGGTGTCGATCGTGGCCGGCTTGGTGGAACCCTGGACGGTGTCGCCCTTAAAGCCCGGGTCGGTCTGGACGATGGTGGTCTCGATGAACATCGGCGGAGTCACGCCCATGAGCTCATCGTCGGCGAAGAGCAGCTGGCAAATGTCGTTCTCGCGCAGCCACTTGGAGTTCTCGCCCACCATGTCCTCGGGAACGGGAACCTGCTCATAGGATTCGTTGTCCATGAAGATGTAGTCGGTGCCATCGTTGTAGAGGTACTGGAACTCACGGGTGGTGAGCATGACGCTCTCGAACTTGGTGCCGGCGTTGCAGGTGTTCTCGACGACGCGGCCGCTCTTGATGTCGCGGGTCTTGTAGCGCACAAACGCGCCGCCCTTGCCCGGCTTGACATGCTGGAACTCGACGATGGTGTAGACCTTGTCCTTAATGCGGAGACCGAGGCCGTTCTTGAAGTCGGCGGTAGAAATGGTAGGCATAGCGACCTTTCTTGTTATGGGCAGAACGCACAAGCGTCCAAATTACATACGAGCGAAATTATACACTTGCAGACGGCGCCTGCAGCGAGCGCATAAAAAGAGAACGCGGGGCGTCCGAATTGCTCCGGAGGCCCCGCCCCAAACTATCTACCGAAGTAGACTAGCAATCGATGACGTGAAGGTCATGCGGCGTCTTGGTGAAGGGCTCGTAGCCGTTCTCGGTGACCACGCCGTAGTCCTCCAGGCGCACACCGCCCACGCCGGGCAGGTAGACGCCGGGCTCCATGGTGATAACCGAGCCGACCTCGATGATATTCTTGCTGCGGTTGAAGTTGGGCAGCTCGTGGATGTCAATGCCCACGCCGTGGCCCAGACCATGGTTGTAGTAATCGCCATAGCCGGCATCGCCAATGATCTTCTTGGAAAGCTTGAAAATGTCGTTGCCCTCGACGCCCGGATGGATGGCGGCGACGCACTCCTCGTGCGCACGGCGCACGAGCGCGTACAAGTCGAGCTGCTCCTGCGTGGGCTCGCCCATCACGACGGTACGAGTCATGTCGGAGCGGTAGTCGCAATAGCCCGCGCCATAATCCATGAGAACGAAGTCGCCCTTCTCGATCACGCGGTCGCTCGGGACGGCATGCGGGTTGGCGGTGTTGGGGCCGCTCGCCACGATGGAGCCGAAGGCCAGGCTGTCGGCGCCGTTGGCGAACATAAAGTTCTCGAGCTCGTTGCGAACCTGCTTCTCGGTCATACCGGGCTTAATATAGCCGAGCATGTGCTGGAAGGCGGCGTCGGTAATCGACTGCGCATGGCGCATGAGCTCGATCTCCTCGGCGTCCTTGATGGCGCGCATCTTGCGAATGTCGTCATGCATCAGCGGCAGCATGCAGGCGACGGAACGATCCTCAAGGCCACGCTGGATACCCTGGTAGAAGTTGATCTGCATGTCGTCCTCGACAGCGCAGACACGGCACTTGTTAGCCGCGATCTTGCCGGCGACCCAACCGGGGATGGTGACCTCGTCCATGTCGTAGACCCAGGGGCTGCCGGCGGACGTGTTCTCCTCAAAGCTGTTGAGATAGCGCGAGTCGGTATGGAACAGGCACTGGTCGGCCGTAATAAACGCAGCATGCGGGAACTCGAAGGTGTAATCGAAGACGCCCTTGACGCCCGTAAGCCAACGAAGGTTGGCCTCGTCGCGCACCACGATAGCGTCGTAGCCACGCTCAACCATCAGGGCACGGACACGCTCGATACGACCGGCAGGACCGGCAGCAAACTCTGACATGCAGATTCCTTTCTTGTTGTCTCTATAAAGACGGAACGGGTCTCAACCGAACGACGGAATCGCGCGCGATTCGCAACCGATTGGAAACCCGCCCCTCAACATGATACGAAAGACGATGTATGTCAATAAATCCTAGAGAAGTTCTTTGCGAGAAGCCAAGTAGGCGTGAGCATGGCGGTCGAGGACCTCGTCCTCAACGCTCGTTAGACGAATGGCGCCGAGTGCCGCGGGCAGCGGCAACATACTACGGTTCGAGCGGTCAAACTGCTGTCTGCGGAACTCCTCGATATATGAGGCAGGCTCCAGATCGAAGGCAAGCTCCTCGATACCAAAGTCCTCCAGGCAGTCATCGACCTCAAAGACGTAATCGATATCAAAGTCGCAGGCATCATGTGCTAAGCGCGCCTCAAAGCGCATGCCCTCAGACAGCAGCTGGTAGGCAGGAACCTGCGCCGCGGCTTTACCCAGGCAGGCGCGCAGGGTACGCTCCCCCATCTTGCCAAAATCGAGCGCATGGCGGGCGCTCGGGTTCGTGGCCATCAGTACGTCCTTACGGGCAGTCTGAGACCACTGAACGGCATTGACGAGCGCGACCTCCTCGCCCGCGAGAATCTCGGGGACGGTCTCAGTAAACTGATTCCAGCGGGACTTGCTGCTCGAAAGCATGGTGCCAACAAGTACCGCATAGCCGAGCTTGAGGTCCTCGGGGTCCGCCTCGCGAACAAGGTCGAGGTCGCACACGACCAAGCCCGGCTCGGGACGGAACGCGATAGCGGGAAGCGCATTCGTCGACGAGGCAACGAGCGGCTTCATGGTCGTCGCGACCGTGAGCATGGCGTCAAACGTCGTCGGCAGCAAGGCGCACTCGGTGCGACCGCACCACTGATTGGCACACCAGCAAACGACTGAGCAGGTCGCCGTGTCGCCGACAGCGACAACGAGATCGTCACAGGTAATGCCATTAGCCGACAGGGCGCCAAAGACGGTATCGGCATCGACCAGCGTAGCACCAGCAGGCGAAACCTCGAGGACGAGCAACGACACGGCAAAACCGGCGTCAACCAGTGCATGCTCGACAGCCTCGCCAAAACGCTCGGATGTGGCGTCGTTCCAAACCACCATCGCACGCTTAGGCTTGCCCACAGCCGAGGCAAACATGCGCGACAGCTCCTCGAACGCCCCCAATCCGACGCGGACATCGACACTGCGGTTTTGGAAATTGATAAGTTGACGGCGAATCATAGCAGTCCACGCTCCAAAAGCATCTCGGCACAAAGGTAGGAAACGTCCTCGAAGGACTTGTTGCGAATATCAAGGGTAATATCGGCCGCCTGGCGATACAGCGGACGGCGATGCTCAAACAAGCGCGCAGCGTGCTCGGGCGAGCGGAAATCGGGCCGGGTATCGGAGCGACGAATCTGGCGCAACGAGTCCTCAAAGTCGCCTTCGAGGTACACGCATGTACCCATCTCGTGCATCAGCTCAATGTTCACCGGCGTCTCGACGATGCCGCCTCCGCACGATACCAGCAGGCTGCGCTCGCTTTGAAGCGAACGGAGTGCCGAGGTCTCGAGCTCGCGAAAACGATCCTCGCCCTCGGTCTCAAATATCTCGGTCACCGACTTGCCGCATCGACGCACAACCAAGCGATCGGTATCGATGAATCGACGCTTGAACATAGTGCCCACATTGCGCGCAAGCGTCGACTTGCCCGCGCCCAAAAAGCCGATAAAGAAGATATGGTCGCAGCCGTGTTTGATGTGCTGGGACATGGCGAAACCTATTCCTCGCAGGGAAGGTCGCGCAGGGCCCGGCGCTCAAAGATACGGAAGATCTGCGTGTACCACAGGTCCTGGGTTGCCTGCGGCTTGACCAGAATGGTGTCAACGCCGGCAAAGTTACCGCTCCACACGTCCGTGTACAGATGATCGCCGATCAGCACCGCCTCGTCTGCCGTGGCGCCGAGGCGCTTAAGACCCGCCTTCAAGGCAAACGGGGCGGGCTTCATGGCGTGGCTGATGGCCTCGAGTCCCAGCTCGCGTGCAGAGCTCATGACCTGATCGCGATGCCAGTTGTTGGACACCATGCACAGCTTAAAGCCTTTGGCGCGGGCGGTATCGAGCCAAGCGGAAACCGCGGCGGGAACCTGCTCGGTGTCGCGCGGAACCAGAGTGTTATCGCGATCGAGCAGAATGGCGCGTTTGCCGTCGGCCCACAGGGTATCAAGGTCGATGCGATCGACCGAGGCAACGTATCGTTTGGGGCTAAATATCCTCATGCTAATTCCAAGACTGTTGATGCTCTTCGTAGGTTTGCGAGAAGTACTCCTCGTCCTGCGTAATGTAGAAATACAGGTCATCAGAGTCGGTCGGCTCAAGCGTGGCCTTGAGTGCCTCGAGCGACGGAGAGCAGATGGGCGTGGGTGGCAGACCCTCGTGCTTATAGGTGTTATAGGGGCTATCACTCTGCAGGTCGTCGGCGGTAACCTCGCCACCGGTGACATACATCATGGTCGCATCGCTGTTGAGATAACGCAGACCGTCGAGCTTGCCGGCAAGGCGGTTGTAAAAAACCGAGGCCACGTGCGCACGTTGATCGGCGTTGAGGCCCTCGCGCTCAACAATAGAGGCCAAGTTGACGATGTCGTAGTCGGACATCTCCACACCGTAGCGTTCCATGATCTTCGCCTCGCAGCTGGCAAAGTCAAGCGACTTGTACTCGGTCTTAAACTGATCGAGCATGGCGCGAATCACATCATCGGCCGTCGGCGAATCGCCCAGCGAATAGGTCTTGGGGAACAAGAAGCCCTCGAGCGAATCATTGGCCGCGCCCCTAAGGAAGCTATAGTCGTCCACGTAGTTGGAGGCCTTGGCCTGGTTGAGGAAGTCTTCCTTAGAGATGCTATTGTAGGCCTGGGCCACACGGTCGGCGACTTGATCGACCGTCAAACCCTCGGGAATCGTCAGCGCATTGGAGCCAGCGTTGGGGCCTTCCATGAGTTGCTGAACCACCTTAGTCGCGTCCATGAGCGTGGTGAACGAATAAGTACCAGGCTTGAGCGACATATCGGCGTTGAGCTTTTTCACCGCCGCATAGTAATCCTTGGGATTTTCGACGATATGGTTCTCAGAGAGAATCGAGGCGATCGTATCGCCCGAAGCACCGTCAGGAATGGTCACCGTAACCTGCTGACCAGCCGTGACATTCGAATCCTCACCGACAAAGAAGCCCTTGACGGCCGGCACGACAAAGAAAACGATCGCGACAAGCGCTAGCACGGCGACGACGACGCCGATAATCATAGGCACCGGGGAGCTTTTCTTTTGGGCACCGCGACGAGCATGCGTGTTGTAGCTCGATCGCGTGGCCGGAGCAACGCCGTGCGAACCGCGAGCGTGATGCGAATGCGATTGGGGGGCCTGTGCTCGCTGGGTAGGTGCCTGCTGCTTAAAGCGGGTACCGCCTGCAGGCTGGGCCGTACGAGCAGTGGGCTGTCGAACCGTCCGCTGAGCAGGTTGAGCCAAACGAGAGGAGGACTGCACCGGGCGCGCGGCAGGCTGAGCTGCGCGCTGCGTCGGCTGTGCCGGACGCTGGCCAGGCTGGGCAGGGCGCGGCACAGGCTGACGTGTACGAATCGGCTGGCGCGGATCGGAAGCGCTAGGCATGCGAGACCTCCTCGTTTTTACGATCAAGCCACGTCTGCAAAAACAGGCTGGCGGCAATCATGTCAATCTTGCCCCTCATCTGCTTTTCGTTGAGGCCCTGCTCGCGCAGGATACGCTTGGCCTCTTGCGAGGACAGGCGCTCGTCCTCAAACTCCAACGGAAGATCGAGCTCGTCGGCAATCTTTTGCGCAACAGCGGCAACACGCTCGGCCTGGGGACCGGGCTCACCGGCCATGGTCAGGGGACGCCCACTTACCAGGATATCGGGCTCATAGTCCTCGACCAGATAGCGGAACGTCTTGGCCATACCGGTGACCTCTGCAGCCGGGAGCACCTTGACAGGCATCGCCATCTTGCCATCACGGCTCGAGACGGCGATGCCGATCCTGGTCTCCCCTATGTCCAGCGCAAGCGCGACCACAGCGACTACCTAGATTCTTAGGCGCCGAGCGCGGTCTTAGCGGCCGCGAGGGCATCGGCGATGCCGGCGGCATTCTTGCCACCGGCCTGGGCCATGTTGGGACGGCCGCCACCGCGACCGTCGACCAGGCCCGCGATCTGCTTGATCACGTTACCGGCGTGGAAACCGGCCTTGACGGCGTCATCGGAGCCGGCGGCGAGCAGGGCCGGGGTGCCCTTCTCGGTCACGCTGGCGACGACGCAGGCGACAGGACCGGCGACCTTCTGGTGCACGGTATCCCAGACGTTGCGCAGGTCGGCAGCCTCAAGGCCCTGGAGCTCAGCGACGACGAGCTTGTAGCCGTCGAGCTCAACGGCGCCCTCGATGGCGCTGGAGATAGCGTCGGAGGAGCCACCGGTCAGCGCCTTCTTGAGCTTGTTGGAAGTCTCGCGCAGCTCGGCCTGCAAGTTCTCCACGCGGGCGGGAACCTCATCCACGCGGCACTTGAGCGCAGCAGCGGCGGCGTCGACGAGCGCCAGACGGTCGGCCATGTAGTCGAGAGCACCCTTAGAGGTCACGGCCTCAATACGGCGGACGTTGGAGCCCGTAGAGGACTCGGAAATGATCTTGAACAGGCCGATCTCGGCGGTGTTGGCCGCGGGCGTGCCACCGCAGAGTTCGCGGGAGAACGGCTGGTCCTCGGCGCCCACGGAGACAACGCGGACGACGTCGCCATACTTCTCACCAAACAGGGCGACAGCACCGGCGGACTTGGCCTCGTCAATGCCCATGACGCGGGTCAAGACCGGCTTGGAGGCGAAGATCTGCTGGTTGACCAGGTCCTCGACAGCCTTGAGCTGCTCGGAGGACAGGGCCTCGAAGTGCGTGAAGTCAAAGCGCAGGTGCTCAGGCGTCACCAGCGAGCCGGCCTGGGACACATGCTCGCCCAGGACCTGCTTAAGCGCGGCGTCGAGCAGGTGCGTGGCGGTGTGGTTGCGGCGCAGGAAGCCACGGCGCTCGGCGTCAAGCGTGGCGGTCACAGCGGCACCGACAGTCAGCGTGCCATCGACAACGTGCGCGACGTGGGCATACAGACCGTTGTGGTTCTTGGTGTCGGCAACGGTCAGAACAACGCCCTCGGCGGAAAGCTTGCCGGCATCGCCTTGCTGGCCACCCATCTCGGCATAGAACGGGGTGCGGTCGAGAACGACCTCGACGTCCTCGCCGGCGGCAGCGGACTCGACGGACTCGCCGTTGCGCACGATGGCAACAACCTTGGCGCCTACGATCACATCGTTGTCATAGCCGTCGAACTCGGTCGCGGCAACCTTGTCGGAAAGCTCGACCCACACGTCATTGAAGCTGCCCCAGGCATCGCCCTTAGCGTTGGCGCGAGCGCGGGCCTTCTGGTCCTCCATGCAGGCGGTGAAACCGTCCATGTCGACGTCGTGGCCAGCAGCGCCGGCAATCTCGACGGTCAGGTCGATGGGGAAACCAAAGGTGTCGTGCAGCTTAAAGGCAACGTCGCCCGGAAGGACAGCGCCGTCGGCGAGCGCGGCCAGGGCCTCGTCAAGGTAAATGCGGCCGTTGTCGAGCGTCGTTGAGAAACGCTCCTCCTCGGAGGCGACGATGCCCTTAACGAGCGCGACGTTCTTGAGCAGCTCGGGATAAGCCTCGCCCATCTGAGCGTTGACCTCGTCGATGAACTTGGTCAGGAAGGCGCCCTCGATGCCCAGCAGACGACCGTGGAACACGGCACGGCGGAGCAGGCGGCGAAGGACGTACTCGCGACCCTCGTTGCCGGGCAGGATGCCGTCGGAGATCATAAAGTCGACGGCACGGGAGTGGTCGGCGATGATGCGCAGGGAGCGGCTGGCACCGGAGTAATCGTCGGCGTCATAGGTCTTGCCGCTGATCTTCTCACCGAGCTTGATGAGGTGCTGCATCAGATCGCCGTCGTAGTTAGCGGTCTTGTGCTGCATGATAGCGGCCATGCGCTCCAGACCCATGCCCGTATCGAGGTTGCGGTGCGGCAGCTCCGGCATGGAGCCGTCCTCCTGGCGGTCGTACTGGGTAAACACGAGGTTCCAGAACTCAAGGAAGCGGTCGCAGTCGCAGCCAGGCTTGCAGTCGGGGCTGCCGCAACCGACCTCCTCGCCCATGTCAAAGTAGATCTCGGAGCACGGACCGCAGGGGCCGGTGGGGCCAGCGGCCCAGAAGTTGTCGTCCTCGCCCAGGCGGGAGATGTGATCCTCGGCAACGCCCAGAGAGCGCCACACGTCGTGGGTCTCGTCGTCTTCGGTAAAGACGGTGAAGTACAGGCGGTCGAGCGGCAGCTTGAACTCCTTGGTGATGAGCTCAAAGGCCCAAGCGCAGGCCTGCTGCTTGGAGACGCCGCCAAAGGAGAAGTCGCCGAGCATCTCAAAGAAGGACAGGTGACGGCCGTCCTCGCCGATGCAGTCGATGTCGTTGGTGCGGACACACTTCTGGCAGGAGATCGCGCCGATCTCCTTCATGGTCTTCTTGCCCTGGTAGTACTCCTTAAACTGGTTCATGCCGGCGTTGGCAAGCAGCAGCGAAGGATCGTCGGGGACGAGGGACGAAGAAGGATAGAGCTTAAGACCGCGCTCCTCAAAGAAGTTGAGGAACTTGGAGCGAATCTCGGCCGTAGTCATTGACGGGTAGTCAGCACTCATAGAGGGAATCTCCTCGGTTTCACATCGAAACAGTTCAAACGTAACGATATTACCATCCCACCGCGCCTGTGCAAAAAAGAGGGCCGCCAAACAGCGACCCTCCAGCGAAAGTGCACGTTATTATGGTCTGTCAAATACTTTGAAAAAAATGATTTTGGTAAAATTTCATATAAGAATCGTCCGGAAGGAGCGATAGATGAATAAAGAATCGTCCGGAAGGAGCGATCGATGAATAGCAAACGGTTTGTCGTGAATGCACTAACCTCAGTAGCCCTTTTAGCAATCTTCGCTTACTCGAGCTGGTATGTGAACCAGCCGAGATTTGGCTACGCATTGTACGCAGTAACATCTGGCGATAAAGCGTATTACACCCTAAGCGCAATTGACACCATCTTTTTCTATGTGGCTGGCCCCTTATCAATCGCTTTGATCGCGTTTATTGCTATTTACAACATCAAGAAACGCTAACAGGGCCTATTTGGAATCCGAATCGTCCATGGAGCCGTCGATGCCGGTTTTGGTGTCGTCGTCAGAGCTTGTGTCGTCGTCCTTGGCAAAGGGGTTCTTAAAGAAACCCGTCGCGTCGGGCTGTAGGCCTGAGAGCTTAATCCAGGGATTATCGAGCTCGGGCTTGGGCATAGCCTTGGCCTCGGGTGCTGTCTCGTTGCCGATGAGCTCGGACTCATAGATGAACGTATCGTCTCCGAGCGCGTCGTAGGCGGCGACCGGGTTACCCTCGGTATCGCGATACGGCGTGCCCTTAAACACGGCACCGTCGTATGCCACGAGCTGACGGCCGGTCTCGTTCTCAAAGTAGTAGACGAAAATGCCCTTGAGGGCCGCGCACAGCGGAATAGCGATAACCATGCCGATGGGACCCATGAGTGCCGAACCGATAACGAGGGCCGTAAGGCTCATGACGGGATGCACCTGCACCGAGCTCTGCATGACCTTAGGCGAAATGACATTATCGGTGACGTTTTGAGCCGCCATGGTCACGACAAGCGTCCATAACGCCAGCATAGGGCTGAACATAAACCCGAGCACTGTGGCGATCGCCGCGCTCACCCAGGGACCGACAACCGGAACCAAGTGCATAATGCCGGTGAAGATGGCCATAAGTGCTGCGTATGGATGGCCAATGAGCGTAAAGCCGATAAAAGCCAAAAAGCCACCGCAGATGGAAGTCACGACCATGCCGCGCATATAGCCGCCGACCGAGCGTGAAAGGATGGCAACCATAAAGCGGTACGAGGTCTCCTTTTCCTGTCCGATGATGGTGCAGACCTCGTGGTGCATACGGGGATAGTCGCAGGCCAACCAATAGGCAAGCACCAAGCCCAGGAAGATGACGAACAGCTGCGAGGCCGTATTGGTAATAAGCGGGAATACACCGCGACCGAGCTCGGCAGCGATTTGCGAGACGTACTTGGACGCTACGGTAACCAGCGAAGAAAGATTGTCGTCCAGATACTCCTTGAGCGGCGTGTTGTTGAGCGTCTTGGCGTGCGAGAGCATCTCGTTGAGATCGCCACCCGCAACACGAAGCTGCTCGGGCAGGCGGCTCAGGACTTCCATGATTTGACCGAGCAAAATAGGCGATAGGATGCAGACGACGCCGACGAGCACGGCAACAACCACAATGAGCGCGATGAGCGAACCGAGGCCACGTCCGACGCCGTGATGCTCGAGCCAGTTGGTGATCGGAGACATCACAAAAGCGATGATGGAACCGACAGCAAGAAACTCGATGACCGGTGCCAGGATGCCCATAAGGTTAAAGATGACGGCAGCGATGACAATGCAGCCGACGACGCCCCAAATACGCAGCGTCAGAATGCGGGTATCGCGAAGCGTGCGGTCGATTTGTTGGGGGTGCTCACTCATGAACGAACCATCACTCCGTCGGGGTCAATCTTATCTTGAATCTTCTTAAGCGTGCGGCGCAGCAGACGCGAAACCTGCACCTGCGAGATGCCCAGCTTCTTGGCAATCTCGATCTGGGTCATGCCCTTCACAAAACGCAGCTCGATAACCTCGCGCTCGCGAGGCGAGAAATCGCGGATGGCTTCCTCGATTACCAGACGGTCATCGGTAAAGTCGAGCTCGTTGTCGTCGTCGGCATAGCGATCGAGAATCGAGGGAGCATCGTCGGAGTCGGACGCGCCGGGAGCCTCGATGGGCACCGAGGTATAGGCCGAGGACGATTCCATGGCTTCGAGCACCTCGTCAACGGTCACGCCAAGGTAATCGGCGATTTCCTCAACCTTGGGCGAACGCTGAAGCTCGTTGGTGAGCTTATCGGTGGCCTGGTTAACCTTGGCAGAGAGCTCCTGCAGACGACGCGGCACGCGCACACTCCAGCCCTTGTCGCGGAAGTGGCGCTTAATCTCGCCCAAAATGGTGGGCGTGGCAAACGTCGTGAACTCGAGTCCGCGTTCAGGGTCAAAGCGGTCGATAGCCTTGAGCAAGCCCAAGTACCCGACCTGCAAAAGGTCATCGAGCGGCTCGCCGCGGTTCTTGAATTTGTTGGCAAGAAACCTTACCAGGTTCATATGGGACATGACGAGCTGCTCGCGAGCATCCGGATCACCGGTCTCCTTATAACGACGAAACAGCTCGCGGGTTTTCTCCTTGTCCCAAGCGGTCTTGCCACTCCGGGAACGTTCGGTCATATTAGATATCCGCCTTGAGGTCGAGGGAAAGCGTTAGGGGCGCCGCAGTCTTTTCGTAGGAATCGCACACGCTTGCAAGAATGAGCTCGGCATACACAGTAGCCTGGTCATCCTCGTCGACGGTGGCCTGTTCCCCAAAGGTAAAGGTCATGCCGACGTGAGATTCGTCCACATCGAAATTGATCGTGATGTCGTCGCAGTCGACCGCGGTGCACCCAAAGATGAAGGCTTCCTCGGCAGCCATGCGGATATCCTCGATGCGATCGACGGACATAGAGCACAGGGCGCCGACGTTGGCGGCCGTCATGCGCACCAAGCGCGCGAGACGAGGATCACCGGCAACGCTCAGCGTGATGGGGCAGGTTGCTTCACTACTCATCGCAGGACTCCTCGGAGGTCTCGGCAGGCGTATAGGTGTAATACTGAGCAGGCTTAGCAGCGGGCTTCTGAACATCATCGTCGTCAGCAGCGGCATCGTCATCGCCAATCAGAACGCGCTCAGTAGGCTGCTCGGCCTCGGTGGCGGCAGCGGCGAGCTTGCGATCGGCGTCGGCTGCAGGAGCCTTCACCTTATTGAAGAGCTTCTGCACGGCGCCAGCAGCAGAATCAGTCACGCTCGATACGGCATTGCTAGCCTCGGCCACGCTGCCCGTGACCTCGGAGATGTCGCGAACGACCGCCTCAACCTCAACGAGGTTAGACGTCAGGGCGTCAACGGCAGTCTTGCTCGACTTGAGGAGCGGCTCCATCTGGGCAAGTGCCGGCGTAAGCTCGTCAACGGCGCCATCGAGCTTTGCCACCACGGGCCGTGCCTCGGCGAGCGTATTATTGAGGTCGCTCACCGTCTTGTCGAGCGAGTCGACGACGGTGCGGGTCTTGCGCAGCGTGAGCGCGAGCTCGACAACAGCCCACACGCCGGCAACGGCGAGCACCAGCAGGGCGATTTGAATGGGACTCATACAAGCCTCCCGAAGGAATCGAAATACAGACGCTTTTCATGGTACCCCAAAGAAGGGCAAAGATACCCAAAGGGAATGTGCGAGGCGCCAATGGCCTACTTGGGAGCGTTGCCGCTACGGTCGCGCTCGCTTTGCTCCACACGCCACTCTTCCCAACCGCGGCCGGCAGGCTGCCAGAACGCGCCGCGCTCCAACCCCTCGGGCAAATAGCGCTGATCGACCCAGCCTTCGGGATAATCGTGCGGGTACTTGTATACACCGTACTCGTCGCTGCCGGGACGGTGACGATCGCGCAAGTAGCTGGGCACCTCGCGAAGACCACTGCTGTGGATATCGGCCAGCGCCGCATCGATCGAGGCCTCGCACGCGTTGGACTTAGGCGCCAGGCACACATAGAGCGCAGCCTGAGCCAGGTTGATGCGACACTCGGGATAGCCAATGACCTCGGCAGATTTAAATGCGGCATGTGCCACCAAAAGCGCCTGCGGGTCGGCGTTACCAACATCCTCGGAAGCCTGAATCATAATGCGGCGAGCGATAAACTTGGGATCCTCCCCCGCATCGATCATGCGCGCAAGCCAATAAATGGTGGCATCGGGGTCGCTGCCTCGCATGGACTTGATGAACGCGCTAATAATGTCGTAGTGCATGTCACCGTTTTTGTCATACGAAAACCCACGACGCGGATTGGCGATCTTCACGTCATCCACGGTAATGGGATAGCGTTCCCCCGCCGCCGGCGCTGGCGTTCCCTCGGTATCGGGACGCGTAACGGCAATCTCACTCGCAAGCTCGAGCGTCGTGAGCGCCGAGCGCGCATCACCCGCGGCCAACGTGCAAATGGTCTTGACTGTATCCTCATCGGCCGAGAACTTACCGTTTAAACCCTGCGGCGCCTCGAGCGCACGCTCAATGAGCGTGGCGATGTCCTCGTCCTTCAGGTGCTCAAGCTCTACCACGCGCCCACGCGACAACAGTGCGGAGTTGACCTCAAAGTACGGGTTCTCGGTCGTGGCGCCAATCATAATGACGGTGCGGTTCTCAACCGCATGCAGTAAGGCATCCTGCTGCGACTTAGAGAAGCGATGAATCTCGTCGATGAAAAGAATGGTGCGGCGGTCGTACGTATTCAGGCGCGTCTTTGCCTCGTCGATCACGCGGCGCAGGTCCTTCACAGTGCCCGTCACGGCGCTGACCTCGACAAACTCACTCTTGGTATGGTTGGCGATAATATGGGCCAGCGTCGTCTTGCCCGTACCGGCGGGGCCGTACAGAATCACACTCGACAGCACATCGTGCTCAATCGCGGCGCGCAGCCACGAGCCCTTACCGACGGCCTTTTGCTGGCCCACATACTCGTCGAGCGAATTGGGGCGCATACGCACCGCAAGCGGCGCATTTTTAAAGGAGCGCTCGCGCGTCGAAGCAGAAAAAAGGTCGTCCATAGCCATCCCGTGCATTAATCAAAATCGTTGTTGACCAACAGTATACCGAAAGGATACGAACTACCGTTCGTTAATATAGGTGCGGTGCGGAAACTTTAGACCTGGGAACAATTTGCTCGTCAGCTCGCAGAAATAACCATCCGTCATGCTTGCGATGTAATCGACGACGGCCTGATCCTTGTCGTCCTGCCAGGCATAGGTGCGATCGTAGTAGGAAAGCTGCTGCTCAATGCGCGAAACATGATGCTTAAAGATGTAAGAGGACTCGTCACCTTTATTTAGATCCTGCAGGCAACGGTCGTAGAGCTTTTCGAAGGCCTCACGCAACTCTGCCTCGGAATCGCCTTCGATACCGCCCTTGCTATAGATCTTCTCGTAGTTCTCGCGCTTCGCCCGGCGGATCTCCTCAAACAGGTCCTCGCTCATCTCGATACGCGGTTTGCCATAGCTATGCTCAACGATATCGATGGAAGCGTGCGTGAGAATCCAGCTGTTATAGGCGCCGCCCCGACCATCGTCAAAAGCGTCGGGCGACAGCAGGCCCGCCGCAATGGCGTCCTGACGATCACGACCGACGTAGGCGAGGATATCCGAGATACGCACCACACAGCCCTCGAGGGTCATGGGGCGCAGGTGCTCGATCGCGCCATAGCCCTTGGCAATGCAGTCCTCGACGGTACGGTCGAACTGGTCAAACGACGCCATGTCCGAGAGTTCAAAGACACGCTGCTCGTACTCGCCGTTATGGCACAGCACGCCGTCGAGCGTCTGGAGCGACACGTTGCGGCCGTACAGCGCGTCGAGCACGCGGACGGACTGCACGTTATGGAAAAAATAACGCCCCGTACGCTCGTGATAGATATCGTTGAGGAAACGCTCGCCGGCATGGCCAAAGGGCGTGTGGCCCAAATCGTGGCCCAGGCCAATCGCCTCGATCAAATCGCAGTTGAGGCCCAGGGCACGGCCGATATCGCGGGCAATGCGCGAGACGAGCTGCACATGAAGGCCGCGCCGCGACAGGTCGTCGTTGCTGCGAAAGCTAAAGACCTGCGTTTTGCCTGCATAACGCGTGTACGCAGGAAGATGAAGAATCTTTTCGGTATCGCGCATAAACGCCGGACGCATAAGCGTGCCTTTGTCGGCAGCGCGATCTATACGACGAATGACCTGGTCGTCGCAGCATCGATAAGGATTAACGACACCCGAGGCGCGGTCGGCGGCGATACGCTCGACCAGCTCGGGCGACAACGCCGCGGGAATGCGGTCCATGCGCGCCTTAATGACGGCCGTTTCTTGATTAGTTGCCATGGCATGCTCCTTAAAAAGGATGCGCAATCGGTTACAATGTCCAGCCCACGACCTCGATTATGGCAAATATCGGCACCAAAAACGGGAGCAATGGCAGGGAGCGCGATTTTGTGACGAGGCAGGAGAGGGCCAGGACCAGGAGCGCAACGGCAAATGCCACGATGCCGCCCAGAGGGTCGAGCGTGCAAAGCGCGAAAAGCGCCTTGGCATCCCCCATGCCGATGCCGGGGGCCTGGCGGAAACGCCGCCAAAGCGACTCGGTCAGCACAAGGGAAAGGTACACGATAACGGCAAGACCGGCGTGGTCAAGCGCCGTGTTCAAGCCCCTGTCCAGCCAAACGCCTGCAAACGCCGCCACGGCGCATGCGGCGGCAAGCGCGTTGGGAAACCGCCGTTCACGGACATCAATCGCCGCACCGGCAAAGGCGCAGATCCAAAAGGGAATATAGACCATTGAACACCTCCCGTGGCAGTCACTCAAAAGCAAAAACCACCACAAAGGTGCCTGTCCCCTTCGTGGTGGTTTTGGTGGTGGTTATTTAGCGCCCTGCATGACCTCGTCGAGGGTAACGCTGACGGCATGCTGCGTCGGGACCCAGTCGACCTTCAGGAACAACGCAGCCACCGTGATGGGGATATAGCTGAACATAAAGATCGGGAAGGTAAACAGGTTGGTCACCAGGCGCCACTTTTGCGCACAATGAATGTGCTTGTACTCGAAGATGGTCGTAAGTAGCGCCAGGATAAAGAAGGTCTGATACATCATCGCGAAGGTCATAATGAGCGAGGCGGCACACGCCTGCATCTCAACCTCGGTAGCCAAAAAGCCATGCGAAAGACCACCGACGATCAGGAACGTGGCGTTGGCGAGCATCGAAATCAGCGATAACAGCATACCAGGGGCAATCGTCATAAACATGTCGTAGGCGGCAAAACGATGATAGCGGAAGGTCGACTTGACCAGATGCTTACCGTAGGTAAAGAACACCTGGTAGAAGCCCTTGGTCCAGCGCATACGCTGCTTCCAGGACGCCTTGAACGTCACGGGTTGCTCGTCAAAGAACTCTGCCGGCGCATAACCGATGCGGATGCCGTGAATGGCGCAGAACGTGGTGAACTGAATGTCCTCGGTCAGCGTGTGGAACTGCCAGCCGTGCATGCCCTCAATAACACTGGCGGAGATGAGGTAGCCCGAACCCGAGACGGCGCAAGAAGTCTTGCAGATGTTGCGCGCGTTGTTGAGAAAGCGTGCCTCGCGCAGATACCAGGTGGCATTAGCTGCCGAGATCCACGAGCTGCCGAAGTTCTTGGAGTTGCGGTAGCTTGTGACCACATGGAAGCCCTGGTCAAAGGCGTCATTCATCTTGGATACGTAATCGCGGGAGATAACGTTATCGGCGTCAAAAATAAAGTAGCCCTCAAAGGTATCGGGATACTCGTTAAGAATGCGGTCAAAACCAAAGTCCATGACCCAGCTCTTACCCTTACGGGCCAGGTCGTTACGCTCATAGACGATGGCGCCAGCCTCGCGAGCGAGCTGCGCCGTGTTATCGGTGCAGGCATCGGCAACCACGAAGACCTCGATAAGCTCGGACGGATAGTCCTGGTCTTTGATGGAGCGCACGAGATTGGCAATTACCGCCTCCTCGTTATGCGCCGCAATAAAGAAGGCATAGCGATGGAGCTTTTTGGCCTTGGGAGGTGCGACCTCACCGCGCAGGGCGCCAATGACAAAGAAGACCACCTGGTACAGAAAGCAGACCGTGAGCAGCGTAACCACAATCTGGTTAAAGATCACGATGGGCGTGTTGGTTTGTAAAAAGGCGAGCATGCAGGCTCCCAGGAACGCGTTACGTAAACAACCCTATATCTTACCGCAGGCTAACCGAGTTCAAGAAAGCACCTAATACTGGTTAGGGTTCGAGCAGACCGAGCTGCGGAACGATTTCGTCGCCGGCGGCAGTGCGGCCGAGCGAGCGCGGGGCTAGGTCATCCAGAACGGCGGCGAGATCCCACGGCAGCTCATCGCGGCAGTCAATGCGCTCCCCCGTCACGGGATGATCGAACGCCACACGCCAGGAATGGAGGAACTGCCTGGTCAGGCCCTGATCGGCGCGCGCATCGCACTTGCCGTAAAGCGGATCGCCCACGCAAGCGTGGTTGATATGGCGCATGTGCACACGAATCTGATGCGTGCGGCCGGTAAAAAGGTGGCACTCGACGAGCGTGTAGCCGTCGTCGAAACGCGTGGAATCAAAGCGCTCGAGCACCTTGAAGGTCGTGATGGCCTGGCGCGCAAAGGGGTCATCAGAAACCGCCATCTTCACGCGGTCGCGCGTTGAGCGGGCAATACCGGTGTTGATAGTGCCCTCGTCCATGGCGATATGTCCGTGAACGAGCGTAATGTAGCGGCGGTCGAGCGTACGCGTACGGATGAGATTTTGAAGCGCGCGCTGGGTGTCGTCGTCTTTTGCCGCGAGCATAAGGCCCGAGGTATCGCGATCCAGGCGATGCACGATGCCGGGGCGGTCCTCACCCTGCACGGTGCCCAGATGGTCGATACCGCAGTGATAGACCAGGGCATTCGCGAGCGTACCGCTCTCATGACCATGCGCAGGATGGCACACCAGGCCGCGCTGCTTGGAAAGCACGATGAGGTAATCGTCCTCGTAGCGGATATCGAGGGGAATGGCCTCGGGAATCACGTCAGTCGGATCGTGCGGCTCGGGCAGGTCAACCGAGATGCGGTCACCGGCGCGTACGGCATACTTTTTTGACAAACAGGTCTCGCCGTTCACGATTACGGCGCCGCCCTCGATCAGATGCGCGCAGGCAGAGCGCGTAGGGCAGCCGTCATTGGCGCCCAGATAGGCGTCAAGGCGCTGACCAGCGGCATCGTCGGCAACAAGGATATGGATGTCGGCCATTAGCGCTCATTCCTTTCGCGAATCTTGCGGGCACGCTCCCCACGCTGCTTGGCTTTGCGCTTGGCGCGGGCCTCGTCACGAGCGTTAAGCTCGGCGGTCGCATCGACCTCACGGGCCGCGGGGCTCAAGAACATGTAGCCAAAGAGGGCAAGCACGACGCCTACGGTGATGCCGATATCGGCCACATTGAAGACGGGGAAGTCGATGAAGGTGGTGGCAATAAAATCAGTCACGAAGCCAAAGGCCAAACGATCGATAGCGTTGCCGATAGCACCGCCCGCAACCATCGCCATGCCCACAACCTCAAGATGGGCGAGCTGGGGTGCACGAACGAGGTACACGGCAATAGCGATAATGACCGCCAACGCCAGCGCGGCAAACGCGATGCCATGCCCCTCGCCCATGCTAAAGGCAGCACCGATATTGCGGACAAACATAAAGTCGATAACAACTGGGATGACGGTCACATGCAAAGCGTCGCCCACGGCACGAACCGCAAGCTTGGTCAGCTGGTCAACAAGCAGCACAACCAGCGCCACCCCACCAGCAGCACCCAACCGCCAACGCAAAGGCGGCGTCATATCCGCACCACGACCCAAAGAAATCCCCTACCCTCAGATAATCAAATTCCGTTTAACGCAAATAACCATCTTATATTGCCACACGCAGAGCACACGACACATACGCTAACGTCAGATAAATAACCAGCATAAAAGAAAGCGGCATTCCGGATAACGGAATGTCGCTTTTCTTCAGCGGAGCAAATGGGCCGAAGGCGTCAAATTCTCCCTATAACTAAAATGCCGAGTTACCGTGCCTTAAAGGGCATTCGCACACCTCTTGCAAATGTGAGCGTGACCGTTGTACTCGCCAACGGTGGTGCGGTAATTCCAGCAACGGTCGCAGCACTCGCCCTCGGCAGCCTCGATGGCAACGGAGAGGTCCTCGCCCTGGGTCAGTTCAACAGCGGAGACGATGTAGAACTCGGCCAGGTCGACGGCCTTGTCGCCGGTCAGCAGCGCATACATCTCGGCGGGAACGACTGCCTTGACGCGGACCTGCTGGCTCTTAGTGAAGGTGCCGGCGGAGCGGGCATCCTCAAGGGCCTTGGTCACGGCGCTACGGAGCTCGAGCGAAGCCTCAAGCACGCCCTCAAACTCATTGGCCTCGTCGACCGTAATGGGCGACTTATACCAATCGAGCAGCGCGGCGTACTTCTGGTGATCGACGCAGCCGGTGGGTGCATAGGCCATGGCCTCGTCGACCGTGTAGGACAGGATCGGCTGCAGGTCGCGCATGAGCATCGAGAAGAGCTCGGCAAGCACGGTCTGGGCGCTCCGGCGCTCGAGCGAGCCGGGCTTCTCGCAGTACAGACGGTCCTTCAGGGCGTCGAGATACACGTTGGACAGCTCGGTAACCACAAAGTCGTAAAGCGCACGGTAGGCGCGCGGGAACTCGTAGCTAGCGTAGGCGTCGTCGACCTCGGCCTGGACCTGGGTCAGGCGGGCAACCATGAGCTTGTCGAGCGGCAGCAGGTCGGCAAAGGCGACGCCGTCGGTCTCGGGCACAAACTGACCCTCGAGCTCGGAGAGCAGGAAGCGCAGCGTGTTGCGGAAACGACGGTAGGCATCGGACGTACGAGCGAGAATCTCGTGGTCGATGGAGACGTCGGAGCTGGTATCGACGGAGGCGACCCACAGACGGATGATGTCGGCACCCATCTCGTCACAGACCTTGTTGGGGTCGATGACGTTGCCGAGCGACTTAGACATCTTACGGCCCTGGCCGTCGAGGGTGAAGCCCTGCGAGACGACCGCCTTGTACGGAGCGTGGCCGTTGGCGCCCACCGAGGTGAGCAGTGAGCTCTGGAACCAACCGCGGTGCTGGTCAGAGCCCTCGAGGTAGACGTCCGCCGGGTACTCCAGCTCGGGACGGTACTCGCAGACGGCCTTCCAAGACACGCCGGAGTCCCACCACACGTCAAGGATGTCCTTATCAGCCTTGAGGTGATGGCCACCGCACTTGGGGCAGACGCAGGCCTCGCCCAGATAGCTCTCAGGAGCGTCGGTGAACCAGGCGTCGGAGCCCTTCTCGTGGAAGAGTTTGATGACGGCGTCGAGCGTAGCGTCGTTCATGACCTTCTCGCCGCAGTCGGCGCAGGTGTAGCTGGGGATAGGCACGCCCCAGTTGCGCTGACGGCTGATGCACCAGTCGGGACGCTGCTCGACCATGGCACCGATGCGGTTGGCCGCGTGGGCCGGATACCACTTGACGTTCTCACGGACCTCCTTGCCAGCCTGCTCGCGCAAATCGGTCTTGTCCATCGAGACAAACCACTGGTCGGTAGCACGAAAGAGCACCGGGTGCTTGCAGCGCCAGCAGTGCGGATAGCTGTGCGTGATCTTCTTCTCGAGGACCAGGGTGCCGCGCTCGCGCAGGAACTCAATGATGTGCGGATTGGCCTCGTCAGTATCCATGCCGCTAAAGGGACCGCCGGTGCCAAACTCCTCACCGGTGTAGAACTTGCCGTCGTCATCGACCGGCATGCAGATGTCGGTGATGCCCTCCTTGAGGCAGGCAAAGTAGTCGTCGACGCCGTGGCCGGGCGAGTTATGAACGATACCGGTACCGTCATCGACACCGACGTAATCGGCCAGCAGCGCCACGCCCTCAACGCCGTCAAAGATCGGCTGCTTGTAGTGGATGTGGTGGAAGGTCTCGGCGGGAACCACATAGGGCTTGCCGTCGACCATGACCGGGGTGTACTCCCAGCCAAACTCCTCGCAGCACTTGGGGGCTAGGTCCTCGAGCATGACCTCGGCACGGCCATCGTGCTCAACGGCGACATAGGCAGCGCTGGGCTTAAGGGAGACTGCCTGGTCGGAAGGGATGGTCCACGGCGTAGTCGTCCAGATGATAAAGTCGACCGGGCCATCGAAGCTCTCGAGGCCGACGGGCTTGGAAGTCATCTCAAAGCGTACGAAGATGGAAGGGCTCGTCTCGTCGGAGTATTCGATCTCGGCCTCGGCCAGCGCGGTATGGCAGTGCTTGCACCAGTGAACCGGCTTGTGGCCGCGATAGATCATGCCCTTGTCGAACATGGCCTTAAAGACCTCGATGTCGGCAGCGTCATGCTGGTGATAGAGCGTCAGGTAGGGGTTATCCCAGTCGCCGAGCACGCCCAGACGACGGAAGCCGGCCTTCTGCAGCTCGATGTTCTCGACAGCGAACTCGTTGCAGAGCTCGCGGATCTTAGCCGTGGAGGTCTGGTTGAACTTCTCGGTGCCGAGCTTCTCCTCGACCTTGTGCTCGATCGGCTGGCCATGGCAGTCCCAACCGGGGACATAAGGGACCTCATAGCCCTGCATCATCCAGTAGCGGTTGATCATGTCCTTGGAGATCTTGTTCATGGCGTGGCCGATGTGGATCGGACCGTTGGCGTACGGAGGGCCGTCGTGCAGCACGAACTTCTTGTGACCCTCGTTCTTCTTCAGAACCTGCTCGTAGACCTTGTTGTCCTGCCAGTCCTTGAGTCGCTTGGGCTCGGACTTGGAAAGACCGGCACGCATGGGAAAACCGGTTTTGGGCAGATTCATCGTCTGCTTGTACTCGTTTGCCACGGTACCCCTTTCATGTCGTGGGCGCGCACGCCCGTTGGGCACCAAAAAAGCGCCCGTCCCTACAAGCTGGGACGAAGCGCCACAAAACGGACTATGTGCCCGCAAAAGCTCTTCGCTTAACCACCCAGCTTAGATGCCCTCGCCCGCGTTATAGCGCGCTCGCATCCGTTACTCGGCTGGCCTGTATCGACGACCATCTCGGCGATGTCTACTAAGACGTGCCTACACGGCGCGTCCGTTGGGACCGCAGCTCCGGGGTGATTTTCATCGGTCGCATGCACGGGTTCTCAGCGCTCCCCGCTCTCTGTAGCATGCGGACGGCCGACTACTCGTCCCCATCAACGCTTATGCGCTGTATGGTAGCACGGTCAACGCCGGCGAAAAACCCTCAACATCGGTTTCATACTTTAGAAACTTCTCGCGGTCGCAAGCACTCACTTGGAGCAAAATACCTGAAAGCACTTTATCTAGCGAAAGAAGGCCGCTATGCGCACGATTGGAATGAGCGACTACACCGTCGGCGAGAACTGCTTTGACGAGCTGCCCGGCGCACTGGACGAGTACGGAGCGACCAAGGTCGCGATTATCGGTGGTAAACGAGCACTGGCAGCGGCGCTTCCCGGTATCGAAGCGGCGCTGGAAGGCACCGACGTCGAGATTCTGGAGACGCGCGTCTACGGCACCAACAGCACGCGCGCCAATATCGCCAAGGTTGTGAACTCCCCTGCCTGCCAAGAAGCCGACGTTCTTATCGCATGCGGCGGCGGCAAGGCGCTCGACACCATCAAGACAGCGGCCATCGAGCTCAAGAAGATCGTCTTTACGGTACCGACGATCTGCTCCAACTGCTCGGCCGCGACCGCCATTGCCGTTGTCTACAACGACGACGGCTCGCTCGAGGGCTATTCGTACCCCAACCGCCCAGCACACATCTTCATCAACCCCAAGATCATTGCCGAGGCTCCGGCGGAGTACTTCTGGGCCGGCGTGGGCGATGCCCTGTCCAAGCAGCCCGAGGTCGAATACGCCACGAGCGCCGGCAACCTGGAGCACACCGCCGGTCTTGGCCTGGCGCTCGCACACACCTGCTCCGAGCCGCTGTTTACCTATGGCGTGCAGGGTCTTGAGGACGTTCGCCAGAACCTGTCGACCGAGGCCGTCAAGCAGATCGCGCTCGATATCGTGGTCAACACGGGCTACGTCTCCAACCTGACCAACCAAAACGATTACTACTACAACTCGAGCGTGGCGCATGCGTTCTACAACGCCACGTGCAGCATTCCGCGCGAGGGCACCTACCTGCACGGCGAGGTCGTGAGCCTGGGCGTGCTCGTGCTTTTTGCCTACACGGGCGACACCGAGAACCTTGAGCGCTACGCCGCCTTTAACAAGCAGATGGGGCTGCCCGTAACGCTTGAGCAGGTCGGGCTTTCCGTGGCCGATATCCCCGCCCTGTGTGAATACGCGCACGCCACCAACGAATGGAAGCAGGGAAACCCCGAGCCCTTCACCGACGAAAAGTTCGCCGCCGCCATCAAGGCCGCCAACGCCTACGGCCACACGCTCTAGGCCCAGCCCAAAACCACCACAAAGGGGACAGGCACCTTTTGTGGTGGTTTTTTATTGCTCCACCATTCAGTTCGTACTCGAACCCGGTTCTTTACGAGAAAGGGTTCGGATACGTTTTTTGTTTATCGGAAATTCTACGGAAGGACTACTCGGAACGGTAAACAGGAACGAACAAAGGCAGGGTATCATCGTGGTGATGGTATCCTGCCTTTTGTTTTGCGGGATCAAGGTCGCTTTGTGCGAACTTGATCGCCACTTATATGGCGCATTGATGGCAATTGCTTCGTACGTGCATACCGGGAGCCTGTACACCTCTGGCAAGGCGTAACACACTAGACTTTGTTCCAAAGTCCGTGTGCTAAGGGGGCAGGCACCTTAGAATTCCTGTGGAGTGTGTACGCACGTACGCAGGAAAACGGCAAAATTTCGCTATATTAGGGCGTTCTTTCATTGGAGAGTATGGTATACACGGCTTAGTTCAACAAATAAGAATTAATACATAAAGGAGGATATTGATGAAACTGTTTTTATGTTCTCACTTTTCAAGTGTAGGAAGTCTGATAAAGGAAGAAATTGAAAATAAAAAAGTCGCATTTATTCCAACAGCTTCGCTGCGTGAAGGCTACACCGGTTATGTCGGCTCGGCTCGAAAATTATTCAA